>NZ_JBIATY010000003.1:0-312687 GCF_042892235.1 Streptomyces sp. NPDC001816
GCCCGCGCATCCAACTCCGCGAACGACAAACACCCATCAACACCCACCACAGCCGGCGCATCCGGCGACACCCCAACCTGCCGCTCCACCAACTCCCGTACAGAGACGGCCTCAGTCTCGGCGCGTGGGCCGGTAGCCCACTCGGCAAGCCGGCCGCGCTCTTCCTGCGTCAGGAGGTCGAACCCGTCCAAGCGGCTGTGCGGCCGGGCGGCGAAGGCTTCCAGCAGGCGTACGTAGCGGGCGGCGATCCGCTCGACGGTGGCGCGCTCGAACAGCGAGGTGGCGTATTCGAAGCTGCCGGCGAACGAGCCATCGGGCTGCCGCTTCATGTAGAGCGTCAAGTCCGTCTTGGCAACGCTCAGCGCCTTCTGGACGACGCTCATGTCCTCGGCGGCCTCCACTGCCCCGGCTGCCTCCGCCGAACCGCCGAAGAGCTCGTCGTGCAGGTCGAAGGCGGCCTGGTAGAGCGGCGTGCGAGACAGGTCGCGCTCGGGCTCCAGGGCCTCCACCAGGCGCTCGAAGGGAAGCGTCCCGTGGGCGAAGGCATCGCGGCAGACATCACGGACACGCTGGACGGCCTCGGCGAAGTCCAGGCTGCCGTCGAGTCGGCAGCGCAGCACGAGGCTGTTGAGGAAGAAGCCGACCACGCCCTCCAGCTCGGGCCGGTCACGGCCTGCCGTGGGGGTGCCCACCGGAATGTCCCACTGGCCGGTGTGCCGGGCCAGGAGGGTGGCGTAGGCGGTGAGCAGGGTCATGAACGGCGTCGCACCGTGCTGCCGGCCGAGAGTCGCGAGGTTCTCGGCGACGGTGGCGGGAACGGTGAAGGGGACGCTGTCGCCGAGGGAGTCCCGCACGGGCGGGCGCTGCCGGTCGGTGGGGAGCGCCAGCGGCTCGATGCCGTCGAGGACCTGTCGCCAGTGGGTGAGTTCGGCGTCCACCACCTCGTCGGTGAGCCGCTGCCGCTCCCACACGGCGTAGTCGGCGTACTGGACGGAAAGGGGCGGGAGTTCACTGTCGCGGTCGGCGGCGCGGTCGGTGAGAAGGCGGCGCAGTTCGCGCTCCAGGACACCGGAGGACCAACCGTCGGAAGCGATGTGGTGCAGGGTGAGGAGCAGGCCGTCCTGTTCGTCCGGCAGCCGGACCAGCAGGGCCCGGGCCACGGGTCCGATGGTCAGGTCGAAGCCATGGCTCAGTTCTTCGCGCAGCGTCGCGGTGAGGTCCGCCCGGGTGGTCTCGACAGTGCGTATCGGCATGGTGCCGTCGGTGGCCGGGATCTGTACCGGCTCGCCATCGACGGCGGCGTACGTGGTGCGCAGCACTTCGTGCCGGGCGACAAGGACGTCGAGGCAGTGTCGTACGGCGTCGGCATCCAGGCCCCTGGGGACGCGCAGCCACAGGCCGGTAACCCATTCGGGGCTGCGGGGTGCCATGCGGTCGAGGAACCACAGGCGTCGCTGGCCGAAGGACAGCGGCAGGGCGGCGCCGTCGCGGGGGGCCGGGAGGACCGAGCGGTCGGCCGTGCCTTCGGGGGCGATGAGCCGGGCCTGGGCCTCGATGGTGGTGGCGGTGAGCAGAGCCCGCAGCGGGATGGTCATGCCCGAGGCGGCGCGCAGCTTGTTGGCGAGGCGGGTCAGCTGGAGGGAGGAGCCGCCGAGCTGGAAGAAGTCGTCGAGGACGCCGAGTCCGTCATCGTCCTGCCCCGTGTCCGTACCGAGGATGTCGCGCCAGGCGGCGGCGACGGTGTGCTCGGCGGAGGTGCGGGGCGGGACGCGCGTGGGTCGTCCGGTGGCGGGCGCCTGGTCGGGGGCGGGCAGCGCGGCGCGGTCGATCTTGCCGCTGGCGGTGAGGGGGAAGGCATCGAGCTGGATGAAAAGGGACGGCAGATGGGTCTCGGGAAGCCGGCCGCGCAGGAAGGCGCGCAGCCCGGTGGGGTCGAGAGGGCCGTCGTGGCGCACGTAGGCGACGAGGCGTGCCGTGCCGTCGGTCTTGACCGCGGTGACGGCGCAAGCCTGGACACCGGGGTGGGCGAAGAGGGCGGCCTCGATCTCCGCGGGCTCGATGCGGACGCCGTTGACCTTGACCTGGTGATCGACGCGGTCGACGTACTCCAGGGTGCCGTCTGGGCGCCAACGGACGAGGTCACCGGTCCGGTACAGGCGGGCGCCGGGGCGGCCGAAGGGGTCGGGGACGAAGCGGTCGGCGGTCAGCCCGGGGCGGCCGAGGTAGCCGCGGGCGACGCCCGCGCCGCCCAGGTGGAGTTCACCGGTGACGCCGATGGGCGCGGGCATGCCGTAGAGGTCGAGGACGAGGGCCTGGGTGTGGTGGATGGGGCGGCCGATGGGTACGGAGCCAACAGTCTGGGCGGAGTCGACGCGGTGCTCGGTGGCGTTGACCGTGCACTCGGTGGGGCCGTAACTGTTCCAGACCTCGACGTCGGTCCGCTGGAGCAGCCGCTGGACGAGTTCGGCGTGCAGGGGTTCGCCGCCGGAGAGGACCATGCGCAGCGCGGTGCAGTCCGCCCAGGCGGGTTCCTCGATCAGGAGCCTGAGGACGGAGGGCACGACCTGCAGGACGGTGATGTCGTGTACGGCGACGGCACGGACGAGGGCCGCGGGGTCGCTCTCGGCTCCGTGAGGTGCCATGACGACGGTGCCGCCGGCGATCAGCGGGGCGAACAGCTCCCAGCACGAGGCGTCGAAGGTAAGGGTGGTCTTCTGCAGGACGCGGTCGGTGTCCGTGAGCTGGTGGGTGCCGGCCATCCAGCGGTTGAGGTTGGCTACGCCCGCGTGACTGACGACGACGCCCTTGGGCCGGCCGGTGGTGCCGGAGGTGTACAGCACGTAGGCGGTGTTCTGCGGCCCCACGGCGGAGACGGGGGGATCCGTGGGATGGGCGGCGACCTGCTCGCGGACGGCCTCGATGACGAGGGGGCGGGCCGTGGTGCCGAGTACGGCGTCGGCGGACGCCTCGTCGGTGAGGACGAGGGCCGCTCCGGTGTCTTTCAGGACCCACTCGGTCCGCTGCCGGGGGTGCCCAGGGTCAAGGGGTACGTAGCCGGCGCCCGCCTTCCAGATGCCGAGCAGGGCCGCCAGCAGGTCGGTGCCGCGCCGCATACAGACGGCGACGAGTGTTTCCGGTCCCGCGCCGCTGTCCCGCAGAAAGTGAGCCAACTGATTGGCCCGTGCGTCCAGTTCGGCGTAGCTCAGCGCGGTCTCACCTGAGATGACCGCCGTGCGTGCGGGCGAGGCCGCGGCCTGGCCGGCGATGAGTACGTGAGTGAGCGCGTTCTCGTCGGAGAAGTCGCCCGACTGCGGCTCAGGGGACATGGCGTTCCTTTGCATGATCAGCGGCGGTGAGCGGGGAAAGCGGTGCGGGACCGGGGCAGGTCAGGCGGCGGCCTGCTCCTGCATGCGGCGGCGCAGGCTCAGCGGACGCATGTCGGTCCAGATGATGTCGATGTGGGCGAGGCACTCCTCTCGAGTGCCCTCCTTGCCCTCGGCACGCCAGCCGGCCGGCAGATCCCTGTCGGTCCACCAAATCGAGTACTGCTCCTCGTCGTTGAGCACGACGCGGTAGGTGCGGTCGTCGATCCGCTCTTCAGCCATGGAAAGAACTCCTCGCAGGATTCGTAGGTGGGGCGATTCACTCACCCCACCCCTGCAGGGCGGCATACCAGCCCTATACGGGCCCCATATCCGGCACTTGGCCTCCACCCCGGGCGGTCAGTCGCCAAGGCCCCACCGACAACAGGGCGTTGCTCGACGATCTAGCACCTGCTAACTTCTCTTGGCATGAGCAAGGGGAACGCCGCGACGACCGGTGTGACCGGCGATGAACTGGTGCGGGTCGTGGCGGCACTGTCGAACCCGCACCGCCTGCGGGTCGTGGCTGCTGTCGCCCGGCAACGCAACTATGTGAGCCGGCTCGCACGGGAGCTGGGCATCAGCAGGGCATTGCTGCAGATCCACCTTCGTAAGCTGGAATCAGCAGGGCTCGTCTCCGCCAAGCTCGAACTCTCCGAGGACGGCAAGGCGATGAAGTTCTATGAGACGACGCACTTCGACTTCCACCTCACACCGCAGAGCATCGCGATCGCTGCCGAAACGCTGCACATCGAGGGCGCGTCGGACGGTGAAAGCAATCAGAAGGAGCAGCTGTGACGTTCTATGATCCGGACGCTATTGTCTGGACTCTCGGATCGCTTGTCCTCATCGCGCCGGTACTGATCGTGGCCATACGCCAATCAGGAGCCACGGCACGAGCCAAGGCCCAGCTGGCACGGGAGCGGGAATACCAGCGGCTGACCGAACTGTCCGTGACCGCCCAGGAACTCACGGACCAGAAGCTCGGTGAGATCGCCGAGCAGCTTGCGACCATCAGTGCGCGCGTAACCTCGGTGGAACGGTCCCTCAAGGAGATCGAGTAGAAACCCCGTAAAAAATCTGGGTCGCCGGGCGGCCACCCGACGACCCAGGTCAGAGAAACACGCATCTTCACCCCGGGAGGAATCCCGTCAAGCGCATCTCTCCGCGAAGGGAGAGCAGTTCGTGCTGCTCAAGAGCAAGTCCACCGACGACGGCTTCGCCGGCACCGATGTGAGGGAACTGTCCCTCCCGCTCAGCGGCTGGTCCCTGCGGATCGGCCGGAGCGACGAAAGGCGTACCTCGCTGGCAGTTTACGACAGCGCGGGCAACTGCGTGGATGCCATGGCCTCGTCCTTCCTCGCACCCACGTTGCTGCGCGATGCGTGGCACGGTGAACGAGACGGGCAGCACTGGACCGTCGCCTGGGGGAAGGTTCCCAGCCACGTCGAGGACGTGCATGTCGCCTTCCGGCAGACGCGGCGGGTACTGCCGGTCCCGCCGATCATCATCGCCAACCGCTTCTGGGTCGCCGAGACCACCGGTCGCTTCAAACACGTCGCGGCCTTCGCCGACGGATCGTCCTGGCGCCTGAGGGCGCGTGCGAGCCGGCCGGCGGCCGGTTCGCGGCCTTCGGCACTCTCTCCCCGACAGCCTCGTCCCATCACCGCTTCCAGCACAGCATGAGGAACTCCACTGCCATGACGACCAAGCCGCAATCCCTCCGTATCACCGGCGGAGCGAAGGTGGCCGCGCTGTGCGCGGTCGCCGCCTCCCTGCTGACTGCCTGCTCCTTGACGCCGCCCAAGACTGGTGAAGAGTCGTACGACGTCACTGAGAAGATCACGTCGCTGCGCGTCGACGACTATGCGGGATCCATCGAGGTCGTCGGTGGCAACGGCGACACTGTCAAGGTCACCGAGAAGTATGAGTACAGCGATGGCAAACCGCAGACCGAACACTCTGCCAAGAGCGGGGAATTGCTGCTGAAGAACTCCGGCTGCGGCTCCGGCGCCGACAAGTGCGGCGTGAAGTACATCGTAGAGGTGCCCGCGTCGACCTCCACCCATCTCACGCTCGGCGGTGGCGAGATCACCGTCCGCGGATTGTCCGGTGCCACCTACGCGAAGTCCGAGGGCGGTTCCGTGCAGGTCTCGGAGTCCGGCGCCAAGGCGGTAACCGCCCTCGTGGACGGGGGCGACGCCTCCGCGTCCTTCTCCGCCGTCCCCGACCGGGTGAGGGTGGAGTCCGGCGGAGGCGACGTCACTGTCCGCCTGCCCCAGGGCACGTACGACGTGGACGCGAAGACCGAAGGCGGGGATCGCAAGGTCTCCGTGAAGACCGGCCCGGATTCCCCGCACAAGATCAAGGCCCACACCGATGGCGGAGACGTCAGCGTCCTGTCCGCCTGATGACGTCCCCGTAACCCCCGGCGGGGATGACCCCGCGGCTGGGCCCTCGACCGGGCTCAGCCGCGGGCGGTCGCGGCCAGCGGCAGAAGACCACCGCCGGTCGGGCGCGCCAAGCCGCACTCAAGGGGGAGGCCGATGCCGCCGACGCAACGGCTCCATGCCCCATTACATGAAATCGCAATTCCCCGCCACGAACCGATCATTGGGCCTGACCAGGAGACGCGAAGATCATATATTGATCGATCGGTTCACTCCCGGGGCGTTGTCGGGGCAGCAGGAGTTCCACACCGAACGGGGTCGCCATGGCTGCCGTATGGGGCGGATATAGGGCAGCCACCAATGCTTGCGCGGAACACATTTGTGCTCTGCAAAGGATGTCTGATGCCGAACAAGCAACGCATTGCCACCTCCCTCCTCGCCGCAGCACTGACCGCGACCGGTGCTGCGGCCCTCGCTCCCGCCGCCCAGGCGACCCCGGCCGCGCAGACCGGCGGGGCGGCCTGCAGCTACCGGCAGCCCACGTACCTGCCAGTGGGCCAGGGCGTCACCGCCGGCACCGTCGCCGCCCTAGCCAAAAAGGATGTCTACGCCGGCACAGTCGAGGTCCCGGACGGCTCCAGCTCCGCGAAGACGCACGCCGCGCTGTGGACCGGGGGAAAGTACACCGACCTCGGCACCGTGGCGGACGCCGAGGACGGCCTCTGGGTCCGGGGCGTCAACAGCAACGGCACCGTGGTCGGCGGGGCCATGAAGGTCACCGGCCACACCGAGGGCTGGCCGCAGACCGAGAACTACCCCGTCCGCTCCCGTGACGGCAAGCTCGAGCGACTTCCCGTTCCCGCCGGGGCACACGACGTCATCGCGACGGCCGTCACGGAGCGGGGGGACATCTACGGCTACGGGTACGGTGCCGACGACAACAACTACACCAAGGTGTACATGTGGCCCGCCGACAAGCCCGGCACGGTGGTCGAGCCCACCGGCTTCCCGCGCGGCAGCGAGGTGGAAGGCGTCGATGCCGACGGCACTGTCGCCGTCACCGCAGTTTCCAACCCCGAGGGCACCTGGCGCCCGTACATTTGGAAGGACGGCGTCGCCAAAACCCTGCCACTCCCCTCCGGTGCGCCGAACGCCAGCATTTCGGCGATCTCCAACGGCCGCGTCGTGGGCCACGGCCTCACCGCCGACTTCGGCTACTTCGCCGTCCTGTGGGACAAGGATGGCAGGGTCAAGAAGCTGCCGGGTGGCACGAACGCCACCGCCATCAACACGGATGGCCTGATCCTCGGCACCGGCAAGACCAACCTCTGGCAGCTCACCCGGGCCAAGCCCGCCCTCACCGGCGCGGGTTCGCTCACCGCCGTCGCCGCCGATTCCACGATCACCGGCTCTGCTCCGGCCGTGGGCAGCAAGTCCGCCAACTTCCCGGCCGTCTGGCGCTGCAGCTGACGACGGGACCCAGCACAAACCTTCTCCAAGGGGGGAGGCGCCACCGGGGGCTGGGTGCATGACGCGACCGCTGCCGCCGCAAGGGCTCCATGCGGTGCCCCGACAAGGGAGCGCCCCGCGTCAGGCGCAACGCCGACGGCCGACGCAGCGGCGGTGGTGCGCGCACCGTACTCCACGGGCGCCTGTGCGGCCGAGTCTTCGGTGAGCACCATCCGGTGCGCGTCCTGCAGCAGCCCGCCCGGCCCCAGACCCATGCCGCTCACCAGCAGCCGGCAGTAGTCCTGATACGCCTCCAGCGCCTCCACGCGCGGCCGGAGAGCGCCAGGCGCGGCACTGTGCGGTCTGCCCTGCCGTCCTCCTCGACCAGCCGCCGCAGGGTGGAGGGGACGACCTGGAGGACGGTGGTGCCGTGGTCGGCAGCAGCGCGGCGGGGTCGCGTTCAATGCCGTGCCGGGACATGACGCCGGTGGCACCGGCGATCAGCGGAGCGAAGAGTTCTCAGCAGGACGCGTCCAACGTCAGGGGCGTCTTCTGCAGGACACGGTTGCCGCCGGCGAGGGAGCGGATGTCGGCCATCCAGCGGCTGAGGTTGGCGACGGCTACGTGGCTCACCACCACTCCCTTGGGCTGCCCGCTGGTTCAGGAGGTGCACAGGACGTGGGGGGTGTTCGCCGGGTCGGCGGCGGAGTCGAGGGCTGAACACCAGACCGGCACCGGTGGCGTCGAGGACCCACGCGGTGCGCTGCCAGGGGCGGTCTGGGGCGAGGGGCACGTAGGCTGCGCCGGCCTTCCAAACGCCGAGCAGCGCGACCATCAGGTCGGGTTCGCGTCGTCGGCACACCGCGACCGGAGTCTCCGGTCGAGCGTCGCTGTCCCGCAGGAACCGCGTCAACTGGTGGGCCCAGCCGTCCAGTTCCGCACCCCTGGCCGAGAACTCCTCGTGGATTGCGTATGCACTCTGTATCGCACCCCACCAGTGTTGTTGACGTACCGTCACGCGGTTCCTTCAGGCCGAAAACCACCTCCTGGCGTTGATCTACCTTCCTGGCACCTGCTAACTTCTGTTGGCATGAGCAAGGGGGACGGTGCGACCTCCGGTCTGACCGGGGACGACCTGGTGCGGGTCATGGCGGCGCTCTCCAGCCCGCATCGCCTGCGGGTCGTGGCTGCCGTCGCCCAGCAACGGAACTATGTGAGCCGTCTCGCGCGGGAGCTGGGCATCAGCCGGGCGCTGCTGCAGATCCATCTGCGCAAGCTGGAAGCCGCCGGGTTGGTGTCCGCGAAGCTCGAACTCTCCGAGGACGGCAAGGCGATGAAGTTCTACGAGTCGACGCCCTTCGCCATCCACCTCACCCCGCAGAGCATCGCGACCGCTGCCGAGACACTGCATATCGAGGGCGCGTCAGACGATGAAAGTCACCAGAAGGAGTAACAGTGAGGCTCTACGACCCGGACACCGTCGTCTGGACGCTGGGCGCCCTCGTCCTTGTCGTCCCGGTGATCATCGTGGCCATTCGCCAGTCCGGCGCCACGGCTCGAGCGAAGGCGAAGCTGGCCCGTGAGCAGGAATACCAACGGCTGACCGAACTCGCCGTGAGCACCCAGCAACTAACGGACCACAAGCTCGCTGAGATCAGCATCACGCTCGCGGACATCAGCAAGCGGGTGGCATCGATGGAGCGTGCCCTCAAGGAAATCGAGTAAGCCGAAGACCAGTGAACGAAAACTGGGCCGCCGGGCTGCCACCCGACGACCCAGAACAGAGAGCAACGCGTCCTGGCCCCAGGACAGATCCTGTCGAACGCATCTCTCCGCGAAGGGAGAGCAGTTCATGCTGCTCAAGAGCAAGTCCATCGACGACGGCTTCGCCGGCACCGATCTGCGCGAACTGTCCCTGCCACTCAGCGGCTGGTCCCTGCGGATCAGCCGACGCGACCGGGGACGGGCCACGTTGGCAGTTTACGACACCGAAGGAAGCTGCGTCGACGCGATGGTCTCCTCGTTCCTCGCACCAACGCTGCTGCGCGATGCGTGGTGGGGCGAACGCGACGACCAGTGCTGGACCCTGGCATGGGGCAAGGTTCCGGACAACGTCCAGGACGTGCGTGTCGCGTTCCGGCAGTCACGCCGGTGCCATCCGGTTCCGCCCGTCATCATCGCGGAGCGCTTCTGGGTGGCCGAAACAACAGGCCGTTACCGGCACGTCGCCGCGTTCACGGATCGCTCTTCCTGGCGCCTGATGTCCCGCGCGGCCTGACCGACGCCTCGGACACCTGCGCCGCCCTTCTCATCGTCCACAAGACACCGGCCCATTCGCGGTCCGCAGACAACACCCGTCTGTGTCCAGCAGAGAAAAGGACCACCTTTCCGATGACCAAGCCGCTCTCCCGCCGCCTCGCGACCGCAGCGACGAAGGCCGCCCTGTGCGCGGCCACCGCCTCGGTTCTCCTGACGGGCTGTTCGAACCAGTCCAAGACCGACCAGTCGTCGTACGACATCAAGGGCACGATCACCTCCTTGCGGGTCGACGACTACGCGGGGGCCATCGAAGTTGTGCCCGGCACCGGCAGCGCCGCCAAGGTCACCGAGAAATACGAGTACACCGACGGCCGGCCGCAGACCACGCACTCTGTCAACGGCGGCGAACTGGTACTGAAGAATTCCGGGTGCGGCTCGGACGCCGACAAGTGCTCGGTGCGCTACCGCGTGGAGGTTCCGGCGAACGCCGCCACCCACCTGACACTCGGCGGCGGCGACATCACCGTCCGGGGCCTGTCGGGCACCACCTACGCCAAGTCGGAAGGCGGTTCGGTGGAGGTCACCGACTCCTCCGCCAAGGCCGTCACGGCGAGTGTGGGCGGCGGCGACGTCACCGCATCCTTCACGGGCGTGCCGGACAAGGTGGACGCGAGCACGGAGGGCGGCGACGCCACCGTCCGGCTGCCGCAGGGTACGTACGCCGTGGACGCCACCACCGAAGGTGGCCATCGCGCGGTTGACGTGAAGGCCGACTCCTCCTCCCCGCACAAGGTCAGGGCACACACAGAAGGCGGCGACGTCAGCGTGGAGGCCACTGGCTGAAAGCCACAGGCTGGCCGACACCGGCGTGGCAGGTGCGGCCGAACCGGAGGAGTGCTCCGGCTCGGCCGCTCCGGGTCAGGCGAAAATCGGCAGCCGGACCCCGGTCTGGCAATCCAGGGATGTGCCGGCCGTGGGGCGCCAGCCGGGGACGGCAACGACGGGACCGCCGGGCATGTCTCCGGCCGTCGACGCCAGTTCGGTGGCGAAAGTCCAGGTCAGCCGATGCAGCCGATAGCAGCCGGGCGGGGCGTCGGCAATGCCGAGAAGATGAGCGTCGACGAGTTCGTCGACGAGGTTCTGGGTCTCCTCCACCGAGCACCCGATCGCCCTGGCCGCACGCGTCAGGGAGAACGGCGCGGTACCGAGCGCGGACAGGGACACCAAGGCCCGCTGCGCCTCGTCGGGGAGCGCCCGGTAACTCTCCTGCAAACCCGCTCTGACCTCGCGGTCCCCGAGCGTGAACTCGTCCAGCACGGCCTGCCGACCGGTGAGGCGGGCGGCGAGGCGGGCGAGCGACCAGTGCGGCCGGGCCGCGAGCCGGGCGCCGCTGATCCGGAGGGCGAGCGGATGGCCGGCACACTGCTCCAGGACCGTGGATACGGCCCCCGGCTCCGCGGCCATCCGGGCCTCGCCGACGATACGGCTCAGCAACTGACGCGACTCGTCGTCCGACAGCTCGTGTAGATCGAGGGAGTGAACGCCCTCCACAGCGGCCAGCCGGCCACGAGCGGTGATCAGCACACCACAGCCGGAGGTGCCCGGAAGCAGCGGTCGGACCTGCTCCGCGGCGGTCGCGTTGTCGACGACGACGAGCAGCCTGCGGTCGGACACCCGGCTGCGGTAGAACCGGGCCAGATCCTCCTGGCTGTCCGGCATGACAGCGTTGCCAACCCCCAGCGTGTGGAGCAAGTCGCGCAGCACCTGCGTGGGTTCGGCCGCGGCCCCGCCCTGCGCCAGATCGATGTGGATCTGGCCGTCCGGATACTGTCCGCGCAGCCGGTGTGCCACGTACAGCGCCAGTGCCGTCTTGCCGATCCCCGGCATGCCCTGGATCGCGCACACCGGCGGGGCTCCCTCTGACAGACCAGGGGCCGTCATCCAATCGCACAGGGCCTCGACCTCGGCCGCACGTCCCGTGAAGTCCACTGGTGCCGGGGGCAGTTCAGCCGGCCGGACGGACAATGGCACCCAGGGGTCGGCAGGCTCCGCGACGCGGATGCCGGGTTGAGCCATCGGTGTGCCACGCGCAGCGGTCCGAGCCGGTTGGGGCGCGCCGGGGTCCCCATTGAGCACCATGTGGTGGGCATCCTGCAACTGTGCGCCGGGATCCAGTCCCAGGTCGTTGACCAGCAGCTCCCGATAGTCGTGGTAGACCCCCAGTGCCTCAACTCGGCGGCCGGCGCGGTGCAGCGCACGCATGAGCTGGGTGCGGGGTCGTTCCCGGTGCGGATGCTCGGCCACCAGGGCCATCAGCTCCGCGATCACCTCACCGTGCCGTCCGAGTTCCAGGTCGGCGTCGATCCTGTCCTCCAGGACGACCAGTCGCGCTTCCTCTAACCTCGGTACCTCCACGGCGGCAAGGTACTCGCTCACCCCCGCGAGCGCGGGCCCCCGCCACAGGGCGAGCGCCGCCGTGAAGTGGGCTGACGCCTCCTCCGGACGGTTGGCCGCCACGGCGTTGCGCCCCAGGCCGGTCAGCCGCTCGAACTCCAGCAGGTCGACGCTGTGCCCCCCTCTGCTGATTCGGTATCCGGGGCGCTGTCGGTCGATTCGAACCTCAGGTCCGAGCAGGCGGCGCAGCCGGGAGGCGTACGTCTGTATCTGTGCCTGCGCAGTGGCCGGCGGAGCATCACCCCACAGCAAGTCCGCCAGGACGCTGTCGGACACCACACGCCCTCGTGAAAGAAGCAGCGCAGCCAGTACGCTGGTGATTTTCGAACCCCGTAGCTCCACCTCCCTGTCTTGACTCCAAGCCCGTATCGGCCCGAGGACAAGGAATTTCATTTCTTCCCCCAAGGCGAGAGCACCCGTCCGAACGCGGTGGCGTCCCCAAGGGCTCGCGCAACAGAAATTGAAAAGGCAACGGGTCAAGTCGCCCCAAGATCGTGTAGCCAGATCCTATAGCAGCTCGATGCATGTATCACGCACAGGTCGGCCCAAGTTTTCCTATCACACACAGGTCGGCCAAGTTTTCCGCACATCTCAGTCCTGCCGGCATCCTGCCGCTATACGCCGCCTGTATTCCACCAATATCCGGCCCGCGAACGACCCATGACGCCCTGTTCCGTCCGAGATCATGGGCAACCCAGCCGCCCCCGCAACCCGGTACCCTCTCGCCTCGCCGGCTTCGCAGCTCGAGGGCGGCGAGCGCCTCGCCCGCCGTGTTGGTGGCGAAGCAAGGCAATCGCATACCGCCGGCGTCGGTGAAGCGTGACTGGGCACCGGGGTGCCGTCGTTCCTTGCGTACGATCAGCCGCAGCCCCCTCGGCCGGCCCGTGAGGCAGTCGCCGGCGACTTCGGCGGCCCAGGCGCCGTCACGGACGTCGCCGTCGGGTTCCACGGCCGGTGTCCAAGCCGAGGCCGGGACCTTCCAGACGGCCTGGTGGATGGCGTCGGTGATGGTCATGCCGACCAAGTACGACAGCCACCTTCCGCGCCGGGCGGGCCAGACGACGAACTCATGAGGCCGCCGCCGGAGTCGGTACGGATGTACGGATGAACGTCCACCGGCCGCGCCCCAACCGCTTCAGCAGCTGAGCCAGGGCCGGCTTGGGTGCCTCGATGTGTTCGGCGAGGTGTTGGAGCCCGCGTTGCGGGGGGGGCCGCAGGTCGGCCCGCGACCGGCTCGCCGGACCCACCGCGGCCGTGGTCGGCGAACCCCGTCAGCGGGTGGTGCCCGAGCGTCTTCTTCCAGGTCGCGGCGGCGTCCTGCTTCCCAGAGTTGGCCGGGACGAGGACGCCATCGATGTCGACATACTGTCGCGTCGCTCTTGTGCCCACGCTGCAACGGACACCACATCCCGCCTCACGGGACGGTCGCAGAGCCGCCTGCTGAGACCGACGGAACTATCAAGGCCCTTTCTCAGGCAAAGCCGCAGGTAGCGGCAGACGAGTCGGGCTGTACGCCGGGTTCTGTTCCGAGGGGTTCTCGCGAACCTCTCGGCGACGGCCATCCATCTAGGACCGACGTTGCCGTCGGCCTCGTGCGGTCTACCCGCGGACTCGGGCGGGCAGCCCTCGAACGTCCGCGCAGAGCGCGTTTTACGGCGCTCCTCTTGACCTTGCTCCGGGTGGGGTTTACCTAGCTGCCCAGGTCACCCTGGGCACTGGTGGTCTCTTACACCACCGTTTCACCCTTACCGAGGGCCGAAGCCCCCGGCGGTTTGCTTTCTGTGGCACTGTCCCGCGGGTCACCCCGGGTGGCCGTTAGCCACCACCCTGCCCTGTGGAGCCCGGACGTTCCTCGGGAAGCCCCCTAGGGGGACTCCACGCGGCCGTCCGCCCGGCTCGTCTGCCGTGTCGACCATGGTACCGGGCGTGCGGGGCGGCGTGGGCCGGCGGTCGCCGTGGCCAGTACCGAGCCCGCCAGGATCAGGGTGAAGGCGACCAGGATGCCGGAGGTCAGCGGCTCGTTCAGGAACAGGGCTCCCGCCGCCACCGCCACCGCCGGGTTGACGTACGTGATGACTGTGGAGCGGGTCGGGCCGACCTCCTTGATCAGTTCCAGGAAGGCCACGAAGGCCAGTGCCGTGCAGATGACGCCCAGGCCGGCGAGGGAGGCCAGGACCTGGCCAGACGGTACGGCGGACGGCCAGGTGGCCGCTGCCGCGGGGGCGTAGACCAGGGCGGCCAGGGTCAGGCACGGGGCCGTGAGCTGGAGGGTGGGGACGTCCTTCAGCCACCGCGCGGCTATCAGCGGGGCCGTCGCATAGCCGAGGACGGTCAGCAGGACCTCGCCGAGCGAGCGCGCGTCGCCGCCGGTGAGGTGGGGAACGGTGAGGACCGCCACGCCGGAGAGGCCCAGGGCCAGGCCCGCGACCCGTCGCACGCCGAGGCGTTCCGTGTCGCCGAAGAAGCGGGCGAGGAGGACTCCGACTATCGGTACGCCCGCGATCAGCAGACCCGCCGTGGAGCTGGACAGGTGCCGTTCGGCGTCGGTGAGGGTGAACCACGGGCCGATGATCTCGATGCACGCGAAGGCCAGCATGGGACGCCAGTGAGCGCGGACGACCCTGATCAGGTCGCCCTGGCGGATCGCGAACGGGAGCAGGAGGAGCGCGCCGAGCGCACAGCGCGTGAACACCACCATGGCGGGGGACAGGTCGCCCACCGCCACCTTGATCATCAGATAGGGAATGCCCCAGACCACTCCCATCAGGGAGAACAGGAACCAGCCGCGTGCAGTCATGGGGTCGAGTTTCGGTCGTCCCCGCGTCAGGTGTCTTGAACGCTGTTGCGGTACGCCGCCGGGGTCACCCCCAGTACGCGGCGGAACCAGCGGGTGAGGTGCGCCTGGTCCGCGAAGCCCACCAGGCCCGCCACCTCGGCCGGGCGCAGTCCGGCCTCCAGCAGGGTGCGTGCCCGTGTCACTCGGTACTGGGCCAGCCAGGCGTACGGCGGTACCCCCATCGTCGTACGGAAGGCTCGTAGGAGCTGGTAGCGGGAGAGGCCTAGGTCGGCTGCGAGGAGGGAGAGGGAGGGTGGGGCCGTCAGTTCGTCTGCCAGGCGGTCGCGGACCGTCAGGGCCAGGGTGGCGGCGCCTGGGATGTGGTGCGCGATCGGTCTTGCCGTGGAGTGGCGGTGGGACAGGGCCGTCAGGAGCCAGGGGAGGCGGGATTCGACTTCCAGGGGGTCGGGGCACCTGCTGAGTTCCGTGTGGGTCACGCGCAGGACCCTGGCCAGTTCGGGGTCTTCCAGGAGTGGTTCGCGGAAGTGCGGGAGGGCGCCGACGGTGCCGTCCGCCAGCAGGGACGGCTCCGCGTACAGGGCTCGGTACGCGTAGCCGTCGGTGGGGGTGCCGGGGCCGCCGGTGTGCATCTCGCCCGGTTCGAGGACGACGATCGTGCCGGGGCCGGTGCGGATGTGGCCGCCGCGGTAGTCGATCACCTCGGAGCCGCCCACGCAGACGCCGATCGTGTACTCGTCGTGGGCGTGCGGGGCGTAGGTGTGCCGGTGGAAGTTCGCGGTCAGGAGGTCGAGCGGGGGGCCGCAACGACCCAGTCGCGCCCTCGTCCACAGCGCCTGTTCCGCCATCGCCCACTCCCCTGCCGTACTCCCTGCCAAGGGTGCAACGCCTTCAGGCCCCGCTTCCATGCCGCGTCCAGGTCGGCGTCTACCGGAAACCGGCCGTGGATCTCCAGGATCACCATGCCGTGGGCGAAGGCCCAGACGGCGCGGGCCAGGTCGAGGTCGCCGGCGCAGGCCCGCAGGAGTGGCAGGGCGGCCCGGTCTTCGAGGCCTTCGGGGAGTTCGGTGCGCGGGAGGGGTTGTTCCGTGGCCAGGCAGGACGGGCGGCACCGGGTAGCGCGGACACTCTCCCGGACACTCCGCCCCGACGCCTGTGGACCGGGGTGCCCCCTAGAAGACCGTCCGCTCCAGCGCGGCGAACGCGGCCTCCAGTCGGGCGCGGTGATCCTCCGCGACCTCCTCCACCGGATCCCCGGCCATCAGCCGGCGCGCCGAGGTGACGTACACCGTGCGGTACGCGGCGACCGTCAGGGCGGCGAGCAGGTACGGGTCGGCAACCTCCGTTTCGGCCAGGGCTGCGGCCAGGGCGGACTCGACCTCCTCGACCCCCTCGCGGGCACGGGCGCGCAGGGCCGGCGAGTCGATGACGACCCGCCAGAAGTGCACGAACCTCTCCGCCATGCCGCCCAACGGGTGCCGCTCGTCGAGGAGTTGGAGCGCGAGGCGGTGCAGGGCGGCCAGCGGGGGCTCGCCGGGGGTGCGGTCGCGTACGGCTGCGGCGAACAGTTCGGCCGCCTCGGGGATGCGGTCGAGGAACAGATCCTCCTTGCGCGGGAAGTAGTTGAAGACGGTCATGGTGGAGACGCCCGCCTCGCGGGCCACCTCGGCGACCGTCACCGCGTCGAAGCCGCGCTGTGCGAAGAGCAGCGTGGCGATGTCCGAGATCCGCTGCCGCGTCTCCCGCTTCTTGCGCTCCCTCAGAGAAGGCTCTGGACCCGGGCCCTTGTTCATGGCAAAAACTATAGCCGC
The DNA here is from genome assembly GCF_042892235.1 of Streptomyces sp. NPDC001816. NCBI lineage: Bacteria > Bacillati > Actinomycetota > Actinomycetes > Kitasatosporales > Streptomycetaceae > Streptomyces > Streptomyces sp. NPDC001816. The sequence continues at coordinate 16,520 of NZ_JBIATY010000003.1, forward strand.
TCGAAATTTTTAGTGACTACAGTGATGCCTATGACGGCGAACGAGAACATGACGACGACGGATTACGACGTGGTGGTGGCAGGCGCCGGGCCCGTGGGGCTCTTCCTCGGCTGTGAGCTGGGGCTCGGTGGAGCCCGGGTGCTGGTCGTGGAGCGGCTGACCGAGGTCGACGAGACGATCAAGGCGGGCGCGGTCAACGTCCCGAGCGCGGTGGCGTTCTACCGGCGGGGCCTGCTGCCGGAGATGGCGGCGGTGTGGGAGGCGGCACTGGAACGGATGCGCGCCTTCCGGAAGGAAGGCGGCGAAGGCGACCGGCCCCGCATGCCCCCCAAGTTCGCCGGGCACTTCGCCGGGATCATGATGGACCCCGAGTTGTTCGACGGCTCCGACCCGCTGTGGGCGGAGGTCGGCCCGGCCGCCGAGGCCGGTCTCGGTGTGCCGCAGGCCGAGCTGGAGCGGATCCTGGCCCGGCGGGCCGCACAACTCGGCATCGAGGTGCGCCGGGGCGTGGAGCTGACCGGCTTCACGGCGGATGCGGACGGGGACGCGGACGGGGTGACCGTACACATCCGTGATCGCGAGAGCGGACCCGAGGAGATCCGGGCCGGCTGGCTCGTAGGGTGCGACGGAGGTCGTTCCACCGTTCGCAAGCTCGCCGGGTTCGACTTCCCGGGTACGGACCCGGAGATCACCGGCTACCAGGCAGTGGTGGAGATGGCCGGCACCGAGCGGCTGGGCGCGGGCTGGAACACGACCGACGTGGGGACGTACGTCCACGGGCCCTTCCCGGGTCGCATCCTGAGCGTGGAGTTCGACGGGCCCCCGGCCGACCGGTCGGCGCCCGTCACCGCCGAGGAGCTGCAGGCCAGCCTGCGCCGGGTGTCGGGCGTACCGGAGGTGAGCATCACGAAGGTGGTCACGGCCACCCGGTTCACCGACAACGCACGCCAGGTCACCGACTACCGCAGGGGTCGGGTGCTGCTCGCGGGCGACGCGGCGCATGTGCACTCGCCGTTCGGCGGGCAGGGGCTCAACCTCGGCATCGGGGACGCGATGAACCTCGGATGGAAGCTCGCCGCCGTGGTGCGCGGCCGGGCGCCCGAGGCCCTGCTGGACACCTACACCGCGGAACGGCACCCGCTCGGCGCCTGGGTGCTCGACTGGACCCGCGCCCAGATCGCGCTGATGCGCCCCGACCGGCACGCCCGGGCCCTGCGCAAGGTGGTGACCGACATGGCTCTGACCACCACCGGCACCACCTACCTGGTCACGCAGATCTCCGGTGTCTGGCAGCGGTACGACCTGCCCGGCGACCACCCGCTGACCGGCCGCAGCGCCCCCGACCTGGAACTCGCCGACGGCACCCGGCTCGGCGAGCATCTGCACACCGGACGGGCCCTGCTGCTCGACCTCGCGGACGACTCCGAGCTGCGCGCCCGCGCCGCGGGGTACGGCGAGCGGTTGGACGTCCTGACCGTCGCCTGCCCCGGGCGGCCGGACCTGGCCGCGCTGTTCGTCCGGCCGGACGGGTTCGTGGCGTGGACGGCGGGCGGCCATGAGGACGGCAAGGCCCTGCCCGAAGTCCTGGAGCGCTGGCTCGGCGCACCCGCGGACGCCGCCCAGCCCGCCGCTTGACCCTGCCGCGACGTCAACGTCTGTACTGGTCCCATGCGGATTGGACTGTGAACAGGATCTTCGCCGTGCCCGGATCCGCTCGGGTGAGGCGGACCCGCAGGCGTTCGCCGAGCGGGAGGTGCTCGCCCTCGATCCGGCGTAGGTCGAAGGGGCTGGGGCAGCACCCCGTACCCTGGCGCAGAACCGGAGAGAAGGAGTACCACCCGTGCTTGTCCTGCTGCCGCCCTCGGAAGGCAAGGCGTCCTCGGGCCGTGGTGCCCCGCTGAAGCTGGAGTCGCTGTCCCTGCCGGGGCTGAGCGACGCGCGGGAGGCGGTGCTCGGGGAGCTGGTCGAGCTGTGCGCCGGTGACGAGGACAAGGCGCGTGAGGTGCTCGGGCTGAGCGAGGGGCTGCGCGGCGAGGTCGCGAAGAACGCCGGACTGCGCACGGCCGGGGCCCGGCCCGCCGGGGAGATCTACACGGGTGTGCTGTACGACGCCCTCGACCTGGCCTCCCTCGACGCGGCCGCGAAGAGGCGGGCCGCGCGGTCTGTGCTGGTGTTCTCGGGGCTGTGGGGCGCGGTGCGCGTCAACGACCGTATCCCTTCCTACCGGTGCTCGATGGGCGTGAAGCTGCCGGGGCTCGGGGCGCTGGGCGCCCACTGGCGCACACCGATGGCGTCGGTGCTGCCCGAGGCCGCGGGGGACGGGCTCGTCCTGGACCTGCGATCCGCCGCGTACGCGGCCGCCTGGAAGCCGAAGGGCGAGGTGGCCGGGCGTACGGCGACCGTACGGGTGCTGCACGCGCCGACCCGGAAGGTCGTCAGCCACTTCAACAAGGCGACGAAGGGGCGGATCGTACGGAGCCTGCTGTCTGCCGGAGCCGCACCGAAGGGGCCGGCCGAGCTGGTGGAGGCGCTGCGGGACCTCGGGTACGTCGTGGAGGTCCAGGCGCCGGCGAAGGCGGGGCAGGCGTGGGCGCTGGACGTGCTGGTGGAGGAGATCCACTGAGCCTTCTGAGCCTTCGCTGAGAGCCTTCACTGAAGGCATGTGGCTGGCGTTGCAATATATGCAACGTCCTTTGCGTACCCTGCATCGCGCCGGCAGGATGAGCGGCATGGCCTCGTCTGTGCTGGACCTCGCGCCCGTCGTGCCCGTCGTCGTCATCGAGGATGCCGCCGACGCCGTACCGCTCGCCCGTGCGCTGGTGGCCGGCGGGCTGCCCGCGATCGAGGTGACGCTGCGGACGCCGGCCGCGCTGGACGCGATCCGCGCGATCGCCGGTGAGGTGCCGGACGCAGCGGTCGGGGCGGGCACCGTGATCGTGCCGGAGCAGGTGGGCGCGTGTGTGGCGGCCGGGGCGCGGTTCCTGGTCAGCCCCGGGTGGACGGACGCGCTGCTGACGGCGATGCGGGCGTCCGGGGTGCCGTTCCTGCCGGGGGTGTCGACCACCTCGGAGGTGGTGGCACTGCTGGAGCGCGGGGTGCGGGAGATGAAGTTCTTCCCCGCGCAGGCCGCGGGCGGGACCGCCTATCTGAAGTCGCTGGCCGGTCCGCTGCCGCAGGCCCGTTTCTGTCCGACGGGCGGGATCGGACCCGCGACCGCGCCGGAGTATCTGTCCCTGCCCAACGTCGGCTGTGTGGGCGGGAGTTGGATGGTCCCGGCGGAGGCGGTGGCCGCCGGGGACTGGGACCGGATCGAGGAGCTGGCGCGGGCCGCCGCCGGGCTCAGGGACGCAGGTGGGCTCAGGGACGCAGGTGGGACGTGTCGTTGAACAGCCGCACGCTCGCGTTGCCGTCCGCGTAGTACGCCACCGCCGACAGGGAGGCGGCGGAGAGTTCCATGCGGAACAGCGACTCGGGCGGGGCGCCCAGGGCGAGGCGGACGAGGGTCTTGATCGGGGTGACGTGCGTGACCAGCAGGACCGTGCGGCCGGCGTAGGCCGCGACCAGCTTCTCCCTGGTGGCCTCCATCCGGGTGGCGGTCTCCGCGAAGCTCTCGCCGCCGCCGGTGGGGTGGGCCTCGGGGTCGGCGAGCCAGGCGTTCAGGTCGTCCGGGTGGCGCTCGCGGACCTCGCCGAAGGTGAGGCCTTCCCAGGCGCCGAAGTCGGTCTCCCGCAGGCCTTCTTCGATCGTGACGTCCAGGCCCAGGCGGGCGGCGACGATGCCGGCGGTCTCGCGGGTGCGGGCGAGGGGGGAGGCGAGGATCGTCTGGATCGTGCCTCGTCTGGCGAGTGCCTCTGCTGCTCGGTGGGCCTGCTCGCGGCCTGCGGCCGAGAGGGAGGGGTTGGTGCCGCCGCTGCCGGAGAAGCGTTTCTGGGGGGTGAGAGGGGTTTCGCCGTGGCGGAGGAGGACGAAGGTGGCGGGGGCGCCCATGTCTGGGGCCGCGCTCCAACCCGGGGTTGAGGGGTGCTGCTCGGTGGAGGTCGCGGTGCTTTCCCCTCCGGTGCTGGAAAGGTGCTGCTCGCTGGGAGGTGCCGCTGCGCCCACCCGTGCCGCCCCAGCGGCACGACTGCCCGCAGCTACGTCGGCTGCCAGGGCAGCCCTGGACTCCGACGGGGACCACTGGCCGCCCTTGGATCCCGCGTCCATGGCCTCGTTGGCCAGGCGGTCGGCGTGTTTGTTCTGTTCGCGGGGGATCCACTCGTAGGTGATCCGGTCCGCGGGGAAGACCCGGCCCGCCTCCGCCGCGAGAGGCTTCATGGAGGGGTGCTTGATCTTCCAGCGGCCCGACATCTGCTCGATGACGAGCTTGGAGTCCATGCGGACGTGGATCCGGGCGGTGGGGTCGAGGTCGTGCGCGGCGCGCAGGCCGGCCAGCAGGCCCCGGTACTCGGCCACGTTGTTCGTGGCGATGCCGATGTACTCCGCGGTCTCCGCCAGGGCCTCCCCCGTCGCCGCGTCGATCACCACGGATCCGTAGCCCGCGGGCCCCGGGTTGCCCCGCGACCCGCCGTCGGCCTCGACGATGAACTCCCGCACCGCCCCGGCCCCTTACAGACCCGACTCGGCCGTACGCACCAGGATGCGGCGGCAGTTCTCACAGCGGACCACCGTGTCCGGCGCTGCCGAACGGATCTCGTTCAGCTCGGTGATGGCCAGCTCCTGGCGGCAGCCCTGGCAGGTGCGGGCGTACAGCTTGGCCGCGCCGATGCCGCCCTGCTGCTCGCGCAGCTTGTCGTACAGCTTGAGCAGGTCCGCAGGGACGGAGGCGGCGATGACCTCGCGCTCCTTGGTCACCGAGGCGACCTCGCCGTCGATCTCCTCGAAGGCCGAGTCCCGGCGGGAGCCCGCGTCGTCGATCTTCGACTGCACGGACCCGACCCGCTCGGTCAGCTCGGTCACCCGCTCCTGCGCGGCCTCACGGCGTTCCATGACCTCGAGGACGACGTCCTCCAGGTCGCCCTGGCGCTTGGCGAGGGAGGTGATCTCGTGCTGGAGGTTGGACAGGTCCTTCGGCGAGGTCACGGCGCCGGAGTCCAGGCGCTGCTGGTCGCGGGCGGCGCGCTGGCGCACCTGGTCCACGTCCTGCTCGGCCTTGGTCTGCTCGCGGGCGCAGTCGCTCTCCTCGGTCTGCGCGGCGACCAGCAGGTCGCGCAGCTGCGTCAGGTCCTTGTTCAGCGACTCGATCTCGGCGTGCTCGGGCAGCGACCTCCGCTTGTGTGCCAGCTGCTGCAGGCGGACGTCGAGGGCCTGGACGTCGAGGAGTCGGATCTGGTCGGCGGGCGCGGCGTTCAGTTGGGGGCTCCCGGTTGACTAGTGGTGATGTTGGACGCCGCGTGGGCGGTCCAGGGGTCGGTGACCGTCTTGGAGACGTGGACGCGCAGGTCCCAGCCGTGGCGGTCGGAGATCTCGTCGAGCTGGGCTGCGGCCAGCTCGCACCAGGGCCACTCGGTGGCCCAGTGCGCCGCGTCGAGCAGCGCGAGGGGACTGTGGGCCACCGCCTCGGAGGCGGGGTGGTGGCGCAGGTCGGCGGTGAGGAAGGCGTCGACGCCGGCCGCGCGGACCTGGTCGAAGAGGCTGTCGCCGGAGCCGCCGCTGACGGCGACCGTACGGACGACGGCCTCGGGGTCGCCGGCCACCCGGATGCCCTGGGCGGTGGCGGGCAGCCGCTCGGCGACGCGGGCGGCCAGCTCGCGCACGGTCAGCGGGTGGTCGAGTTCGCAGACGCGGCCCAGGCCCCGGCGGTCCTCGGGGTCGGTCGGGTCCGGCACGAGGGGTCGTACGACGCGGAGGTCGAGCGCGCCGGCGAGGGCGTCCGAGACGCCCGGGTCGGCGGTGTCGGCGTTGGTGTGGGCGACGTGCAGCGCGATGTCGTTCTTGATCAGCGTGTGCACGACCCGGCCCTTGAAGTGCGTGGCCGCGACCGTGGTCGTACCGCGCAGGTAGAGCGGGTGGTGGGTGACGAGCAGGTCGGCGCCCAGCTTCACCGCCTCGTCGACGATGTCCTGCACCGGGTCGACGGCGAACAGGACCCGGGTGACCTCCTGGTCGGGGTCGCCCACGACCGTGCCGACCGCGTCCCAGGACTCGGCCCGCTCGGCGGGCCACAGGCTCTCCAGCGCGGCGATGACTTCAGACAGACGGGGCACGGGGAAAAGGCTACCTGGCCGTTCTGCCGGGCTGTACCGCATCCGCTCCCGCTGGTCCCGCTCAGCACAAACGCCCCGGTCTCCTCAGAGGAATCGCTTCTGCGCCACCCGTATGTGTGAAGCCCGGGCCGGGCGATCCCACGCCTGCGCGTACGAAAACTAGCTTCGTCGCCGGAGGTGACCGAACGATGACTGCCTGTGCGATCGAACCCCCCTCCACCGGTGAGGACGACGGTGTGCCGGGGACGCGGTGCGCCATCACGGCGGACGGTGCGTACGCCGCCCGCCTGGCGCTGGGCGGCGACTCCTGGTTCCCGGAGCGCTGGACGCTGGACGGCCCGGAGCCGTACGCGGTGCCGCTGCCCGGCAACCAGCCGGAGGAGCCCGGCACCCAGGTGCAGCCGATGGCGGACGGGCGGGTGCTGATCCAGCGGCTGGTGGAGCGCCGGCACACCTTCGCGCTGCTGTACCCGACCGGCCCCGGCACCGGCGAGCTGCCGCTGGGCGCGGTGGAGTGCCGGGAGCCGGGCACCCGGCTCGCGCTGCTGCCGCCGGCGCCGGGCGGGGTGCGCGCGTACGCCCTCGCGGTCGGTCCGCGTTCGAGCGCGGTGTGGCTGGTGACGGGCGGCGCCTTCGGGCCCGAGCAGTTGGCGGAGGTGCCGGGGCGCTGCTCGGGCGGGGTCTGGCTGGACCGTGACGGGCGGCTGCTCGCGCTGGACCGGGAACTGGGCGGGCGCACCAAGACGGTCGTGGTCGACCTGGAGCGAGGCGGCGAGATCTCGCCCCTGCTGCAGATCGCGGAGGGCAGCGACGACCGGTTGCTGCTCTGCGAACCGGACAGCGGGCTGCTGCTGATCTCCTCGGACGCACCCTCCCCCGGGCAGGAACGATTGGGCTGGGGGGTCATGGGCAGCACGCTGCCGGTGCGCTTCCCGGAGTGCCTGCGGCTGAAGGACTGTGCGGTGACGCCCTTCGCGATCCAGCCGGGGCAGGCGCTGATGCCGGAGAGCTGTGCGGTGGCGCTGCGCCTCGACGGGCAGTTCGGCAGCTGGATCGGCATCTGGCGGCCGGCCGAGCGACAGGTGTGCCATCTCCCGGCGCCCGAGGGGTGGTTGACGGGGTCCGGGCTATGGACACAGGACGGGGTGCTGCGGCTGCCGTACGCCACCGGGGAAGTCCCCTGCGGTGTGGCGGAGTTGACGGCACCCATGGGGGACGCGGGTCCGGGGGATCCGGTCCGGAACGGCACGGCTGCCGGGGTGCCCGAGGTGCCCTGGGAGGCGGCGGAACCGGATCCTCCGGGACCGGTGACGGTCCGTCCGGTACCGCTCCAGGAGGCACCTCTCGACGGACTTGTAACGAAGTAGCACCGGTCGGCGTGCCCGCCTGGATTCGGCCCGTGGTGTGGCGGTTACACTCGCCGCGCTGTAAGAGATCTTGTGACGGGGTGAATTCTTCCGATGAGCGACACCAGCACGACTCAGCCGCTGTCTGCCGACTCTCAGAACGCGGCCGGACACGGCCGGCACCGGGGCCCGATCGCGGTGCAGGACAATGAGACGGCGCCGCACGGGCGTCACCGTAAGCCGACTCAGGAGACCGCCGAGGCGGCTGCCTGACGGTAGTGAGAAAGAGGGGGTGCCCGTCCGACCGGCGGGCACCCCCTCTCTCGTTCTTCCGTTGTGTTCAGCCCTGGTTGAGGCCCGGTCCTCAGCCGCGCTTGAGGCCCAGCACCTCGGCCGCGGCGAACGTCTCCCTCGGCGGCCGCTCCGCGTAGTGCGGGGTGAGCAGCGCGTCCAGCTCGTCGTAGGTGAACGTTTCCTGTTTGCTGTCGAACTTCGCCTGCACCCGCGGCCGTTCCACCACGGCGACCATGCCGCCGTGGACGACGAGCAGCTGCCCGTTGACCCGGGCGGCGGCGGGTGAGGCCAGGTAGCCGACCAGCGGGGCGACATGCTCGGGGGCGAGCGGGTCGAGGCTGCCCTCGTCCGGCTCCTGGAAGCCCTCGAAGACGTCCGCGGTCATCCGGGTCCGGGCGCGCGGGCAGATCACGTTGGCCGTGACGCCGTACTTGGCTAGGGCGAGGGCGGTGGAGGTGGTCAGGCCGACGATCCCGCCTTTCGCCGCCGCGTAGTTGGGCTGTCCGGCGGAGCCGGCCAGGAACGCCTCCGAGGAGGTGTTCACGATCCGCCCGTACACCTCCGCCCCGGCCGCCTTGGCGCCATCCCGCCAGTGTGCGGCGGCGAAGTGGGTGGTGTTGAAGTGTCCCTTGAGGTGGACGCGGATCACCGAGTCCCACTCGTCCTCGGTCATGGAGAAGATCATGCGGTCGCGCAGGATGCCCGCGTTGTTCACGAGGATGTCCAGCTTGCCGAACTCGGTGATCGCCAGGCCGACGAGTTCCCGGGCCTGCTGGAAGTCGGCGACGTCTCCGGTGTGCGCGACCGCCCGGCCGCCGCTCTCGCGTATCTCGGCGGCGACCTCCGCGGCGGGCCCGGCCGATGCCTGGCCGGAGCCGTCACGGCCCGGCTGTCCGTAGTCGTTGACGACGACGGCCGCGCCGAGCCGGGCGAGTTCGAGCGCCTCGGCCCGGCCGAGACCGCGCCCGGCGCCGGTGACGACGGCGGACAGTCCCTCAAGTGGCAGTGGCATTCCGGTCCGTCCTCAGATCTCGATGCACGTACGCAGGGCCGTCCCGGTACGCATCTGGTCCAGGGCCTCGTTGATCTCCGCCAGCGGCACCCGGTGGGTGATCAGGCCGGCCAGGTCGACGCGGCCCGCGCGCCACAGGGCGATGGTGCGCTCGTAGGAGCTGAGGACGTCCCCGCCGCCGTACATGGACGGCAGGATCCGCTTCTCGTCGAAGAACAGCTCGAACATGTTGAGCTGCAGGAAGTCGTCCATGGCGCCCGCGCCGACCACGACGAGGGTGCCGCCGCGCCGGGTGTTCTCGTACGCGGTGCGGGCGGTGGCGGACCTGCCGACGACCTCGAAGACGTAGTCGAAGCCCTCGCCGCCGGTGACCTGCTGCTTGGCGTCGGCCAGCTCCTCCGGTGAAACGGCCTTCGTGGCACCGAACTTCAGCGCGGACTCGCGCCGGGAGGCGACCGGGTCCACGGCGACTATCTCGGCGGCGCCCTTGAGCCGTGCCCCCTGCACCGCGGAGATGCCGACGCCGCCGCAGCCGATGACGGCGACCGACGAACCGGCCTCCACGTCGGCGGTGTTGAGGGCGGCGCCGAGTCCGGTCGTCACCCCGCAGCCGATGAGGGCGGCGATGTCGAAGGGCACGTCGTCCGGGATCGGCACCGCGCAGCCCGCGTCCACGACGACCTCCTCGGCGAAGGTGCCGGTGCCCGCGAAGCCGAAGACGTCACCGCCGGAGCGCTTGAAGTTGGGGGTGCCCGCGTTCATGAACCCGGTCAGGCACAGCTCGGTCTGGCCGCGCTTGCAGGCGGGACAGGCGCCGCAGGAGGGCAGCCAGCAGATGACGACCCGGTCGCCGGGCTTCAGGCGGGTCACGTTCTCGCCGACTTCGAGGATCTCGCCGGCGCCCTCGTGACCGGGCACGAAGGGGGCCGGCTGGGGCAGCACCCCGTTCATCGCGGACAGGTCCGAGTGGCACAGTCCGGCGGCCCGCACCCGTACCCTCACCTTGCCGGGGCCAAGGCCCACCGCCTCGATGTCGTCGAGGATCTCCAGCTTTTCCTGGCCGATCTCGTGCAGTACGGCTGCGCGCATGGTGCGGCTCCCCTCGGAGGCTCTTCAGGAGTGCTGAACGATGGTGTCGGCCAGGACGGGCGCGTCCTCCCGCTCGACGGCGCTCACGGCGACCCGGACCTGACCCTGCTCGCGCCACATCCGGATGCGCAGGGTCTCGCCCGGATACACGACCCCGGCGAACCGCGTGGTGTACTCGCGCACCCGGGTCACGTCGCCGCCGAGCAGCGTGTCCACGACCGCCTTGAGCGTGATGCCGTAGGTGCACAGCCCGTGCAGGATGGGTCGGTCGAACCCGGCGAGCTTGGCGAACTCGGGGTCGGCGTGCAGCGGGTTGTAGTCGCCGGAGAGGCGGTAGAGCAGGGCCTGGTCGGCGCGGACCGGGCGCTCGACGGTCCGGTCGGGTTCGCCGGTGGGCGGCTCCAGTCGGGTGGAGGGACCGCGGTCGCCGCCGAAGCCGCCCTCTCCCCGTACGAAGATCTGCGCGTCGTCGGTCCACAGCGGCCCGTCGGCGTCGGTGACCTCGGTGCGCAGGACGAGAACGGCCGCCTTGCCCTTGTCGTACACGGCGGCCACACGGCGGGTGGACGTCGCGGTGCCCGTCACCGGGATGGGGCGGTGGATCCGCAGCGTCTCGCCGCCGTGCAGGACCTTGGCGAGCTCGACCTCGATGCCGGGCAGGGACAGACCGCCGATGACCCCGGGCGAGCCGGAGCCGGCGACGGTGGCGAAGCTCGGCAGCACGTGCAGCCGGGACTCCAGGGTGTAGCGCAGCTCGTCGGGGTCGGTGGCGGGGCTGTCCTTGTCCGGGTTCGCTCCGGCGCCGATGCCGAGGTGGTAGAGCTGGACGTCCTTGGTGGTCCAGGTGATCTCACCGGTCCGGGGCTCGGCGGCGAGGGCCAAGGCTGCGTCGATGGGCATGGGGCTCCTGACGGGTCTCAAGACCTCGGTGCGGACGTCCGCACCGTCGGCCGCACCGAGGTCGTCCACGGGCGGATCTAGAACGCGTTCCAGTCCGGCGCCCCTTGTATAGCCCAGCACTCCGCACTTGTGAAGGCTCCTGACGCTGTGTCAGGTGGTCGGGCAGTGACATTTGTACTGCCCGAGTGCGGACATCCGCATCTGCCGGGGGCCGGTCCCGGACTCCTACCGTCGTAGGCATGACGCAGACGCGGCGCGCCGCGCCCGGTGCGATCATCGTGCGGCGGGGACCAGTTGATCGGGGGACGAAGAGATGTCGTGGTGGACGCGGGCGAAACGCCGGATCCGGGCCGTACGGGAGGCACGGGCCCGGTGGCAGGCGGACATGGAGCGGTTCCGGGTCGCGCAGCGGGCCGCCCGGAAGAGCGGGCACGCCGCGGACGTCGACCACCCGGGCCCGCCGCCCACCGGCTTCGCGCTGCTGCCCTGGCTGCTGATGGGGATGGGGTCCTTCTCCAACCTGCTGCAGGGCCGGACCCCGAACCCGTGGGTCGGCGGCCTGGGGCTGCTCGCCTTCAACTCGCTGTACGTCTACGTCACCTTCCGCGCCTTCGACCGGGACAAGCGCGAGGCGGTCTCCACCCGGGTGGCGCTGGGGCTGATGGGCCTGCTGACCACGGGCCTGGCCGTCGGATACGGCGGCAACTGGCTGATGTTCTTCCCGCTGCTGGGCCTCGCGACCGGCGCCACCCTGCGCGGCCCCTGGCTGGGCCGCACCGGCGTGCTGCTCTCGGTGTACGCGGGGGCCGTCTCCGGTGTCCGGGACGGCTGGGGGGACGCGACGAACATCGGCTACGCGACCTTCCTGTCGAGCATGGTGACCGCCGCGATCCTCGGCCTGTCCGAGGCCGTGCGGGAACTGCGCGCCGCCCGGGAGGAGCTGGCCCGGCGGGCCGTGGAGAAGGAGCGGCTGCGCTTCTCCCGCGATCTGCACGACCTGCTCGGTCACACCCTGTCGGTGATCGTGGTGAAGTCGGAGGCCGCCCGGCGGCTGGCTCCGCGGGACATGGACGCGGCGCTCACGCAGATCGGTGACATCGAGTCGGTGGGCCGACAGGCGCTCACCGAGATCCGCGAGGCGGTGACCGGCTACCGCGAGGGCAGCCTGGCCACCGAGCTGACCCGGGCCCGCTCGGCGCTGTCCGCGTCGAGTGTGGAGCCGGTGGTGCGTCAGTCCGGGACGCCACTGGCCCCGCAGGCCGAGGCGCTGCTCGGCTGGGTGGTGCGCGAGGCGGTCACCAACGTGGTCCGGCACAGCGACGCCACCCGCTGCGAGATCACCATCGAGAGCACCGTCGAGCAGGCCCGGCTCACGGTCACCGACAACGGGACCGGCCAGGCCGTCACACGCCCCACGGAAGGCCTTGGCGGCACGGGTCTGACGGGCCTGACCGAGCGCCTCGCGGCGGCGGGCGGCTCCCTCAGGGCCGGCCCGTCGCCGCGCGGCGGCTTCACGGTCACCGCCGAACTCCCGGTGGAGCCGACGGAACCGACCGCCGTGGCAGCGGCTACTGCGCCCAGGGCGAGCTGACCGCCCAGCTGACGTCGTCGCTCCACGAGGTGCTGCTGTCCCAGGCGTTGGAGCCGCCGTTGCTCGCTATGTAGACGTTGAAGTTGTAGTGGCGCAGGTATCTCGTCGGGTAGTTGTAGGAGGCGAACGAGGTGCCCGTGCCGCTCTTGCCGGTCTGCGGGCAGAAGGTGGCGTCGGCCCGGAACTGGCCGGTGCCGTCCATGGGCTGCCGGTAGAGCCGGTAGTTGTAGTGGCGCAGGAAGTCGCCGGGGTAGTTCCGCGACTCGAAGGAGACGCAGGAACTGTCGGCGAGCCCCCGGCGCACGATCCAGGTGGCGTCGCTCTTGTCGAGGGACGAACTGCTCGACGTGACCGAGGAGATGACGGCCGCGTCGTTCTGGTGGCGGACGTAGTCGGTGGTGCAGCAGGAGGTCGTCGCGCGCAGCGAGATCTCCGAGCCGGCGCCGAGCGTGCCGGTGCTGCCGGTCGGGCCGCCGTAGCCGACGGAGACGATGTTGGACTGGACGGCGTCGTCGGCGGCGTCCGTCGGGATGCCGGAGGTCATCACGCCCTCGAAGAAGGACCCGATGGAGCCGTTGCTGTTGTCGCCGCCGGTGCCGAGGACGATCGCGCCCTCCTGGTGCATCGGTGAGTAGCCACTGGCGGTCGGCTCACCGCCGGAGTAGGTGGTGGTGAGCCCGCCGGATTGCGCATTGCCGTATTTCAGCGCGAAATGGTTCTGCCCGTTGTTCTTCAACAGCGCGGTCACGAACGGCAGCGGTCCGGTGCCGGTGTTGGACGTGTTCTTGCTGTACCCGGCGTCGGACTGGAACAGCCCGTTCTCCAGGTCGGCCTGCACCCACGGCCCCTGCCCGTAGCAGGGCGAGAACCAGCACTCGGTACCGAAGTTGATGGCGTCCATGTGGCCGTTGCCGGTGTCCAGGTTGTTCGTCTCCGCGTTGCCGTAGTCGAAGCAGCAGCGGCCGTTGACGTGGGTGCCGGAGGTCACCATGTACATCCCCTCGGCCTGCCCGTTCACGGCCACGCCCGAGGTGGAGTTGTCGCGGTAGCCCATGCCGGCGGAGATCTCCAGGCCGTAGACCTGGTGTCCCCCGACGGTCACCGGCAGGGCGTCGGCGGGCGCCCCGACGTCGGCCGCGCCGGCCCCGCCCGCGCCCTCGATGGTGAGGTGGTTGTGGCGCGGGGACTGGTCGTAGATCTCGGTGATGATGCAGGTCGTGCGGGAGCAGAAGGAGTCCTGGGCGGCCGCGTTGGCGTAGCCGCCGGTGGCCAGCAAGCCGATGTTCGCGGTGGCGCCGTCGGAGGCCCGCTTCACCTGGTAGAGCGAGCCGCCGTACGACGAGTACAGCGCCCGGACCAGGCTGTGCGCGGCGACGCAGGGCGTGCCCGCGGCCGCGTAGACGTCACAGGGCAGCGAACTCGCGGCGGCGGCCTGCGGGGCGCCTACGCCGACGACCAGCGCGGCGATGGTCGCGAAGGCCGCGAGTGCGGACAGGGCGGCTCTTCTGAGCCGCCGCGGACATGAGCGCAGGAGTGTGGGGAGCACGTGCACCTCTTCGGTTCCTCGTAGGGCGGTGCGGGTGGGGGTGGCCGAGTGGGTCGATATACCGAACGTCGTTCGATCGAAATACCGAACCCATTCGACGTCGAAATGCCGAACAATTACCGGAAATGCAGAGGCGATTGTTTTGCGGGTTCCCGTGGGCCGTCAACCCCTGCGGACTCGAACCATGACGAGTCTTTAATTTCCCGCCCTTGGCTACGCTGGGACCGTGAAGAACATCCGGGTCCTCCTCGCCGAGGACCAGGGCATGATGCGCGGCGCGCTCGCCCTGTTGCTCGGCATGGAGGACGACATCGAGGTGGTCGCCCAGGTCGCGACCGGTGACGCGATCGTGGCGGCCGCGCTGCTGCACCGGCCGGACGTGGCCCTGCTGGACATCGAACTCCCGGGCATCAGCGGCCTGGACGCGGCCGCCGAGCTGCGCGAGCAGGCACCCGACTGCCGGGTGCTGATCCTGACCACCTTCGGCCGGCCCGGCTATCTGCGCCGGGCCATGGAGGCCGGAGCGGCCGGTTTCCTGGTCAAGGACGGGCCGGTGGAGGAACTGGCCCAGGCGATCCGGCGCGTGCTCACCGGGGAGACCGTGGTCGATCCGGCGCTGGCCGCGGCCGCGCTCAGCGCCGGGCCGAACCCACTGACCGCCCGGGAATGCGATGTACTCAAGGCCTCGGCGGACGGGGCGACGGTCGCCGACATCGCCGGCCGGCTCCATCTGTCCGAGTCCACGGTCCGCAACTACCTGTCGTCCGCCATCGGCAAGACGGGCACGCGGAACCGGGCGGAGGCGGTGCGGGAGGCCCGGCAGCAGGGGTGGCTGTGACCTCCCGGCGGTGCTACTTCGTCACCTCCGCCGACCCGAAGGACGTCCCTGCCGGTGCCGTGCAGACGAACCAGTTGGCCCCCTGGAAGCCGTCGATCGAGCGGATCGCGGATCCCATGGTGCGAAGGGAGAAGCCGTCGGTCCGCTCTGCCACGGCCGTCCTGCCGTCCTTCCAGTGGCAGGTGACCTCCCGGGCGGTCTTGGCGACCATGCCGATCACCAGCCGGCCGGAGGTCTCGCCGCCGTATCCCAGGCGGGTCGCCATGGACTCCATGTCCTTGCCCGAGTAACGCTCGAACTTCTCGACCGAGTTGAACATCACCTGCTGCGGCCGGTGATCGCCCCAGCCCCGGGTCGCGAAGAACGAGATCTTGCCGATCAGGTCGGCGGGCTTGTGCGCATCAGCCGGCTCCAGGCCCAGCCCGGCCATGGCCTCGAACTGCCGCTCCGCCTCGGCCTCGTTGCGCGGCGCTCCCCACACCTGGACGCCGACGCTCCACTCCTTGCCCCGGTAGGTCCCCCGTCCCAGCTCGGTCCGCTGCGGCTCGTACACATGCCGGGCCTCCGCCGAGGCCGGCGGCTTCGCCACGTGCGCCTGCCGGTCCGCAGGGCCGCCGCCCGGCAGCCCCGTCACCGCGAGGGCGCCCGTCGTCCCGGCCACCACCAGCGCCGTGACCGACGCCACCGCCCAGCGCCGTGCTCTGCGCCGCCGGCCGCCGCGGATGACCGCCTGCACCGGGGCTATACCGATCTCGACCTCGTCCGCGGCGTCCGCGAGGAGGAGGGCGATGTCCGTCTGGCTCATGTCGTCGTTCCTGTTCCGGTCCGCGCTCATCACTTCCGCCCTCCCTGCGTCACCATCTCGGAAAGTCCCGGTATGGCGCGGAGTTTCGCGATCCCCTTGGCCGCGTTGCTCTTCACCGTGCCGACCGAGCAGCCCATCGCCTCCGCCGCCTGGGTCTCCGTCAGGTCCTCCCAGTAGCGCAGGACCACCGCCTCGCGCTGCCGCGCGGGCAGTTGGGCGAGCGCCTTGAGCAGGGCGCTGCGGTCGTCGGCCTGCGCGATGCGGTCGCCCGTGTCGGGCACCTCGTGCACCAGGCCCGAGTCGTCCCTCGGCGCGAGGAACTCCTTCAGCCTTCTCCTGTGTTTGCGCGCATGCGCGTTGATCATCACGCGCCGTACGTACGCCTCCGGATCGTCGGCCGAGCCGACCCTGCGCCAGGCCACGTAGACCTGCTCAAGGGTCGACTGGACCAGGTCCTCCGCGGCGTGCTGCTCCCCCGTGAGGAGAAATGCCGTACGCATCAGCCGCGGCCAGCGGCCGATCATGAAGCTCTGGAACTCCTCGTTCCGAGCCTGCTTCCCGTCCCCCATGGGCACCTCCTAGATGTCAAAAGGAGTCCATGGGCCGCCCGGACCGTTGCCTCATCTCGCAGAACTCGCCGAAATTTTCTTCGGCAGCCACAGCAGCATGAGCACCACCCCGCCCAGCAGCACCCCGGTCCCGGTCCGGAAGGCCAGCGCGTACCCCTCGGTCAGCGCCTCGGCCCCGACGCCGCTCCCGGTGTGCGCCGTACGCGCCGCCGCGATCGTCGACATGACCGCGAGCCCCAGCGAACCGCCCAGCGTGCGGGAGGTGTTGACCAGCCCGGACACCAGCCCGGCGTCCGAGGCCGACGCCCCCGAGGTGGCGAGCGCGGCCAGCGGCGTGGCCGAGAGCCCGGCGCCCAGCATCATCAGGATTCCCGGTCCCATGACGGAGGTCAGGTAGGCGCCGTGCGCGGTCATCGTCGACTGCCAGGCGAACCCGGCGGCCGCGATCAGCGCCCCCGCCACGGCCACGGTGCGCGCGCCCCGCGCCGGCAGGAAGCGGGGCGCCAGCTTGGAGCCGAGCACCACCGCGAGGGAGCTGGGCACCAGCGCGAGTCCGGCGCCCAGCGGCGAGTAGCCGAGGACGTTCTGCGCGTACAGCGTCATGAAGAACCACATGCAGAACATCGCGGAACCGCTCAGGAACATCGCCGTGTTCGCCGACGCCACCGAGCGCAGCCGGAACAGTCCGAGCGGCATCAGCGGGGCCGCGGCGCGCGCCTCGACGGCGAGGAAGAGCCCGACCAGTGCGAGCCCGGCGGCCAGCGGCACGAGTGTGGCCGCCGCCGTCCACCCCTCGGCCTCGGTCTGCGAGATGCCGTACGCCAGCGTCGCCAGACCCGCCGTCACCAGCACCGCGCCCGGCAGGTCGAGCCGCCGCCCTCCCCCAAGCTTCTCAACTTCGTTCGAGCAGGGGGGACCCCCATCCGCCCGGCTCTCCGGTAGCCACCGCAGCGAGCCGGCGAGCACCACCGCGCCGACGGGCACGTTGATCAGCAGCACCCACCGCCAGTCCAGCACGTCCACCAGGGCCCCGCCGACCAGCCCGCCCGCGGCCCCGCCGCCGGCGCCCACCGCGGTCCAGGTCGCGATCGCCCGGGCCCGGGACGGCCCTTCGGGCACCGCGGCCGTCAGCAGCGTCAGGGTCGAGGGCGCCAGCACCGCCGCACCCAGCCCCTGCACGGCCCGCGCCAGCAGCAGTTGCCAGCCGTCCTGGGCCAGCCCGCCGCCCAGCGACGCCAGCGTGAACAGGCCCAGCCCGACGAGGAACATCTGCTTGCGGCCGTAGAGGTCACCGGCCCGCCCGCCGAGCAGCATGAACCCGGCGAAGGCGATCGCGTACGCGTTCACCACCCACTGGAGGCCCGACGCGCTCAGCCCGAGGTCGGTGCGCATCGACGGCAGGGCGACGTTCACCACGGACACATCGAGCACCACCAGGAACTGCCCGGCACAGGCCAGCGCCACCACCAGCCAGGTGGGCAGGGCGACGCGGCGGGATATGAGGGGCGAGGTGTCGGCGGCTTCCAGCATGGATGTCATGCTCTCAACCCGGTTACGGTCCTTGCATCGGCATTTCGGACCACCGGGTCCTGGGCCGTACGACCTACACCCGGCCTACCCCGCCCGCAGCACGGTGACCACCGCCGCCCCGCCCAGCCCGATGTTGTGGGCGAGGCCCACCCGGGCTCCGGGCACCTGCCGCTCCCCCGCCTGGCCGCGCAGCTGCCAGACCAGTTCGGCGGCCTGGGCGAGGCCGGTCGCGCCCAGCGGGTGTCCCTTGGAGATCAGCCCGCCGGAGGGGTTCACCACCCAGCGGCCGCCGTACGTCGTCGCCCCCGACTCCACGAGCTTGCCGGACTCGCCCACCGGGCACATGCCGAGCGCCTCGTACGTCAGCAGTTCGTTGACGGAGAAGCAGTCGTGCAGCTCCACGACGTCCACGTCCTCGATGCCGAGCCCGGCCCGCTCGTACGCCTGCCGTGCCGCCTCGCGGGACATGGGCTGTCCGACGGCGTCGATGCACGAGCCGGACGCGAACGACTCCTCGGTGTCGGTGGTCATGGCCTGCCCGGCGATCTCGACGAGGCCGGTCAGCGAGCGCTCCTCGGCGAACCGCTCCGACACCACCACGGCCGCCGCCGCGCCGTCCGAGGTCGGCGAGCACTGCAGCTTGGTCAGCGGCCGGTGCACCATGCGTGCGGCAAGGATGTCGGCCACCTCGTACACGTCCCGGAACTGGGCGTAGGGGTTGTGTGCGGAGTGGCGGTGGTTCTTGGCGGCGACCGCGGCGAGCTGGGCGTCGGTGGTGCCGTACCGCTCCATGTGCTCGCGGGCCGCGTCACCGAAGATCTGCGCGGTCGGCGGGGTCATCTCGAAGCCGTGCCGGGCGGCCATGATCCCGTAGTGCCGGGCGACGGGTGACGTGGAGAAGTCTCCTCCGTCGGTCCCTCCCCCGAGCGCCCCCTTCTTCATCTTCTCGAAGCCCAGCGCCAGCACGCAGTCGCAGGCACCGCCCTCGACCAGCTGGCGGGCCAGCATCAGTGCGGTGGCGCCGGTCGCGCAGTTGTTGTTGACGTTGTAGACGGGGACCCCGGTCAGGCCGAGTTCGTAGGCGGCGCGCTGGCCGGCGGTCGAGGGCTGGAAGCAGTAGCCGACGGGAACCTGTTCCACATCGGTGTACGCGACCCCGGCGTCGGCGAGCGCCGCGCCCCCTGCCTCCCGCACCATGTCCCAGTACTGCCATTCCCGGGTCTCGGGCTTCTCGAAGCGGGTCATCCCGACCCCGGCGACATAGGCCTTCATGGCGCGCCAGACTAGAACGTGTTCCATCAACACACCAGAGCCTGACGGCAGTTCAGAAACCCATGAGCCGGTCAAGGATTCATTAGGGGCCCGAAGCAACGGAATAGTTGCCTGTGCATACGAGGTTTACCCACCACTCATGTCAGGCGGGAGGCCTCACTCAATGACGCACACGACGACCGACCAGCCCCACCGGAGGGCCGGCGGAGCCGTGGTCCCGGTGCTCGCCTTCGCGGGCATCGTGGTCGCGGTGATGCAGACGCTGCTGGTACCGGTCATCAAGGACCTGCCGCTGCTGCTGGACACCGCCCCCAGCAATGCCACCTGGGTCCTCACCTCGACCCTGCTGTCCGGCGCCGTGGCCACCCCGATCATGGGCCGGCTCGGCGACCTCTACGGCAAGCGGCGCATGCTGATCCTCAGCCTCGCCGTGATGGTGGTCGGCGCCCTGGTCAGCGCGCTCACCAGCCAGCTGCTCACCATGATCGCGGGCCGCACCCTGCAGGGCTTCGCCATGGGCGCGATCCCGCTCGGCATCGGCCTGATGCGGGACATGCTGCCGCGCGAGAAGCTCGGCTCGGCCATGGCCCTGATGAGTTCCTCGATCGGCGTGGGCGGCGGCCTCGCGCTGCCCGCCGCGGCCCTGGTCGCCCAGCACATGAACTGGCACGCGCTGTTCTACGGCGCCGCCGGCCTCGGCGCCCTCTCCATCGTCGTGACCCTCCTCGTCGTACCGGAGTCCCCGATGCGCGCCGAGGGCTCCTTCGACCTGCTCGGCGCGGCAGGCCTGTCGACCGGCCTGGTACTGCTCCTGCTGCCCATCACCAAGGGCAGCGACTGGGGCTGGTCCTCCGGCACGACGCTCGGCCTGTTCGCCGCGTCCGTCGTCGTACTCGTCCTGTGGGGCCTGTACGAGCTGCGCGTCCAGGCGCCCCTGGTCGACCTGCGCACCACCGCCCGCCGCGAGGTGCTGCTCACCAACCTGGCCTCGATCATGGTCGGCGTCAGCTTCTACGTCGTCTCGCTCGTCCTGCCCCAGCTGCTCCAGCTGCCGAAGGCGACCGGCTACGGCCTCGGCCAGTCCATGGTCGTCGCGGGCCTGTGCGTGGCCCCGCTGGGCCTGACGATGATGTTCACGGCGCCGGTGTACGCCCGGCTGTCCGCCCGCTTCGGCCCCAAGGTCACCCTGATCATCGGCCTGCTGATCATCGCCGTCGGCTACGGCGGCGGCCTCGGCCTGATGGACGCGGCCTGGCAGACGATCGTCACGTCCGTGGTCCTGGGCGCGGGCATCGGTCTGGCCTACTCCTCCCTCCCCGCGCTGATCGTCGGCGCGGTCCCGGCCTCGGAGACCGGCGCGGCCAACGGCCTGAACACCCTGATGCGGTCCATCGGCACGTCCGTCTCCAGCGCCGTCATCGGCATGGTGCTGGCCAACACGGCGCACAACGTGGGCGGGCTGGAGATCCCGACCATGCGCGGCTTCCACGTCTCCTTCCTGATCGCGACGGCCGCGGTGGCGGTGGGCCTGCTGCTGGCCCTCTTCCTGCCGAAGCCGGACCGCGCACCGCAGCTGCGGGCGAGCAGCGAGGAGGACGCGAACCTGAAGCGCGCCGAGGAGGTCCTGCGCGGCTTCCGCGGCCGGGTCCTGGACGCCGAGGGCACCCCGGTCGCCCGCGCCAAGGTCACCCTGATCGACCGGCGGGGCCGCCAGGCGGGAGCGACCCTCTCCGAGGCGGACGGCAGCTACGCCCTGGCGGTGCCGTCCGAGGGTGCGTATGTGCTGGCCGCAAGGGCGTCCGGGCATGGGCCGCTTGCGTCGTCCGCGACGCACCACGGTGAGGAGCGGGCGGTCGAGCTGGATCTGGCCTTGCCGGGCGAGACGGTGAGCGCTTAGCGCTCCACCGGGGTGCCGCTGTGTGTCGTCCGGCGACTGCGGCACCGCCGTGGCTTGTCGCGCCCACGCGGCGGAGCCGCAAATCGACACAGCCCCGCGCCCCTTTCGGGGCGCCGTCCGCACCCCCTGTCGTCATGCGACCAGGGGTGCGGCAGCATGGGCGGCCAGACAGCCGTACGACCGAAAGGCCCCCCATGCCCGCCGCAACCAAGCCCGAGATCCTGGCCGCGTTCGAGGCCGCGAAGGGCTTCATGCCCGTGGACGAGGGGCTCGCCCTGTACGCGGCCGCGGTCGAGGCGGGCCGGCTGGGGCTGCCCCTGCTGGAGGTCGGGACGTACTGCGGCCGCTCGACGGTCCTGCTCGCGGACGCGGCCCGGCAGGCCGGCGTCACCGCGCTCACCGTCGACCACCACCGGGGCAGCGAGGAGCAGCAGCCGGGCTGGGACTACCACGACCCGGAGACCGTCGACCCCGAGATCGGTCTGATGGACACGCTGCCGACCTTCCGCCGGACCCTGCACAAGGCGGGCCTGGAGGAGCACGTGGTGGCGCTCGTCGGCCGCTCGCCGCAGATCGCGGCGATCTGGAACTCCCCGCTCGGCTTCGTGTTCGTCGACGGCGGCCACACCGACGAGCACGCCACCGCCGACTACGAGGGCTGGGCACCGCACGTCGCCGAGGGCGGCCTGCTCCTCATCCACGACGTCTTCCCGCACCCCGAGGACGAGTTCACCGGCCAGGCGCCGTACCGCGTCTATCTGCGCGCGCTGGAGTCGGGCGCGTTCACGGAGGTCTCGGTGACCGGATCGTTGCGCGTACTGCGGCGGACCGGGATCCGTAGTCTCTGAGCCGTCCGTGGCATCCGAGGCGGTCCTGCCACCCGCCCGGCCCACTCGGTCATGTGAAGGACCTGTGTGGCCGCTAGGGTGGCAGGCGTGTCGTACGTAGGCCCGGACTTCGATCCCCCGCAGCCCCGCCGACCCCGGCGAGGGCCGCTGACCGTCGCGCTCGCCGCGCTCGTGCCCGGTGCTCTGCTGGGCTGGCTGGTGTACGAGGCGGTAGGTGGGTCCGGGGGTTCGGGCTCCGGCTCGGACACGGCGGGCCCGCAGACCTCCGCTGCCTCGCCGAGCACCGCCGAGCCCTGGTCGGCGCCGGCCACCGACGACGACAAGCAGAAGAGTCCCTCGCCGTCGCACACGTCGACCGCCGACGGCCCCCTCAAGGGCAAGGTCGTCGTCATCGACCCGGGCCACAACCCCGGCAACTTCTCGCACGCGGCCGAGATCAACCGCCAGGTGGACATCGGCACGAACAAGAAGGAGTGCGACACCACCGGCACGTCCACCAACTCGGGTTACACAGAAGCCCGGTTCTCGCTGGACGTGGCCCACCGGCTGCGCACGATCCTGGAACAGCAGGGTGCCACAGTGAAGTTGACGCACGACGGCGACACCCCGCCCTGGGGGCCCTGCGTCGACGAGCGGGCCCGGATCGGCAACACGGCGCACGCGGACGCCGCCATCTCCATCCACGCCGACGGCTCCGCGGAGGGCGACCGCGGCTTCCACGTCATCCTCCCGGCGTCCGTGCACGCGGGAGCCGCCGACACCCGCCCGATCGTCGGTCCTTCACGCGACCTCGGCGAGCGCGTCGCGGGCAACTTCCTCCGTGTCACCGGTGAACCGCCCTCCAACTACGTCGGCAAAGGTACCGGTCTCGTCACACGTGAGGACCTGGGCGGTCTCAATCTGTCAACGGTTCCCAAGGTCTTCATCGAGTGCGGCAACATGCGCGATAGCAAGGACGCGGCACTGCTGACCAGCGGCGCCTGGCGGCAGAAGGCGGCGCAAGGGATCTCTGAGGGAATCGTGAGTTTCCTGCGCGAGTCGTGACCGGCGGGCGGAACCGGCCGGACAGCGGGATCTTGTGGACGATAGTGTCTACCGACGACGAGACGACTCACGAAGGACCTTTGAAGTGAATATCCGCTCCCTCACTAGAGGCGACGGCGTGGTGATCGGAGCAGCGGTGTTGCTGTTCATCGCGTCGTTCCTCGACAACTACTCCAATGACGGGGTACCGGACGGTTACGATCTCCCGAATCTGTGGGAAAGCGGACCGGTCCTGCTCAGCGTCGTCCTGGCGGGGATCATCGGAGCCGCGCTCGTCGTCGTTGCCCGGGCCCTGCCGCAGCCGCGCAAGGTCGCCGGTCTGGACCTCGGCCAGTTCGGTGCCGCCTTCGCGGTGTTCGCCGCATGGAGCGCCCTTGGCAACGTCATCGACCCCGCCGGCGGCCTGAACAACTTCGGCGGCTCCAACGATGGTGGTCCGGACGCCGGCACGGGCCTGATCCTCGCCCTCATCGCCACCCTGGTCATGGCCGCCGCCGCCATCGCCACCCCGCTGGTCCCGGCCCTGCAGGCGGGCCTGGTCCCGGCTCCCAAGCCGGCCGCCCCGCAGCCCTACGGCGCCCAGCCGCCCGGTGGTTACGGCTACCCGGGCGCCGCCCAGCCGCAGCAGCCGTACGGTGCCCAGCCGCAGCCGGGCCAGCCGTTCGGGCAGCCGGGCCCGCAGGCAGCCCCCGCCCCGGCGCCGCAGCCGGCCGCCGGTGGGGACTTCTCGCCGTTCTGGTTCGCCGTGCCGGTGGCCCGGCAGCTGTTCGCCGAGGACGGTTCGCCGACGCCGATCGCCGAACTGGCGCCCGGCACCTGGTACTTGGCGGTCGAGCAGCGCGGTGCCGCGCTGGTCGCGCAGACCCAGGACGGCCGCCGTGGTGTGCTGCAGGACACCTCCGGGATCCAGCGCGGCTGAGTCCCACCCGTACCATCGCCGACGGCCCCTCGCCCTTCCGGGTGGGGGGCCGTTGCCGTACAGTCGCCTCCCGCTCATCGACTGACGGAGCGTCAGGAGGCAGGCATGCGGCTCGGTCTCGCACTCGGCTACTGGGGCCGCGGCCCTTCCGCGGACCACGTGCCCCTCGCGCAGGAAGCCGAACGGCTCGGCTATCACTCGGTGTGGACGGCCGAGTCCTGGGGCTCGGACGCCTTCACCCCGTTGACGTGGATCGCCGCGCAGACCTCGACGATCAGGCTGGGTACGGCCGTTGCCCAGATGGCGGCCCGGTCGCCGACCGCGACCGCGATGCACGCGCTCACCCTGGACCATCTCTCCGGGGGGCGGATGATGCTGGGGTTGGGGCTGTCGGGGCCGCAGGTGGTGGAGGGCTGGTACGGCCGCCCGTTCCCGAAGTCGCCGCTGACCGCGACCAGTGAGTACGTGGACGTCGTACGGCAAGTGCTGCGGCGGGAGGGGCCGGTGGAGTCGGACGGCCGTTTCCATCCGCTGCCGTACCGGGGGCCGGACGGCACGGGACTGGGCAGGCCGCTGAAGCCGATCACCCATCCCCTGCGGAACGACCTGCCCGTTCTGCTGGGTGCGGAGGGCCCCAGGAACGTGGCGCAGACGGCCCGGATCGCCCACGGCTGGCTGCCGCTGTACTGGGCGCCGTGCCGGCCCGAGGTGTACGGGGACGTGGTGCGGGAGCTGCCCGAGGGGTTCCTGGTGGCGCCGATGGCCCGGGTGAAGGTGTGCGACGACGTGGCCGAGGGTCTGCTGCCGGTGAAGGCCATGCTCGGCTTCTACATCGGCGGGATGGGCCACGCGGCCCGCAACTTCCACGCCGACCTCATGGCGCGCATGGGCTACGAGGAGGAGGCCCGGCGGATCCAGGAGCTGTTCCTGGCCGGGCGCCGTGAGGAGGCCGTGCTGGCCGTGCCGGACGCCTTCGCCGACGAGATCTCCCTGGTCGGCCCGCGCGAACGGGTCGCGGAACGCCTGGAGTTGTGGCGCAAGGGGCCGGTGACGGACCTGCTGGCCCTGTCACCGGACCCGCACACCCTCAGGGTGCTGGCGGAGCTGAACGCCTAGCCGCCGCTCAGCTGCGAGGCGGACGGCACCTGCTCCTTGACGGGGGCGCCGGCGCTCTGGCCCGCGTCCTTCACCTTGTTGATGATGTCGTCGAAGGCACCGGCCGCGCCCTCGTCGCCGCTGCGCAGCTTGGACGGCAGGCTCTTCAGGCCCTCGATGCCCGCGGTGAGCGGTGCCAGGGCCTTGGAGAGCAGCGGATCGCCCTGGGCGTTCTTCTGGGCCGCCTTGAGCCGGTTGTAGGCGAAGGCGCCGGCCAGGCCGGCCTTCACCAGGGTCAGCTTGCGGCCCTTGGCGCCCTTCTTGAACTTGCCGTCCTTCCAGGGCTTGACGATCCACTGGTAGACGGCGCCGGCCGCAAGACCCGCGTTCGCCACGAACCGGGCCTTGGCGAACTTCTGGCGCTCGGCCGACGTGCTCGGACTGGGCGTGGCCGCGTCGAGGCCGGCCACCTGCGAGGTGTCCTTCGTAGTGGTCTTCTCGTTGCTGCCGCAGGCGGTGGAACCGGCGAGCAGGGCGCAGCACAGGGTGAGCGCCACGCAGAGACGCCGTATCGGTACGGGCACGAGGTCCTCCGGACGTGTCTCCCCGAGCGGGTGTTTCCTTCGGAAGCCTCACCCGGACGGCGGGTGTGCGCCACTTGTGCGACGCCGTCCGGGGCTCCGGCCGGGTTCCCGCTGGGGTTTCACCGCCCGAGAAGCGGAAATCCGAAGGGTATGTTCCGGTATCGCCCTGGTGCGAATCCGGCCGGGAAGGTCATCGTGTTCGTCGCCGACGCCATGGCTCTCATCTGCGGCCTGTGGATTCTGCTGTACCTGCTGGATGCGAACCGGGCCAACAGCCTGGTCCGGTTCGTGCATGACGCCGCCACCTGGCTGGCCGGCTGGTCCCTCCACCTCTTCACCCTCGACCAGGCCTGGGCCCAGGTGGTCGTCGGTTACGGCATCGCCGCCGTGGTCTACCTGTTCGTGGGCCACGCCATCGCCAACCGGATGATGCGCCACCGGCACTAGGTCCGGACCGGCCTGGATCCCTCAGCGGCAGCAGTCGGGGTCCAGGCCGGTGGGCAGGTGTTCCCCTCCGAAGACCGCGCAGGTGGCGTCGTGGCCGCCCAGGGCGGCGACGGCCAGCAGCAGGGAGCCCGCCGTCCAGGTGGTCAGCTCGCGGGGCCAGATCGCGTCGTCGTCGAAGACGTAGCCCGTCCAGTACAGGCCGCTCTCCGCGTCGCGCAGGTGCTGGATGGACTGGAGGATCTCCAGGGAGCGGTCGGACTCGCCCATCGCCCACAGGGCCAGGGCCAGCTCGCTGGACTCGCCGCCGGTCACCCAGGGGTTGGGGACCACGCAGCGCACGCCGAGACCGGGTACGACGAAGCGGTCCCAGTCCGCCTCGATGCGGGACTTGGCCTCCGCTCCGGTCAGGGCGCCGCCGAGGACCGGGTAGTACCAGTCCATGGAGTAGCGGTCCTTGTCGAGGAAGCGCTCGGGGTGGAGGCGGATCGCGTGGCGCAGGGCGCCCACCGCCAACTCCCAGTCCGGCTGTGGCTCCTCACGCTGTTCGGCGATGGCGAGGGCACAGCGCAGGGCGTGGTGGACGGAGGAGCTGCCGGTGAGCAGCGCGTCCGGGGTGGGCGTGCCGTCGTCGTCGCGGCGCCAGCCGATCTGGCCGCCGGGCTGCTGCAGCCGCAGCACCCACTCCATGGCCGCGTAGACGGTGGGCCACATGCGGTCCAGGAAGGTGTCGTCGCCGGTGGACAGGTAGTGGTGCCAGACCCCGACCGCTATGTAGGCGACGAAGTTCGACTCGCGGGCGCGGTCGGTGACGTCGTCGTGGGCGCCGTCGGCGTAGGCGGCGTACCAGGAGCCGTCCTCGTTCTGGTGGGTGGCGAGCCAGGTGTACGCCCGCTCGGCGGCCTCGTGTTCGCCGGCCGCGTCCAGGGCCATCGCGGCCTCGGTGTGGTCCCACGGGTCGAGGTGATGGCCGCGGAACCACGGGATCGCGCCGTCCTCCCGCTGTACGGCGAGGATGCCGCGCACGGTCGCGGCGGCCTGCTCGGCGGTGAGGACCCCGGGCAGGACGAGGTGTTCTGTCCGGGGGGTCGTCACTTGGCGGCCGCCTCGGCTTCGGTCTTGGTCTTGGTCTTGGTTTTGGTCTCGTTCTCGGTCTCGGCGAGCCGGGGCAGGTGCGGCTTGGTCGCGTAGGCCACGAAGCTCTTGCCCATCAGCGGGTTCAGCGCCTGTTCGGCGACCCGGGTGGCGAGCGGCTTCTTCATGATGTCCCAGACCAGCAGCTTGTGGTACGCCCGCACCGGCAGCGCCTTGTCGTTGTCCACGCCGAACGCGCACTTCAGCCACCAGTACGGCGAGTGCAGGGCGTGCGCGTGGTGGGTGCCGTACGGCCTGAGGCCCGCCTCGCGGATCTTGGCGAGCAGTTCGTCGGCCTTGTAGATGCGGATGTGTCCGCCCTCGACCTCGTGGTAGGCGTCGGACAGCGTCCAGCAGACCTTCTCGGGCCCGTAGCGGGGCACGGTGATGGCGATCCGCCCGCCCGGCTTGAGCACGCGCACCATCTCCGCCAGCACCCCCTTGTCGTCGGGGATGTGCTCCATCACCTCGGAGATGATGACGACGTCGAAGGACTCGTCCGGGAAGGGCAGCGCCAGCGCGTCGCCCTCCATGGCGGTGGCGGTGGCGCCGGCGGGGGCCTCGCCGGCCTCCTTCATCGCCGCGAACCACTTGGCGACCTCGCGGATCTCCTCGCTGTTCTGGTCGAGGGCCACGACGTGCGCGCCGCGCCGGTAGCACTCGAAGGCGTGCCGGCCGGCCCCGCAGCCGAGGTCCAGGACACGGTCGCCCGGGGCGAGCGGGAACCGGGAGAAGTCGACGGTCAGCACGTGGCCCTGCTTTCGGAAGAGATGCCGGTGTCGGTCGTGGCGGCTGCGGTCGTGGCGGCTGCCGGGGCAGCACTCGCTGCGGTCGCGGAGCGGCCGGGTTCTGCGACCGCGGAGCGGTGGACGCCTGCCGCGGAGCGGCCGGGTGCCGTGCTCGCGGAGCCGGCGATGGCCTCGCGGTACCGGGACACCGTTCCCTCGGCGGCGCGGGCCCAGGTGAACCGCTCCAGCACTCGCTCGCGGCCCGCCGCGCCGAGCCGCACCCGCAGCTGCGGGTCCCCCAGCAGCCGGCCGAGCCCAGCGGCCAGCGCCCCCGCGTCGCCGGGCGGTACGGCCAGGCAGGTCTCGCCGTCGCGTCCGGCGACCTCGGGGATCGCGCCGCCGGTGGTGGCGACCAGCGGGGTGCCGGTGGCCATGGCCTCGGCGGCGGGCAACGAGAAGCCCTCGTAGAGCGAGGGCACGCAGGCGACCTCGGCCGAGCGGATCAGGTCGACGAGTTCGGCGTCGGAGATGCCCTTGACGAAGTCGACGGCGCCTTCGAGGCCGTAGCGCTCGATGGCCTGGGCGACCGGGCCCTCCGTGGGGCGCTTGCCGACGACGACCAGGTGGGCGGCCGGGTGCTCGGTGCGCACCTTCGCGAGAGCCTCGACGAGGAAGACCAGGCCCTTGAGAGGCACGTCCGCGCTGGAGGTGGTGACGATCCGGCCGGGCACCTCGGCCACGGCCGGATTCGGCGCGAACAGGTCGGTGTCGGCGCCGATGTGGACGACGTGGATGCGGTCGTCCCGGACGCCGAGGTGGTCGACGATCTCCTGGCGGGAGGTGCCGGAGACGGTGAGTACGGAGGGCAGGCGGCGGGCGACGCGCTTCTGCATGCGGGTGAAGGCGTACCACCGGCGCACCGAGTAGCGGCGCTGCCAGCCCTCGGCCGCGTCCAGCTCCAGCTGCCGGTCGACGGTGATGGGGTGGTGGATGGTGGTGACCAGGGGGGCGCCGACGTCCCCCAGCAGCCCGTACCCGAGCGTCTGGTTGTCGTGGACGACGTCGAACTCGCCGCGCCGGGCACGCAGATGGCGGCGGGCGCGCAGGGAGAAGGTCAGCGGCTCGGGAAAGCCACCGGTCCACATCGTCGCCACTTCCAGGGCGTCGACCCAGTCCCGGTACTCGTCCCGCCCCGGGGTGCGGAAGGGGTCGGGCTGGCGGTAGAGGTCGAGGCTGGGCAGCTCGGTCAGGGTGAGCTGGGGATACCCCTCGTCGAGTACGGGGTAGGGCTGTGAGCCGATGACCTCCACCCGGTGGCCGAGGCGGGCCAGCTCGCGGGAGAGGTGTCGTACGTAGACGCCCTGGCCGCCGCAGAACGGGTTCCCTTTATAGGTGAGAAGCGCGATGTTGAGCGGTCGCTCGCCGTCGGCTGCAAGGTCCTTCGGGGACCCGGCCTCCCTGGCCTCAGCGGTCACTCTGGACCCCCTTCTCCCTGCACTGTCCCGCGAGACTACGACGGGACGCTAATCTAGAACAAGTTTCAGACTTGATCGTTCAAGAGGCTCTGAATCTACCGGCAGGTAGGGGCCCTGTGAGC
Source organism: Streptomyces sp. NPDC001816 (assembly GCF_042892235.1). Taxonomy (NCBI): domain Bacteria; kingdom Bacillati; phylum Actinomycetota; class Actinomycetes; order Kitasatosporales; family Streptomycetaceae; genus Streptomyces; species Streptomyces sp. NPDC001816. Next base: position 45,805 of record NZ_JBIATY010000003.1, read on the forward strand.
AGTGGATCAGGTGATTCACGCCACGACGGGGACCCCCTCCGTGCAGGATGATCACAAGCCCCAACAGACGCCCTCACCGACTGTCACGGAACGGGACCCATGCCTGCGGAATCCAAGCTGGAAGCCAGTAGCGTCCGGCCCCCTTCGGCGCCGCTGACCGAGCGGCAGGAGGCCCGCCGCCGCCGGATCCTGCACGCGAGCGCGCAGCTGGCCAGCCGGGGCGGTTTCGACGCCGTGCAGATGCGCGAGGTCGCCGAGTCCTCACAGGTGGCCCTCGGCACGCTGTACCGCTACTTCCCGTCCAAGGTGCATCTGCTGGTCGCGACCATGCAGGACCAGCTGGAGCACATGCACGGGGCGCTGCGCAAGAAGCCGCCGGCGGGCGACACGGCGGCCGAGCGGGTCGCGGAGACCCTGATGCGGGCCTTCCGCGCACTGCAGCGCGAGCCCCACCTGGCCGACGCGATGGTCCGCGCCCTGACCTTCGCCGACCGCAGCGTCTCCCCCGAGGTCGACCAGGTCTCCCGGCAGACCACGGCGATCATCCTGGACGCGGTGGGCCTGGACCACCCGACCCCCGAGCAGCTCTCCGCAGTCCGCGTCATCGAGCACACCTGGCACTCGGCCCTGATCACCTGGCTCTCGGGCCGCGCCTCCATCGCCCAGGTGAAGATCGACATCGAGACGGTGTGCCGGTTGATCGACCTGACGGAGCCGGGATCGCCGGAGAAACATCCGTGAAGCCGGTCCGATCGCTGGGGATTCTGAGCCTTCTCGAAGGGCAGAAGACCTACGCCCGGCGGAGAGCCAAGCTTGAGCAGGCTGACGCACTGGCGCCCGACGAGCGGCCCCTCATCGCCTCGTACATGAAGCGAGGCAGTGTCGTCCTCGCCCTCATGGAGCACACGACCGACATCGTGGAAGCACAGTTCGCCACGCCCGGGGGAAGCGGGATCTTTACCGACGGTGAATTCTACTGGCGTGGCGACGCCGCACAGTATGTAGAGGTCTACGGGGTGTCACCCGGGCGGGATTTCATCCAGCGCGTACACGAAAGAAACGGCGAACCCCCGGTGCTGAGCCAGGACGAGATCGCGGACATCGACGATTACTTCGTCGCCAGGCGGCGTTGAAGTGGCCTGTCGGACGACTCCCCGACGGCCCAACATCACCTTCTGCCTGCCCCTGGACATGCAAGAACCTACGAGACGGGTTCCCTTCGCCGGCATGGTCCGGATCAGGTGATGGGGGTCGCCGTCCAGCCTGACTGCTGCTTTTCGGCCTCTCAGCCCTACCGTCGCTGTCGGCCCCGGCGGATGCTTGCGCGTCTCGCCAAAGTCGGCTACTCCGGTGGGACTCCCTCACTCGCCTCGTAGGCACTTATTAGGATACCCCGGCAGCGCCTCAAGGAACCCGACAAATGGGGTTATTTTTCACCACGGCGCCGACCTGCGGTTACGCCTACGCGACCGGCTCCAGCCCGCTCCAGCTCCGCCCCGGCAGCGCCTCACCGGCCCACTGGTCGAGCAGGCGGCGGGCTTCCGGTTCGGGGGCGGCCAGGGACACGCTCTGTGCTCCCGCGTGGACCGTGCGCTCCTGTTCGTGGGTGCCCTCGCTGCAGCAGGCGCACAGGACGTTCAGGCTGCTCGCCGGTTCGGCGCCGTAGTTCTGCTCCACGAACAGGGTGATCAGGGCGTCCAGGTCGGCAGCTGCGCCCGCGTTCACGGTCACCGTCAGCGTCGGCAGGTCGGAGGCCTCGAAGAGGAGGAGTTCGTCGAAGACGGGGAACTCGTGGCCGTCGACGACCCGGTGGCCCTTGGGTTCGCCGTCGTGGACGACGATCTCGCCGAAGCGGCGGCCGCCGGTCACGGGCACGTTCATGACCCGGCCGCGGGTCGGGCAGAGGCGGTCGATCCAGACGACCTCCCGTTCGCCGCCGGTGTCCAGGCGGACACAGGCAGGGCCGAAGCGGCCACGGATCTCGCCCTCGCCGTCCGGGAGTTCGATGCCGAAGCCGGTCCAGGCCGCGCGGGCGGTGGCCCAGTCGCGCTGGATGGTGGCGGCGATGCCGAGGTTCCAGTACGCCGGGTCGCCCTCGCCGCGCGGGGCGCGGGCGGCGGCCTCGCGGCCCAGCTCGTACGCCTTCGCCCAGTTGCGCAGGAACTTGTGGGCGAGCGCGGCGTCGTACCACCACACCGCGCTGCGCTTCTCGTCCGGGTAGTGCGCGAGGACCTGCTCCAGCAGGCCGGCCGCGGTGAGCCACTCCTCGGCGTTCCACGCCTCGTAGGCCTCGTCGATCAGCCGCTTGGCCTCGGACTTGCGCACGCTTTCCCACCCTGGTCGGTACGAGGATCTTCGGAACCGCAGGAGCGTACCCCGCGGCTCCGACGCCCTCTAGTCCTCGGGTGGGAACACCGGCTCCGCGCTGCCCACCAGCGTGATCATGATGGCCTCCACGGGGCAGCTCTCGGCGGCCGCCAGGACCTGTTCGCTCGCGTCGGTGTCCGGTTCGACGGGGTGGGACTGGCGGGCGGAGTCGAGGCGGAAGCCGTCCGGGGCGTGGTGGAGGCACTGGGCCGAGCCGATGCACACGGACCGGTCGACCTCGACGTGCCAGCGGTCGCCCATGAGCTATGCCCCCGCCGGGAGGTGGATCATCTTGTGTTCCAGGTACTCGCCGTAGCCCTCGGGGCCGAACTCCCGCCCCAGGCCCGAGTTCTTGTAGCCGCCGAACGGGCCGAGCATGTCCAGGCTGAAGGTGTTCACGGAGTAGGTGCCGGTGCGGACCTGCCGGGCGACCTCGATGCCGTGCTCGACGTCGGCCGTCCACACGCTGCCGGACAGGCCGTAGTCCGAGTCGTTGGCGATCTTCACGGCCTCCTGCTCGTCGCCGTAGGGGAGAAGGCAGATCACCGGGCCGAAGATCTCCTCGCGGGCGATGCGCATGGAGTTGTCCACGTCGCCGAAGAGGGTCGGCTCGACGTACCAGCCGCGGTCGAGTCCGGCCGGGCGGCCGCCGCCGGTGAGGATCTTGGCGCCCTCCTCCTGGCCGATGCGGATGTAGTCGAGGTTGCGCTGCTGCTGGCGCCGGGCGACCAGGGGGCCGACCTGGGTGGCCGGGTCCAGCGGGTCGCCGACCTTCAGGGCGTTCGCCGCCTGCGCGAAGGCGTCGGCGAACTCGTCGTAGCGGGTACGCGGGACGAGGATGCGGGTCTGGGCGACACACGCCTGCCCGTTGTTCATCCAGGCCGCCGGGACGATGCCCGACACCGCCGCCTGGACGTCCGCGTCCGGGAGGACGACCGCCGCCGACTTGCCGCCCAGCTCCAGGGTGACCCGGGTGAGGTTGCGGGCGGCCACCTCCATCACCCGCTTGCCGGCCGCGACCGAGCCGGTGAAGGAGACCTTGTCGACGCCGGGGTGCCCGACCAGGTACTCGCTGACCTCGCGGTCGGCGGGGAGGATGGACAGGACGCCCTCGGGCAGCCCGGCCTCGCGCGCGATCTCGCCGAGGAGGTACGCGTCCAGCGGCGACTCCGGGGACGGCTTGAGCACGACCGTGCAGCCGGTCAGCAGCGCGGGCGCGAGCTTGGCGGCGGCGACGAACTGCGGCACGTTCCACGGGACGACGGCCGCGACCACGCCGACCGGTTCGCGCGTCACGAGGATCGGGCCGAGGACGCCGTCGCGGCGCTCCTCGTACGGGAAGTTCTGCGCGACCTTGATCGCCGAGTCCCACACCATCATCGCGCCGAGCGCCTGGGCGAGCACGCTCCAGGAGTACGGGGAGCCGTTCTCCGAGGAGATCACGCGGGCGATCTCCTCGTGCCGGGCGAGGATGCCGTCCTTGATCCGGGTGACGACCTCGATCCGCTCGGCCAATGTGGCGCGTGGCCAGGGGCCTTCGTCGAAGGCGCGGCGCGCGACGGCCACCGCCCGGTCGACGTCTCCCTTGGAGGCGTGCGGCACCCGGCCGATGACCTCCTCGGTGTGCGGCGAGATCACCTCGATGACGTCCCCGCCCAGCGGGTCGGTCAACTCCCCGCCGATGAACAGCTGTCCGTGTTCCACGAGCTCGGTCATGGCCGACTGCCTCCCGCCGCACCGCCTGTTTCTGACGCTGTTTCAGAACTGATACCAGTTCTAGTCGCGGTAAGCCAGACGTCAGAGGTCGAGCTGGTACTCGAACCTCGTGTGGGTCGGCGCGTAGCCGAGCGCGTCGTTGATGCGCATCATGTACGGGTTGTTGTCGGCGGTGTCGGTCAGCAGGCCGCCGAGATCCGGGTGCCGTTCCCGGGCGTGCCGGATGGAGGCGGCCTTCATCCAGCGGCCGAGGTCGCGCCCGCGGTGCCGGGGGAGGACACCGGTGCCGTAGTGCTGGCCGTCGCCCTTGCCGTCACCCGGGACCACCAGTTCGGTGAACCCGGCGATCGAGCCGTCCGACTCGTCGACGGCGGCGACGGTGTGCAGCAGGTCGCCCCGCTTCTCGACGGCCGCGGCGGCGGCTCTGACCCGTTCCAGGTCCCAGGTCACCGTGCCGAAGTCGGTGCTGCCCATCGGCATGTCGTCCATGGCGTGACGCGACTCGACATACGTCTCGGCGAGGTCGTCGGGGACCGTGCCCTCCCAGGAGGTCAGCCGGTAGCCGGGATGCGGCTCCTCGATGATCCCGGTGAGAGCCGTGACGTCCGCCTCGGCCAGCGGGAGCCGGGTGAAGACCAGGGTCAGGACCCGGTGGAAGCCCCGGGCCGGCAGGAACCCGTCACCGGGAGAGCCGGCCTCGGCCTGGGTGATGACGCAGCGCCGGCCGTCCTCGCGTGCGGCGGCCACGGCCGCCTCCAGGAGCCGGGTGCCGGCGCCCTTGCGCCGCTCGGCCGGGTGGACCTGCAGCTCCAGTTCGGCGAGATGCTCCTGCCCGGCCCTGGTGTAGAGGCGCAGGAACGCCGATCCGACGGGGACCGAGTCGGCGTCGGAGGCCAGCCACGCCAGACGGCGGGAGGACAGTCCGGCGTCGGGGTCGGTCAGCGGGGTGATGCGTATGGTCAAGGTGTCTCCATCGGCCGGGGTGATCAGCGGCCCGGAGAACGTAGTTGCTCCGGCTCGGACGCGGCAAAGGGTTAAACCAGGGGCACTTGGCGTATCTGACGGTCAGTCAGGTCTGGTTATAGTGGGCAACGGTCGTGGGGTGCGGGCGGCGGCGGGGTGGAGGACACATGACGGGACACTTGGCGGAGACGTTCGATCACGGCGGGGGCGTACGGTCCATCCGGGTCCCCATTCCGGACAACCCGCTCGGGTACACGCTGGTGTACGTCGTGGACACCGACCGGGGTCCGGTGCTGGTGGACTCGGGCTGGGACGACCCGGCGTCCTGGGAGGTCCTGACCGCCGGGCTGGCGGCCTGCGGCACCTCGGTCGCGGAGGTGTGCGGGGTGGTCGTCACCCACCACCACCCGGACCACCACGGTCTTTCGGGGCAGGTCCGCGAGGCCTCCGGGGCGTGGGTGGCGATGCACGCGGCCGACGCGGCGATCGTGCGCAGGACGCGCGAGACACGTCCGGAGCGCTGGTACGCGTACATGGCCGCCAAGCTGACGGCGGCCGGCGCGCCCGAGGAACACGTCGCTCCCCTGCGCGCCGCCCGCGGCCGCCGCACCTTCCCCGGACTCTCCCCCGCCCTGCCCGACCGCGAGATCGTCCCCGGTGAACTCCTCGACCTGCCGGGCCGGCGGCTGCGCGCGGTCTGGACCCCGGGCCACACACCCGGCCACGTCTGCCTGCACCTGGAGGAGGAGCATCCGGACCGACTGCCCGGCAGCGGGCGCCTGTTCTCGGGCGACCACGTCCTCCCGGAGATCACTCCGCACATCGGCCTGTACGAGGACCCCGACGACGCCACGGTGACCGACCCGCTCGGCGACTACCTGGACTCCCTGGAGCGGGTCGGCCGCCTCACCCCGGCCGAGGTGCTCCCCGCCCACCAGTACGCCTTCACCGACGCACCGGCCCGGGTACGGCAGCTGCTCACCCACCACGAGGACCGCCTCACCGACCTGCTGGCCCTCCTCTCCGAGCCGCTCACGCCCTGGCAGCTGGCCGAGCGCATGGAGTGGAACCGCCCCTGGCCGGACATCCCGTACCCGTCCAGGAACATCGCGGTCTCGGAGGCCGAGGCACATCTGCGGCGCCTGGTGAAGCTGGGGCGGGCGGAGCCGGTGGCGGGGGGCGAGCCGGTGGCGTACGTGGCGGTGTGAGTGGATCGCGGTGGGGAGAGCGGGGCTGTTGGATGGCCTCATGGACCCTTTGGAGCAACTCTTCGGCGAACGCGCCTGCGAGCGCCTGATCCTCGACTTCGTCCACCGGCTCGACCTGGGTGAACCGTCATCTGTGGCCGAGCTGTTCACCGAGGGCGGCAGCTGGGCGTGGCCGGAGGGCGGACGCCGGGTCGAGGGCCGGGAGGCGCTGCGCGAGTACTTCGGCTCCCGGCCGGCCGACCGGCTCTCGCGCCGCCTGATGTCCAACGTCCTCGTCACCGTGACGTCCCCGGACACGGCCACCGCCACCTCGTACTTCTCGACCTACCGCGTCGACGGCTTCCAGGGCGGCCTCGTCCCGGCCGAACCACCCGTCCAGGTGGGCCACTACGAGGACACTTTCCGACGCGTCGACGGCCGATGGCTGCTGGAGACCCGCGTCCTGCACCTGGCGTTCGCGGGCCCGACGCCGAAGGTCAGCTGAGCCCGGCGGCCTCCCGTTCGGTCCGGCTCAGTGGCGGGCCGGGCAGGGGGCCCTTGCGGGGGCCGAAGCAGATGGTCCACAGCATGTCGGGGGCGAAGAGGCGGGCCGCCGGGGTCTTCAGGCTCATCACGTCCAGCAGTCCGCGCAGGGCGCGCGGGTTCCCGGAGCCGGCGGCGACGGCCTTGTCGACGTACGCGGTGAGCAGCCGCTCGACGGCGGTCGGCGGCTGGGGCGCCGCGCCGGGGTAGTACGCGTCCTGGCCCACGGCCAGGTTCCAGGCGTTGGCGACCGGCCGGGCCACCGCGCGCTGGATGCGGCGGGCGGTGCCGGGGGCGGTGGAGCCGTGGCGGTCGAGGACCCGGCCGAGTTCCTGCACGCTCTGCGCGGCGACGGAGAGGCCGTGGCCGTAGACGGGGTTGTAGCCGGCGACGGCGTCCCCGATGACCGCGAAGCCGTCCGGCCAGGTCTCGGAACTCTCGTAGTAGCGGCGGCGGTTGGCGGTGCTGCGGGTGGTGACCGGGTCGGTGAGCGGCTTGGCCCCGGCGATGAGCCGGCCGATGATCGGGTCACCCAGTCCGGTGAGCGCGAAGTGCTCGAACTCGTCGGGGTCGGCGGTCGGTTGGCCGCCACGGGTGCCCGAGAGGGTGACCAGCCAGCGGTCGCCCTCGATCGGTACGACGACTCCGCCCCGGCCGGGCGCGTCGCGCGGGTCGGCCTGGACGTTCACGACGGGGTAGCGCAGGGCGGCCGTACCGTCGGGGGCCGCGTAGACCCGGCTGGCGTAGGCGACGCCCGCGTCGACGACTCGCTCCTCCACCGGGGCGTGGCCCAGCTGCTGCAGCCATTTGTGCGCCTGGGAGGCGCGGCCACCGGCGTCGATCACCAAGTCGGCGCGGAGGGTGGTGAGTTGCCCGCCGGGCCCGTCCGGCACCCGGATTCCCGTCACCCGCCCCTTGTCGCCCACGAGGCCCGCCACCCGTGTCCCGTCCCGCAGCGTGATCCGGCGCCGGGCGAGGACGTCGGCCCGGATCACCGCGTCCAGCAGGTCCCGGCTGCAGACGATCATGTGGTGCCGGGAGTCGGTGAAGCGCCGGAACCACTGCCCCGAGGGCGCCTTGCTCACCAGGTCGGTCATCACGTCGATCAGCCCGGCGCCCCTGCCGACCAGTTCCCCGGTGACACCCGGCAGCAGCTCCTCCAGCGCGGCCACCCCGCCGGACCACAGCAGGTGGGCGTGGCGGGCCTGCGGCAGCCCCTTGCGCGGCTCGGGGCCCTCCGGCAGCCGGTCCGCCTCCACGATCGTGACCTCGTGAAAGCGGCTCGCGAGCACGGAGGCGGCGAGCATGCCGGCCGTGCTCCCGCCGATGACGATGGCGGTGCGGCGGGCGGTGACTCTGTCAGGCATGAATGGCGAGACCTTCTGTGGCGACCGCCTCTCGGCGGAACGTGTCGACAACCGACGAGTGGAACCGCAGAGCGTGCGCGATGCACTCCAGCTCGCCGTCGCGCTCCGGGCTGCCGCCGGAGGCGGGGTCGGGCCCGAACCCGGATCCGCCCGCGGGCGCCGGCTCCCTGTGCCCTGTCTCCGGCGGCTCGTCCCCGGTCCCCGGTGAGCGCAGGATGTCCGTGGCGATCAGGATGTCCACCGCTCCGGCGATGCCCCGGGCCACGGAGTCGGGGTGGCCGGCCGCCGTTGCCGCCTGGTGGGCCCGGTGGCGGCGGGCGGGGCTGAGGTGCGGGGAGAGTTTGAGCAGGCCGTCGTTGATGGCGGCTCGACGCAGTTCCAGGCGCAGGGCGGCGCCGCTGACCCGGCCGGTCGCCGGGGCGGCCGGGGGCGTGACGGTGAGCATCGCCTGCCACAGGGGCTTGAGGCGCCGGTGGGTGCGGACGAGGTCCCGGCGCTCGTCGACGACCGGGCCGGCCTGCCCGGCGATGAAGCCCACGGCGACCAGTCCCGCCTCGGCGATGGCGAACGGTGGGGCGACGTACGTCGACAGCCAGTCCCAGTCACGGCCGCTCCAGCGTGCGCCGATCGCGGCGAGCTTGGCGACGTCGAAGATGAGCCCGAGCGCGTAGGCGACTTGGAGGCAGACCACGGCCCGGCGCAGCCAGGTGTCCTCGACCTCCTTGAACCAGGCCCACAGGATGCCCGCCGCGACCAGCGCGGACATCATGTGCGCGACCAGGTAGAGCAGCGCGAACTCCCGCATCCAGGGCGTGTTGGCGTAGTAGGTGTCGAGGTCCCGCAGCCGCTCCACGTGGTGGTCGCCGAGCAGGAACGTCGTCCACAGGCCGAGGATGATGGCGCCGTAGACCATCCAGACCGTGCGGGTACGCCGGCCGCGCACCGCGGACGGGGGCTCGCGCCAGGTGATGATCAGCCAGAGGCAGGCCCCGCAGTAGGCGGTGAGGAGTGAGTAGACCCACAGGCCCGCGAAGTTGGGGATGCCGGTGATCTCGTTGATGCCGTGCAGGTTGCCCGGCGGCAGCGAGGCGAAGACGACCGCGCCGATGCCGAGCAGCAGCGCGGTGGCCCGCAGGATCGGGTCCTGCCAGGCCCGTCGCAGCAGCGGCAGCTTGATGACGAAGGCCACCGCGAGCAGCACCGCGGGGACGGCGTAGGCGGCGAGCGAACCCGCCATGTCCCAGCGCATCACGGCCCGCCGATGTTGCCCAGCGAGGACGCCAGCCGTCCGGTGAGGGTGTCCTGGGTCGTCCGCCCGGCCGCCGCGCCCGGCCCGACGACCTTGGAGAACTTCGCCGCGAGCCGCAGCCCGCACTCCTCGGCCTCCCACTCCGCCTCGGCCGCCGCCGCGGCGGGCGACCGGGTGGCCATGGCGACCACCTGGTCCCAGGGGATGTCGTCCTCGGCCTGGGCGAGCAGCCGGCGGGCCGCGGCGGGCATGCCGGCCGGGTAGTGCACGTCCAGCGTCTGGTAGTGGATGTGGCCGATCTCGTGCCCCGCGATGACGAACTTGTGCTCGTCGGGCGCCCGGTCCTCGACCACGACGACGTACTGCTCGTCCATGGCGAAGGTGACCCCGGAGACGTCCAGGCCCGGCGGGAAGGTGACGAACTTCAGCCGGACCGGTCGGTCCAGCTGCGGGCTGAGCGTGGCGCAGACCGCGTGCAGGAACGCCTTCGGCTCGGTGGGCGGGGTCAGTGTCCGGGCGGTGTCACGGACGAGCCGGTCGAGGAACCGCTTCGGCGACCTGGTGGGTCTGCGGGACTTCGGCGCTCTGTCGGGGCTCATGCGTCGTCCTTGCGGTCGGCGGGCGTGCGGCGACCATAAAGCGGGGACGACGGTAACGGCACGTTCCCGCAGCCGCAACGATCATTTACGGCCAGAACTGGATCAGTTACGGCCGGAAGCGCATCAGGCACGCCCGGCGCCCCCGGCCTGCCCGGCCTGCTCCGACGCGATGATCATCTCCGCCAGGTCGGCGAGCGTGGCCAGCTGACGGGCGTTCATCTGCGGGGCCCGCGCGGCCAGTCGGACCAGTCCGCTCTCCCGCAGCCGCAGCAGCGGGTCCGCCTCCGCCTCCAGGTCCTGCAGCACCGGCTGCAACGCCTCCTGCAGCGCCTCCTGTTCGTCCGCGGTGAAGAAGCCCGCGGGCAGACCGAAGAACCTGCGCAGCCGGTCGATGTGTTCGAGGCTCGGCATGCCGCTCTTGCGCCACTCGCTCAGCCACTGCCGGCTGGTTCCGGCGATCCGGGCCAGCTCGTCCAGCGAGTACCGCTTGCCGTCGGGCCGGCGCCGGGTCTCGCGGACGAAGTCCAGCCGCTGCCGCACCCGCCCGGCGAGGCAGCCCTCCGGCACCCGGCCGCCCGAGAGCAGCTCGACGACGACGCCGACCGGGATGCCGGTGCGGTGGGAGAGGCCGGCGACGTCCAGGACCTCCGGCAGCCGGCCGGGCCGGCCGGTCAGCTCACCGAGGCGGTCGAGTACGTCGGCCAGCGGGGCGTAGGCGTCACTCACCGAGGTCCCCCCTGGGCGTGTCGTCCGGTCCGTGGCTGAGCTGACGCGAGGCTACCCGGTCGCCCGTGCGCCGACCAGACATGACAACGCCCACTGCGGAATTAGGCAGCAATCGTTGACAGTTGACGGTGCGGTGGGTGAGGATCGGGGCACAGAGAGCAAGATCGACCCGCCTCGGGTGCTGCCTATGGGGGAGCAGCATCCGGGGCGTACCTCTGTCCGCCTTCTCCCCACGAAGGTGAGCCTTCGATGCCGCATGCCGTCCTGCTCCTCGGAGTGAGCCACCGGGCCGCGTACGACGCGTACCCGCTGGAGCGCATCGCGGCGGTCCACCCGGTGGTGCTGGTCGACCCGTTCCCGCCCGTCTGGGCACGCCCGTACCTGGCCGGGCACATCGCCGTGGACCCCGGCCAGGAGGCGGCCGCCGCGGAGGCGGTCGCGCACTACGCGTTACGGCACCGGGTGAGCGGCGTACTGACCTGGACCAGGGAGTACCTGCCCGCCGCCGCACGCATCACAGCCCGGCTCGGCCTGCCCGGCATCCCGTACGAGACGGCCGTCGCCTGCGCCGATCCGGCCGCGGCCCAGGTGCTGCTCGCCCGGCACGGGATTCCCCCGGCCGGCCGGGAGGACGCCGACGCCCCGCTCGTCCGCGCCGAGACCGTCGTCCTGGACGACGAGGTCCGCATCGCCGCACTGACCCGTACGGCACCGGGCCCGCTGCCCGCCCGGCAGCCGCTGCGGCACTCCGTGCACGCCCACGACGGGCTGCTGCACAACCGCTTCCTGCGGCAGACGGTGGAGCGGACCGTGCGCGCGCTCGGTCTCGCGCACACCGTCGCCCACATCGGCCTGCGGCTCACCGCCCGCGGCCCCCGCGTCACGGACGTCGTCCCGCACCTGCCCGGCGATCTGATCCCGCTGCTGGTCGAGCGGGCCACCGGAGTCGACCTCGCCCGAGCCGCCGCCGCTCTGGCCGTCGGCCGGCTCCCTGACCTGGCGCCGACCCGGCAGCGGGCGGCCTCGATCCAGTTCGCCTACCCGGCCACGACCGGCCGGCTGACCCACCTGGACATGGACCCGGCCGCCGCGTACGAGCCGTCCGCCGAGCGCATGGTCCTCACCCGGCAGCCCGGCGACCACGTCACGGCGGCCGCCCACGCCGACCCCGAGGACCGCCTCGCGCACTGGGTGGCGGAGGGCGAGACCCCGACGGACTGCGCGCACACCCTGCGCCGCATGGCCCGCCACCTGACCGTGGCCGTCACCCCACCGGCCCAGCCGTACGCCGCCTAGCAGGCCAACACCCGCACCGGCTACACCCCCTCGACCTCGCGCCCACCACCCGACCGCATCGCCCTCACCTCGCAACCCAGCAACCACGTCACAGCAGCCGCCCACGCAGACCCCGAAGACCCCCTCGCCACTGGGCGGCAAAGGGCGAAACCCCCACGGACTCCACTCACACCCTGCGCCACATGGCCCACCACCTGAGCGCGGCCGTCGGCCCCACGGCCCGGCCGCATGCGGACCAGTGTCCCGGCACTAGAAAGCCAGCGACCGGATCAACTTCTCGGCATCCCCGAGCAGTTCGACCTCCCGGCGGCTCATCGTCGGATTGACCGCCCGGCGCCGGCGGGCCTCGGCCAGTCCCGCTTCCGTGAGATCGGAGGGGTCGGCGAGCAGGGCCGTGAGCATCGCGAGGGCCGGAGGGGCGAGCGGTTCGCCGCCGACGGCGACTTGAGCGAGGATCACCGCGGTCATGCCCCAGTCGAGCCCCGGACGCCCATCCTCGGCGTTGGACCAGTCGATGACCCGGGGCCCGTCCGGGGTGAGCATCACGTTGTCCGGGTGCAGGTCCAGATGCAGCACGCGGGCCTCAGGGTCATCGGCGTCCCGACCGGGCACCGCGTGCAACTGCCGCAGCAGCCGGGCCAGCAGCGCGCCCGCCTCCCGGGCGTCGATCCGGCCCTCGGCGAACCCGCTCAGCATCGTCGGCCCGGACAGCCGCTCCATCACCAGGTCGGTGCGCGAGCCGGAGTGCCGCACCCGGGGCGCCGGGTACCCATGCCTGCGCACGTGCTCCATCACGGCCCCCTCGGCGGCCGCGTCCCCCCAGCCCTCGCGGTCCCGGCGCAGCACCCACGCCTCGTCGATCTCGTACACATCGGCTGAACGCCCCGACCCCAGCAGTCTCCCCGTAGCTGTCATGGCCGTGACCCTAGTCACCGTCCCGCTGTGCCCACAGCCACCCCTCAGCGCGCGCACGGCTGCCGGTAAAGTGGCGGCGTCGTCATCACACCCGTACGGGGGGAAGCCGGTGCAATTCCGGCGCTGACCCGCAACCGTAAATCGTCCGCCCCGGACGGTGAGCCGGACTGCCCCGCCCGGGACGTTGACCGGCTCGCGTGCGCGGCGACCCGCAGCGCACGGCACCGTCGAGGTTTACGGAGCCGAGCCGCCCGGGTGTTCCCGTGCGCTGCCGGTTCCCCGCAGGAGAGGCAGTCGCCGACCATGAACGTCCGCCGCAGTGCAGCGGCTCTCGCCGCCGTAGGTGTGCTGGCCGCCGCCGCACCCGCCATGGCCGCCGGCCCGTCCCCGTCCGCGCCTGCGAAGGTGACGATCCCGGCCGGTCTGTTCGGCAAGACGGACCCCACGTACGACGGTGTCTGGCGCCAGTCGCTCGCCCTGCTCGCCCAGCGGACGCTCGGCTACCGCCCGGCCGGCTCGGCCGTGGACTGGCTGGTCGGGCAGCAGTGCGACAAGGGCGGCTTCGCCGCGTTCCGGGCCGACACCGCCAAGCCCTGCGAGGGCAAGGGCGGCGCCCAGCCCGACACCAACAGCACGGCCGCCGCCGTCCAGGCGCTGCAGGCGGTCGGCGGTCACGACGCCGAGGTCCGCAAGGCCCTGGTCTGGCTGACGACGCTGCAGAACGAGGACGGCGGCTGGGGCTACTCACCCGGCGCTCCCAGCGACACCAACTCCACCGGAGTCGTCATCGGCGCGTTCGCCGCGGTCGGCCAGGACCCCGCCAAGCTGCACGTTCGGGGCAAGAGCCCGTACGAGCTGCTGGCCAAGTTCTCCCTGCCGTGCGACGGCACCGGGGGCGGAGCGCTCGCCTACCAGCCGGACAAGAAGGGCAAGCTGGTCGCCAACGCGGACGCGACGGCGGCCGGCGTGCTGGGCGCGCTCGACAAGGGGTTCGCGCCGAAGGCCGGGAAGGCCCCGGAGCAGAGCTCCATCTGCCGCAACTCCGACAAGCCCACCCCGGCCGAGGTGGCGAGCGACGGCGCCGCTTACCTGGGGAAGGCCATGAACTCCGACGGGTACCTGAAGTCCGCCCTGCCCGGGGCCAAGGACCAGCCCGACTACGGCAACACGGCGGACGCGGTCGTCGCGCTCGCCGCGAAGGGCTGGGCGGGGCAGGCGAAGAAGCCGTACGCCTGGCTGGAGAAGAACGCGGCGAAGTGGGCGGAGCAGAGCGGCCCGGCCGCCTACGCCGAGCTGGTCTTCGCCGCGCACGCGATGGGTGAGGACCCGCACGACTTCGGCGGCACGGACCTGGCGCAGGCGCTCAACGCGACGGGCCCGGCGCCGCAGAAGGCCGCCGCCACCGCGGAGCCCGGCAAGCGCGCCGAGCACGACTCGGGCACCGGTGTCTGGTGGATCGTAGGTGCCGGCCTCGTCTTCGGCGTCGGCATCGGCATCCTGCTCAGCGGCCGCCGGAAGCGGCAGCAGCTGTGACCGCCGTCCGCCGTGCCGCGGCCCTGCTGGTCGCCGCGCTCGTCCTCCTCGCCGGTGCCGCCCAGGCGCACGCCACCGGTTACCGCTACTGGTCGTTCTGGGAGCGGGACGGCGGCCGCTGGACGTACGCCACCCAGGGCCCGTCGACCGCCCGTCCCGACGACGGCGCGATCCAGGGCTTCCGCTTCGCGGTGAGCGAGGACTCCGCGGACGCCAGCCGGCCGCGCGGCACGGCGGACTTCGCCACGATCTGCGCGGGGACGCCCGCGAAGCCGGGTACGAAGCGGGTCGCCCTCGTCATCGACTTCGGCACGCCCGCGGACGCCCCGTCCGGCGAGACCCCGCCGACCCGCCGCACCGCCTGCGCGCGCGTCTCCCCCGACGCGACGACGGCCGAGGCCCTGGCAGCCACCGCGAAGCCGCTCCGCTACGACACCAACGCCCTGTTGTGCGCGATCGCCGGGTATCCCCACAAGGGCTGCGGGGAGCAGGTGTCCGCCGACGGCACGGAGAAGAAGCCGACGGCTGCCGACGAGAAGCCCCGGCAGAAGGACAGCGGCCCCTCCCTCGGCCTGCCGATCGGCGTGGGCGCGGTCGTTCTCCTGGCGGGGGCGGCGGTGTGGCAGGCCCGGCGGCGCAGGGATGCGTAGTTTCCGGGCGCGGGCGGGTGGGGGCTGGTCGCGCAGTTCCCCGCGCCCCTGGTCGGCACCCCGCAAGCGCGGGCAAGCGAAACCCACCCCCGCCCGGCACCAGCACCGCGCCCCACTCCACCCCGGTGCCTGGTGGCTCTGGTCGCTCGGGCTCGGTACGGCCGCCACCCGGACCACCAACCCGCTCCTCCTCGGCCTCCTCATAGCTGCGGCGGGCTACGTGGTGGCCACCCACCGCTCCAGCGCGCCCTGGGCCCGCTCCTACGCCGCCTTCGCCAAGCTCGCCGTCGCCGTGCTGCTCATCCGCCTCGCGTTCACGGTCGTCCTCGGCTCCCCCGTCCCCGGTACGCACGTCCTGCTCACCCTCCCCGAAGTGCCCCTCCCCCACTGGGCGCAGGGCATCCAGCTCGGCGGTGAGGTCACCGCGGAAGCGCTGCTCTTCGCCGGCTACAACGGCCTGCAGCTCGCCGCCCTCCTCATCTGTGTCGGCGCCGCCAACGCCCTGGCCAGCCCGGCGCGTCTGCTCAAGTCCCTGCCCGGCGCCCTGTACGAGACAGGCGTGGCCGTGGTCGTAGCGCTCACTTTCGCGCCGCACCTGATCGCCGACGTCCAGCGGCTGCGCGCCGCCCGCCGGCTGCGCGGCCGCCCGGACCGCGGGGTACGGGGCCTGCTCCAGGTCGGACTGCCGGTCCTGGAGGGCGCGTTGGAACGTTCGGTCGCCCTCGCGGCCGCGATGGACGCCCGCGGCTACGGCCGTACCGCCGCCGTCCCCGCCCGGGTGCGCCGTACGACGTCCGCGCTCACCCTCGGCGGCCTGCTCGGCGTGTGTGCGGGGACGTACGGGCTGCTCACCGCGGAGGGCGGCGCGTACGGGCTGCCGGTGCTGGGAGCCGGAGTCGTCGCCGCGCTCGCGGGCCTGCGCCTGGGCGGCCGCCGCACCCCGCGCACCCGGTACCGCCCGGAGCCGTGGGGTGTGCACGCGTGGCTGGTCGCGGGCTCGGGTGCCGCGGTCGCGGCGCTGCTCGCGCTCGCTTCCGTCCGCGCCCCGGACGCGCTGCACCCGGGCGTAGTACCTCTGGTGGCCCCCACCCTGCCCCTGTGGCCCGCGGCCGCGGTGTTGCCGGCCCTGCTGCCCGCCTTCATCGTCCCCAAGGACCCCCAGGACCCCAAGGAGCCGTCGTGATCCGCTTCGAGGAGGTCAGCGTCACCTACGAGGGCGCGGCCGAACCGACCGTCCGGGGCGTGGACTTCGAGGTCCCCGAGGGCGAACTCGTGCTGCTCGTCGGCCCGTCCGGGGTCGGCAAGTCGACGGTGCTGGGCGCGGTCAGCGGGCTGGTCCCGCACTTCACCGGCGGCACCCTGCGCGGCCGTGTCACGGTGGCCGGCCGGGACACCCGGACCCACAAGCCGCGCGAACTCGCGGACGTGGTCGGCACGGTGGGGCAGGACCCGCTCGCGCACTTCGTGACGGACACGGTGGAGGACGAACTCGCCTACGGCATGGAGTCGTTGGGGCTCGCTCCGGAGGTGATGCGGCGCCGGGTCGAGGAGACCCTGGACCTGCTGGGCCTCGCCGACCTGCGCGACCGCCCCATCGCCACGCTCTCCGGCGGACAGCGGCAGCGGGTCGCGATCGGCTCGGTCCTCACCCCGCACCCACGGGTGCTGGTCCTCGACGAGCCGACCTCGGCACTCGACCCGGCCGCCGCGGAGGAGGTCCTGGCGGTCCTGCAGCGCCTGGTCCACGACCTGGGCACGACGGTCCTGCTGGCCGAGCACCGCCTGGAGCGTGTGATCCAGTACGCCGACCGGGTCGTACTGCTGCCCTCCCCGGGCGCCGCCCCACTGCACGGCGACCCGGCCGAGGTGATGTCCGTCTCCCCGGTGTACCCACCCGTGGTGGACCTGGGCCGCCTGGCGGGCTGGACCCCCCTCCCCTTGACCGTCCGCGACGCCCGCCGCCGAGCAGCCCAGCTCCGGGAACTCCTGGCCCAGGCACCGACACCCGCGCCCGAAGCACGGCCGGAGACGCCCGCCGAGGTGCAGCAGGTCGTGGCTGCTGTGGACGGTCCGGTGGCCGCCGACGGCGAGGACGCCCCACAGGGGCCACCCGCACCCGACGACGAAAGCTGTACGGGTGGTGCGGGTGGGAACGAGATCCGCGCCGAAGGCGAAGCCGAGGCGAGGATCGTCACGGCCAACGCGCCGCAGGCATCCCGCTGGCAGCGGATGTTCCGGCGAACCCCCGCTCCCACGGCCACCGCTGCCCCACACATCGCCGAGGTCCGCTCCCTGGCCGTCCGCCGGGGCGGGATCACGGCCCTGCGGCACATGGACCTGACCGTGGCCCCGGGCGAGACCGTCGCACTGATGGGGCGCAACGGCGCCGGCAAGTCCACCCTGCTCGGCTCCCTCGTCGGACTGGTGGAGCCCACCGCCGGTACCGTCCGAGTCGGCGGAGCCGTACCGCATCGGATGCCGCCCCGGGACCTCGTACGCCGGGTCGGTCTCGTGCCGCAGGAGCCCCGGGACCTGTTGTACGCGGACACGGTGGGCGCGGAGTGCACGGCCGCCGACCGGGACGCGGCCGCCGCGCCCGGCACCTGCCGGGCCCTGGTGTCCGAGCTGCTGCCTGACATCACGGACGACACCCACCCCCGCGACCTCTCCGAGGGCCAGCGTCTGGCGCTCGCCCTGGCGGTCGTCCTCACCGCCCGGCCTCCCCTTCTCCTGCTCGACGAGCCGACCCGGGGCCTGGACTACGCGGCCAAGGCCCGCCTGGTCACCGTGTTGCGGGAGCTGGCCGCCGAGGGACACGCGATCGTGCTGGCCACGCACGACGTGGAGCTGGCGGCGGAGATCGCGCACCGGGTGGTGCTGCTCGCCGACGGCGAGGTGATCGCCGACGGCCCGACGGCGGAGATCGTGGTCTCCTCCCCTTCCTTCGCCCCGCAGGTCACCAAGATCCTGGCCCCGCAGCCCTGGCTGACCGTCGCCGCGGTCCGGGAGGCCCTGGCATGACCACCACCTCGCGGGCCCGGGTCCGCGCCGTCCGGCTCGGCCCCCGCTCCCTCGCCGCTCTGATCCTGGTCAGCGCGGTCGGCGTGGTCGGCTTCTGCTGGCCCTTCCTCGCCCCGCCCGGCTCGCAGATCGGCGCACACGCCGAGGACGCGCCCTGGCTGTTCGCGGGCCTGCTGATCCTGCTGGTCGCGGTCGTGTCGGCGACGATCTCCGAGTCCGGTCTCGGCCCGAAGGCCGTCGCGATGGTGGGCGTGCTGGCCGCGACCGGGGCGGCGCTGCGCCCGATCGGCGCGGGCACGGCCGGGATCGAGCCCATGTTCTTCCTGATGGTGCTGAGCGGGCGGGTGCTCGGCCCGGGCTTCGGGTTCGTGCTCGGCTCGGTGACGATGTTCGCGTCCGCGCTGCTCACGGGCGGGGTCGGCCCCTGGATGCCGTTCCAGATGCTGGCGATGGGCTGGTTCACCATGGGCGCCGGGCTCCTGCCGGGCCAGGTCCGGCTGCGCGGCCGGGGCGAGCGGCTCCTGCTGGCCGGCTACGGCTTCTTCGCGGCGTTCGCCTACGGCACGGTCATGAATCTGGCCGGCTGGCCCTTCATGGGTGCCCTGACCTCGAACATCGCCTTCGACCCGGACGGGACGGTGCGCGCCAACCTGGCCCGGTTCGTCGCCTACTGCCTGGCCACCTCCATGGGCTGGGACCTGGGCCGGGCGGTCTGCACGGTCGTTCTGACCCTCGTTCTCGGTCCGGCGCTGCTGCGCGCGCTCCGCCGGGCCACCAGGCGTGCCGCTTTCGAGACCGCGGTCACATTCGACGCACCCGCTGCGTGAGGCGCTGTATCCGGGCTGTCAGCTCCCCGGTGAAGCACCCCACATGACGCAGGTCACCTACGGTCCAGGGTCGTTGTTCGCTATGTCCGATTCATCCCTTCGTGCACCCCTTCTGACCTGCACTTTGAGACCCACGCCACACGAACGACCTTTCCGCCCGATCCGGCCACAACTAGTAAAAGGGGTCATTGCGGACCCGCCTCGAGCCTGTTTCTGTAGTGGACGTCGCCAGGCGCCACGAGCCCGAACGGGTCGCGGCGCCGACGTATGCGGCAGGCCCCCACACCGGGGGGTTGCGACATACAGGCGATCAACTGTCCCCGACGTAAGAGGTTCTCCGTGTCCGTCTCCTTCATCCGCCGCATCGCTTCCCCGAAGAAGGCCCTCACCACCGCCGCCGTGGCCGCCGCTGCCGCCGGTCTGGCGCTGACCGCAGCGCCCGCCCAGGCCGCCACCACCCAGGCCTCCTCCGCCCAGGCGATCGCGCACAAGATGATCCCGGACGCCGCGCAGTTCAACGCCTTCAGCAAGATCGTCGAGCACGAGAGCGGCTGGAACCCGGCCGCGACCAACAGCTCCTCCGGCGCCTACGGCCTGGTCCAGGCCCTGCCCGGCTCGAAGATGTCCTCCGCCGGTTCCGACTGGAAGACCAACCCGGCCACCCAGATCAAGTGGGGTCTGGACTACATGAACTCCCGCTACGGCAGCCCGGTCCAGGCCTGGAGCTTCTGGCAGGCCAACGGCTGGTACTGAGCCACCCGGCTCCCGGCCCCCCGGCCCCAGGCCCCCTCGGCCTCAGGCCACCCGGCCCCAGGCCACCGCGCCGCCGAAGAAGCGCGCGATGCCGGCCAGCGCCGCCCGGTACGACCCTCCGTGGTCGACGGGCCCCATATCCAGCACCCGCACCCTCGCCCCCTGCTCGGCGAGGGTGCGCGTGCATGTCCGGGCGTTGCCGATCGGCACGTCGGTGTCGTTGTCGCCGGCGTACAGCCGCACCGGCACGTCGGGCTTCCAGTCGCAGCTGTGATCATTGGCCCGCAGCGCCTCGCGGAAGGCTCCCGTCGGCCGGGTGAGCTGCCGGTAGAAGTCGTCCGTCAGCAGCTCCCGCACGTTCGGGGCGAGCTGCCGGACGATGTCCTCCTCCTCGTGCCGCCCGTCGAAGAGCCCCTCGACCCGGTCCGCGTACGGCGCCCGGAACACCTCGGACGGGTCCTTGTATATGAGGTGCAGCCGGTTCTGCGCGACGAGGAAGTAGGAGATGTAGAGCACTCCGCTGATGCCGTTGACCCGCCCGTCCGTGAGCGCGGGCACCTCGGTCCCCGCCAGGTCGTAGGGCCCCGCCACCGGCGCCAGCGCCTTCAGCCGGAATCCGGGCGCGTCCCCGTGCTGCACCGCCCGGCCCACGGCCATCGCGACCTGCCCGCCCTGCGAGAAGCCGGTCGCGTACAGATTCCCGTTCACCGTGCGCCCGAGTCGGCCCGCGGCCGTCCGGGCCGCCCGCAGCATGTCGACGGAGGCGGTGACGGCGGACCGCGTGTCCATGTACGGATGGCGGCCCGGCCCCTTGCCCAGCCCCAGGTAGTCGGGCGCGGCGACGGCGTGCCCGGCCGAGGCGAAGAGGTACGACTGGGCCCGCGCGTCCTCCGCGACGGAGGGTGCGTAGGCGCGGTCGGTCATGGTCCCGTGCGTGTCGGAGACGAGGTCGAGGGTGCGGCCGCCGCCCTCGGGCAGGGTGAGCAGACCGGTCGCGGTGGTGGGCCGCCCGTACGGGTCGACGGTGCGGTACGTCACCCGGTACGCACGGACGCCGTACCGCAGCGAGTCGGTCCCCACCTGAAGTTCCACCAGGCCGCGGGCGACCTCGGCACGGCTGTGCCGGGCGACCGGCACGACGGACACCACCTCTCCCCGGCGGTCGCCGCGCGGCCCGGCGACGGCGGCCGGAGCGGCGGCCGCGCCGGCGAGCAGCGCGACAGCCGCGACCGCACCCGCCTTCCGCATACGCCAACTGGGCTTATTTTCTCCTGATTTGCGCGTGTCCTCTGTCATGTCCCGAACGCTACGGACGCACGCTTCGCCGGGACATCCGAGAGTCCCCCGCGCCCGTGGTGGACCTGTCACCACCCTGCCCGTCCGGCCGACCGGAGGAAGCATGACGACGCCGTCACCGCCCCTGCCCGACCCGGAGGCGCGGGGGGTGCGGCTGGTGGTCGTACTCCTGGCGCTGACCGTGGTCAGCGGCCTGATCGACGCGGTCAGCTATCTGGGCCTGGGCCGGGTCTTCACGGCCAACATGACCGGCAACGTGGTGGTGCTCGGCTTCGCGGCGGCCGGCGCGCCCGACTTCTCCGTCCCGCACACCGCGACCTCACTGGCCGCCTTCCTGCTGGGCGCGGCGACCGGCGGCCGGGTGGCGGCCCGGCACGGCGACGGCTCGCGGCGCAGGTGGGCCCGGCTGACCCTGACGGCGGAGACGCTCCTGGTCGGGGGATCGGCGGCGGTGGCCTTCGCCTGGCCGGACACGACCGGCACCCGCTACGCACTCATCGCCCTCACCGCGTTCGCGATGGGCCTGCGCAACGCGACGGTCCGCAAACTGGGCATCCCCGACCTGACGACCACGGTCCTCACCATGACCCTGACCGGCCTGGCCTCCGAGTCCCGCCTCGGCGACGCCACGGGCCACCGCTCCCCGCGCCGCACGGCGGCGGTGCTCGCGATGCTCGCGGGCGCCGCCCTCGGCGCCTGGCTGGTCCTCCACCACGGCCTGGGCATCCCGCTGCTGCTCGCGGCGGCGCTGTCGGGGGTGCTGGCCGTGGTGGCGTCGGGTCGGGAATAGCTCGTCTGTTCGGAGTAACAACCCGGGCGCACCGAGCTGTAGGGCATGAGCATGGCGTCATGGGACTCAGACCTCCCGCGAACCTCCGCGGAAAGATATCCGGCGCCCTCATGATCGCCGGCCTCGTCGCGGCTTCGGCCGTACTCATCTGTTTGGGACGGCAGGACATCATTCATGCGCTGTCCTACGCCGGCCGGCTTGCCGGGGGCCTTCTGGTCGCCGCGGGACTGACGGCCCTCGTCGCGGCCATCTGCGTCGTCGTGGACAGGCTCCTCGGACGCGGAACGAAATACACGACCGCGATCACTCTCTTCGGAGTACTGGCCGCACTGGGTGCCGGTCTGCTCCTTCTGACGGTTCAGATCGGGGAGTACACACCCTGGCTCTGGCTCTGGCTCGGCCTCTCGGTGTGGGCGTGCTGGGCGCTCTGGGATCTCCTTCACCGCCGGCAAGCGTGGCGGGACATCACTTTTCGACGCAACTTCGCGGCCATCGTCTCCTTCACTGCGCTCATCACCGCCGCCAACTTCGTCTACTCGCAGATCTACGAGCCCTATTCGTCTCCCATGACGGTCATCATGTCCGCGAAGATCGGAAGCATTCACAAAGACGAGGTCACCACGTATGTGCCGGTGACGTTCGAGTTGGAGAACACCGGCGAGGTAGGCGCGTACGTGGTCGGGGCGAGCTACTCGCTCACCGGGCTCGACTGGAAGTCGGCCTACGAGAACCCCAGAGACCTGAAGAAGTGGGAGAAGGACATCGACACCGACGCATTGACCGATCTGCATACGTACGCCGACAAGCCGCAGGCTTACACCGTCAGCATCGGATTGCTCCAGAAGCTCGGCGATTACGAGTTGAATCCGGGCGAAAAGTACACCCAAGAAAAAACCATCGAGTTGCCGACCAAGACGTTCCGGGCTGTCCAGATCCAAAGCGAGGCTTATTTGCTGAGGAAGGACAGAATGATCTACAGCGCCGCCCCGACCACCTATTACTCATGGTCCGACAAGAAGGAAAAAGTTCCCAAGTGGGTCACGGATTACGCGGGGGCGGACGCCGGTTCCGACTACATCAGGTACCAGGTGCCCGTCCACTACAGCAATCAGATCCTGAACTTCACGAGAAGGCCCAGGCATATCACTCTGTGGTGGGTGCTGGGCAAGGAGAACAGCACCCCCATCACACCACTGGTCGCCGATCTGGAGACTCCGGGAGGAGAGCAGACGGAACCGACCTATGCCGACTGGGAGCAGGAACGGGAGAAGTATGGATTCACGTATCTGAACAGCGGATCCACGGAGGCGGTCCTGTAGCCGACCGCCTCCGGAAGGCTGCCGGCTTCAGCGTTTCCGCTGCGCAGCGCTGATCCGCTCGACCTGTTTGCGCATCAGGTCGGCCGGGAACGAGGCGTGCCTGCCGAGGTCCTGTGTGCTGAAGGTGACGATGACGGAACCGACCCGGACGACGGTGTACTGGTACTGGTTGAGCCGCTTGTCCTCCGGCATGGGGATGGCGACCTCGTAACTCACGGCTTCGTCCCCCAGGCGGGGCGCCTTCTCGGGCGTCAACTCCGCCTTGAACGGGCCGACCCAGCCGGTGCCGGTGTAGGACCGGCAGGTCTTCAGACCGCCCTGGAGACGCCCGAAGGCCGCGACGGCCTTGCCCCCCTCATAGGACGCGAGGGTCGACGCCCCCGGCCAGATGCTGTCCTTCCAGTTGAAGATCTGCGAGATCCGGGCGAACGACCCCTTCGCGTCACGGGTGTCCATCACGACCTGGCACGCCGGATCCGACACCGGAGGGAACGTCCTGCCGCCGCCCTTTTCCGCATGGCTCGGCTCCAACGGCACCTCACCCCCATGTACCTGAGGCACTTCCCCGTCGCGGAAGGTGAGGGCCTTGAGCTGCCGGACGCTCAGCGGCGCGGCATCCGCAGCATGAGACGCCCGCGCCCGGGCCGTCTCGGTCGCACTCGGCCGCTCGTGCCCGCTCCCGCACCCCGCGACCAGAACAGCTCCGATCATGACGAGCACCCCGCGTCTCGCCGCCCGATTCCCCACGTGCACACTCCCCCTGTGACCGGGATCGCCACCCCCAGGCGATCCATCGGGCCCAGACACTAGCGTCGTCACCGAACGGGAGCCTGAACGTGGGTACTTCTCGGCGCAGAACCTGGCCGGTCGCCGTACTCGTCGTGGGAGTTCTGAGTGCCTGCGATCCGGCCGGCCTGGATCCCACGGACTCCGCCAACTTCAGCTCGGTCGTGTTCGTCAACGACACCGGGTCCCCGGCCGTCCTGTTCGAATGCGGCGACAGCCGTGGGCACGACTGCCACGACATGAGCGGTCGGCTCGCCCCCGGAGAACGCTCCGAGCAGCGGGTGTACTGGGGGGCGGGCCCCGATCCCTGGCAGGTCCGGGACACGCGGGGACGGATCGTCGGCTGGCTGCTCGTGAGCACACCGCGCCGTGAGTCGGGAGCCGTCTACGACCTCGGCGATGCCGAGCCCCGGCCCGGCAGGCCGACGACTCCGCGTGTCTCGCCGCACCCAGACCTCGGGGGAGGCAGGAACCGGGCATAGGGACGGGATGTTCCTGCCTCCCTCGGGGTGGGCCGGCGGTGCCGGAAGCCGTCGGCCCCGATCGGTGGGTCAGGCCGTGGTGACCTGGAGTTCCTTGACGCCGTTGATCCAGGCCGAGCGCAGCCGGCGGGGGTCGCCGACCAGGCGGAGGTCCGGCATGGCGTCGGCTATCGCGGTGAAGATGAGGTCGATCTCCAGGACCGCCAGGGACTTGCCGAGGCAGAAGTGGGGGCCGCCACCGCCGAAGCCGAGGTGAGGATTGGGGTCACGGGTGATGTCGAAGGCATCGGGCGAGGCGAAGACCTCCGGGTCGTGGTTGGCGGAGGCGTAGAAGAGGCCCACCCGGTCGCCCTTCCGGATCTGCACACCGCCGAGTTCCGTGTCCTGGGTGGCCGTGCGCTGGAAGGAGTTGACCGGGGTAGCCCAGCGGACGATCTCCTCGGCCGTCGTAGCCGGGCGCTCGCGCTTGAAGAGGTCCCACTGGTCGGGGTGGGTGAGGAAGGCGTGCATGCCGTGGGTGATGGCGTTGCGGGTCGTCTCGTTGCCCGCCACCGCCAGCATCAGCACGAAGAAGCCGAACTCGTCGGAGTTCAGGTTGCCTTCGTCCTCCGCCGCCACCAGCGTCGTCACGATGTCGTGGGCCGGGCACTGCTTGCGCTCGGCGGCCATGTTCATCGCGTAGGCAATGATCTCGGTGGCCGACTGCGCGCCGACCTCCTCGGTGATCGCGTACTCGGGGTCGTCGTAGGCGATCATCTTGTTGGACCAGTCGAAGATCTTGGACCGGTCCTCCTGCGGTACGCCGATCAGCTCGGCGATGGCCTGCAGGGGCAGTTCGCAGGCGACCTCGGTGACGAAGTCGAAGGGCCCGGAGCGGGCGCGGGCCGCCTCGACGATCGCCCCGGCGCGCGCCCGCAGGCGCTCCTCCAGGGCACGGATGGAGCGGGGCGTGAAACCGCGCTGCACGATCTGGCGCACCCGGGTGTGCTCGGGCGGGTCCATGTTCAGCAGGATCAGCCGCTGCGCGTCGATCGCGTCGCGTTCGATGTGCTCGTTGAAGCGGATGATCGCGGTGTTGAGGGTCGAGGAGAAGATCTCGGGGTGCGTGGAGACGTACTTGACGTCCGCATGCCGGGTCACGGCCCAGTAGCCGTCGTCGGCGAAGCCCGCCAGGCCGTGCGGCTGCGGGATCCAGCGGACCGGCTCGGTGCGGCGCAGCTCGGCGAACTCCGGGAAGGGCACACGGTGGTGCAGCAGGTCGGGGTCGGTGAAGTCGAACCCGTCGGGCAGCGCGGGGCAGTGCATGGGCGACTCCCAGCCATCTGACGGTCCATCAGCAAGTGCCGTGAACGTAATAACGGGTTCTAAAACTGGCAAGGGGTGCGGCACCCCCAATCCGTGCGGAGTTCGTGCAGATCGCGACTTCGGCACCTGCAAGACCCTTGCGGTGATGGACATCACGTCAGCAGACTGCACAGAGAACTAGAACGCGTACTAGTTCTGGAGGAGAGCCCTCTCGGAGAGGACCCGCACCCATGGCCGCCGAACCCGTGATCGTCGAAGCCGTACGCACTCCCATCGGCAAGCGCGGCGGCGCGCTCGCCAATCTGCACCCCGCCTACCTCCTGGGCGAGACCTACCGTGAACTCCTCGGCCGCACCGGCATGCCCGCCGACGCGGTCGAGCAGATCGTCGGCGGCACGGTCACCCACGCCGGCGAGCAGTCCATGAACCCCGCGCGCACCGCCTGGCTGACCATGGGGCTGCCGTACGAGACCGCGGCGACGACCGTCGACTGCCAGTGCGGCTCCTCGCAGCAGGCCTCGCACATGGTGGCCAACATGGTCGCGGCGGGCGTGATCGACGTGGGGATCAGCTGCGGCGTCGAGGCCATGTCGCGCGTGCCGCTGGGTTCGGGCTCCAAGCACGGCCCGGGCAAGCCGTTCCCCGACGAGTGGAACGTCGACCTGCCCAACCAGTTCGAGGCGGCCGAGCGGATCGCCCGGCACCGGGGGCTGACGCGGGAAAACGTGGACGCACTGGGCCTGTTGTCACAGGAACGGGCTGCACACGCCTGGGCGGAGGAGCGCTTCAAGCGGGAGACCTTCGCCGTGCAGGTCCCCACCACCGAGGAGGAGCAGCACGCCGGGCAGGGCATGTGGCGCCTTGTCGACAAGGACGAGGGGCTGCGGGACACGTCGATGGAGGCGCTGGCGGGACTGAAGCCGGTGATGCCCACGGCCGTCCACACGGCCGGCAACTCCTCACAGATCTCGGACGGCGCTTCCGCGATCATGTGGGCCTCCAAGCGGATGGCCCGCGCCCTGAAGTTGAAGCCGAGGGCGCGGATCGTGGCACAGGCGCTGGTGGGTGCCGACCCGCACTTCCATCTGGATGGTCCGATCGACGCGACCAAGGCGGTGCTGGGCAAGGCCGGAATGTCCCTGAAGGACATCGACCTGGTCGAGATCAACGAGGCTTTCGCGTCGGTGGTGTTGAGCTGGGCTCAGGTGTTTGAGCAGGACCTGGAGAAGGTCAACGTGAACGGCGGTGGGATCGCGCTGGGGCATCCGGTCGGGGCGACGGGGGCCCGCCTGATCACCACCGCCCTGCACGAACTTGAGCGCACCGACAAGGAGTTCGCGCTCATCACGATGTGCGCGGGCGGTGGACTGGCCACGGGGACGATCATCCAGCGGCTGTAGTCCAACCGAGGAACGCGTTGAAGGCTTCGGGCCGGAAGTCGAGCCGCTGGCCCGTGGGGTTCTTGGAGTCGCGTACGGCTACGGTGGCGCCGGGGAATTCGGCGACCTCTACACAGTTGCCGCCCTGGTCGCTGCTGTAGCTGGACTTACGCCAGTTGCTCTCCATAGCGGTCCTCCATCACGCGCCGGATCAACTCCGCCGAGTCCTTGAGGGATAGGGCGGCGGCCTGAAGATGATCGTAACGGAGCGAGCAGTCCTTGACGGTGTCCGGGTTTGCAGTCGGGTGCCCGCTGCCGTAGCCCTCCGTATAGACGATGGCTGGGTCACTGGCGTAGCGGTAGACATCGAACGAGCCTGTCATTCCTGCGTGCGCCCCGGCCTTGAACGGCAGCACTTGGACGTTGATCAGGGGGTTGTGCTCGAAGGACAAGAGGTGGGCCAGTTGCTCCCGCATGGTCTCGGGTCCGTCGATCTCCAGGTTCAGAGCCGCCTCGAAGAGGACCAGCCAGAAAACGGGCGGCTCCTCCTTCTCGAAGATGCGCTGTCGGTCCAGTCGTACGGCGGTACGGTCGTCGAGGTCGGTCTGGTCGAGCGCCCCGAGCACCGCCCGCGCGTATGCCCGCGTCTGCAGGAGACCAGGCACCATGCCCATCTCGAAGGAGTAGATCCCCGCTGCCCGCGCTTGGAGTTCCGCCACCTGCTGAAACCAGGCCGGAAGTTGACTTCGCATCACCAGCTCAACGAGGCGCGAAAATAACCCACCCGTCCCCAGCGCCGCGTCCACCCGTTCGCTGAACTCGGGCGTCGGCAGCTTCCGGGCCGTCTCCACCTGCCCCACCAGCGACCCCGTGTAATTGAGGATCTCCCCGAGCTGCCGCTGCGTCAGACCGGCCGCCTCTCTACAGCGGCGCAGCTCATAGCCGTAGTAATCGAGCGGTGAGGCGCCCGGGTCGAGGGTGTTGATGTTCACCATGCCAAGTCCCCTCTCGGACCCGTTGTGTTCATCCTGTAGCCCACCGTAGTGATCCAAGGTCAGTCTCGTCCCGTGAACTACCACTTCCCCCACTACCGCATGAGCCTCACCGTCGGAGAGCACTCGGTGCGTCACATCCGCCGTATCGTCCGCTCGCTGCTCGACGACTGGGAGCTGACGGAGCTGACGTTCGCCGTGGAGCTGGGCGTGAGCGAACTGGTCACCAATGTCGTACGGCATGTGTCCGACCGCCGCTGCACCCTCGTCATCGCACGGCAGACAGCGGGAGTGCGGGCCGAAGTGACCGACGGCTCTGCTCGACTCCCCTGCCTGGAAGCCGAGTTGGACCAGGAATCGGAAGGCGGGCGGGGCCTGTGCCTGCTCGACGCCGTGGTCGACAAGTGGGGCGTGGCACCGAGCCTCGGCGGCGGGAAGACGATCTGGTTCGAGTGCGGTATCGGAGGGGGGCCGGAGTGGCGGCTCGGGCAGAATCAGAGCCATGCCCGCCTCACCTGATCCCGCTGCCCTGCATCCCGACGTCGCGGCTTGCGGCAGTCTCGCCACAGCACTTCGAGCCCAGGCGGAAGGCTGCCTCGACACCGTCCCCGTCACGGCCTCGATCTCTGATCCGTTGCGCTTCGCCAGCGTCGCAAGCGTCCTGCCGCACCGCAAGCCGCTGCAGATCGGACCCTGGTCACACGAACAGCTGTGGTCGATCCGCGGTGAGGAATCCTTCCAGGGAATGCCCCTCATCGACGGCTGGACGGACGACCTGGCGCAGGTCGCCAAGGCCGCCCGAGCGTGGCACGACGGGGCGGCCCTGAAGGACATCCGACAGGTGGCCCCATTCGTGCACCTGACGGGCCGGTTCGAGGTGCCCGACAACGATCCCGCGCGCCTGACGGAATCCGAATGGCAGGGCATGCTCCAGGAAGCGGCCGATCTGGAGTACGCCTGGCAGGCGACGTACCAAAACCTGCTCGAGGCGGCGCACGCGGAGCCGGCGCTGCGCGCTCTCTACCCGTTCACGAGCCACTGGGCGCTGCGCTTCTCGACCACCACCCGCCCGGACCTGACCACGGTCGGACCGTGCCTGATCGCGAACGACGACACGTACGGAGTGGGCAGGGGGTTCATCACCCAGGACCTCGGCGTATTCGCCACAGCGCAAGAGGCCGTGGCAGTGGCAGTGCACCACCTGCCGTCGTCGGAACCGATCACGTACCGGCACCGTCTGTAGCCCCGTGAAACGCGGCCGCATACTCGCAGTTGTCCTCGCCCTCCTCGGCGTCCAGCTCAGCTGGCTGATCGCCCCCGCATACGCCTGCGGATGCGGCGCGATGGTCCCCTACCCCTCGCAGCGGATCGCGGTCTCCAGTGAGCAGTCCGTGCTGCGCTGGGACGGGCGGCAGGAGCAGATCGTGATGCGGCTGACGGTCGGCGGGGACGCCGACCGGGCCGCCTGGATCATGCCGGTCCCGCACCGGGCGACGGTCCGCCTCGGTGACCCGGACCTCTTCGGCCAGCTGGCCGCCGCCATGGCTCCGGTGCATCGCACCCGGTACCACTTCTGGCCGCAGAACGGCGACTGGCCCTTCGACAGCCACGACGAGGTCGGCGCCGCCGCGCCCCCCGCAGCTGACGGCGTCGGCGTGGTCGGCCGGCAGCGGCTGGGCCCGTTCGACGTGGCCCGGCTGACCGCGACCGACCCGGCGGCGCTGGACACCTGGCTGCACGAGCACGGTTTCACCTTCCCGGCCAGGCTGAGGACCGCACTGCAGCCGTACATCGACCGGCACTGGGAGTACGTGGCCGTCCGGCTCGCCCCGAAGGCCTCGCGCACCCCCCTCTACGGCGCCCTCGACCCGATCCACCTCACGTTCGCCAGCGACCGCGCGGTCTACCCGATGCGACTGTCCCGCCTGGCCCGCACCCCGCAGTCCCTGGGCCTGTACGTCCTCGCCGCGCACCGTATGAAGACGCGCACGACGATCGGCGGGGAGCAGCCCGAGGTCGTCTTCGCGGGCCGCCTCGACAAGCCGGGCGGCTCGCTGGGCGCGCTCGCCAAGGGGACGCCGTACCTGACGGCCCTGACCCAGCGGTTCCCGGACCCGGCCCGGATCTCCGGGGACCACGAGCTGCGCCGCGCGGCCGTCGACACCCGGGTCCAGAACGTCGTCTACGAGGACCGGCTGCGCGAGGTGGCCGGGATCCCGGCGTGGCTGATCACCGTCGGTGGGGG
The DNA here is from genome assembly GCF_042892235.1 of Streptomyces sp. NPDC001816. Classification (NCBI taxonomy): domain Bacteria; kingdom Bacillati; phylum Actinomycetota; class Actinomycetes; order Kitasatosporales; family Streptomycetaceae; genus Streptomyces; species Streptomyces sp. NPDC001816. The sequence goes on from NZ_JBIATY010000003.1 coordinate 76,111, forward strand.
GTTGCTGGGGTTGCTCGCGGCCCTCACAGTCGTCGCGCTGGTCGTCGTACGGCGCTCGCGGCGGTCGGTGACTCCCCCGCCGCCCGTGCAGTCCCCGCCGCCTTTGCCCCCGTCCGCGCCGATCGGCTGAGACCATTCAAGGTGAAGGCAGGAAGCCTCGGGAATTGACCCGAGGGACACTCGGGAAAGGCAGCAGGCGATGAGCGGGTCGCAGCTCTGGGACGACGTCGACTTCTACTTCAGCAGCCATCTCTCACCGGAGGACGATGTGCTCCAGGCGGCCCTGCGCGAGAGCGAGGCCGCGGGGTTGCCGCACATCAGTGTCACGGCCCCGCAGGGCAAGTTCCTCCAGTTGCTCGCCGAGATCCAGGGTGCCCGGCACATCCTGGAGATCGGCACCCTCGCCGGTTACAGCACGATCTGGCTGGCCCGCGCCCTGCCGGAGGACGGCAGACTGATCTCGCTGGAGTACAGCGCCAAGCATGCCGAGGTGGCGACGCGCAACATCGCCCGGGCGGGCCTGGACCGGATCGTGGAGGTGCGGGTGGGCCCGGCCCTGGAGTCGCTGCCCAAGCTCGCCGACGAGAACCCGGCCCCCTTCGACCTGGTCTTCATCGACGCCGACAAGGCCAACAACCGGCACTACGTGGAGTGGGCGCTGCGGCTCTCGCGCGCGGGCAGCCTCATCGTCGTGGACAACGTGGTGCGCGGCGGCCGGGTCGCCGACGCCGACAGCACCGAACCGGACATCGTCGGCACCCGGGCCGCCGTCGAACTGATCGCCGCCCACCCCAGGCTGACCGGCACCGCGGTCCAGACGGTGGGCAGCAAGGGGTACGACGGCTTCGCGCTGGCCCGAGTGCTGGGCTGACAGCCCGCAGGCCCTTGTGGGACCCAGGCCCTAGCGGACCCAGGCTCTTGCAGGACCCAGGCCCTCGCGGGACGGGGCTCACGCCTCGTGGAAGAAGCCCACGTTGATGCTGCGCGGCGCGGTGCGGTCCTGGACTATGACCTCGCCGGAGCCGCCGCGCGGCAGCGTCACGACCCCGCCGTAGGCGATGGTCTGCGCGTACTCCCCGACGATCAGCCGGACTTCGGCGGACGGCTCGGCCTGCGAGCCGCGCAGCCAGGACAGTTGCCAGCCGCCGTCGGGGCCGCACAGGAACTCCAGGTGGACCCGGGAGACGAACAGCCAGTCGTCGGGCGTGACCAGCCGGCACACGGACGCGTCCCGGCCCACCCGGAGCACGGCGCCCGGCTCGCTGGGCGCGTCGGCCATCGTCATGCCGGCCGTGGCGCCCGCGTCGGCCCCGGAGACGGTGGCCATGGTCAGTTCGAGCACGTGCGTTCCCCCTGGAGGACCCGAAGAAGCTGAGACGTCGGAAACGTCTTGTGCGGTGACTGTGTGCACCGCCGCCGCATGATAAAACGCCCGGCCGGGTCGCGTCCGGCACAATGGGTTCATGACCGAGCGAAAGCCACCGGGTGTCCCGTTCGAGTCCTGGGTCGATCACCAGATCCGCGTCGCCCAGCAGCGGGGTGAGTTCGATCATCTGCCGGGCGCGGGCGAGCCGCTGCCCGCCGGCGTCGACTCCACGTACGACGAACTGTGGTGGGTCAAGCGGAAGATGGCCCGCGAGGGTCTTGCGGTGCTGCCGCCGGCGCTGGCGCTGCGCAAGGAGGCCGAGGACGCGCTCGCGGCGGCCTACGCGGCACCCTCGGAGCGGATCGTCCGGAAGATCATCACCGACGTCAACGTGAAGATCCGCGACATGATGTTCAAGCCGCCGCCCGGCCCGCCGCTGGGCAAGAAGCCGTACGACGTCGAAGAGGTCGTACGGGAGTGGCGGCAGCGGAGGGCTGCCGCCACGGAGGACGTCACTGGGGACGTGTCGGGGGACGTCTCGGGGGACGTTCCGGGCTCGCACGGGTAGCCGGTCAGAAGTGCAGCAGGCGTCCGGCCAGCTCCTCGTAGTCCCGCAGGGCCAGGCGCAGCTGCTCGGTGTCGCTCTCCACCCCCTCCTGCCAGGACATGCGCAGGGTCCGGCGGCGCCGCGTCACGGCCTCGGTGAACCGTGTGGCGATCTCCTCCAGCTCCCGGTCGGCCTCCTCGACCGCGGTGCGCGGCGCGTCCACGAACCCGGCCGCCGTCTGCAGCAGCCGCCGCTCCCACTGCTCCCGCTCCTCGTGCGGCAGCAGCGGGACGCGCAGCGCCATGCCCTCCGGGCCGGGCGGCGCCGGCCAGGCGTCCGCCGCCCGGCCCTCCGTCGTCGCCGCCTCGCGTGCGGTGATCCCACCCGGGGAGGGCACGCCGAGCCCGTCCTCGGGCATCTCGTCGTCCATGGCGGGTGCGGGCCGCACGGGCCCGGTCTCCCAGTCCTTGACCATGGCCCACCTCTCCTTCGGCCGGTTCTCCCCCCGGGTGACCCCGGCGGGCGGGCCACAAACGGCCGTCAGGACGCGAAGCGGCGCAGCCCGGTCACCGACCACACGGTCGCGATGCGTCCGTCCGCCACCTCGATCAGGTCGATGCCGCTCTTGTCGGCCCCGTCCGGCCCGGTCACGTACCAGCGGACGGCGGCCTGCCCCAGCCCGCCGTCCACCAGCGCGGTCCCCTCGACGACGAACCGCAGCCCGGGCTTCTGCGTGCGGAAGGCGGAGATGAAGGCGACGATGCCGGCCGGGCCGTGGATCTCGTCGGTGGCCGCGTTGTCGGGGTCGTTGCCGAAGCGGATGCGGAAGTCGGGCGCGAGGAAGGCCTCCGGGTCGCTGAAGTCGCCGTTCCACAGGGCGGTCCAGCGGTCGAAGAGGGTGCCGCCGCGGGCGGGCGTGAGGGTGCCGGCCGTCGGGGTCGGGGATGCCGTGGTCGTCATTTCTGGTGCCTCCGGTACTGGTCGTCGGTATCGGTCGTCGGTATCGGTCGTCGCTGATCGGAACCGGCACCAGCCTCCGCCTCCCCCGCGACACCCCCCTGTCGGTGATTGCCGTCACATTCCCAGCTCGCCGAGGGGGACGAGGTCCGAGCCGAGGGTGTCGAGCGCGGCCAGGTCGACGGCGCGCTCCGGGGCCCGCTCGTCGAGCGCCGCAACCGTACGGATGCGGTCGAGGCGGAAGCCGCGCGGGGCGTCCCGCAGCCGGCACCAGGCGGCCAGGTACCAGTGCTCCTCGCCGCCGAGGAAGGCGAGCGGTTCGACGTCGCGGGCGGTGGCGGCGCCCGCCGCGTCGGCGTACTGCAGGCGCAGCACCTTCCCCGCCGACAGCGCCTCCCGCAGCGCGGCGGGCACCACCGGCTCGGCGCTGCGGGCCGGGCGCGCGGCCGGTACGAGCAGCCGCACGCGCCCGGCCAGCTGCGCCGCCGCCCGCCGCTCCCGGCCGGGCATCACGGCCAGCACCTTGTGCAGCGCGCTGCGCGCGTCCGCCGCGAACGGCGTCCCGGCGAGGGTGTGCAGCCCGACGGCCAGGGCGGTCGCCTCGGCCGGGGTGATGGTCAGCGGGGGCAGGGTGCGCTCCCGGTCGAGCACGTACCCGCCGGTGCGGCCCGGCTCGGCGTGGATCGGCACCCCGGACTGCTGCAGCGCCAGCAGGTCGCGCTCGATGGTGCGGACGCTGACCTCGAAGCGCCGGGCCAGCGCGCGGGCGCTGCGCGAGTGGGGTGCGGCGGCGCGCAGCTCCTCGACCAGGGCGTAGAGACGGTCGGTTCGGTTCACGACAGACAGTCTCCGCACGCGGGTGCGCGACTCACCCGAGGTCGCGCATATTCGCTTGCGGAGGGTCCGCGCCGGCGCCCGAGAATGGCCCGCATGACCTGGACGATCGCCCCGGAACCGTACGACTGCCCGGCCGCCGCCGCACTGTGGCGGGCGTACTACACGGAGGTCAGCGACCGCTGGTACCTCCTGCACGAGGGGCACCGCACCGAACCGGACGAGCTGGAGCGCGAGGTCGCGGCCCAGACGGGTGTCGAACTCGCGCCGCCCACCGGGCAGTTGCTGATCGCCCGGTACGACGGTGCACCGGCCGGCTCGGCGGGCGTACGGCTGCTCGACGCGGACACGGCCGAACTCACCCGGGTGTTCGTGTACGAGGCGATGCGCGGCCGGGGCGGGGCCGCGCTCCTGGTCGGCGCCGCCGAGGAGGCCGCCCGCGCGCTGGGTGCCCGGCAACTGATCCTCGACACCCGCAGCGACCTGGTGGAGGCCCGCGCCCTGTACGCCCGTCTCGGCTACACGGAGACCGGGCCCCACAACGACGACCAGTACGCCGAACACTGGTTCCGCAAGGACCTGTCGGCCCCCGAGACCGTCAACTGAGCCTGGTCGAAGCCCCGTCGCGGGGCCGCTCGCGCTCCGAGCCGCACAGTTCGCCGGTGAGTTCCTTCACCAGCTGGACCAGGTCGGTGGAGCGGCCCGGCTGCCACCAGTCGCCGAGCAGCTCGGCCAGGGACTCCTCGCGGGCCTTGGCGAGCCGTTCGGCGGCCTCACGGCCGGACTCGGTGAACGTCAGGTCCAGGCCTTGGCGGTCGACCAGGTGCCGCTCCTCCAGCTGGCGTTCGGCGGCGAGTACGGCCTGCATCGGCACGTCCGTGCGCTCGGCGAGCTGCCCCGGCTCCACCGAGCCGTACCTGCGGATGCGCAGCAGCATCCAGCTGGCGGCGGGCAGCAGGTCGTACCCGGCCCGCTCGGTGATCTTCCGGTAGATCTCGCGGCGTCCGTCGCGGGTGCCGAGCACGGACAGCGCGCGGCACACCTCGTCGTAGGAGGAGCGCTCGACCGGGTTGGGCGCGATGGTCTCGGAGACGTCCGGCGCGGTGACCGAGCCGCGCAGCCGGTCCTCCTTCAGGAACCACGCCAGCACGAAGCCGAGGAAGGCGACCGGGGCGGCGTACAGGAAGACGTCGGTGATGGAGGACGAGAAGGCGTCCAGGGCGGCCGGGCGCAGCGAGGCCGGCAGGGCGGCGATGCCGCGCGGGTCGGACTGGAGCGCGTCGGCCGAGACACCGGGCGGCAGACGCACGCCCCGGAAGGCGGCGGCGAGACTGTCGCCGAGACGGCTCGCGAAGACGGTGCCGAAGACGGCGACGCCGAAGGAGGCCCCGATGGAGCGGAAGAACGTGGCTCCGGAGGTGGCGACGCCCAGGTCCTCGTACGAGACCGCGTTCTGCACGATGAGGATGAGGACCTGCATGACCAGGCCGAGGCCCAGGCCGAACACGAAGAAGTAGACGCTCATCACGGCGGTCGAGCTGTGCGCGTCCAGCCGGTGCAGCAGGAGCAGGCCGATGGCGGTGACGGCGGTGCCCGTGACCGGGAAGACCTTCCAGCGGCCGGTGCGGCTCACGATCTGCCCGGAGGCGGTCGAGGACAGGAGCAGGCCGATCACCATCGGCAGCATGTGCACGCCGGACATGGTCGGCGAGATGCCGTGCACGACCTGGAGGAAGGTCGGCAGATAGGTCATCGCGCCGAACATGGCGAAGCCGACGATGAAGCTGATGACGGCGGCGAGGCTGAAGGTGCGGATGCGGAACAGCCCCAGCGGCAGGACCGGTTCGGCGGCCCGCCGCTCGACGGCGACGAACGCGATGGCGAGGACGACGCCCAGCACGGCGAGCCCGATGATCTGCGGGGAGCCCCACGCCCACGTCGTACCGCCGAGGGAGGCGACCAGCACCAGGCAGGTGGCGACCGCGGCGATCAGGAACGTGCCGAGGTAGTCGATGACGTGGTGCGCGGCCCGGCGCGGGATGCGCAGGGCGGTGGCGATCACGGCGAGGGCGACGACGCCGACGGGCAGGTTGACGTAGAACACCCAGCGCCAGCTCAGGTGCTCGGTGAACAGCCCGCCGAGCAGCGGCCCGAGCACACTGGTCGCACCGAACACGGCACCGAACAGCCCTTGGTATCGCCCGCGTTCACGCGGCGGCACGATGTCGCCCACGATCGCCATCGACAGCACCATCAGTCCGCCGCCGCCCAGCCCCTGCAGCGCCCGGAAGCCGATCAGCTGCGGCATGTTCTGCGCCATGCCGCACAACGCGGACCCGATGAGGAAGATCACTATCGCGGTCTGGAACAGCTTCTTGCGCCCGTACTGGTCACCGAGCTTGCCCCACAGCGGGGTGGCGGCGGTCGAGGCGAGCAGATAGGCGGTGACGACCCAGGACAGATGTTCCAGCCCGCCCAGGTCGCTGACGATGGTGGGCAGCGCGGTCGACACGATGGTCTGGTCGAGCGCGGCGAGCAGCAGTCCGAGCAGGAGGGCACCGATCGAGACGAGGACGTTGCCGGGGACCTGCTCGGCGGCCTTCATCTCCTTCGCCGTACCGTGCGTTTCCAGGGTCATGGAGACCTCCCGGGGCTCGGGGACTCCTACCATCCTCGGCGGTGTGGCCGTTTATGGCCTGTTGAGGTCCCTCTGTGGCCGGTTTGCCGCGTGTCCCGGTTCGGTGGATGTGGAGGAGGTCTGCATAAACTCGGGAGTTCCCGAGGGGAGGGGACTTACGCGTGACGGAACCGACGGGCCACACCTGCCCGGAATGCGGGGCGCCGAGGGGGGCGGACAACACCCCGTCCTGCGACTGCACCCAGCGGGCGTCGGACGCCCTGCGCGAGGCGCGTACGGCGCAGGCGGCAGCGGCGGAGGACTTCAACCCGCTGCGCATCCGCCCGTATGTCGAGGTCGCAGGCACGGACGCGGGGGCGGGCGCGGGCGCGGGTGCGGGTGCGGGTGCCTCCGACGAGGGTTCGGCGGCGCAGACGCGCCCGGTGCCGGTCGTCGAGGCCACTCTTCCGCTGCGTCCGATGCCCGGCGCGAGCACCGCCGACCTGAGCCTCTTCGAGCAGGAACCACCTGACGAGCCCGAGGCGAGCCCGGCGGACGACGCACCCCCGCGTCGTTCCCGCCGTACGGTTCTGCTGTCCGTCGCCGGTGCGGCGATCGCGGTCGTGGCGGCGGCCGGTATGGCGAGCGGGCTGTTCTCGTACCACCCGCCGGCCCGGGACCGGGCGGCTCAGGAGGTACGCCCGAGCGTCCCCGACACGACGACACCGGGCACCTCGTCGGCCCCCGCGGCGCCTGTCTCGCCCCGCCCTTCCTCACCACCCGCGTCCCCGTCGCTGGACCCGACCCCGACCCCGACGGCCACGTCCGCTTCTCCGACCCCGACGCCCACCCGCTCCCACAGCCCGTCCCCCTCCGCCTCCCCCACCCCCTCGGCGACGACCCTGGGCACCCCGAACGCGGCGCCCACCGGCTCCGCGCCGGTGCTGCAGCGTGGCGACAGGGGTCCGGAGGTCACGGAACTCCAGCTCCGCCTGCAGCAGTTGAACCTCTACGACGACGAGGTGAACGGCGCCTTCACCCGCCCCGTGGAGGACGCGGTACGCACATACCAGTGGGCCCGGGGTCTTACGGACGACCCGCTCGGCGTGTACGGGCCGGCCACCCGGGAGAGCCTGGAGTCGGAGACGACGAAGCCGTGACCCTCTGAGGCCGGTCCAACGGAGTCACCCCACCGTCCCAGGGGGCTCCGCCCCCTGGACCCCCGACCTATGCCCACCCACCACCCGACTCGGTGGGTCGAAAAGGGGGCCTCGGGTATCTCAGCCCGTCCGGCGTTTGAGGACGAGGCCGTTCAGGCCGATCGGGGGTTCAGGGGGCGGAGCCCCCTGGCCGGGTCGAAGGGGCGGAGCCCCTGGGGATGGGACGGGTAGGGGCGGCGGGGGCGGAGAACCCGCTTATCCCACGTGCAGACGGACGGAGCCGTCCCCCACGACCTCGACCCGCACCTGAGTGAGGTCCCGTACGACGGCATCGGGCCCGTGGGCGCCGGCCCGCGGCCCTACCCCCACGACCCGCATCCCAGCAGCGCGCCCCGCCGCGATACCGGCACCCGAGTCCTCGAAGACCACACACTCCCCGGGATCGATCCCCAGCTCGGCAGCCCCCTTCAGAAAGCCCTCGGGGTCGGGCTTGCTCGCGCCGACCGACTCGGCCGTGATGCGCACCTCGGGCAGCGCCAGCCCGGCGGCAGCCATGCGCGCGGTGGACAGGGCGACGTCGGCGGAGGTGACCAGCGCGTGCGGCACACCCCGCAGCGAGGCGAGGAACGCAGCCGCACCAGGAACCTCGACCACACCCTCCACGTCGGCGGTCTCCTCCGCGAGCATGCGGGCGTTGTCGGCGAGGTTCTGCTCGACCGGCCGCTCGGGCAGCAGCACCGCCATCGAGGCGTGGCCCTGCCTCCCGTGGACGACCTTCATGACCTCGTCGCCGTCCAGCCCGTGCCGCTCGGCCCAGCGCCGCCAGATGCGCTCGACCACGGCGTCCGAGTTGACGAGGGTGCCGTCCATGTCGAGCAGGAGGGCGCGGGCGGTGAGGACGGTGGTAGGGGCGGTGGCCGGCATCGGCAGCTCCAAGAAGGGAGAACGGGACAAGGCGGCCCCGCCCGCCGGTCAGGGAAAACGGGCGGGAGCCACTTTGTTCCTCCACGGTACAAAACATGCCCCGGGTCCGCCACCGCCTCCGGCGAGCGTTCACCGACCGTTCAGCTCAGGCCACCACGGCCTCGTACAGGCTCCACACACCGAGCCCCAGCATCAGCAGGGCCGCGATCTGCGTGATCAGCCGCAGCGGCACCCGCTTCATCAGGGCCTTTCCGCCGACGATGCCGAGCCCGGCCACGGCCCACAGGCCCAGGACCGCGCCGAGGCCGACGGAGACGGGGGCGTCGTAGCGGGCGGCGAGGTTGGCGGTCATGATCTGGGTGAGGTCACCGAACTCGGCGACGAGGATGAGCATGAAACCCGCGCCCGCGACCTTCCAGAAGGACTGGTCGGCCGGCTTGCGGATCTCCTCCTCGTCCTCGCCCTTCTTCATCAGCAGCGTCGCGGCGCCACCGAGGAAGAGGACACCGGTGATCGCGTGCACGATCTGCCGGGGCAGCAGGGTCAGCACGCTGCCGGCCGCGACGGCGAGCAGGACATGCAGCAGGAAGGCGGCGGCAACGCCCGCGAAGACGTACGAGGCGCGGTAGCGGGTGCCGAGGACGAGGCCGGCGAGCGCGGTCTTGTCCGGCAGTTCGGCAAGGAAGATGACGCCGAACACGAGCGCCGTCACGGTGATGCTGATCAACATTCCTCAATCGGTCGGGGGCTGCCCCGCCGAGAGTGCTGGACCTCACATGAGACACCTCGGCATGGCAGCACACTCGGCGCCCATGCCGTGGGGCACGGGCGTGCACTGCTTGCCGAAGGTCTCGCTGGGCGGTCCTGGAAGGACCCGCCTCCGGGCGCCGGCTCAGGCTGGCTGAGCAGTATGTCGACGGTCCGGCGAAGAGCTACTCCCCTTCTGCGCATCCCATAGTACGCGAGGCGAAAGTTCCGCCGTGGCGCTTGTCATGTCATGAACACGTCACTAGCTTCTTACCGAGCGCTCACCTTCCGGCAACACGGCACCGCGAGCATTCCCTCGCTCGCGCTCCAACACCCCCACCCCACCAGGGAGTTCGCATGCCGAAGTTCTACGCGCGTCGACGCCTGAGCATACTCTCCGTCCTTACCGGACTCATAGCTTCCGTCGCCCTGTTCAACTCTCCGAGCGCCTCCGCCGCCCTCCCCACACCGGTCAGCGGCGCCACCGCCCGCAGCTACCTCTCCCAGCTGACCGTGGCCACCGAGAACCGCACCGGCTACAGCCGCGACCTCTTCCCGCACTGGATCACCATCAGCGGCGCCTGCAACACCCGCGAGACCGTCCTCAAGCGGGACGGCTCGAACGTCGTCACCGACTCCTCCTGCGCGGCCACCAGCGGCAGCTGGTACTCCCCGTACGACGGCGCCACCTGGACCGCCGCCGCCGACCTGGACATCGACCACCTCGTCCCGCTCGCCGAGGCCTGGGACTCCGGCGCCAGCCGGTGGACGACCTCCCAGCGCCAGGCCTTCGCCAACGACCTGACCCGCCCGCAGCTCATCGCCGTCACCGACAACGTGAACCAGGCCAAGGGCGACCAGGACCCGGCCACCTGGATGCCGTCGCGCACGGCGTACCGGTGCACCTACGTCCGCGCCTGGGTGCAGGTGAAGTACTACTACGACCTCTCGGTCGACTCCGCGGAGAAGACCGCGCTGACGAACTACCTGGCGAGCTGCTGACCGCTGCCGCTCCCCCGCCCTCCTCCGCCCTCCTCGACCTCCGCCCGCGGGCGGGCCGTCGCGGAGGGCGGTCGGCTGTCCGGACGGCTACGCCGGCCGCCGCCGCATCAGGTAGCCGGCCGCGGCCCCGGCGCCGAACAGCGCCGCCACGGACACACCCGTGGCCAGCCAGGTGGCGCCGAGCCAGCGGGCGCCGTAGTAGCCGAGGGCGACGCTGTAGACGGCCCAGGACAGGCCCGCCAGGGCGGACCACGGGACGAAGTCGCGGGCGCGGCGATGGGCGGCGCCCGCGCAGAACGAGACGACCGAGCGGCCGGCGGGGGCGAAGCGGGCCAGGACGACCAGGGCGCCGCCACCGCGGGACAGGGCCTCGCCGAGACGTTCCTGCGCGGCGGTCAGGCGGCGGGACCGGGCGATCGTGCGGTCCAGGCGCTCACCGCCCCGCCAGGCCAGCCGGTAGGCCAGCAGGTCGCCGAGGACCGAGGCGGTCGCGGCGGAGAGGATCAGGGTGACGATGTCCGGCACGTCACCGGTCGCCGCGCCCGTACCCGCCGCCGCTGCCGTGGCCGCCGTGATGACGAGCACTCCGCTCGGCAGCACGGGCACGAAGACGTCGAGCAGTACCGACAGGGCCACCATGGCGTAGATCCATGGAACGGCGGCCAGTGACCCCACGCTCTCCCACACGACAACTCCCCCGTTGTTCCCCCATGACAGCCATACAGCGTACGCCGAGGGTGTGACAGGAGGTTCGTGGGGGGCACATGTGATCGACGCAGTGTGTTCACGCACGCACTCGCGCGCGTGAACACGCGCGACGGCGGTCAGGCCGCGATCGTGGCCCGCTCCGCGGCCGACTGCTGCGTCTCACCCGCGCGCCGGGCGAACAGCCGGTCCAGGCCGAAGGCGCCGGAGCCGGTGAAGACCAGCAGGAAGAAGGTCCAGCAGAACAGGACCGACAGCTCGCCGCCGTTCTGGATGGGCCACAGGGCGGCCTGCTGGTGGACGTCGAAGTACGCGTACGCCATCGAGCCGGAGGCGATCAGCGCGGCGCCGCGGGTGCCGAGGCCGAGCAGGACCAGGCCGCCGGCGACCAGCTGGATCACGGCCGCGTACCAGCCGGGCCAGGTGCCGGACGGGATCGTGCCGCCGTCTGTGCCGGCGGCGCCGCCGAGGACGCCGAAGAGCGAGGCGGCACCGTGCACGGCGAACAGCAGGCCGATGACGATGCGGAAGATGCCGATGACGTACGGCTGAGCGGAGTTGAGGCGTGCGGACATGGGGGGTGCTCCTCTTCGGTGTCGGTGTGGCCGGCCAGGCCGTCCGGAGTAGCCGGACAAAGCGGTGCCAGGCCGGTCGTGGGGGCGGCGGTACCGAACGAGGGACCCAGGTTAGGCGGACCTAATTCATGCTTGCAAGTTCAACATTTGGCCATGGTTCCGCATCCGCTTGCGGTTCCGCATCGGCCGCGGCCGCACGTAGGACGGCTCGCGCCACCGCGTCGGCATCCGAAAGCGTGACCGAATCCACCCCTGGGCGGGCGCCCGCGGCGGTCACCCAGTGCACGCCCTCTGTCGGCACACCGAACGCGAACCGCCTTGTGTGTACGCGACTTTGACGGTCGATCAGATGGCAGGGCCGCCGTGTCACGTCCAGTCCTCCGGTTTCGTACCCGTCCACGGTGTGCGGCCGGCAGTCGCCGCTCGCCAGCAGCCCCGCGAGCAGCTCGTCGGCGGTCCGTCGCAGATCGGGTTCCGGAAGACGCGCCTCTATGAGGGTCGTCACACGCACCGCCCGCCCCGGCACGTCCGGCGAGTGCGCCGTCCACGCCCCCTGCTCGGCCCGCACCTCCAGACGCGGCCCCAGCACCTCGACCACGTCCGCCTCGACCAGGGCCGCCAGTTCCTCGATCCGGCGCCGGGGCGGGCCGATGGACAGGAAGGCGTTGAGCGGGGTGTACCAGCGGTCCAGGTGCGCGCGCCGGGAGGCGCCGGTCAGGCCGCCGTGGTCCACCACCAGGCGTATCTCGTTGCGCAGGTCGCGCAGCACGTCCAGCGCCGCCTTCAGCGGTCCGCGTACGTTGCCCAGGGCGGCCTGTGCCGCGTCCTCGCGCAGATACGCCAGCAGCCACGCCCGCCACTGCCCGGCCTCGGTGAACTCCCGGTCCCCGTACGGCCGGGAGATCCGCTCCCAGCTCCAGCGGTCGCCGGCGCCGACCCCGAACTCCGCCAGCAGCGCCGCCTCCCGGGGATCGCCGTGCGGGACGGCGAGGAAGCGGTCGGCGAAGTCGGGCCGGCCGGTCAGGGCGCCGTAGTAGACCGTCTCCACCTCCTTCGCGACCAACGGCCATATCTCCGCCAGGAAGTCGGGCGCCTCACCCGAGTCGGCGCGCTTGCGGAAGGCCGCTATCACCTCGGGGGTGAGCACCTGCGGGAGATGACGGCCGTACGGGCCCTTCGCGTTGTCGCCGCGCGCCTGGTACGGCACCCCGCGCCGTGAGCCCGCGTACAGGCGCGGCTCGCGTCCGGAGGGCCGGTAGCGCAGGACGCCGTCGGCAGCGCGGACGAAGCGGCCGCCCCTGCCGGTGGTCAACAGGGCCATGTGGTCGAAGAAGTTGAGGCCCAGGCCGCGCAGCAGCACCGGTTCGCCGGGCGCGAGCGGGGAGAGGTCGACGTCGGCCGGATTGGCGGGGGGTATGTGGCGCAGGCCGTGCCGTTCGGCGTGTCCGGCCGCCCGCTCCTGCTCCGCGTCCGCCGCCGTCGGCAGGTGTCCCTGGGCGAGGACGACCGCGGTCAGCCCGGACAGCACCCGGCCGTCGTCGAGGGTGAGCGTCTGGCCGCCGCCGGGTCCGTCGTCCAGCCGTACGGCACGGGCCCGGTGGGTCTCGACGCGCACCGCACGCGGGGCGGACCGGACGGTCCGCGCGAACACCCACTCCAGATAGCGGCCGTAGTGGGCGCGGGTGGGGTAGTCGTCCGGGCCCAGCTCGCCGTCCGCCCACTCGTGCAGGCTGGGGCCCGGGCGGATCGGGCCCGAGCAGTCCACGCTGGCGTCGGTGAACAGCGTCACCTGGCTCGCCACGGTGTTCATCAGCAGCTCGGCCGACTGCGCGGTCCGCCAGACCCGGCCCGGGCCGGGCGGCGCCGGGTCGATCACGTGGACCGTCAGCCGGACGCCCGGCGGAACGAGTTCCGGTGCGGAGGCGCAGAGGCGCTCCAGGACGCTGGTTCCGCGGGGTCCGGCCCCGACCAGGGCGACGGAGACCGTGGGGGATTCCTGGATCGGTGCAGACAACGGCGTGACTCCCGGGCGTGTGGGGCGCATGGCAGCAGACCGCCCACAGGAAGCGGACGGTCCGCCTCATCATGCCGGTCCGCGGCTCGCCGGGCGGTCGGACCCCTGGGCCCGCCCGCCCCGATACGCCTTTCACCGCCCCGAGTTGTCCGTCATTCCGGTCATGGACGCACACTCAGCGCGCGACGGCTGCGCGCTGCTGGCCGTACTCCCGCACATGCACGTGCCCGTCGAGCGGGAACGCGGGCGGCGCCGCCGGAAGCAGCCGGGCCAACGCGTACCCGCACTTCTGCGCGACCCGGCACGAGGCCGCGTTGTCCGCCTGGTGGAGCAGTTCGAGGCGGGTCAGCCCGTCACCGCCGAAGGCCGCGAAGGCCCACTCGGTCAGCGCGTGCAGGGCGCGCGGCGCCACTCCCCGGCCGCGCGCGGGGGCCGCCGTCCAGTAGCCGACCTCGGCGGCGGAGGCGCCCGGGGCCTCGGTGAACTTCAGGACCGCGTGCCCCAGCACCCGCTCCGGTCCGGGCCCGGACTCCACGACGGCGAAGGCGAACCGGCGCCGCTCCTCCCACCCGCGCGCCTGCTCCCCGATCCACCGGGCCGCGCCCGCCTCGTCCTCCACCACCCCGCTGGTCCAGCGGCGCAGGGCGGCGTCGCGGTACGCCTCGACCAGCGCGGCCGCGTCTTGCGGGCACCACGGCCTCAGCAGGAGAGCGGGGTTTGAGGGGGTGGCGGCCACTTCCACCCGTGCCGTGGACATGCGGTCCTCCCGATCGCTCGACGGCACTGTCACCGGGCCGTTCCCGTGCTCAGCGCCTCAACTGCCCATTCGATCACGGGAGTCAGCGGATCCGGGGCGGGCCAGCCGTTGATCAGGGCGAGGAGGCGGCCGTACCGGTCCCAGCGGGGATCGTTCACCGTGGCCAGGTGACGCACCAGCCAGGCACGCAGCTCGGCGTCGTCGGGCCGGCCGACGACGCCCGCGCAGGCCGCGGTGAGGCGTGCGACGACGGGCTCGGCCTGCTCGGACCGCGGACCGACTCCCGAGGACACGGCCGCCGCCACGACATCACGGGTGACGGCGACGACGTCCGGCCGCGGCGGCACGGCGGCGCCGTCGAACCGTTCGCCCGTGTGCTCCTCGACCAGCCCCCGCATCCGGGCCCGGAAGTCCGGGTCCAGGGACAGCTCCGCCAACTCCACCCACGCCGTGACCTGCTCCTCCGTGGGCCGGTCGGGCAGCTCGGGGGTCAACGACCGCAGGGCGGCCCCGGCAGGGCCCGTACGATCCGCCGCGCCGCCGAAGACGGCGCCGAGGAAGTCGTCGATCAGGCGCCGGCGTTCGGCCTCGGACAGGGTGGCGAGCTGGTGCATGCGTTCCATCTCCTCGAAGGTGGCCTCGCGCCCGGCCGCCGCGACCAGCACCGCCCGCCGCAGCCGCAGGATGCCGATCTGCACGTCCAGGGCAGCGGCATGCTCCGCGGCGACCCGGCCGAGCGGGAGGTCCCGGTCCAGGACACGGCGGATCGTGTCGAGGCCGAGCCCCAGCTCGCGCAGGGTCCGTACGAGGGCGAGACGTGCGACGGCGTCCGGGCCGTAGCGGCGGTAACCGGCGGGCGTGCGGTCGGCCGGCGGCACCAGGCCGCGATCGGAGTAGAGCCGGATCGTCTTGACCGTCAGCCCGGTACGCCGGGCCAGCTCACCGATCGAGTACATCGAGTACAGGGTGCCGCCGTCCATGACCCCACCTTCGGGTCTCCCCCTGCGGGAGACTCAAGCGCCCGGCGACGGCACGGGCAGCGCGACCGGCTCGAGCGGCGACCGGCCGCCGCTCCGGCCACCTCGGCACGCAGGTCCTACCCCGCCGCGCCGCGCACGGACTGCCCGCGCACCTCCAGCCCGCCCAGCAGCTGCGCCGTGGCCTCCGCCACGGCCTGCACGGCCTGTTCGAACACCTCGCGGTTGTGGGCGGCGGGCGCCCGGAACCCCGAGACCTTGCGCACGTACTGCAGCGCGGCGGCGTGGATGTCGTCCTCGGTGGCCTCACCGGGCAGTACGGGCGGACGCAGCGTCTTGATACTCCGGCACATGCCCCCAGTCTCACGCACGGCGCGCGCCCCTGCGAAGATCCCACCGAAGGCGGCCACCGATTCCCGGGGCCGACCGACGAGAGGAACATCCTCATGACGAAGCACACCGTGGCGATCCTCGGCCCCGGCGGCACCGGCGGCCTCCTCGCCGCCCTCCTGTCCCGCGCCGGCAACCGCGTCATCTGTCTGGCCCGGCAGGCCACCGCCGACACGCTGCGCGGCACCGGAATCCAGGTCCGCAGCCGCCAGTTCGGCGACTTCACCGCACCCGTGGAGACGGACACCGAGCTGCGCGAGCCGGTGGACGCCTGCGTGATCGCCGTCAAGCACACCACCCTGGACGCGGCCCTCACCCGCGTCCCGTCCGCCGTCCTCGGCGACGCCCTCGTCGTACCGCTCCTGAACGGCGTCGAACACCCCGCTGCCCTGCGCACCCGCTACCGGCCCGACCGCGTGGCCCCCGCGGTGATCCGAGTGGAGTCGACCCGCCTGTCCCCCGGCCTGATCGAGCACGGCAGCGACTTCGTGGACATGGACCTGACGGGCGACGCCGTCCCCCGCCCCCGCCTCGAAGCCCTGGCCGGCGCCCTCTCCGGCGCGGGCGTGACCACCCGCGTACTCGGGGACGAGACGACGGCCCTCTGGTCGAAGATGTCCTTCCTGGCGCCCTTCGCCCTGCTCACCACCCGCTACGGCCTCCCCCTCGGCGAGATCCGCACCCGCCACCGCGAGGAGCTGGAGGCCCTGGTCGCCGAGACCACCGCGGTCAGCCGGGCCTGCGGCGCGCCCACGGACCCGGCCCAGGCCCTGGCCCGGTACGACGCCTTCCCGCCGGCCGCCAAGTCCTCCATGCAGCGCGACGCCGAGGCGGGCCGCCCGCTCGAACTCGACGCCATCGGCGGGGCGTTGCTGCGCGCGGCGGACCGGCACGGCGTACCGGTGCCGGTGGCGGCCCGTCTGGTGCAGGAACTGCGCGCCGCCGGCCACTGAGCCGGGGGGAGCGGGCGCTACTCGTTCGCGTGAACCTCACAAGCGAACTCGCCACCCAAAATCGAACAGGCGTAGCATTGCCGCGTGGCTAAGACCTATGAATTCCCCAGTGACCTCCTCGCCGGTCAGGAGGAGCTGCATCAGGTCCGGGCCGAGCTGTCGGCCCTGCTCAAGCGGCTGCCCTGGTCGGTCGAGCCGAGGGACGGCTTCAGCGACGACAACGGCTGGCGGAAGGTGGAGCGGCCCGCCTCCCCCGGCTGGACGGCGGACGAGCAGGCCGAGGTGGAGAAGCTGCGGCGGCGCGAGCACGAACTGGCGGTGTTCGTCAGCGGCCACCGCTTCTGGTCCGAGGTCACGGCGGCGGAGCGGGTCGAGGCCCGCACGAAGCTGAAGCACGCCCACGAAGACACGGCCGAGGACAAGGAGTGACGCGAGAAGCCCCCGACCGGGACCGGTCGGGGGCTTCTCGCTTCTCCTGGTGGGCGCGGACGGTTTCGAACCGCCGACATCCTGCTTGTAAGGCAGGCGCTCTACCCCTGAGCTACGCACCCGGGACAGGTCGACAGCCTACATGGCCAGGGGGGCGGTGCCGCAAACCCCGTCCGGGGCGCGGGCAGCTCCCGGCCGGACGGAAAAGTGACGGTGCACACGGCGAACTGACCGGCCCGTGTGTTCGTCCTGAACGGGTGGGAGAATGACACCACCCAGGGCGAACAACAGCACGGGAGAGGGATGTGACGGCGACACCGGGCACGCCGGCGACGAGGTCGTACCCTCCTTCGGGCGCCCTCTCGGCTCTGCGCGACACCCTCACCCTGATGAGCCTGCCGGTGCTCGCCGCGCTCGCGCTGCCCGCCGCGTTCGCCGGCGGCGGTACCCGGCGCTGGTTCGGCGGTCGCGCGGAGAGCCAGCGGGCCGAGGCGCAGGCCGCGAAGGATGCCGCCGCGGCCGCGTTCTACGAGCTGGACACGGCACAGCGGGACCTGCGGATCTCCATCGAGACCATCTCGGCCGTCGACGACTCCCCCGCCGCCCGGCGCGCGGTGGCCGACTTCGCGGCGCTGGGCAACCGGATCGACGAGGTCAGCCAGCGCTACATCCAGGCCGTGGACGCCCATGACCTGGACCGGGACGACCTGGAGGCCGCGACGGCCGCCCGGGCGCGCGGCGAGCTGACCGCGGCCAGGGACGAACTGGTCCGGGTCAAGCAGGAGCTGGACCGCTTCGGCAGCTCGCTCGGGCCGCTGCTCGGCAAGGCCGAGACCCAGCTGGCGCGGCTCGCCCCGGCGGTGGAGCGGGCCCGGCAGGCGCTGCTGGGCGCGAGCAACGCGCTGGACGCCGTACGGGAGAAGGGCCTGAGGGCCGACGACCTCGCCGCGCGGCTCGCCGTGCTCTCGCCCGAGCTGACCAAGCTGAACCAGGGAGCCGGCCGGCACGGGGTGGCGCCGACGCTGGAGCGGGCCGAGCGGATCCAGCGGGAGGCCGCGGCGATCCGGGCCGAGGCGGAGCGGCTGCCGGAGAAGGCGGCCGAGATCGACCACCGGCTGGTGAGCCTGCGCACCCGGGCCCAGGCGCTGACCACCCGGGCGGGCCAGGTGGACCCGGTGCTGAGCGAGCTGCGGCGGCGGTTCGCTGCCGCGTGCTGGCAGGACCTGCAGCAGGTGCCCACGCAGGCCGTGGAGAACGTGCACCAGGCCGAGCTGAAGCTGCGCGAGGCCCAGGCCGCCCGGGACGCCCAGCGCTGGCCGGACGCCACCTCGCTGCTGTCGACGGTTCGGGCGCTGCTGAACACCACGGACGAGGCCGTGTCGGCCGCCGGTGACCGGCTGACCCGGCTGAACGCCGTGCAGAAGGACCCGGAGCAGGAGATCCAGCGGACCCGGTTCGCGATCCGGGACGCCCAGCGGCTGGCCATGACCGGCCGTACGACCCCGGATCCGCGGCACGCGCGTCCGCTGGACGACGCGGTGGCGCGGCTGGAACGGGCGATCGGCACACTGGAGGGCCGGCACCCCGACTACTGGCACTTCCTGACCGAGACGGACGCCGTGCGGCAGAGCACGGCCCGCGTGGTGGCGCAGATCCGGGAGGAGCGCGGGGGCCCCGGGCACTGAGCCGTTGCCGCCGGGCCGCACCGGGCGGATATTGGGGGGAAGGTACGTAGGGCCGCCGCCAGCACGCACAGGGAGGCGAAGATGGCCTCACACACCACGCACAGGGCAGAGCGTCACCGGATGCGGTTGGACGACCATCTCCCCGTCGATCACCGCCTGAACACGGTCTACCGGATCGGCGCGGGCCTGATGGGCCTGTTCCTGCTCGCCTTCGGGATTCTCGGCCTCACCGACAACATCGGCTTCTTCGACACCGGCGGGAACACCGCCATGGGCCTGAACACCAACGGCGCGTTGAGCGTCCTGTCCGTCTGCGTCGGGCTGCTGCTGTTCGTCGGGATGGTGATCGGCGGGAACTTCGCGTCGACGCTGAACATGACGCTGGGCATCCTGTTCATCCTGAGCGGCTTCCTGAACCTGTCCCTGCTCGACGGCGACTACAACTTCCTGGCCTTCAAGATCCAGAACGTGCTGTTCAGCTTCGTGGTCGGCGTGCTGCTCATGGTGTTCGGGATGTACGGCAGAGTCGGCTCGGCCCTGCCGCACGACAACCCGTACTGGCGAGCCCGCCACCCCGACGCGGAGCAGCGGGCCGATGCAGCAGGGGATCAGGTGCGGTAGGCGTAGAAAGCCGCGCTGGGGTATGACGCGACGAGGCTCGCCACCGACCGGTTGTAGGTGTTGTTGGAGTGGTACGTCACGTACGGCACGCCGTACGGGCTGCGGTACGTGACGATCATGGAGTGGTCCTTGGACCCGTCCCGGTTGAAGTCCATCTGCAGCACGTCACCGATGTCCAGCTGGTACACGTTGGCCAGGCTGGTGACGCGCTTGGAGGACAGGGCGAACCAGGAGAACTCGTTGACGCCGACGAACGAGTCCGACTGGATGTCGGCGTTGCCGAACCACTTGTGGAAGTCGGACGTGTAGCCGGGCACGTGCTTCCAGCCGCCCGCCTTCAGGGACTGGCTGACGAAGTTGGTGCAGTCGCCGCCCGCGCCCTGCCCGTTGTAGTCCGGGTAGTCCGGGTTGTAGTTGTTCCAGTACTTGGTCGCGTACGCCACCATCGCCTTGTAGTCGTAGGCGCCGGTGGTGACGTTCTTCCGGTTGGCCGGCGCGGGCCACGAGGTGGCCGCGCGGGGCGCCTCGGGCGGGCCGTCGTCGGCCGGGCTGGCCTTCACGGAGGACGGCCTCGCGACCTGGTTCACGGCGAGGTAGCCGCCGTCCGTGTCACGGACACCGGTCAGCTGCCAGTTGCCCTGCCGGTCGGCCTTGAAGGTCAGTTCGTGGTGGGCCTGGAAGCCGGTGGTCTTCGGCTCGGTGCCCTTGACCTTCGCGTAGGTCAGCGACGTGGTCTCGGTGACGTCGGCCTTGGCCGTACGACCGGTCACGCGCGTCGCGTCCAGCGTGACGCGGGTGCTGGCCTTGCTGTACTTCTCGCCCAGCTTCGCGAGGCGGGACTGGCGGCCGCGCAGTTCACTCAGCGCGGAGTTCTCCTGGCGCGACTGCCCGGAGGACAGCTTGACGTCTCCGGAGAAGGTGGAGGCCAGCGGCTTGGACCCGTGCTGGTCACTCCGGTCCACCAGGGCGTCCGTGCGGTCCGTGAAGACCGCGTCGGCCAGCTTCTGGAAGGTCGCCTTGGTCGCGGCGTCCACCGTCGGGTCGTCCACGACCGCCGCACCCGCGCTCCAGTTGGGCACCAGGGCCACACCGGCGACGACCGAGGCGGCCGCCACCGAGACTATGCCGGCGCGACGCCCCTTACGGCTCAGTTTTCTTGATTTCAATGATGTTCCCCTCTACACCGGCACACCGACCGGGCGAGGGCATCTTCGCATGACATGTGCGCCAGTTGTGAAGGGGGTTGCACAAGTGGAACTTGCGGCGCACGAACGTTACTTGACCACCGTGGACCAGTCACGGGGCGACTGCGCAGGGTCAAGGGCGCGCAGCTGCTGCAGGGTCGCCGGCTTCTGCACGTCGAGCCAGTCGGACAGTTCCTTGAAGGACACGCACTTGACGCCCTTCTTCGTGCACACGTTCTTGACGACCTGGTCGATGGCCTTCATGTAGATGCCGCCGTTCCAGTTCTCGAAGTGGTTGCCGATGAACAGCGGTGCCCGGCTGCCGTAGTACACGCGGTTGAAGCCCGCCATGTAGGTGTCGACGGTCTCCTTCTCCCACTGCGGGTAGTCGGCCGGGTTGCCGTCGGTCTGGCCGTCGGACTGGTTGGCGAGGAAGTTGAAGTCCATCGACAGGCCCTGGTAGTCGCCGCCCTCGTAGGGGAGCAGCTGGAGCGGGAAGTTCCAGACGCCGTTCTTCTTGGCGGGCCATATCTGGAAGTCGCCGGTGGAACTGGCGTCGTAACGCCAGCCGTAGCCGTAGGCCTTGATGGCCTTCAGCAGGTTCTTCTGGCCCTCCAGGCAGGGCGCGCGGCCGCCGGCGACCTCCTTCTTGAAGTCGAAGGGCAGCGCGGCGATGTCCTTGAAGCCGGTGTTGGTCTTCCAGTGCTCGACGATGTCGTAGAACTGGTCGATCTCGCTCTTCCACTCCTCGACGCTCCAGTCGCCGCCGCCCTTCTTCTCGCAGAAGTGGCCGTTGAAGTGGGTGCCGATCTCGTTGCCCTGGTCGTAGGCCGCGCGGAGCTGCTCCAGGGTGGTGCGTATGTGGTCGTCGGTCGCGTAGTCGATGGCGGCGTCGCCCGGGTCGTGCTGCGGGCCGTGGTAAAGGGTCTTCTTGTCCTTGGGCAGCAGGTAGATGCCCGTGAGGAAGAAGGTCATGTGGGCGTCGTACTCCTTGGCCAGCTCCCGGTAGTGCGAGAAGAGGTGGTCGCTGCCCTCCAGAGCGCCGTCCCAGGAGAAGACGACGAACTGGGGCGGCTTCTCACCGGGCTTGAGCGGCTTGGGTACCAACTGCCCTTTCTGCGGGCCGGTGTAGGAGGTGGAGCCGTCGCCGAGGATCTTCGTCCTGCCGTCCCACGCGGCCGTCTTGCCGGGCTTCGGCGCGGCGGCTTTGGAGGAGTCCTTGCTGGAGGCGGCGGGCGCGGTGTCGTCCCGGTGGCTGAGCACCAGGTAGCCCGCGGTCGCCGACGCGACGGCGAGGAGGGCGGCCAGGGTCCGCATCCCGACGCCCGTGGGACGGGGGCGGGCTTTGGCCCGGCGGCGACGACCGGTCTGCGGCTTCTTGTTCATGCGGCGGCTCATTCTGGTGCGAGGGGAGGGAGGTCGGCGCGGAGCCCCGGGGGTCAGCCGAGGCCCGTGGCGTGCGCCCAGATGCCGTACGGGACGTCGACGTCGTCGGCGGTGGTTCCGGCGAGCCCGTCGAGCGACAGGGGTTCCAGGGACTTGGTCAGGTCGATGCGGTAGACGACGACGGAGGTGGACACGGACGCGGAGGTGCCGACGTACCAGGCGGCGCTGTCGTCGTCGGTGGTGCCGGCCTTGCCCGACACCTGGGCCGTGCTGGTCGGGTGGGCGCGGCGGTAGGACTCCGTCAGCGCGCGCTCGACCTTCTCGGCGACGTCCGCGCCCATCGCCCGTTGCGGGCGTGGGGTGGCCAGGGGCACCTGGGTGCCGTTGCGGGTGATGCGGCGCACCGAGTACGGCTCGGTGTGCGTGCCGGAGGCGGCGAAGGTGGCGTATCCGCTCGCCATCCGGATCGCGCTGGGTGTGGAGTTGCCCATCGACAGGGCGGGCACCTGCGGGCCCATGCTGGAGGAGAGCAGGCCCGCCGCCACGGCGGTCTCGCTCACCTTGTCCAGGCCCGTGTCCATGCCGAGCTGCATGAAGGGCGTGTTCACCGACTGGGCGAGGGCCTTGTCCAGGGTGATCTGCCCGTAGGACGTCTCACCGTCGTTGTGGGCGGCGACCTTCTTGCCGCTGCGGTCCCAGTAGGGGCCCTCGGGCGTGGTGACGGGGACGCCGTCGTCGCCGTCGTAGACGGTCTCGGGTGTGACGGGCGTCGCGGGTCCGCCGCGGCTCTTGTGGACCCCGTGCTCCAGACCGGCGGCGTAGACGAAGGGCAGGAACGCCGAGCCGGCCTTGACGGTGGTCGCGTTGGACTCGTTGTAGCCCTGCTTACGGTGGTCGGGACCGCCGTAGACGGCGAGGATCCGGCCGTCGGCGGCGACCGAGGCGGCGCCGTAGTGGGCGGCCTTCGCCTGCAGGGGGTGGTCCTTCTTCCCCTGCTCGCGGGCCTTGGCGACGGCGTCGGTCAGCGCGTTCTCCCGCTTGCGGTCGAAGGTCGTGTAGATCTGGTAGCCGCCGAGGTCGAAGTCCCGGTCGGAGATGTGGGCGGCCTTCTTGGCGTACTGCTGGGCCAGCTCCACCAGGTAGTCGCTCTGCTTGCCGGTGTCGAAGACCGCGCCCGACTTGAGCGGCTCGGGGAACGTCCGGTACGTGGCCCGCTGGGCCGGCGACAGCTTGCCGATGTCGACCATCCGGTCCAGGATCCAGGACCAGCGCTCCACGGCCCGCTTGTGGTTGGCCTCGCTGAGCGTGGGGTCGTAGAGGGCGGCGCCCTTCAGCATGGAGGCGAGCACTGCCGCCTCGCTGGCGTTGAGCTTGCTGACGTCCTTGCCGTAGTAGGCCTGGGAAGCGCGCTGGATGCCATAGGTGCCGCGGCCGAACCAGCTGGTATTGAGGT
This sequence comes from Streptomyces sp. NPDC001816, assembly GCF_042892235.1. Lineage (NCBI taxonomy): Bacteria > Bacillati > Actinomycetota > Actinomycetes > Kitasatosporales > Streptomycetaceae > Streptomyces > Streptomyces sp. NPDC001816. The sequence goes on from NZ_JBIATY010000003.1 coordinate 99,394, forward strand.
AGCCCTCCAGGATCTGGTCCTTGCTCATCTTGTTGTCGAGCTTGAGGGAGATCATCGCCTCGGTGAACTTGCGGCTGAAGGTCTGGTTCTGATTCAGGTAGACGTTCTTGACGTACTGCTGGGTGATGGTGGAACCACCCTCGGTGTCCCCCTGTCCGACGGTGCGCCACACGGCGCGGGTGATGCCTTTGACGGAAATACCGGGATCCGAGTAGAAACTCGCGTTCTCCGCGGCGAGCACCGCCCAGCGGACCTGCTCGGGTATGTCCTTGAGGGGCATGTCCTGGCGCCGCACCCAGCCGGTGCGGGTCATCGGCGTCCCGTCGGACCAGAAGTAGACGTTGTCCTGCTGGGTGGCGAAGGTATTGAGGTTCTTCGGTATGTCCGTCATCTCGTAGGCGATGAACAGGAACAGGCTGAGCACGGTGAAGCCGGACAGCGCGGCGCCGAGCCACTGGCGCCAGGAGGGTATCCAGCGGCGCCAGCCTATTCGGCCGGGGCGCGGGTACAGCGGTCTGAGGCGGCGGGCGTACGGGGCGAGCGGCGCGAGCCGGGGGCCCGCGACGGCACGCAGCCGGGCGAGGACGGACGTGGCGGCGACGGTGAGGCGGGCGCGCGCCGGGAGGCGGGAGCTGCGCCGGCGCTGTGCGCGGCCGCCGGAGGCGGCAGGCTCTGGCGGCGGGGGCACCCGCAACTGCATGGTGACGTCCGCACGGAGGGCGTCGACCTTCAGATGCAGAGTGGCGTCCGTCTCCTGCGGCTGCCGCTCCTCGGGCCGGGCACTCTCGTCGTCCCCGTCGCCCTCTGGCCGCTGCCATGACTTGGCCAAGGCTGCGTCTCCCCTCGCACTGGTCCTTGCGCGCGCGGTTCAGACTCAGCAAGGTGGACACCGCCGCGATGGTCGTTCATCGCGGCGCGGTGAACCCCCCTTTTCCCCCGGTCTTACGGCTCCTCGCGGCTAAGCTAAGTTATCAGCGATCTTTTCAAAATCTCCGCACCAGTTTCGGGCACAAGCGAACACTCATAAAACTTTGAGGTGCTGTGACAAGCGCCACTCCGGTTAACCTGTGCGCATGCCTCGCTATGAGTACCGCTGCCGTACGTGCGGTGACACCTTCGAACTGAGCCGTCCGATGGCGGAGTCCGGCGCGCCTGCCGCCTGCCCCGCGGGCCACGACGACACGGTCAAGCTGCTGTCGACGGTGGCCGTGGGCGGCAGCTCCGCCGCGCCGGCCCCGGCGCCCCGGGCGGGCGGCGGGGGCGGCTGCTGCGGCGGAGGCTGTTGCGGCTGACGCCGACCGTGCGGGTCAGGCCCTCGGGCGGGAGGCCCGTAGGAACTCGCGTACGATCCGCTCCCCGGCCAGCACGCCACGCTCGGGGAGCGCGCTGATCTCCGGTGCGCTCCAGTCGCTGTCGGCCAGTTCGCCGTGGCCGGGGCGCCAGCCGCGGTCGGCGGCCAGGAGCAGGTCGGCGTCGAGCAGGGAGTCCCCGGCGGCCAGGGTGAGATGGGCGCCGGTGCGCTGGGCGACCTCGCGTACGGCCGCGCTCTTGGTGAGCGGCTTGGGGACGGCGTAGATCTTGCGGCCCTGGAGCGAGACCGTCCAGCCCCGGTTCTCCGCCCAGGCCGCCAGCTCCTTCACCCACTCCTCGGGCAGCAGCTCGCGTTCCACGACGAGATAGGCGAACAGGTCCTCGGCGACCCGGTGCTTGCGCACCCAGAGGGGGTCGGCGGAGGTCATCAGGTGCTCGCGGATCTCCGCCAGCGGCGCGCACTCCTCGGCGAGCCTGGCCAGCACCTGTGCGTGCCAGTCCTGGTCCGTGACGCCGTCGACCAGCAGATGCCCGCCGTTGGCGCAGATCGCGTAGGCCGGCTGCGGGCCGGGCAGGTTGATGCGCTGGTACTGCTTGCGGGTGCGGGTCGTGGTCGGCACGAAGACGGCCGTGTCGCCGAGGTCGGTCAGCAGCTGGGCGGCCGTCTCGGTCATGTAGGACAGCGGCCTGCTCTCGTGGACCTCGACGCACAGCAGCCGGGGCGCCCGCGCGTCCGGCATGGTCAGCGCGAGGGCCGCCGAGGAGTAGATCAGCGTGCGGTCGAGGTCGCTCGCCACCAGCACCGGCATCAGACGTTCACCGCCTTGCCGTCGGCGCCCGTGGCGCCCCGGGTGTACTTGGGGTGGATCAGACCCACGCAGGTGTACGGCAACTCGCCGACCTCCTCCACCGGAACCCCTCTCTGCTCCGCCAGCAGTCGCACATGGTCGAGGTCGGCGCCCGCGCCGGCCTTGGCCAGGATCTTCCATGGCACCCGGCGCAGCAGCACCCGGGTGGTCTCGCCGACGCCGGGCTTGACCAGGTTGACGTCGTGGATGCCGTACTCCTCGCTGATCCGCTCGACGGCCTGCCAGCCTTCCCAGGTCGGGGTGCGGTCCTCGGCCATCAGCTCCTTGGCCGCCGCGTCGACGGTGTCGGCGACCTCGGGGAAGCAGGCGGAGACGGCGTCGAGGAAGGCCACGGAGACGTCGGCGCCGGCGAGTTCGCGGTAGAACTTCGCGCCGTGGAAGTCGTTCGGGCCGACCAGGTCCGCACGCAGGACCGTACGGGAGATCAGCCCGGACACGGTCGAGTTGAGGCAGGCGGACGGGATGAGGAAGTCCTCGCGGGTGCCGTAGGTGCGTACGCACGAGCCCGGGTCGGCGAGTACGGCGATCTCCGGGTCGAAGCCGGTGATGCCCTCCTTGTCCTCGAACTCCTCGATGGCCTGGGCGAGTTCGCGGGTGATGGCGCCCTTGCCGGTCCAGCCGTCGACGAAGACGACGTCCCGGGGGTCGTGGTGGGCGGCCAGCCAGCGCAGGGCATTGGCGTCGATGCCGCGGCCTCGGACGATCGAGACGGCGTAGTGCGGGAGTTCGAGGCCGTGCCGGAATCGGGCCCAGCGGCGCATGAGCACGCCGACCGGGGTGCCGGCGCGGGCCAGGGAGACCAGCACCGGGCGGGGCGACCGCTCGGCGATGACGGTCTCGGTCACGACACCGACGGCCTGGGCGATCCGGGCGGCGGAGGCGTCCAGGGCGCTGTGGAACAGCTCCTGGTACTGCTCGCTGGGCTGGTACTCGACCGGCAGCGACTCGGCGTAGTGGGCGCCGCCGCTCTGGATGGCCTCCTCGCGCTCCTCGGTCGGCGCCTCCAGCGTCACGTCCGAGAGGTCCTGCAGCAGCCAGCCGACCTCTTCGGGGGCGTACGAGGAGAAGGCGGGGCCGCGGAGGGGCTCGGGCAGCATGTCCGGCCTTTCGGGGGAGGAGAGGGGCTCGGGGACGTACGAGGGGACGACCGCGAGCAGGACGTGCGGGGTGTGGGCGGCGAGGCGGGCCGGCAGACCGTCGGCGGCGTGCAGTGCGGGGGTGTCGGCGACCGAGTCGACCACGGCGACGACGGCGTCGAAGCCGGCACCGGCGACGTTGTAGGCGTACCGGTCGCCGGGGCCGTCGGCCGGGTCGTCGTGGGCGGGGAAGACCAGGCGGGTGCGTATCGCGTAGCCGGGGTCGTCGACCGCGAGGGCGGGCGAGCGGGTGGTGGTGGAGAAGCGCACCTCGGCGGGGATCACCTGCTCCAGCTCGCGGGCGATCCGCAGCGGGGCGTACATCAGCTCCTCGAAGCCGAGCACGAGCACCCGCCGGGCGTCGGCGGGCAGCGCCTCGGCGACCCGCGCGGCCATGGCGGGCAGCGCGGCCTCCAGCCGGGCGCGATGGGCGGGGGTGAACCCGTGCCGACCGCCGTCGGGGAGGCCGGGGGGCCAGTGGAGGTCGACGCGGGTGATCCGGCCGTACGACGGCTCCGGTGCCTCCTGAACGGGCTCGTGCCGGGCGACCAGCTGCTGCCCCTTCTCCAGCACGCCCTCCGGTAGCCGCACGGTCCCGGTCGCGGCCGCGACGAGGTCCACCCGGGCGCCGATCTCGGTGGCGAACCGCTCCAGGCGGGCGGTGTCCTGGGCGGAGCGCATGTCGACCAGCGCGACCACCACATACCGCCGCCGCGGATAACGTTCATGCAGGTCACGGATGGTGTTGAGCACCGTGTTACCCGTGGAGAACTCGTCGTCGACCAGCACCAGCGGCCCATCTCCGGCCAGGAGCACCGCGTCCTCGGGGAGCAGCAGGTGGGAGGTGGCGTGGGAGTGGGACTCCTCGAAGCCGCCCGCCCGGGCGACCCCGGCCACCGGGCGGCGCGTGGAGTGCAGGTACGGGGCGAGGCCCAGGCCGTCGGCGACCGAGTGGCCGAGGCCGGTGGCGGTCTCCGCGTAGCCGAGGACGACCGCCGAGGCGGCCTCCGTCTCGCCGAGCAGCTCGCGGACCCGGCGGCCGAGGCGGAAGCCATGGCCGTAGACCACGGACGGCGACTGCGGCACGTGCTTGCCGAGCACGTGGGAGACCAGCAGGTGGGCCCGCTTGGGGTTGCGGCGCAGCGCAAGCCCGAGCAGGGCCTGGAGCCCGTCGTCGCCCTCGAGTCCGACGCCGAGCCGCTCGGCGACCCAGGTGCCGGACCAGACCCCGTCGTTCACTGCGTTCTTCATGCGTTCCTTGGGTTGATGAGAGTCAGCCGGGTATGCCGGCGGCGAGCAGCTCCACGAAGCCGACGTCCTCGCGTGCGACGCCGAACACCTCGGCGCGGAGCAGGGTCCGCTCGGCCCAGGCGCGGTGCGGCTTCACTTCATTCATCTTGTTCGTGTAGGCCGACCGGAGTACACCCCCACCGCCGCGTTCCGGCCGCAGAATGTCCTGGGCGTCACTGAACTCCTCGTGACTGACCACGGACAGCGCGTGCACGGGCAGCACATGGGAGGGGTGGATGCAGGTCTTGCCGAGCAGGCCGTTGGCCTGGTCGAGGGAGATCTCGCGCAGCAGGCCGTCCATCGCGTGCTCGATGAGCTTCTCGCGCAGCTCGACGGCCTGGACCTCCAGGAACGGGCTCTGCCGCAGCTGCGGCTTGAACATGCGCTCGGGGACCCGGAAGTACTCCCAGACCGGCCCGGTCACGGTGAAGCCGGTGCCGTCCGCCCGGCCGAGCATGTTGACCACGTCGGCGATCACGGAGGCGACGACCTGGACGTCGTAGGCGGTCATGTCGGGGGCCCGGCGCAGGCCGTAGGAGGAGCAGAAGTCGGTGACGCCGAGGCGCAGGGCCAGCACCCGGTCGCGGAACTTGTCGACCGCGCGGGCGATGCCCTCCAGGGTGTCGACCCGGGACTCGCGGTACAGCAGCTCGGGCGACTCCAGGACGGGCATGGCGAACAGCCGGCGCCCGCTCTCGGCCTCGGCGGCGGTGAGGGCCTCCAGGAACGGGAGGCCGCGCTCCTCGGTGAACTTCGGTATGACGAACCCGGACAGCAGCCGCGCGGTGACTCCGAGGCGTCGCACGAGGTCGGGGATCTGCTCGGGGGCACGCACCCGGATGAAGAGCAGGGGCGGTTCCACGCCCGCGCGGGAGTCGAGGTCGGCGAACTGCCGGACGAGGTTCTCCTCGCCGGCCACGACGTCCGCGTCGTCGATCGAGTCCTCCAGGCACAGCACCATCGAGACCACGCCGCTGCCGGCCTGCTTGACGATGTCGTCGGCGAGCCGCGGCCGGGTTGCCGGGCTGTAGAGCGTGGCACCGAGGGCCGCGGAGAGCAGCCGGGCCGGGGAGTCGGCGGTGAACTCGCACGGCTCCTGGTGGAAGAGGCGCTGCCGCACCTCAGGGGCGATGTGCCCGAAATGACGCATACGGCTCCTCAGTGCGCGCAAGCCGAGCTTGTGGATTGGGTAAAGGGTGGCCGGTAATAGTACGTAGGGATCCATGTCGAAGGTTCCCCTCGGGCATGAATTTCCGGTAACTCACCTGTGTCGGTGCCGACACCCCCCGCATTGTCGTGGCCAGGACCAAGAAGGCAGGATGACCGCATGACGCACGCGATGCTGAAGGGGTCCAACGTCCCGCTCGAAGCCACCACGGTGCGCGCCGTGCTGCGCTGGACCCCCGGACAGGGGGTCCCTGACGTGGACGCCTCGGCGCTGCTGTTGGGCACCGACGGCCGGGTGCGCTCCGACGAGGACTTCGTCTTCTACAACCAGCCCCGGCACCCCTCGGGCAAGGTCTGGCGGCTGGGCAAGAAGCGGATCACCGAGGGCCTGACCGACACCATCCAGTCAGATCTCTCGGCGGTCGAGCCCGGCGTCGGCCGCATCCTGCTGGTCGCCTCCGCGGACGGCGAGACCTTCGACCGCGTCCCGGCCCTGTGCATCCTGCTGTACGACGCCGCCGTCGTCGACGGCGAGCCGCTGGCCCACTTCGAGATCAAGCCGGAGACGGGCGCGGAGACCGCCATGATCTGCGGCGAGCTGTACCGGCGCGGGGAGGGCTGGAAATTCCGCGCGCTGGGTGAAGGCTACTCGAACGGCCTGAAGGGCCTCGCCACGGACTTCGGCATCTCGGTGGACGAGTCGGAGCCGGAGGAGGAGGCGCACCAGCCCCTGCCCCTGCCCGAAACCACGTCCCAGCCCCTGCCCCCCGAGCAGCCGACGACGGTCCCGCCCCAGTCGGCCTACGGCTACCCGCAGCCCACGTCACCGCAGCAGCCGGCCTACGGCTACCCCCAGCCGACGAGCCAGCCCGCTTACGGCTATCCCCAGCCCCAGCCGGCCCCGACAGCCCCGGACCCGAATTTCCAGCTGCCGCCCCAAGGGCCACAATTCATCGGCCGCTAGGGGACGGCCGACCCAGAAGGCGACTACTTCTCCACCTTGGACTTGTACCCGCGCCCCCAGGTCAGCCCCCACCCGTACAACCGGTCCAGCTCCCCCTGAAACCCGTACACGAACTTCACCTCGCGCCGGACGACCAGCTCCCCCTTCACGTTCTCGATCATCACCACCGCACATGACCGAGCCTGAGGATGCCGCTCGTCCAGGCCTATCTCGATACGAGGCCCATTGCTCGGGTAAAGAGTCACGATCGCGTGCGTACGGTCGAACGCCGGCGTCTGGTCGTAGATGTACACGAAGACCAGCAGCCTCTTGATCGCGTCCCGGTGGTCCAGGTTGATGTACATCGTCTCGCCGGACGCCGACCCGAACCGGTCGTCCCCGCTGAGCTTGATGTACGGCGGTGCGTTGACATCGCCGAGGTAGCCGCCGAGCGGCTGGACGACCCCCTTGGTGCCGTCGGCCAGCTCGTACAGACAGCCCAGGTCGAGGTCGACGTTGACCATGCTCTGCCCGTGCCCGAGCACCTCCGGCGGCTTGAGGGCCTTGAAGGGGTGCCGGAAGAGGCTGGTGCGCTGGTTGCTGTCGAAGTCGGTGGTCCGCATCCGCCAGGTCAGGTTGACGCGCAGATGCCCGGTGGCCGCGTCCTGCTTGGTGAGCGACACCTGGTGGTGCCGCCGGGTCAGCTCGATCGCGTTGCTCGCCGCGCTGCCCGAGTCGAACTCGGCCCGGCTGCCCCGCAGCCCGTCGAAGAACCCCATTGCCGCCCCCACGTACTCGTCCCGAACGCCGTCGGGGCGGCCGACCACGTCGGCCGCCCCGAACAGAGCGTTCCTCACCGGACGGGATGCCACACCCCGTCACGTCCCTGATCTTGCCCGTAAGGGGCGCGCTCAGGGGTCGCGGGGTCTCCGGATGTCAGACCCCGGACGAGATCTCGGCCTTCTCGTCCGAGCCCGCTTCCCCCTCCGCGGCCGCCAGGGCCCGGTTGCGGCGGACGGAGGACCAGAAGGACCAGGCGATCAGGACGACGCCGACGAGACCGGTGATGACCTCGTTGATCTCGTACTGGATGGTGACCATGAGGATCACGGCCAGGGCGCCGATCGCGTAGTGGGCGCCGTGCTCCAGGTAGACGTAGTCGTCGAGGGTGCCCTGGCGGACCAGGTAGACCGTCAGCGAACGGACGTACATCGCGCCGATGCCGAGGCCCAGCGCCATCAGGACGATGTCGTTGGTGATGGCGAAGGCGCCGATCACACCGTCGAAGGAGAAGGAGGCGTCCAGGACCTCGAGGTAGAGGAACATGAAGAACGCGGCCTGGCCTGCCAGGACCACCGGAGAACGTTTCTTCCCGGTGCGGGCGGCCTCTTCCTCCTCCTCGTGCTCGCGCTCCTCCTCTTCCTCCAGCTTGTCCTCGAAGTAGCCGGAGAGACCGCCGACGATCATGTACGTGATCAGGCCGGCGATGCCGGCGATCAGGACCGTCTGCGCCTTGTCGACGTGGGCGCCGCCGTGCTGGTGGGCGCTGGTGGCGAAGGTGAAGGAGGTGATGAGCAGGACGATCAGGGAGATGCAGACCGACAGCATGTCGACCTTGCCGAGCTTGGCCAGGGGCCGCTCGATCCAGCGCAGCCACTGGATGTCCCGGTCCTCGAAGATGAAGTCGAGGAAGATCATCAGCAGGAACATGCCGCCGAAGGCCGCGATCGCCGGGTGGGCGTCGGTGACCAGCTCCTGGTAGCGGTCCTTGTTGTTGAGAGCGAGGTCGACGGCCTCGATGGGGCCCATCTTGGCGCTGATCGCGACGATGACGACGGGGAAGACCAGCCGCATGCCGAAGACCGCGATGAGAACACCGACCGTGAGGAAGATCTTCTGCCAGAAGGCATTCATCTTCTTCAGGATTCCGGCGTTGACCACCGCGTTGTCGAACGAGAGCGAGATCTCGAGGACGGAGAGGATCGCCACGATGCCGAAGGCCTCCCACCCCCCGTAGAAGACCGCAGCGACCAGACCGATCGCGGTAACCGCGAACGACCAGCCGAAGGTTTTCAGAAGCACTGGCTACCCCATCGTGTTGGTACGGGTCTCCCCCGAGCCGTACTCAGCTTTACGAAACGTTGACTCCGAAGTCTAGAGCGATGCCGCGCAACCCCGACGCGTACCCCTGGCCCACCGCACGGAACTTCCATTCGCCCTGGTAGCGGTAGAGCTCGCCGAAGATCATGGCCGTCTCGGTGGAGGCGTCCTCGCTGAGGTCGTAGCGGGCCAGCTCCTGGCCGTCGGCCTGGTTGACCACGCGGATGAAGGCGTTGGAGACCTGTCCGAAGGTCTGGCCGCGCTCGTCGGCCAGGTGGATCGAGACGGGGAAGATGACCTTCTCGCACTGGAGCGGGACCTTGGCCAGGTCCACCAGGATCGATTCGTCGTCGCCCTCGCCCTCACCGGTGAGGTTGTCACCGGTGTGCTCGACCGAGCCGTCGGGGCTCGTGAGCTGGTTGTAGAACACGAACCACTCGTCGCCCAGCACCCGGTTCCCGGCGCCGCACAGCAGGGCGCTGGCGTCCAGGTCGAAGGGGGCGCCGGTGGTGGAGCGCGCGTCCCAGCCGAGCCCGATCATGACGTTGGTGAGGTTCGGTGCGGCCTTGGACAGGGAGACGTTTCCTCCCTTGGCGAGCGTGACGCCCATGATGCTGGTCCTCCCCTTGTGGTGCTTCTTTGGTTGTCCTGCGCGTCCGGCGCCGACCGTAAACGGTGCGGCGCCGGACGGTAAGGGTGTCGGAACCCTGCTGGGATCAGACGTTGACGCCGAAGTCCTGGGCGATGCCGCGCAGACCGGAGGCGTACCCCTGGCCGATGGCGCGGAACTTCCACTCCGGGCCGTGCCGGTACAGCTCGCCGAAGACCATGGCGGTCTCGGTCGAGGCGTCCTCGCTGAGGTCGTAGCGGGCGATCTCCTGCCCGCCCGCCTGGTTGACGACGCGGATGAACGCGTTGCGGACCTGCCCGAAGGACTGCTGGCGGTTCTCGGCGTCGTAGATCGAAACCGGGAAGACGATCTTGTCGACGTCGGCCGGGACGCCGGCCAGGTTGACCTTGATCTGTTCGTCGTCGCCCTCGCCCTCACCGGTGAGGTTGTCACCGGTGTGCTCCACGGAGCCGTCGGGGCTCTTGAGGTTGTTGAAGAAGACGAAGTGCTGGTCGCTCGCGACCTTGCCGGAAGTGTTCAGCAGCAGCGCGCTGGCATCGAGGTCGAAGTCGGTGCCGGTCGTGGTGCGCACGTCCCACCCCAGACCGACGATGACGGCGGTCAGGCCCGGGGCCTCCTTCGTCAGCGATACGTTGCCGCCCTTGCTGAGGCTGACTCCCACGAGTCCTCCATGTGATGTCCAGGGGCGGGGAGCCCCGTCGTGCTCGGATATGGGATCAACGTGCCGATCCTAGTGACGGGTTCCCGCCCCCGCAGACCCTGGACCCGATGACTCACAGGTGTCGGCCTCGAGGCCGGATCACAGGGTGTCGAGCGCCTTCACGTACTCGTTCAGGTCGCGCGCGTCCGGCAGGCCGTTGATCACGGTCCACCGCACGACGCCCTCCTTGTCGATGATGAAGGTGCCGCGGACGGCGCAGCCCTTGTCCTCGTCGAAGACGCCGTAGGCACGCGAGACGTTGCCGTGCGGCCAGAAGTCGCTGAGCAGCGGGTACTCCAGGCCCTCCTGCTCGGCGAAGACGCGCAGGGTGTGGATGGAGTCGTTGGAGACGGCGAGCAGCTGGGTGTCGCGGTCCGAGAACTGCGGCAGGTTGTCGCGCAGCTCGCACAGCTCGCCGGTGCACACGCCGGTGAAGGCGAAGGGGTAGAAGAGCACCACCACGTTCTTCTCGCCGCGGAAGTCGGAAAGCTTCACGGAGCGGCCGTGGTTGTCCTTGAGCTCGAAGTCGGGCGCCTTGTCGCCGACCTGGATCGCCATCGTCCTGCATCCCTTCGGTGGGCTGATCGGGTGAGAGCGTGCAAACGCTCGGAACCACCCTACGCAGCGATCACCGCGGGTTCAGCGCGGACTTTCGGACGGGCCGGGTGCTCCCGGCCCGTCCGACGTCCTCAGGACGAGGCGGTCTACTTCTTGCCGGACTTCGCGGCCTTCGGCGTCGCCAGACGCGAGCCGCTCCAGTCCTTGCCGACGCTGACGCTCTTCGACGCCGTCAGACCGGCAGTCGTCGCGGCCTCCGAGATGTCACTCGGCTCCACGTACCCCGTACGGCCGGTCTTCGGCGTGAGCAGCAGGATGGCGCCGCCCTCTTCGATGTACGTGGTTGCGTCGACGAGTACATCGGTCAGGTCGCCGTCCTCGTCACGGAACCACAGCACGACGGCGTCGGCCACGTCGTCGTAGTCCTCGTCCATGAGGTCGCTCTCGATGGCTTCCTCGATGGCCTCGCGGAGCTCCTGATCGACGTCGTCGTCGTAGCCGATCTCCTGGACCACCTGCCCGGGCTGGAACCCCAGCCTGGCGGCAGGGTTCGTCCGCTCCTCCGCGTGGTCCGCGGTCGCGCTCACGGGTTGCCTCCTGATCATGTCTTGGATGGAATCTCAGCCACGCGCGTGCGCGAAGCATTGGCCGTAGTCCACACGGGCGGGACGGATCGCGCAAGTACCCGGCCGTTCAGACCGCCGAAACGGTGACGATACCGGCCGTGTCGTCGCAACTTCTGGCACCGTACCCCGATTCGCCATGCCCCACATCACACCGATGTGCCCGCTTTGCGCCGTTCGGAATCATCCGCCACTACGAGCCTCGAACAAGTTTGCCAAGTCCGTCACAGCCCGGGCGTATCGTTGCGTTTTGGCCGGACCCACCGGACCTGCGCCTCGGTTACCCCAGGGTAGAGATGACGTACGCCTTCCCGAGGTACACGATGGGGATCGGTGCAGGCACTAGGAAAAAAAGTGGCCCTCTCACAGGTAAGGAACAGCGTGGCTTCCGGATCCGATCGCAATCCGATCATCATTGGCGGCCTTCCGAGTCAGGTTCCTGACTTCGATCCCGAAGAGACCCAGGAGTGGCTCGACTCCCTCGACGCCGCCGTGGACGAGCGGGGCCGTGAGCGGGCCCGCTACCTCATGCTGCGCCTGATCGAGCGGGCCCGCGAGAAGCGCGTGGCCGTGCCCGAGATGCGCAGCACGGACTACGTCAACACGATCCCCACCCGGGCCGAGCCGTTCTTCCCCGGCAACGAGGAGATCGAGCGCCGGATCCTGAACGCGACCCGCTGGAACGCGGCCGTGATGGTCTCGCGCGCACAGCGCCCCGGCATCGGCGTCGGCGGCCACATCGCCACCTTCGCCTCCTCCGCCTCGCTGTACGACGTGGGCTTCAACCACTTCTTCCGCGGTAAGGACGAGGGCGACGGCGGCGACCAGGTCTTCTTCCAGGGCCACGCCTCCCCGGGCATCTACGCGCGCGCGTTCCTGCTCGACCGGCTCAGCGCGGAGCAGCTCGACGGCTTCCGCCAGGAGAAGTCGAAGTACCCGAACGCGCTCTCCAGCTACCCGCACCCGCGCTCCATGCCGGACTTCTGGGAGTTCCCGACCGTCTCCATGGGCCTCGGCCCGCTGGGCGCGATCTACCAGGCCCGGATGAACCGCTACATGCAGGCGCGCGGCATCGCGGACACCTCCAAGTCGCACGTGTGGGCGTTCCTCGGCGACGGCGAGATGGACGAGCCGGAGTCGCTCGGCCAGCTGACCATCGCCGCGCGCGAGGGCCTGGACAACCTGACCTTCGTCGTCAACTGCAACCTGCAGCGCCTGGACGGCCCGGTGCGCGGCAACGGCAAGATCATCCAGGAGCTGGAGTCGGTCTTCCGGGGCGCCGGCTGGAACGTGATCAAGCTGGTCTGGGACCGCACCTGGGACCCGCTGCTCGCCCAGGACCGCGACGGCGTGCTGGTCAACAAGATGAACACGACGCCGGACGGCCAGTTCCAGACCTACGCCACCGAGTCCGGCGACTACATCCGCCGGCACTTCTTCGGTGACGACCACCGGCTGCGCGCGATGGTCGAGAACATGACCGACGACCAGATCCTGCACCTGGGCCGCGGCGGTCACGACCACCGCAAGATCTACGCGGCCTTCAAGGCGGCCGTCGAGCACAAGGGCCAGCCCACGGTCATCCTCGCGAAGACGATCAAGGGCTGGACGCTGGGCCCGAACTTCGAGGGCCGCAACGCCACGCACCAGATGAAGAAGCTGACGGTCTCCGACCTCAAGCACTTCCGGGACCGTCTGCACCTGCCGATCTCCGACAAGGAGCTGGAGTCCGGCCCTCCGCCGTACTACCACCCGGGCCGGAACTCGGAGGAGATCCAGTACATGCACGACCGGCGCAAGGGGCTCGGCGGGTACGTCCCGACCCGCGTCGTGCGCTCCAAGCCGCTGCAGCTGCCCGACGACAAGACGTACGCGACCGTGAAGAAGGGCACCGGCCAGCAGTCCATCGCCACGACGATGGCCTTTGTCCGGCTCCTCAAGGACCTCATGCGGGACAAGGAGATCGGCCGGCGGTTCGTGCTGATCGCACCGGACGAGTACCGCACGTTCGGCATGGACTCCTTCTTCCCGAGCGCGAAGATCTACAACCCGCTCGGCCAGCAGTACGAGGCGGTCGACCGCGACCTGCTGCTCGCGTACAAGGAGTCGCCGACCGGCCAGATGCTGCACGACGGCATCTCGGAGGCGGGCTGCACGGCCTCCCTGATCGCGGCGGGCTCGGCCTACGCCACCCACGGCGAACCGCTCATCCCGGTCTACGTCTTCTACTCGATGTTCGGTTTCCAGCGCACCGGCGACCAGTTCTGGCAGATGGCCGACCAGCTGTCGCGCGGATTCGTGCTGGGTGCGACCGCGGGCCGTACGACCCTGACCGGTGAGGGCCTCCAGCACGCGGACGGCCACTCCCAGCTGCTCGCCTCGACGAACCCGGCGTGCGTGGCCTACGACCCGGCGTACTCGTACGAGATCGCGCACATCGTCCAGGACGGCCTGCGCCGGATGTACGGCAGCGACGCCGAGCACCCGCACGGCGAGGACGTCTTCTACTACCTCACCGTCTACAACGAGCCCATCCAGCACCCGGCCGAGCCGGCGGACGTGGACGTCGAGGGCATCCTCAAGGGCATCCACCGGATCAGCGAGGGTACGGCGGGCTCGGTCCCGGCGCAGATCATGGCGTCCGGTGTCGCGGTGCCGTGGGCGCTGGAGGCGCAGAAGCTCCTCGCCGAGGACTGGAACGTGAAGGCCGACGTCTGGTCGGCGACCTCCTGGAACGAGCTGCGGCGCGAGGCCGTGGCGGTGGAGCAGCACAACCTGCTGCACCCGGAGGAGGAGCAGCGGGTGCCGTACGTGACGCAGAAGCTGAGCGGTTCCGAAGGGCCGTTCGTGGCCGTGTCCGACTGGATGCGATCGGTCCCGGACCAGATCGCCCGGTGGGTGCCCGGCACGTACCAGTCGCTGGGCGCCGACGGCTTCGGCTTCGCGGACACCCGTGGCGCGGCCCGCCGCTTCTTCCACATCGACGCCCAGTCGATCGTGGTGGCGGTGCTGACCGAGCTGGCCCGGGAGGGCAAGGTCGACCGGTCCGTGCTGAAGCAGGCCATCGACCGGTACCAGCTGCTGGACGTCTCGGCGGCGCATCCGGGCGCAGCGGGCGGCGACGCGTAGCGCTGCGCGGCTTCAGCGGTCAAGGGGGCGGTGCCTGTGCACCGCCCCCGTTACTTGTTCTTTACTATGCGGCCATGAACGAACAGTCGGCGCAGGCCCGTTGGGAACAGCGCACCCAACGACCGCTGCTGGCGCTCGCGGTGGCGTTCGCCGTCGCGTATGCCGTACCGATCGTGGACAACCCCGCCAGCCGGTCCCTGACGGTCGCCTGCACGGCCACGGAGTGGGTGGTGTGGGGCGCGTTCGCCGTGGACTACGTGATGCGGCTGGCGCTCACCCAGCGGCGCCGGGAATTCGTCCGGACGCACTGGATAGACCTGTGCGCCGTAGTGCTGCCGCTGTTGCAGCCGCTGCGGTTGCTGCGCATGGTGTCGACGCTGCTGCTGGTGGGGCGGCGGGCGCGGATGGCCTCGCAGATCCGGCTCACGACCTATGTCGGCGGGGCGGTGGTCGGGTTGTTGATGTTCGGGTCGCTCGCGGTGCTGTCGGTGGAGCGGGAGTCGCCGAACGGGAACATCCGGACGCTGGGTGATGCGGTGTGGTGGTCCTTCACGACGATGACGACCGTGGGGTACGGGGACCATGCGCCGACTACCGGTCTGGGGCGGATGATCGCGGTCGGGCTGATGCTGTCGGGGATCGCGCTGTTGGGTGTCGTGACCGCGAACATCGCCGCGTGGTTCATCTCGCGGTTCGAGAAGGACGATGTGGAGGAGCGGCGGCAGACGGAGGCGATTGCTTCTTTGGCGGAGGAGGTTCGCTTGCTGCGGGCGGAAGTGGCGCGGTTGGCTGCGGATCGGGAGGAGCAGCGGAGTTGACTTGGCGCCCGGTGCTGTTGCCGACCGGGAGTGGGTCCGCTCACCGGCGCTGGCAGGGTGCCGCTGCGCCCACCCGTGCCGCCCCAGCGGCACGACTGCCCGCAGCTACGCGGGGACGGCGGGCCCGCGGCTATCTGCGGCTGCGTGGCTACGGCGCCTTGCAGCCGGCGGCACCGCAACTCCCCAGGGGCGCGGGGCTGTATCGATATGCGGCTCCGCCGCGTGGGCGCGACCAGCCCCCACCGGCCCGCAGACGAAGCACGGCCGAATCGCCGAAGGCGAAGGCGCGCGCAGCCCCCTCCGCAGCGCGCGCCGCGGCCCGGTCGTCCTCCCATGCCCTGCGGAGGACCTGACCCACTGTGACCTGCGGCGCGCGCCGAGTGCGAGGAATCTTTAGCGGAGTCACCCTGATAGGGGAAATCCTCCTCGGACGGGGCTTCAGATGTGGCCGACTCCCGCGCCCGCCTCCGCGTTCTGCCCCCGCTTGGTGAGCAGCGCGACGAGGACGGCGACCGCCGCCACGCCCGCCGCCACCAGGGACGCGAGGCTCATGCCGGAGATGAACGTGTCATGGGCGACGCCGGTGATCTTCGCGACGATCGGCTCCGGGGTGCCCTTGGCGACCGGGGCCACACCGACCTGAACGGCCTCGGAGGCCTTGTCCAACTGAGCCGGCGTCAGCGGCGGCAGCCCCGCACCGGTCCAGTTGCCCGGCAGGTCGCTGTCGACCTTGGAGGCCATCACGGCACCCAGCACCGCCGTACCGAGGCTGCCGCCGATCTGCATGGCCGCCTGCTGGAGGCCGCCCGCCACACCGGACAGCTCCATGGGCGCGTTGCCGACGATGACCTCGGTGGCGCCGACCATGACCGGCGCGAGGCCGAAGCCGAGCAGGGCGAACCAGATCGACATCACACCGCTGCCGGTGTCGGCCTTGAGCGTCGACATGCCGTACATGGCGATCGCGGTCGCGGCCATGCCGCCGGCCAGCGGGATGCGCGGGCCGAGCTTGGTGATCGCGGCGCCCGCGAGCGGGGAGCCGACGATCATCATGCCGGTGAGGGGCAGCAGGTGCAGACCCGCCTTGATGGGGCTCATGCCGTGCACGTTCTGGAGGTAGAACGTCACGAAGAACAGGCCGCCCATGAAGGCGATCGCCATCAGGACCATCAGCACGACGCCCGCGGACAGCGGCACCGAGCGGAACAGGCCCAGCGGGATCAGCGGTTCGGCGACCCTCGTCTCCCAGAGGGCGAAGAAGGCGAAGAGCATCACCGAGGCGGCGATGAAGAGCCAGGTGCGGCCGGAGCCCCAGCCCCAGCTCGGCGCCTTGATCAGGGCCCACACCAGGCAGAACATCGCGCCGGAGAGCAGGACAATGCCGAGGAAGTCGAAAGAGCGCGGGACGTTCGCCGCGCGGTGGTCGCGCAGGATCAGCACGCCCAGGACCAGCGCCAGCAGACCGACCGGCACGTTGATGAAGAACACCGACTGCCAGTTGACGTGCTCGACCAGGACGCCGCCGAGGATCGGGCCGCCCGCGGTGGAGGCGCCGATCACCATGCCCCAGATGCCGATCGCCATGTTGAGCTTCTCGGCCGGGAAGGTGGCCCGCAGCAGACCGAGCGCGGCCGGCATCAGCAGCGCGCCGAACAGGCCCTGGAAGACGCGGAAGGTGACCACCGCGGCGATGCTGTTCGACAGCCCGATGGCGCCGGAAGCGGCGGCGAAGCCGGTCACGCCGATGAGGAAGGTCTGCCGGTGGCCGAAGCGGTCACCGAGCTTGCCCGCGGTGATCAGGGAGACCGCGAGGGCGAGGAAGTACCCGTTGGTGATCCACTGGACGTCGGCGAAGCTCGCCTTGAGGTCCTTCTGGATGGCCGGGTTGGCGATCGCCACGATGGTGCCGTCGAGGGCCACCATCATGACCCCTACGGCGACGGTGATGAGGGTGAGCCACGGGTGCCCGCGCAGCCCCGCGGCCGGGGTCGCCTCCGACGGGGCTGCCGGCGCCTTGTCCTCCGGCCCCGTCGTGTCGATGGTGGTCTGACTAGTCATGCGTTCGAGGCTAGTGACAGCCGCTGACATTTGACAAACCAATTCACAAGTCGGTAACTGACACATTATGGAAACACTGCGTGAGCGCAAGAAGCAGCGCACCCGGGACGCCCTGCTGCGCTCCGCCCTCGAACTGTTCACGACCCAGGGGTACGAGCACACGACCGTCGACGAGATCGCCGAGGCCGTCGGCGTCTCGCAGCGCACCTTCTTCCGCTACTTCGCCGGCAAGGAGGACGTGGCCTTCGCCGTCCAGGACCTGGCGGAGGCCCGCTTCGTGGCGGCGGTGCGGGAACGGCCGGCGCACGAGACCCCGATGGAGACGCTGCAGCAGGCCGTACTGGAGGGCTGGGACGGGCTGCGCGAGGCCGTCGAGGCGGTCGTACCGGTCGAGCTGTACGTGCGCATGTACCGGACGATCGAGTCGACCCCGTCCCTGCTCGCCGCCCATCTGCTGCGCTCCGTGGCCACGGAGGAGGCCCTCGCGCGGCTGCTCGCCGAACGGGAGGGCGTCGACGTGGACGCCGACCCGCGGCCGCGGCTGGCCGTGGCCGTCTTCGGCGGGGTGATAAGGGTCACCGAGCGGCAGTGGAGCACGGGCGACGACTTCAGCGTGGAGGCGATCCGCGAACTCACCGCGTCGTACCTCGATCAGGTGGGTTCGGCGCTCACCGGGAACTGGCGTATCACCTGAGGTCGTTCGGGGTTCGTTCGACGCCTCACGAAACGTGATACCTGTCACTCGGTTACCCCGAGACCCTCCCGTTCTCCTAGTGTGTCCTCCCAGTGACTTCCTTCGACACCTCCCCGCAACTCAACGTCTGGCGCATGCTGCTCGCGCTGGCCGTGGTGTTCGTGATGCTCGCGACCACCGGCTGGACCGCGCTGCGCAGCCACCGGGAAGCGACCGCCCTGCAGGCCTCGCTCGCCAAGTGGGAGCAGGGCAGCATCCACGGCCTGCACCTGCCGGACCCCGACGGCTCCCCCGCGCGGCTCGCCCGCTTCTTCGCCTCGCTCACCCCGCACGAGCAGGACCGCCTCGCCCACCGCTACCCCCTCGCGGTCGGCAACATGAACGGCGCGCCCGTCTCGCTGCGCTACCGCGCCAACCACGTCGCGCTGGAGCAGGCCCGCAAGGTCGAGAAGAAGCGCATGCACGACAGCCGGCTCAGCGCGGCCGGACAGCAGGAGGCGGGGCGTCGTATGCACCGCTACGAGTCGCTGCTGAACCCCGACCGGCAGATCCTCGCCTTCGACCCCGAGGGCTCGGGCCGGATCGCCGAGGTGTTCGGGAACCTGACCAAGGCCGAGCGGATCTCCGTCGTCGTCCCCGGCGTCGACACCGACCTGCTCACCTTCCAGCGCACGAGCCGCAGGTACAGCGCCCCGGTCGGCATGGCCAAGGCCCTGTACGCGGCCGAGCGGACGCAGAGCCCCACGACCCGTACGGCCGTGATCGCCTGGGCCGACTACACCGCGCCGGACGGACTCGGCGTGGACGCGGCCACGGGGCTGCGCGCCGCGGAGGGCGCCCTGCGCCTGAACGCGCTGCTGCACGCCCTGCCCGGCAAGGCTCCGGTGTCGATGTTCTGCCACAGCTACGGTTCGGTGGTCTGCGGGGTCGCCGCGCACGACATGCCCCGCCGGGTGACCGACATAGCGGTGGCCGCGAGCCCCGGCATGCGGGTCGGCAATGCCTCCGGCCTCGGCACCTCGGCCCGGGTGTGGGCGATGCGGGACGCCACCGACTGGGTGCAGGACGTGCCGTACCTGGAGGTCGGCGGGCTCGGGCACGGCGCCGACCCGGTCTCCTCGTCGTTCGGCGCGCGGGTGCTGTCGGCACGGGACGCGCAGGGTCACGCAGGCTATTTCCAGCCGGGCACGGACAGCCTGCGCAACCTCGCCGACATCGGGGTGGGCGCGTACGACGCGGTCACCTGCGCACGCGAGAACGATGCGTGCCGGGCCGGTCTGCCCCGCACGTCGATGGCCCAACGCGCGTAGAAACAGCAGGAAGTGCGGTCTGCGCGGGTGGCGACGGAGGAGCACGTGCCGCATACGATGAGCCGCATGGGTGACGTACTGGCGGGTTTTCATGCCGTCTGGGAGTTCGAGTCCGACTCCGTGCTCATCCGCTACGAACGGGGGATTCGAACACCGAAGCTGTTCCAGGCGCTGGGCGAACGGCGGATCCCGCTGTCCGCGGTCGAGGAAGTGACTCTCACGCCGGGCAAGCGCGGCACCGTCGCACTGCGGCTGCGGCCGCGCGTCGGGGCCGACCCGTTGTGGGAGGCGGCGGCCGGGCAGCTGCGCGAGGGCTCCGACCCGTACCGGCTGGCGCTGCCGGCCGAGCGGTCGACGCTCGCGGAGTACTACGCGGACGAGCTGAAGGGGCTGCTGACCGAGTCCGGGCCCACCGACCGGTATCTGGTGGCCGCGCCGGAGGCGCCGCTGCAGTTCAAGGCGTACGACGGGAAGGCGTCCTTCGACGGGACGACCGTGCAGTTCCGGTGGTCCTGGACGGGAGCGTCCTCGGCGAAGTGGAAAGCCGGGGACCAGAGCTTCGCGGTCGCCGGCCTCAGCGGGGTGGAGTGGCGGTCGCCGGAGGTCTTCGAGGGGCATCTACGGCTGCTGCCCCGCGAGGGCGGCTCCGCCCGGCCGGCGCAGCCCGACCAGGATCCGGCGTCCGTCGTCTTCGGGCTCGGATACGGCCCGGTGCACGAGTCGCTGCCGTTCGCGGCGGCGGTCCTGGAGGCCGTACGCACCCGTGGGCCGGTACCGGCGGTACCGGCCCCGGCACGCCGGGACCCGGCCGACATCGCCGAGCGGATCCGCCACCTCGGGGAGCTGCACCAGGCGGGGCTGCTCACGGACGAGGAGTTCTCGTCGAAGAAGGCGGAACTGCTGGCCGAAATGTAGTCAGCGGCCCGTGGAGTAGAAGCTGATCTTCCGGTCCAGGACCGAGAGGGTGTCGTGCAGCTCCGCGATCCTGGCCAGCACGTCCCGGCGGGTCGATTCCAGCAGTGCCTGGCGTTCCGGGTAGGTCGTCTCGCCCTCGCGCACCAGTTCCGCGTAGCGGACCATGTCCGCCACCGGCATGCCGGTCAGGCGCAGCTTGGTCACGAAGTCCAGCCAGTCCAGGTCGCGGTTGCTGTAGCGGCGCTGGCCGGTGTGGGAGCGGTCGATGTGGGACATCAGCCCGATCCGCTCGTACCAGCGCAGGGTGTGCGCGGTCAGGCCGGTGAAGGCGACGACCTCGCTGATCGTGTAGCGGTCCTGGCCGTCGGGGCGTGGGTGCCGCCGGGGCGGGGCTGCGCAGATGTCGGTCCTGCTCGCGTTCTCCTCGGTCTGCATCACCGTCATGGCCCCACGCTATGGCCTTCGAGTGCACTCGAAGCAAGCCGAACCCGGTAAGAAATGCGCACGACGGGGCCGGGCGGCGGTCGTTAGCGTGCGGGACATGAGTCTCGTACGCCGGGCGCTGCCCGAGGACGCCGAGGAAGTGCTGCGACTGCGGCAGGTCATGATTGATTCGATGGCGGGCGCCGACCCTTCCACCGACTGGCACGAGGAGTCCCTGCCGGGACTGCGCGCACGGCTGGGCGACCCGGACGGGAGCTTCGTGGCGTTCGTCGTGGACCACCCGGAGCGGCCGGGGGCGCTGGCCGCGCTGGTGGCTGGGACGGTCGACTACCGGATCGGGAAGGCGGGCGATCCGTTCGGGACGGTCGGCTTCGTCTTCAGTGTCGCCACCGACCCGGGCACACGGCGCCGGGGGTACGCGCGTGCGTGCATGGACGCGCTGCTGGAGTGGTTCCGTGAGCGCGGCGCCGGGCGCGTCCACCTCACCGCGTCCGCCCAGGCCGCGCCGCTCTATGCCGGCCTCGGCTTCCTGCCCAGGCCGGACCCTTTGATGGAGCTGAAGCTCTGAGCGCTTAGGCTCGACGGCATGTCGCTGAAGAGCCTCGCGTTGATCGAGAACTGGCCGGTTCCCACCGCCGCGGCCGGTGTCGTACAGGCCGACGGGACCGTCCTCGGGACCCATGGGCCCGTCGGGCACCGGTTTCCGCTGGCCTCGGTGACCAAGCCGCTGGCGGCCTACGCGGCGCTGGTCGCGTACGAGGAGGGTGCCGTCGAGCTGGACGAGCCGGCCGGTCCTGCCGGGGCGACCGTCCGCCATCTGCTCGCGCACACCTCCGGGCTGGCCTTCGACGAGCACAAGGTGATGGCGCCTCCCGGGGAGCGGCGGCTGTACTCCAACGCCGGGTTCGAGCAGCTCGGGGATCACATCGCCAAGGCGACGGACATTCCGTTCGCGGAGTATCTGCGGCAGGCGGTGCTGGAGCCGTTGGGGATGACGCGGACGTCGCTGGACGGGTCCCCCGCCAAGGACGGCGTTTCGACGGTGGACGACCTGCTGCGGTTCGCTGCGGAGGTGCAGGCGCCGAGGCTGTTGGATCCGCGTACGGTCGCCGAGGCGATGTCCGTGCAGTATCCGGGGACGAAGGGTGTCCTCCCTGGCTACGGGCACCAGAACCCCAACGACTGGGGGCTCGGCTTGGAGATCCGTGACTCCAAGTCGCCGCACTGGACGGGGTCTTCGTCTTCACCGCGCACGTTCGGACACTTCGGTCAGTCCGGTACGTTCCTGTGGATCGATCCGGATGCGGGTGTGGCCGGTGTTGCCCTGACGGACCGCGCATTCGGCCCCTGGGCGATCGAGGCGTGGCCGGCGTTCACGGACGCGGTGCTCTCCGAGCTGCGAGGCTGACCTTTCGGCTGCGGGCCGGTGGGGGCTGGTCGCGCAGTTCCCCGCGCCCCTGGGGAGTTGCAGCTCCGTCGGCTGCATCGCACCGTAGCTGCGGGCAGTCGTGCCGCTGGGGCGGCACGGGTGGGCGCAGCGGCACCCCGCCAGCGCGGGCAAGCGAAACCCACCCCCGCCCAGCCCCCACGCGCCCGCACCCCTGACGGCCCTACGGCGCCATCTCCCACAGCAGAAGTTCCGCTGACGTGACACCGACCGCCTCCAAACCCTCCGCTTCCGTGATCCGGGCCGAGTCCCCGGGGCCCAGCGTCTCCCCCGCCAAGTTGATCTCGCCGCGTACGACGTGGACGTAGACGTGTGCCGCGTCCGGCACAGCCGTCCGCTCTCCCGGGGCCAGGCGGCGGACGTGGAGCATTGCGCCGGCGGCCGGGAGTGCGTAGGGGGTGGAGTCGGCGATGCCCGGGACGATCGCGTAGGACGGGTCGCCGCCGGGGGTCAGGGGGGCCAGCCACATCTGGAGGAAGGTCAGGGGGGTGGAGCCGTCGTTGCGCTCCACGTGGCGGACGCCCGCCGCCGCGCTGAGGTGCTGGACGTCTCCGGGGCGGACCCGGGTCTCGTGGCCCGTGGAGTCGCGGTGGGTCAGTTCGCCCTCGACGACCCAGGTGACGATCTCCGTGTGGCTGTGCGGGTGCTCGTCGAAGCCGGCGCCGGGGGCGAGCCGCTCCTCGTTGCAGGCGATCACCGCGCCGAAGCGCAGGTTCTCGGGGTCGTAGTGCGGGCCGAAGGAGAAGGCGTGGCGGGTGTCGATCCCGGCCCCTGGGTCCCCGCCGGGGTAGCGCTCTGCGGCGCGCCGTACGTCCATCACGGCACCACCGTAGACCGCGCACACGCCCCCTCGGCCCGGCGGGGCGTCTCACCTGCTGACCCCGGCGACGCACGCTCACGTCCGGATAAGGCAGTCTTGTCCACGTGCCCGAACCCGAATCCCGTCACAGCGAACCCGCAGCACATGTCGTCCACCCGCACCCCGCGACCCTGAAGCGGCTGGAGAAGTCCTCCGGGAGCCTCGCCGCGCAGGCCATCGCACGCATGGACGAGACGCTGCCGTGGTACCGGGCCATGCCCCCGGAGAACCGTTCCTGGATCGGGCTCGTGGCCCAGGCGGGCATCGCCGCCTTCACCGAGTGGTTCCGGCATCCCGATGCTCCGCAGGCGATCTCGACGGATGTCTTCGGGACGGCGCCCCGCGAGCTGACCCGGGCCATCACGCTGCGGCAGACCGTGGAGATGGTGCGGACCACCATCGAGGTCATGGAGAGCGCCATCGACGAGGTGGCGGCGCCCGGAGACGAGAACGTGCTGCGCGAGGCGCTGCTCGTGTACGCCCGCGAGATCGCCTTCGCCACCGCCCAGGTCTACGCCCAGGCCGCCGAGGCACGCGGTGCCTGGGACGCGCGGCTGGAGTCGCTCGTCGTCAACGCCGTGCTGAGCGGGGAGGCCGACGAGGGGGCCGTCAGCCGGGCCGCCGCGCTCGGCTGGAACTCGCCGGAGCATGTGTGTGTCGTGCTCGGGACCGCTCCCGACGGGGACAGCGAGCTGACTGTGGAGGCGATCAGGAGGGCGTCGCGGCACGCCAAGGTCCAGGTGCTCACCGGGGTGCTCGGTGACCGGCTCGTCGTCATCGCGGGTGGCAGCGCGAATCCGCTCGCCGTCGCCAAGTCACTGATCGGGCCGTTCGCGGCCGGACCGGTCGTCGCCGGGCCCGTCGTACCCGATCTGCTGGCCGCCACGCGGTCCGCGCAGGCCGCCGCCGCGGGGCTGAAGGCGTGTTCCGCCTGGCAGGACGCGCCGCGGCCGGTGCTGGCGGAGGATCTGCTGCCGGAGCGCGCCATCGCGGGCGATCCGAGCGCCCGCGAGCAGCTGGTGGAGGAGATCTACAGACCGCTGGAGGAAGCCGGGTCGGCGCTCCTGGAAACGTTGAGTGTCTACCTGGAGCAGGCGAGCAGCCTGGAGGGCGCGGCCCGGATGCTCTTCGTTCACCCGAACACCGTGCGCTACCGGCTCCGACGTGTGACAGACGTCACCGGTTGGTCGCCTTCGGATGTACGATCCGCCTTCACACTGCGGATCGCGCTGATCCTGGGGCGTCTGGCCGAAGGAGACGCCCAACTCTAGGCTTTTGTCGGGGCCCTACAAAAGCCCCTCGTGTTCTTCGTCCCTGTCCCCACGGGCGGCCTCGGCCGTCCCCAAGAGAGAGTGTGAGAGTGCTCGTACTCGTCGCTCCCGGCCAGGGCGCCCAGACGCCCGGCTTCCTGACTCCCTGGCTCGACCTCCCCGGTGCCGCCGACCGTGTCGCCGCATGGTCGGACGCCATCGGACTGGACCTGGTCCACTACGGCACCCAGGCCGACGCGGACGCCATCCGCGACACCGCGGTGGCTCAGCCGCTGCTGGTCGCCGCCGGCATCCTGTCCGCTGCGGCACTCGGCGACATTGCCGAGATCGCCCCGGGCGCCGTCGCCGGCCACAGCGTCGGTGAGATCACCGCCGCCGCCTTCGCGGGCGTCCTGGACGACACCGCCGCGCTCGGCCTCGTCCGCAAGCGCGGTCTGGCCATGGCCGACGCCGCCGCGATCACCGAGACCGGCATGTCCGCGCTGCTCGGCGGTGACCCCGAGGTCTCCGTCGCGCACCTGGAGAAGCTGGGCCTGACCCCCGCGAACGTCAACGGCGCGGGCCAGATCGTCGCCGCGGGCACGCTGGAGCAGCTCGCCGCGCTGAACGAGGACAAGCCCGAGGGCGTCCGCAAGATCGTCCCGCTGAAGGTCGCCGGCGCCTTCCACACGCACCACATGGCTCCTGCCGTGGACGCGCTGGCCAAGGCCGCCGCCGAGCTGACGCCCGGCGACCCGAAGGTCACCTACGTCTCCAACAAGGACGGCCAGGCCGTCGCCACCGGCGCCGAGGTGCTGGAGCGGCTGGTCGGCCAGGTCGCCAACCCGGTGCGCTGGGACCTGTGCATGGAGACGTTCAAGGCACTGGGTGTCACCGCGCTCATCGAGATGTGCCCGGGCGGCACGCTGACCGGCCTGGCCAAGCGGGCCCTTCCGGGTGTCAAGACGCTGGCCCTGAAGACCCCCGACGACCTCGACGCGGCCCGTGAGCTCATCGCCGCAGCAGCTGATTCCGCTGCTGCCGCAGCGGGCGCCGACGCTTAAGGAGCCGTAACGCACATGGCGAAGATCAAGCCCAGCAAGGGCGCCCCGTACGCGCGCATCCTCGGTGTCGGCGGCTACCGGCCGGTCCGGGTCGTGCCCAACGAGGTGATCCTGGAGAAGATCGACTCGTCCGACGAGTGGATCCGTTCGCGCTCCGGCATCGAGACCCGGCACTGGGCCGGCCCCGACGAGACGGTCGCCGCGATGGCCATCGAGGCCTCCGGCAAGGCGATCGCCGACGCGGGCATCGCTGCCGAGCAGATCGGCGCCGTGGTCGTCTCGACCGTCTCGCACTTCAGCCAGACCCCGGCCGTCGCCACCGAGATCGCCGACAAGCTGGGCACCGACAAGGCCGCCGCGTTCGACATCTCGGCGGGCTGCGCGGGCTTCGGCTACGGCCTCACCCTTGCCAAGGGCATGGTGACGGAAGGTTCCGCCGAGTACGTGCTCGTCATCGGCGTGGAGCGGCTGAGCGACCTGACCGACCTGGAGGACCGGGCCACGGCCTTCCTGTTCGGTGACGGCGCCGGCGCGGTCGTGGTCGGCCCCTCCCAGGAGCCGGCGATCGGCCCGACCGTGTGGGGCTCCGAGGGCGACAAGGCCGAGACCATCAAGCAGACGGTCCCCTGGGACCGGTTCCACGTCGGGGACCTCTCCGAACTGCCCGTCGACAGCGAGGGCAACGTCAAGTTCCCTGCGATCACGCAGGAGGGCCAGGCGGTGTTCCGCTGGGCCGTGTTCGAGATGGCGAAGGTCGCCCAGCAGGCGCTGGACGCGGCCGGAATCACCCCGGACGACCTGGACGTCTTCATTCCGCACCAGGCCAACATGCGGATCATCGACTCGATGGTGAAGACGTTGAAGCTGCCGGAGAGCGTCACGGTCGCCCGTGACATCCGCACCACCGGCAACACCTCGGCCGCCTCGATTCCGCTCGCGATGGAGCGGCTCCTGGCGACCGGGGAGGCGAAGAGCGGCGACACCGCGCTTCTCATCGGCTTCGGGGCGGGTCTCGTGTTCGCCGCGACGGTCGTTACCCTCCCCTAGGCACTCCGTGCCGGATCATGCGATCCGGTGCGGGATCATTTGCCACAAACCGTCTGGATTATCGAAGAAGGAGCGCCAACATGGCCGCCACTCAGGAAGAGATCGTCGAAGGTCTCGCCGAGATCGTGAACGAGATCGCCGGCATCCCGGTTGAGGACGTCCAGCTGGACAAGTCCTTCACCGACGACCTGGACGTCGACTCGCTGTCCATGGTCGAGGTCGTCGTCGCCGCCGAGGAGCGCTTCGACGTCAAGATCCCCGACGAGGACGTCAAGAACCTCAAGACCGTCGGCGACGCCACGGACTACATCCTCAAGCACCAGGCCTGAGCCACCCTTTAGGTCACAGGCTGCAAGGCCCCGCCACCCGGCGGTGGCGCCGTATGAATCCCGCATCCGTTGGAGAAAGAATTCCCGTGAGCCCGACCAATCGCACCGTGGTCGTCACCGGTATCGGCGCAACCACACCGCTGGGTGGCGACGCAGCTTCGTTCTGGGAGGCCCTGCTCGCCGGCAAGTCCGGAGTGAGCGCCCTCGAGCAGGACTGGGCGGCCGAACTGCCGGTCCGTATCGCCGCACAGATCGCCGTCGAGCCGGGCGAGATCATCCCCCGCCCGCAGGCCCGCAAGCTGGACCGGTCCGCGCAGTTCGCGCTGATCGCCGCTCAGGAGGCCTGGAAGGACGCCGGATTCACCGCCAAGGCCGGCGAGGACGTGTCCGTGAACCCGGACCGGCTGGGTGCGGTCATCGCCTCCGGAATCGGCGGTGTGACGACGCTCCTGGACCAGTACGACGTGCTCAAGGAGAAGGGCGTACGCCGTGTCTCCCCGCACACCGTGCCGATGCTAATGCCCAACTCCCCGGCGGCCAACGTCGGTATCGAGCTGGGTGCCCGCGCCGGTGTGCACACCCCGGTCTCGGCCTGCGCCTCGGGCGCGGAGGCCATCGGGTACGCGATCGAGATGATCCGCACCGGGCGTGCGGACGTGGTCGTGGCCGGTGGTACCGAGGCCGCCATCCACCCGCTTCCCATCGCCGCGTTCGGCAACATGATGGCGATGTCCAAGAACAACGACGACCCCGAGGGCGCCTCGCGTCCCTACGACTCCGGTCGTGACGGCTTCGTGCTCGGCGAGGGCGCCGGTGTGATCGTCCTGGAGTCCGAGGAGCACGCGAAGGCCCGCGGCGCCCGGATCTACGCGGAGGCGGTCGGCCAGGGCATCTCCGCCGACGCCCACCACATCACGCAGCCGGAGCCGTCGGGCAACGGCATCGCGGCCGCGCTGCAGAACCTGCTGGACAACACGGACCTGAAGCCGGCCGAGGTCGTGCACGTGAACGCGCACGCCACCTCGACGCCGCAGGGTGACGTGGCCGAGATCAAGGCGCTGCGGAAGGTGTTCGGCGACGACGTCGACCACATGGCGATCTCCGCGACCAAGTCGATGACGGGTCACCTGCTGGGTGGCGCCGGTGGTATCGAGACGGTCGCGTCGATCCTGGCGCTGGTGAACCGTACGGCTCCGCCGACGATCAACGTGCGTGAGCTGGACCCCGAGGTCAACGCGGATATCGTGGTCGGTGAGGCGCGGGCTCTCCCCGAGGGCCGGATCGCCGCACTGAACGACTCGTTCGGGTTCGGTGGGCACAACGTGGTCCTGGCGTTCCGGACCGTCTGAGAGACATGAGGAAGGGCCCCCACCTGCCGGCGGGGGCCCTTCCTCATGTCCCGGTACTCACACCACCTGGTGCAGCCACCGCACCGGTGCTCCCTCGCCCGCATACCTGAACGGCTCCAGTTCGTCGTCCCACGGCTTGCCCAGGAGCTTGGAGAGTTCCGCCTCCAGATCCGTCTCCCCGCGCTGGCTGCGGAGCAGGGCCGCGCGCAGTCGGTCCTCGGGGATGAGGATGTCGCCGTGGATGCCGGTGACGGCGTGGAAGATGCCGAGGTCCGGGGTGCAGCTGTAGCGCTCGCCCTCGGCGGTGGGGCAGGGCTCGGCGGTGACCTCGAAGCGCAGGAGGTGCCAGCCGCGCAGGGCGGAGGCCAGCTTGGAGGCCGTGCCCACCTCGCCCTGCCAGGAGAACTCAGAGCGCCAGGTGCCGGGTGCCGCGGGCTGCCGGATCCAGTCGAGGTTGACGCGCGTGCCGAGCACCCCGGCGACGGCCCACTCGACGTGCGGGCACAGCGCGCGCGGCGCGGAGTGCACGTACAGAACTCCACGTGTCGTCACCGGAACCTCCGGGCAGAGCGGGACATCTTGCGGACTGGCTGGGCGGCAGTGGCGCGACGGCCGCGTTGATGGCGAGGCTACCCTGCGGCGGCGCAAGGAGTGTGACGTACCGTCGGTCCCAGTGCCAGGAAACTCCCGCCATTCACCCAGGGGGACGCTTGTACGGGGGTGAGCCGTTCCAAGGTCCCCGGGCCGGGAACCCTCGCGCGTTGTTATAAGAGCGACCACTCCACATCGAGCGAGGGGATCAGCAGGGATGCGGAAGCGAAGCCACCGTGCGCGGGCTGCCCTTGCCGTCGTGGCGGCGGCCGTGCTGAGCACGGCGGGGTGTGACGCCTTCGGTGGCGGTGGTGACGGTACGAAGGATTCCGGGGCGAGCGCGTCCCGTCCCTCGCCCCGGCCCACGCCGGTGTGGAACCGCAGCCCCGGCTCGATCGCCGCGGTCGGGGACTCCATCACCCGTGGGTTCGACGCGTGCACGGTGCTCTCGGACTGCCCCGAGGTGTCGTGGGCGACGGGCAGCGACGCCAAGGTGGACAGCCTGGCGGTGCGGCTGCTGGGGGTGACGGGCGCGGCGGAGCGCAGCTGGAACTACGCGGTGACCGGTGCCCGGATGGCCGACCTGCCGGAGCAGATGGCCCAGGCGGCCGCCCGCGCCCCCCAGTTGGTGACGGTGATGATCGGTGCGAACGACGCGTGCCGTTCGTCGGCCCGGGCGATGACCTCGGTGGCCTCCTTCCGCACGGACTTCGAGGAGTCGCTGGCCACCCTGCGCGCGGCGCTGCCGAAGACGCAGGTGTACGTGGCGAGCGTGCCGAACCTGAAGCGGCTGTGGTCGGCGGGCCGGACGAACCCGCTGGGCAAGCAGGTGTGGAAGCTGGGCATCTGCCCGTCGATGCTGGGGGACGCGGACGACCTGACCGTCAGGGCCACACTGCGCCGGGACAAGGTGCAGAAGCGGGTGGAGGCCTACAACGCGGTGCTGAAGGACGTGTGCGCCAAGGACCGCCGCTGCCGCTTCGATCGCAACGCGGTCTTCGACTACCGCTTCGACACGGAGCAGCTCAGCCA
The DNA here is from genome assembly GCF_042892235.1 of Streptomyces sp. NPDC001816. Taxonomy (NCBI): domain Bacteria; kingdom Bacillati; phylum Actinomycetota; class Actinomycetes; order Kitasatosporales; family Streptomycetaceae; genus Streptomyces; species Streptomyces sp. NPDC001816. Next base: position 129,058 of record NZ_JBIATY010000003.1, read on the forward strand.
CTGGGACTGGTTCCACCCGAGCCGGAACGGCCAGGCACGGCTCGCCGAGATCGCCTACCGCACGGTGACCGCGGAACGGCCGTGACCTAGGGTTTCCCACATGAGCGAACTTTTCGGCACACTTTCCGACGGCACCCCGGTGCACCGCTGGACGCTGGGGCGGGCCGGGGTGCGGGTGCGGGTGTTGTCGTACGGCGGGATCGTGCAGTCGGTCGAGGTCCCGGACCGGGACGGGTACACGGCGGACGTGGTGCTGGGGTTCCCGGGGCTCGACGGCTACCGGGAGCATCCGGAGCCGTTTCTCGGCGCTCTGGTCGGCCGGTACGCCAACCGCATCGCGGGCGGCCGCTTCCCGCTGGACGGCTGCACCTACGCGCTGGAGCAGAACAGCGGCCCCAACTCGCTGCACGGCGGCTCACAGGGGTTCGACAAGCGGGTGTGGGAGGTCGAGCCGGTCGAGGACGGGCTGCGGCTGAGCCGGGTGAGCCCGCACGGCGAGGAGGGGTTCCCCGGCCGGCTGGAGGTGGCGGCCACGTACACCCTGGACGCGTCCGGTGCGCTGCGGATCGCCTACGAGGCCGTCACGGACGCGCCGACGGTCATCAACCTCACCAACCACACGTACTGGAACCTGAGCGGCTCCGGCCACGCGGGCGGCCACGAACTGCGGCTGGCCGCCTCCCGCTACACGCCGGTGGACACCGACCTGATCCCCACCGGAGCGCTGACGGACGTCTCCGGCTCCCGCTTCGACTTCCGTACGGCCCGCAAGGTGGGCTCCGGCTACGACCACAACTTCGTGCTGGACAAGGGGGTGACCGAGGCGGCCGAGGAGGTGGCCGAGCTGTACGACCCGGCGTCGGGCCGGGTGCTCACCGTGGCCACGACCGAGCCGGGCCTGCAGCTCTACACCGCCGACCACCTCGCGGCCCCCTTCGCCCCCGGCGACGGCATCGCCCTGGAGACCCAGCACTTCCCGGACTCCCCGAACCACCCGGACTTCCCGAGCACCGAGCTGCGGCCGGGCCGGGTCTTCCGCTCGGAGACGGTGTACGGCTTCTCGGTCCGCTGAGTGAGCCCCGGTCCAGGGGTCAGGTCCCGGACCGGGGCTGCATGTGGGGACTTTGTCCGCGGTGTGTGCAGACTGTCCCGGATCAGACGTTAATCGTCGCGGTCAGCCTGTGGTCCGAGATCGAGCGGGCAGCGGTGATCTCGTACGAACCCTTCACAAACGCCCACGCCTTCGCCGTGTCGTCCCAGACCTCGAAGGTGCGGCGGGACAGTTCGACGGTCACCTCGACACTCTCGCCGGGTCCGGCCTCGGCGTCCGCGAATCCGGCCAGCCAGCGTGCCGGGCGCTCGGTGTCGGGCTCGGCCGGGGAGACGTAGACCTGGACGACCTCGCGGCCGGGACGCTTGCCGGTGTTGCGCAGGCGGACGCGGGCGGTGGCGCCGTCCGTCTCCAGCGCCTCGTAGGTCCAGTCGGTGTAGCCGAGGCCGTGGCCGAAGGGGTACGACGGTGTGCGGCCGGCCCTCTCCCAGGCGCGGTAGCCGATGAGCAGGTCCTCGGTGTAGGGCAGTTCGCCGTCGGCGGGGACGACCTGGGTGACGGGGGCGTCGGTGAGGGAGCCCCAGGTGGTGGGGAGGCGGCCGCCGGGCTCGTGGGCGCCGGTCAGCACGTCGGCGAGGGCGGCGCCGCCCTCCTGGCCGGGGAACCAGGTCAGCAGCACGGCGGCGACCTCGTCGCGCCAGGGCAGTTCGACCGGGGAGCCGGAGTTGACGATCACGACGGTGTTCGGGTTGGCGGCGGCGACGGCGCGGACCAGGTCGTCCTGGCGGCCGGGGAGGCGGAGGTCGGTGCGGTCGAAGCCCTCGGACTCGACGCGGTCGGTGGTGGCGACCATGACGACGGCCGTGTCGGCGCCGCGTGCGGCCAGGGCGGCCTCGGCGATCAGCTCGTCGGGGTCGCGCTGGGGTCCGGCGTGGGCGAGGCCGAAGGTGACGACCTTCATGGGGATGTGCTCGGGGAACCGGACGACATGGGTCAGGGAGACGTCGACCGGCTCGCCCGCGACGAGTTCGGTCTGGGCGCGGCGCGTCGGGGGCGCGAAGAGGGTCTCGAAGGGGTCCTCGTTCTCGGGGCGCTGGACGTCGTCGTAGTACGTCGTCCCGTCGACCGTGAGGGTGAAGGCGCCCATGCCCTTGATGCCGAAGGTGTGCGGGCCGGACTCGCGCGGGGTGAAGGTGCCGGTCAGCTCGACGGTGTGGAGGGATTCATGGGTGACGCCCTCGGGGAGGTCGGTGCCCATCCACTGGATGTGGCCGCTCGGGGCGGTGCCCGTGCCGATGACGTTGCCGTCGGTGTCCCGGCAGACCGCGCGGAGCGTGAAGTCCTGGCCGGCGGGCGCGAGTTCGGTGGCCGGGTCGGCCCCCACGGCGTAGCTGAGGGTGCCCTCGGGGAGGGCGGCGGTGAGGCCGTCGAGCGGGGAGACGATCCGGGCGGGGAAGACGGTGGCGGAGCCGCCGCCGAGGACGCGGGCGTCGCGGGCGGCGGCGCCGATCAGGGCGACCGTGCCGGCCCTCAACGGGAGTGCGCTGTTCTCGTTGCGTACGAGGACGAAGGAGCGGCGGGCGATCTCGCGGGCCAGGGCCTCGCCGTCGACCGGCGCGGGCGGCTCGGTGACGACGGGTTCGGCGCCGTCCAGGATGCCGACGCGGGCCGCGAGGCGCAGTACCCGGCGAACGGCCGCGTCGACGGTGGCCTCGGCGACCCGGCCGTCCCGGACGGCCCGGGCGAGGGCCTCGCCGTAGACGGTCTCGGGGCCGGGCATGGCGACGTCGAGGCCGCCCTCGATGTCGCCGACGGTGTCGCGGGCGGCCATCCAGTCGGAGACGTTGAAGCCGTCGAAGCCCCACTCGCCGCGCAGGACTTCGTTGACCAGGTAGTGATGTTCGGTCATGGTCGTGCCGTTGACCTGGTTGTAGGCGGTCATGATCCCCAGGGACGGGCGTTCGCGACGATCGCCTCGAAGGGGGCCAGGTACAGCTCGCGCAGGGCGCGTTCGGAGACCAGGTTGTTCACGGTGAAGCGGTCGGTCTCGGCGTCGTTGGCGACGAAGTGCTTGACGGTGGTGCCGACGCCGCCGGACTGGACGCCGGTCACATAGCCGGAGCCGATCTCGCCGGTCAGGTAGGGGTCCTCGCTGTAGGCCTCGAAGTGGCGGCCGCCGAGCGGGGAGCGGTGCAGGTTCACGGTCGGCGCGAGCAGGACGTGGACGCCCTTGCGGCGGGCCTCCTGGGCGAGCAGCACGCCTGCGCGGCGGGCGAGGGCCGGGTCCCAGGTGGCGGCGAGCGCGGTCGGCGAGGGCAGGGCGACGGAGGGGTCGTCGGCGGTCCAGCGCACGCCCCGGACGCCGATCGGGCCGTCGGACATGACGAGGGACTTCAGGCCGATCTCCGGCAGGGCGGGCAGGGTCCACGTGTCCTGCCCTGCCAGCAGCCGTGCCTTGGCGTCGAGTTCGAGGCGTCCCAGCGCGGCCTCGACGGCCGTCTCGCGGGCCTCGTCTGCGCGTGCCTTGTCTGTCTCCGCCACAGCGGTACCTCCTCGCTGAGTGCCTTGGATTCCTCTCATCCTGCATCCGCCCAGCAGGGGCTGCTGCACTACTTCCCGACGAAGGACGCCGGGGGTGGGTCTCGCTTGCCCGCGCTTGCGGGGTGCCGCTGCGCCCACCCGTGCCGCCTCAGCGGCACGACTGCCCGCAGCTACGGACGGCAACTATGCAGACCACTCCCCGCACGCGATACTTCCCCCGCATCACACGTCCCCCAGCGACGGAAGGACCCCAACCCCCGTGACCTCGTTACGTATCCGGACCGCCGTGCTCGGTATGGCTCTGCTGGCCGGGCTGTCGGCTCCCGGGGCGACGGCCTGTGCCACCCAGGCGGCCGCCGCCTCCCCCACCGTCGAGGAGCAGCGGCTCGACAGGGCCGTACCGCAGGAGATTCTCCGCCGCTCCGGATTCGACGGCGTGGCACCGGAGTTCGCCGATGCTCTGGAGCGCGCGCACTCCTACCCGCAGGCCCGCCGCATCGTCGTACGCGAGGGGTTCGCGCTGTGGCGGCGGGCCGTGGAGCGGGCGCAGGGGCGGGGGCCGGAGGGTGGTGATCTGAGCCGGGACGACGACCGGCCGCTGTACTGGGCGCGCCTCGGGATGACCCGGGAAGTGCGCACCTGGGAGCCGGAGTTCGGTCTCACCGACTCCCAACGGTCCGCCCTGCTGGATCAGTTGGAGCGCACCTCACGCGGTCAGACCGACATCCGCTATCCGGGGCAGCCGCACCTCAGGCGGGTCCTCCTCACCGGTTTCGACCCCTTCACGCTCGACCGGGACGTCCGTATCTCGAACCCGTCCGGGGCGAGTGCGCTGGCGCTGGACGGCACGGTGATCGAGACGGCAGAGGGTCCGGCCCGGGTCGAGACGGCCGTGTTCCCCGTGCGCTGGCAGGACTTCGCGGACGGCACGGTGGAGCGGACGCTCCGGCCCCATCTGCCGAAGGTCGACCTGTTCACGACCGTGAGCCAGGGCCGGGTCGGGCGCTTCGACATCGAGCGCAGCAACGGCGCCTGGCGGGGCGGCTTCCCGGACAACGACAACGTCTCCCGCACCGAGACCGTCCCCGTCACCGATCCGGCCACACAGCCCCAGTGGACGACGACGACCCTGCCGTACGCCGCCATCACGGCCGCGGAAACGGGCCGGTTCCCGGTGTACGACCACACGGAGGTGACCGAGGTCCCGGCGGGCGGCACCGATCCCGTCGTACGGCCGGACGGCCCGACCGCCGGCTCGACCGCCCGTGCGGGCGGCGGCGGCAACTACCTCTCCAACGAGATCGCCTACCGCGCGACCCTGCTCCGGGACCGGCTGGGCCTGCACGACACGCTGCCGGGCGGCCACGTGCACACGCCCGTGCTGCAGTTCGGCGCGGGCAACACCGACCCGGCGACGGGCACGGTGACCGACCCGGAGTTCGTCCGGAACCGGCTGGACATCATCGCGCAGGTGCGGTCGATCGTGACGGTGGCGGCGCAGGCCACGTTCAGGAAGTGACCCGCACCCCGTCCTCGGCGTCCTCTTCCTCGGCGCTCTCCTCGCCCAGCAGGTCACGGGCGAGGAGGGTCGCCCCCGCGACCGCGCCCGGCATCAGGAACACCGCGACGAACGGGACCAGGAAGGCCAGGCCGAGGGGCGTGCCGAAGCCCCAGACCAGGGACTTGCGGGAGCGGAGCAGGGTGAGGCGGGCGCGGAGTTCGACCCCGCGGCGCTGGAGGGCCACGGCGGTCAGTTCCTCGGTGAGGAAGAAGCCGGTGACGAAGAAGCCGAGCACCGGGACGACCGTCTGGCCGACGACGGGCAGGAAGCCGAGCCCGAAGAGGAGGATGCCCCACAGCATGGCCCGGACCAGGATCCGCAGGCTGTCGCGGGCCGAGATCCACAGCTCGTGCCAGAGCGGGAGGTCGGAGCGGGGTGCGGTGCCGTCGGGCGAGACGTCCTCGTCGACCTTCTCCGACAGGTTCTCGTAGAAGGGCTGGCCGATCAGCAGGGTGACGGCCGTGAAGGTGAGGACGGCCAGCAGCAGGCCGAGCGCGAAGAGGACGACCGTGAGGAAGCCGCGGAACAGACCCTGCCAGGGGCTCGACCAGTCGTCCGCGAACGGGGTCGCCCAGGCGACGCCGTCCTCGCCCCACACGGCGAGCGCGACCAGCGCCGCCGCGTACAGGACCAGCGCGATCAGGCCGGGCAGCAGGCCGAAGCCGTACTGCTTGCCGTGCCGGCCGACCCACCGCTGGCCCTTGAGGAGATAACCGAAACCCACCCCGAGATCGCGCATGGGGAAACCCTATCGGGGGATGCCGTTGGCTCGTTCACGACCTTGTCCGGCCGACGGACCGGCGCTACGCGTCGAGACCGGCGCTACGCGTCCAGCATGCGGCGCAGCAGGTCCCTGAGGGAGCTTCGCTCCTCGTCGGTGAGGCCGGCCAGGGGCTCGCGGGCGAAGCGCAGGCCCTCGCGCAGGTCCCGGGCGACCCCGAGGCCCTCGTCGGTGGCGGCGGCCACCTTCACCCGGCGGTCGGCGGGGTCGGGGCGGCGCACCACCAGGCCGCGTGCCTCCAGGCGGTCCACGATCCCGGTCACGTTGGACGGCTCGCACTTCAGCTTCTGGGCCAGCTTGCGCATGGGCAGCGGCTCCAGCGACAGCAGGCTGAGCAGGCGGGCCTGCGGACCGGTCAGTGCGTGCTCGCCCGCCGCCAGCTCGTAGTCCGCGTAGAAGCGGGCCACGACGTCCCCGATCAGCTCGACGACCTCCATGGTCACGGCGTCGGGGCGGCGGGTCTTCTCTGGGGTGGACATGGGCTCCAGGATACCCCGTTACTTGACATCCTGAAATATTCAGGCGCATGGTTGTTTCAGATACTGAAGTAAATCTCGAAAGGCACTGTCATGATCAACCGCGAATGGCACCTGCTCAGCCGACCGGTCGGCTGGCCGAAGCCCGAGGACTTCGCCCTGGTCGAGACAGAGGTCCCGACGCCGGGTGAGGGCCAGATTCTGGTACGGAACAAGTACCTCTCCGTGGACCCGTACATGCGCGGCCGGATGAGTGCCGCGAAGTCGTACGCCGCCCCCTTCGAGCTGGGCAAGGTGATGCAGGGCGGCGCGGTCGGCGAGGTCGTCGCCTCCAACGCCGAGGGCATCGCGGTCGGCGACCACGTCCTGCACTTCTTCGGCTGGCGCGAGTACGCGGCCCTGGACGCGCAGCACGCCGTCAAGGTCGACCCCGCGGCTGCGCCGCTGTCGACGTACCTCGGCGTGCTCGGCATGACCGGCCTGACCGCCTACGCCGGCCTGCTGCGCACCGCCGCCTTCAAGGAGGGCGACGTCGTGTTCGTGTCCGGCGCCGCGGGTGCCGTGGGCAGCCAGGTCGGACAGATCGCCAAGCTCAAGGGCGCCTCGCGGGTCATCGGCTCGGCCGGCTCCGACGAGAAGGTCAAGCTGCTGGTGGAGGAGTACGGCTTCGACGCCGCCTTCAACTACAAGAACGGCCCGGTGGCCGAGCAGCTGCGCGCGGCCGCTCCCGACGGCATCGACGTCTACTTCGACAACGTCGGCGGCGACCACCTGGAGGCGGCCATCGGCTCGCTCAACGAGGGCGGCCGGATCGCGGTCTGCGGCATGATCTCCGTCTACAACAACACCGAGCCCGCCCCGGGCCCGAGGAACCTCACCCGGCTGATCCAGACCCGCGGTCGCATCGAGGGGTTCCTGGTCGGCGACCACTACGACCTGCAGCCGCAGTTCGTGGCCGAGGTCGGCCCCTGGGTGGCCTCCGGGCAGCTGAAGTACCGCGAGACCGTCGTCGAGGGCATCGAGAACAACCTGGAGGCGTTCCTCGGGGTCCTGCGCGGCGACAACACCGGCAAGATGATCGTCAAGCTCTGACGATCCCTGACCCCTGGCCCGGACTTTCCGGCATGCGGTAACTTCTTTCCGAAATCCGCCGTCGATCGTGGGCGCGAGTCACGGCGGACCGAGGAGGAAGACAACCGCATGCCCATCCAGCAGTCCGACGTCCTGTACACCGCCGTCGCCACCGCCGAGAACGGCCGCGACGGCCGGGTCGCCACCGACGACGGCAAGCTCGACGTCGTCGTGAACCCGCCCAAGGAGATGGGCGGCAGCGGCGCCGGTACCAACCCGGAGCAGTTGTTCGCCGCCGGGTACAGCGCCTGCTTCCAGGGCGCGCTCGGCGTGGTCGCCCGGCAGGAGGGCGTCGACGTCTCCGGTTCGACCGTCACCGCGAAGGTGGGGATCGGGCGGAACGAGGAGGGGTTCGGGATCATCGTGGAGATCTCCGCGGAGATCCCGAACGTCGGCGATGCCGCTGCGCGGGAGCTGATCGAGAAGGCTCACCAGGTGTGCCCTTACTCGAAGGCGACCCGGGGCAACATCACCGTGACGCTGGTCTGAGAACCGTCGTTGCGTACATCGGCAGCCGCATCCTTGGACGTGGGGTGCGGCTGCTGTGCTTTTCGGGTGCGGGTTGTGGTGGGTTGCTCGCGCCCACGCGGCGGAGCCGCATATCGATACAGCCCCGCGCCCCTTAACGAGTTAGCGCCGCCCGGTGTAGTGCCGCCACCAACTTTTCGTTCTCTGGCGCCGCGCCTCCCGGAAATGCGAACCGTCGGCGTGTGTAGCCGTACGCCAAGCCGCTGCGTGGGTCCGCGAAGGCCTGGGAGCCTGCTGCTCCGCTGTGGCCGATCGTGCCGGCGCCCAGGAAGGGGTACCAGGCGTCGGACGTGGCCTGGAAGCCGAGGCCGAACGATCTGTGGGCGCGGGCCACCAGGTCGTACCCGACGGAGTGCGGCTGGCCGAACTCCGCGACCGTGTCCTCCTTCAGCAGCGGTGCCTTGCCGTCGAACTCGCTGATCATCGCCGCGTACATCCCGGCCAGGCCGCGCGCCGAGGCGACACCGCCCACCGAAGCCGGGCCCTTGGCACGGACGCCGCGCTCGTTCGGCAGGGCGACCAGGTCGGTCGGCTCGGCCGTGTGCCGGTTGAACGCGATCGCGGAGAGGCTGTGCGGTCCGGACGGCAGCGCGTCGAGTTCCGCCTGCTGCTCGGGGGTCGGCAGCATCGGCTGAACCGTGCGGAAGCGGGGCTCGCGGGAGACCGGCAGACCCAGGTGGAAGTCCAGGGCGTAGGGGGCGCGTACCCGTTCCTCGTACAGCTCCTGGATCGTGCGGCCCGTCGCCCGCCGGACGACCTCGCCGGTCAGCGCGCCGATCACCAGCGCGTGGTAGCCGAAGGCCGTGCCCGGACGCCAGAACGGCCGCTGGTCGGCGAGGCGTTCGGCCAGCGCACGGTCGTCGGCCAGCTCGGCCGCGCTGAAGCCGGTGTCGGTGCCGACCAGGCCCGCGCGGTGCGCGAGCACGTCGCGCAGGGTCAGCGCGCCCTTGCCCTCGGCGCCGAACTCCGGCCAGTAGTAGGTGACTTTGCGGTCCAGCTCCAGGGTGCCGTCCTGCACGAGCAGGGCCACGACGAGATGGGCGGCGCCCTTGGTGGACGAGAACACGCCGTACAGCGAGTCCCCGTCGGCGCCCTCGCCCGCCCACAGGTCGACGACCCGCCGGCCGTGGACGTAGGCGCACAACTGGCCCTCGTAGTCGTCCCGCTCCTCGGCGACGAAGGAGGCGAACTGCTCGCGCACCGCTTCGAATCCCTCGGCGACCGTGCCGTGCACGGTGATCCCCTGCGTCATCCGCTTTCCTCCACTGAGCCGCTGCTCGCTGCTCCCCCTGTGCACAACGCCCGTTCCGCCGTCGCGCGTTCCCTGGATCGTGTACGGCGGGATGTACCTGTCCGACTCAACCGCGCAGGAGGCGGGTTGGTGTCATCGATACCCCGGATGGCCGATGGCTCAGGGCGGTACGTGACAGGGGGTATCCCAGTGAGGGATCAGAGGGAGAGGGGTTGCAGGGCCTACGTGCACCACCACAGGAAGCGGTTGCACGTCTTCGTCGGCGACGGCAGCGCGGTCGGGTTCGACGTCGTCGGGTCGGACGTGGGGGTGGACGTCGGGTGGGAGGTGGCCGGCGCGGTCGGCGCCGTGGTCGGCCCGCCCGCGCCCGACGTGGCCGACTGTTCCGCCTGGTCCGTGGCGGACGGGGACTTGGAGGCCTTGTCCTTCGGCGACTTGGAGGCGGAGGCCGAGGCCGAGGCGTCCGGGGAGGCGGAGGCGCCCGCCTTCCCCGCGGCGCCCGAGGCGTCGTCGAGGGGGTTCGCCGTCCGGTCCGGGGACGCGGAGGAGGTGCCGCCGTCCGCCGACGTGTCCGCGGTCGTCGCCGGCTCGTCGCTGGAGAACGGGGAGAAGGGGGCGTCGGTGCCGAGTTCGGCGACGCTGAGGCCGCCGGCCGCCAGCACGAGGCCCGCGGCGATCAGGACGGTACGACGGCGGCGGCGCCGGTGCGCGGCGGCCTTGCGATCGCGACGGCTGGCGTCGGCGGCGCCGGGGCCGCTGTCCGCCTCGCCGCCGCCCGTGGCTCCACCGCGGCCCCGGCCGCGCGACTGCCGCCGGGCGGCACGGCCCCCGGGCTCGTCGGGGGTGTCGGAGGCGTCATCGGCGTCGCCCTGTGCCTCGCCGCGAGCGTCGTCAGGGGCGTCCCGGTCTGCGTGGTCGGCGTAGTTGTCCTGGCCTGCGTGGTCTGCGTAGTCGTCCGGGCCGGTGTGGGCGTCCGCGCCGGTGTACGCGTACTCGTCCGTGGCGGCCCCGTACGCGTCCGTGGCGGCCCCGTACGCGTCCGCCGCCTCCGCGGCGCCGAACTGCGTGGGCACGCGGGGGGACTCGTGGGGGTGGTGGGCGACCTGTTCGGCGTACGGCCGGGCCGCTGCACTCGTGAAGGTTTCCTGACCGTACGGACTCGCCGCCGTGCCCGTGTGTCCGTGCGCGGCGAGAGAGGGCGCCGGCGCGCCGCACCCGGGGCAGGCCAGGGCGCCGTTGAGGTGCCGTTGGCACGGGTGGCAGAAGTCCATGACGCCGGAAGACTAGATTCCCCATCGGTCACGTTCCTAGGCGCCGCTGTGAAGGTTTCGTGCGGGACCGAAAAGGTTCTCGAAAGTCTTGTCGAAACCGTTACCCGTTCGACCCATTGACACCCCCGCCGCGCCGTCCTTACTGTCACGCCAGCATTTCGAACGTGTGACGAAATCTCGAACAGCTGAGAGGCAACTGCCGTGCGCATCACCGGAATCAGCACACACGTGGTCGGGACGCCGTGGCGCAACCTGACCTACGTCCAGGTGCACACCGACGAAGGGATCACGGGAGTCGGCGAGACCCGGATGCTCGGTCACACCGACGCGCTGCTCGGCTATCTGCGGGAGGCCGAGGCCAACCACATTCTCGGTTCGGACCCGTTCGCTGTCGAGGACCTCGTCCGCCGCATGAAGTACGGCGACTTCGGCCGGGCCGGCGAGATCGTCATGTCCGGCATCGCGGTCGTCGAGATGGCGTGCTGGGACATCAAGGGCAAGGCCCTCGGCGTGCCGGTGTGGCAGCTGCTGGGCGGCAAGGTCACCGACAAGGTCAAGGCGTACGCCAACGGGTGGTACACGACCGAGCGAACGCCCGAGGCGTACCACAAGGCCGCCCGGAGGGTGATGGAGCGCGGGTACAAGGCGCTCAAGATCGATCCGTTCGGCACCGGGCACTTCGAGCTGGACCACGAGCAGACCCGGTACGCCGTCTCGCTCATCGAGGCCGTGCGCGACGCCATCGGTCCGGACGCCGAGCTGATGCTGGAGATGCACGGCCGCTTCTCCCCCGCCACCGCCGTCCGGCTCGCCCACGAGCTGGCGCCGTTCAAGCCGGCCTGGCTGGAGGAGCCGGTGCCGCCGGAGAACCTGAAGGCGCTGGAGAAGGTCGCCGCCAAGGTGGACATCCCGGTCGCCACCGGTGAGCGCATCCACGACCGGATCGAGTTCCGCGAGCTGTTCGAGAGCCAGGCAGCGGACATCCTCCAGCCCGACGTCGGCCACATCGGGGGCATCTGGGAGACCCGGAAGCTGGCCGCCACCGCCGAGACGCACTACATGCTCGTCGCCCCGCACAACGTGGGCGGGTCCGTGCTGACCGCCGCCTCGCTCCAGGTCGGCTTCACCTCCCCGAACTTCAAGATCCTGGAGCACTTCAACGACTTCGCGGACGCGGAGATCAAGAAAGTGGTCAAGGGGGCGCCGGAGGTCGTGGACGGCTACTTCCACCTCTCCGACAAGCCCGGTCTCGGCGTCGAGCTGGACACCGACGCGGCCGCCGAGTTCCCGCAGCAGCAGGCCCGGTTCGACCTGTGGGCCGAGGGCTGGGAGCAGCGCAAGCCGAAGGGCTCGAAGTGAGTTCCCAGGTCCTGATCGAGGCGCCGGGCACGCACCGGGTCGAGGAGCACACGCCCCGGGATCCCAGTCCCGGCGAGGCGCTGGTCGCCGTGCACGCGGTGGGCATCTGCGGCAGCGACCGCGAGGTGTACCAGGGCAACCGGCCCGAGGGGTACGTGCGGTACCCGCTCACGCCCGGCCACGAGTGGTCGGGGACCGTGCGCGCCGTGGGGGCCGGTGTGCCGGAGAGCCTCGTCGGCCGCAAGGTCGTCGGCGAGGGCTTCCGCAACTGCCAGGTGTGCGACCGCTGCCACGCGGGCGAGACCACGCTGTGCACGGCCGGGTACGAGGAGACCGGGTTCACCCAGCCCGGTGCCATGGCCGCCACGCTCACCCTGCCCGCCCGGCTGCTGCACCCGCTGCCGGACGACGCCGACCTCACCGCCGCCGCCCTGCTGGAGCCCGCCGCGTGCATCGCAGCCGCCGCGCTGAAGGCGAAGGCCCAGCCGGGCGAGCGGGTCGCGGTGGTGGGCACGGGAACGCTCGGGATGTTCGCGGTGCAGTTCCTGAAGGCCATCTCGCCGGTGGAGCTGCTCGTCGTGGGCACCCGGGGCGACCGGGAGGCGCTGTCCCGGCAGTTCGGAGCGACCGACTTCCGGCTCAGGGACCAGGAACTGCCCGACGACTTCGACGCGGTGATCGAGACCGCCGGGTCCGCGTCCGCCGCGCGCACCGCCGCCTCCCTGCTCAGGCGCGGCGGACGCCTGGTCCTGACGGGCATCCCGGCGCCGGGCGCCGAGGGGCTCGACCCGACCGATCTCGTCGTACGGCAGCTGGAGGTGCACACCGTGTTCGGGGCGCCGCCGGACGCCTGGGCGCACACCGTGCGAGTGTTCGGCGCCGGGCTGCTCGACCCGCTGCCGCTGGTCACGCACGAGCTGCCGCTGACCGAGTTCCCGCAGGCCATCGAGCTGGTGGGAGCCGGCGATCCGAAGGTGGGCAAGGTGCTGCTCCGCCCCTGACCGTACGCCGGTCGGGGCGTGACCTGACGGCGCCCTGACCGGCGTACCACCAAGGCCTTTTTCTACCCAGAGCCGCGAACCTTGTCCGATATATCGAACACGAAGGACAGCTTGTGACCGACGCTTCCGCTCCGGCAGCCCGCAGGCCCGGCGAGCAGGTGCTCGCCGCACTGGGCCTGGACGCGCCCGCCCTCGACCCCGCCGACACCTCCGCCCACAGCTTCCCGGGCGGCGGCCGCTGGCGCACCGAGATCCCCTCGTGTGAGGGTCCCGAAGCGCTGGCCGTCGTACTGAAGGAGGCCTCCCGCCTCGACGTGCCGATCCACCGGATCAGCCAGGGCAGCGGCGTGTGGATGCTGACCGACGCCGAGATCACCGAGATGGTCGACGCGACCGGCGAACGGGACATCGAACTCTGCCTGTTCACCGGCCCGCGCGGCACCTGGGACATCGGCGGCTCGGTGCGCACCGACTCGCGGGGGGCCGGACTGCGCGCCCGTGGTCACGACGCCGTCGCCGGCTGTGTCGAGGACGCCGTCCGCGCCACCGAACTCGGCGTCAAGTGCCTCCTCGTCGCCGACGAGGGCGTGCTGTGGACCCTGCACCGGGCTCGTCAGGCGGGGATCATCCCGGCCGACACCACCCTGAAGGTCTCGGCGCTGATCGGACCGGTCAACCCCGCCTCGTATGCGGTGTACGAGGGGCTGGGGGCCGACTCCATCAACGTGCCCAGCGATCTGACGCTGGATCACCTCACCGAGATCCGCCGGGTGTCCGCCACCCCCATGGACATGTACATCGAGGCCCCCGACGACCTCGGCGGCTATGTGCGGATGTACGAGGTCGCCGAGCTGATCCGGCGCGGCGCACCGCTCTACCTGAAGTTCGGCCTGTCCAAGGCTCCCGGCATCTACCCGTGGGGCACCCACCTGCGGGACGTGACCCTGGACACCGCCCGGGAGCGGGTGCGGCGCGGCCGGCTCGCCCTCGACCTGCTCGCCCGGCACGGCGCGGACGGCGACATGGCGCCGCTCGGCTCCCGGCTGCCCGGCGCGCTCAACCGCTTCCCCACCAACGCGTGACCCCTCTCAACGACGAGAAGAACAAGGACTGATCACATGCGCAACCGCAGAGCCGCTCTCACCGCGATAGCCGGAGCCGCCTCCCTCGCCCTCACCCTGTCCGCCTGCGGCCAGAGCGGCGAGGGCGGCAGCAAGGAGAAGGCCGGCAGCACCAAGGGGTCCACCATCGGCATCGCGATGCCGACCAAGTCGTCCGAGCGCTGGATCGCCGACGGCAAGAACGTCGTCAAGGACCTTGAGGCCAAGGGCTACAAGACCAAGCTGGTCTACGGCGAGGACGACCCGGAGACCCAGGTCTCGCAGATCGAGAACCTGATCACCCAGGGCGTCAAGGGCCTGATCATCGCGGCGATCGACAACAAGTCCCTGAACAGCGTGCTCCAGGAGGCCGCGGACGCCAACATCCCGGTCATCTCCTACGACCGCCTGATCCTCGGTACCAAGAACGTCGACTACTACGCCTCCTTCGACAACGAGAAGGTCGGCAAGCTGCAGGGCACCTACATCGTGCACAAGCTCGGCCTGGACAGCGGCAAGAAGGGCCCGTTCAACATCGAGCTGTTCGCCGGCTCCAACGACGACAACAACACCCGGTACTTCTTCAACGGCGCGATGAGCGTCCTGAAGCCGTACATGGACAAGAAGCAGCTGGTCGTCCGCTCCGGACAGACCGAGCTGACCAAGGTCACCACCCTGCGCTGGGACGGCGCCACCGCGCAGAAGCGCATGGACGACGTCCTCACCTCCTCCTACAAGAGCGAGCGGGTCGACGCGGTCCTGTCGCCGTACGACGGCATCTCCATCGGCATCCTGTCCGCCCTGAAGTCGGACGGCTACGGCACCAAGAGCAAGCCGCTGCCGGTCATCACCGGCCAGGACGCGGAGCTGGCCTCGGTGAAGTCGATCATCGCCGGTGAGCAGACGCAGACCGTCTACAAGGACATCCGCAAGCTCGCCGACGTCGCCTCGACGATGGTCGACGACGTCCTGCACAACAAGAAGCCGCAGGTCAACGACACCAAGTCGTACGACAACGGCACCAAGGTCGTCCCCGCCTACCTGCTGGAGCCGGTCAGCGTCGACAAGACCAACTACGAGGACGCGCTGATCAAGACCGGTTACTACACCGACGCCCAGCTGAAGTAGTCCCGCCAACCGACCGACCCCACACTGATTGGAAGGCACGACCATGGCGGGACCCGTCCTGGAAATGCGCTCGATCGTCAAGACCTTTCCCGGTGTCAAAGCGCTGTCGGACGTCACACTGACCGTCCGTCAGGGCGAGGTCCACGCCATCTGCGGTGAGAACGGCGCCGGAAAGTCCACCCTGATGAAGGTGCTCTCCGGCGTCCATCCGCACGGCAGTTACGAGGGCGAGATCCTCTTCGAGCAAGAGGTCTGCCGCTTCAAGGACATCCGGGCGAGCGAGCAGCACGGCATCGTCATCATCCACCAGGAACTGGCGCTGTCGCCGTACCTCTCCCTGGCGGAGAACATCTTCCTCGGCAACGAGCACGCCAAGCGCGGGTTCGTCAACTGGCGGGAGACCCTGCGGCACGCCACCGAGCTGCTGCGCCGGGTCGGTCTCGACGACCACCCGGAGACCCGCGTCGCCGACATCGGCGTGGGCAAGCAGCAGCTCGTGGAGATCGCGAAGGCGCTGTCGAAGAAGGTGAAGCTGCTCATCCTGGATGAGCCGACGGCAGCGCTGAACGACGAGGACAGCGACAAACTCCTCAGCCTCATCCTGGAGTTGAAGAAGCAGGGCATCACCTCGATCATCATCTCCCACAAGCTGAACGAGATCCGCAAGGTCGCCGACTCGGTGACGATCATCCGCGACGGCCACTCCATCGAGACGCTCGACGTGAAGTCGCCGGAGACGACCGAGGACCGGATCATCGCCGGCATGGTGGGCCGCGACCTGGACCACCGCTTCCCCGAGCGCACCCCGCACGAGGCTGAGGAGGGTGCCGCCCCGGCCCTGGAGATCCGCAACTGGACCGTGCGCCACCCGATCGACCAGGAGCGCAAGGTGGTCGACGACGTGTCGATAGACGTGCGCCGCGGGGAGATCGTCGGCATCGCGGGCCTGATGGGCGCCGGCCGCACCGAACTCGCGATGAGCGTCTTCGGGCGGGCCTACGGCCGGTACGCGGGCGGCACGGTCCTCAAGGACGGCAAGGAGATCCGTACGAAGACCGTCGCGGAGGCGGTCGACCACGGCATCGCGTACGTCACCGAGGACCGCAAGCACTACGGCCTCAACCTCATCGACACGATCAACCGCAACATCTCGCTGACCGCCCTGAGCAAGGTCGCCAAGCGGGGCATCGTCGACGAGCACGAGGAGCGGCAGGTCTCCGAGGGCTTCCGCAAGTCCATGAACATCAAGGCGCCGACCGTCTTCGAGCCGGTGGGCAAGCTGTCCGGCGGCAACCAGCAGAAGGTCGTCCTCAGCAAGTGGATCTTCTCGGGTCCGGACGTGCTGATCCTGGACGAGCCCACGCGCGGCATCGACGTCGGCGCCAAGTACGAGATCTACACGGTCATCGACCAGCTGGCCGCCCAGGGCAAGGCGGTCGTCTTCATCTCCTCCGAGCTGCCCGAGCTGCTCGGCATGTGCGACCGCATCTACACGATGGCCGCCGGACGGCTGACCGGTGAGGTGCCGCGGGCCGAGGCCACGCAGGAAGTGCTGATGCGTCATATGACGAAGGACAAAGAGGTAACGCGATGAGCACCGACGTGACCGACAAGATCCCGGCCTCCGCGCCGCCGGGCAGGAGCGGATCGGGCTCCGGCGAGGGCCTGCTCCAGCTGATGCTGGCGGGGCTGCGCGCCAACATGCGCCAGTACGGCATGCTGCTCGCGCTCGGCCTGATCGTCCTGCTCTTCGCGATCTGGACCGACGGCGACCTGCTGCTGCCGCACAACGTCTCCAACCTGGTGCTGCAGAACGCCTACGTCCTGATCCTCGCCATCGGCATGATGCTGGTGATCATCGCGGGCCACATCGACCTGTCGGTCGGCTCGCTGACCGCCTTCGTGGGCGCGTTCGCGGCCCTGCTGACGGTGCAGCACCATGTGCCCTGGCCGATCGCCGTGGTGCTGTGTCTGCTGGCAGGCGCGGCGGCGGGCGCGGCACAGGGGTTCTTCATCGCGTACCTCGGCATACCGTCGTTCATCGTCACCCTCGCCGGGATGCTGATCTTCCGCGGCTTCACGGAGATCCTGCTCAAGGGCCAGACCCTCGGCCCCTTCCCCGACGGCCTGCAGAAGATGGGCAACGGCTTCCTGCCCGAGGTCGGCCCGAACACCAACTACCACAACCTCACGCTGCTCCTCGGCCTCGTCCTGATCGTCGCCGTGGTGTGGCAGGAGGTGCAGGACCGGCGCCGCCAGCAGGAGTTCGCGCTGGAGGTGCTGCCCGGCCGCCTCTTCCTGCTCAAGCTGGTCGCCCTGGTCGCCGCGGTCCTCACCCTCACGTTGCTGCTGGCCAGCTACAAGGGCGCCCCGATCGTGCTGATCATCCTCGGTGTCCTGGTGGTCGCCTACACCTACGTCATGCGCAACGCCGTCTTCGGCCGCCACATCTACGCGATCGGCGGCAACCTGCCCGCGGCGAAGCTGTCCGGCATCAAGGACAAGAAGGTCACCTTCTACGTCTTCCTGAACATGGGCGCGCTCGCGGCCCTGGCGGGTCTGGCGATCGCCGCCCGCCTCAACGCGGCCTCGCCGAAGGCGGGCCTGAACTACGAACTCGAGGCGATCGCCTCGTCGTTCATCGGTGGTGCGTCCATGAGCGGCGGTGTCGGCACCGTCCTCGGCGCGATCATCGGCGGTCTCGTCCTCGGCGTGCTGAACAACGGCATGAACCTCCTCAGCGTCGGCACCGACTGGCAGCAGGTCATCAAGGGCTTCGCCCTGTTGGCGGCGGTCGGCTTCGACGTGTGGAACAAGCGCAAGTCCGGTTCGTAAGTCAGCGCGAACGCTCCGCTGGGCAGGCCGAATCAAAGCTGCGGGCCGTCGGCGGCTGGTCGCGCTCGCGCGGCGGAGCCGCACATGTCCCCGCCCCGCGCCCCTTTGGGGCGCGGGGCTCAGCGGGCGCCTTTCAACTCTCTTCTTAAGGAGCCGCTAGATGGAACTGAACAGACGCACGGTCATTGCGGGCGCGGCAGCCGCAGGCCTCGCCACCACCACCCTCGGCACGGGCAGCGCCGAGGCCGCCTCGGGAGGCAGGAGGCCGGTGAAGGAACACTTCGGGAAGCTCGCCGACGGCACGAAGATCTACCGCTGGTCGCTGGAGAACGGCGGCACCCGCCTGAAGGTCCTCAACTGGGGCGGTGTCGTCCAGAGCCTGGAGATCCCGGACCGGCGCGGCCACTACGCCAACGTCTCCCTGGGCTTCGACAACATCGACGACTACGTCGCGAAGACCCCGTACTTCGGCGCCCTCATCGGCCGCTACGGCAACCGCATCGCCAAGGGCCAGTTCACCCTCGACGGCAAGAGCCACCAGCTGTCCGTCAACGACGGCGTGAACAGCCTGCACGGCGGCAAGCAGGGCTTCGACAAGCACGTGTGGGACGTGGAGCCGTTCACCAAGGGCACCGACGTCGGCCTGCACCTGCACTACACCAGCGTCGACGGCGAGATGGGCTACCCCGGCACGCTCAAGGCGACGGTGACGTACACCCTCACCAGGCACGGTGACTGGCGCATCGACTACGAGGCCACCACCGACAAGGCGACCGTCGTCAACCTCACCAGCCACGTCTACTGGAACCTGGCCGGCGAGGGCAGCGGCACGATCGAGGACCACGAACTCCGCATCGCCGCCTCCCGCTACACCCCCACCGACTCGGGTCTGATCCCCACCGGTGAACTGGCCAAGGTCGCGGGCACCCCCTTCGACTTCCGGCACGCCAAGCCGATCGGCCGCGACATCCGCGCCGGCCACGAGCAGCAGGTGCAGGCCAAGGGCTACGACCACAACTGGGCCCTGGACAAGGGCATCACCACGCGGCCCGAGCACGTCGCCACGCTGCGCGACCCGCGCTCCGGCCGCACCCTGAAGATCGCCACCGACCAGCCGGGCCTGCAGTTCTACTCCGGCAACTTCCTCGACGGCACCCTGACCGGCACCGGCGGCCGCACCTACCGCCAGGGCGACGCCCTGTGCCTGGAGACCCAGCACTTCCCGGACTCGCCGAACCACGCGAACTTCCCGTCGACCGTGCTGCGGCCCGGCCACACCTACCGGACGACGACGGTCCACACGTTCTCGGCGTGAAGCGGCTCACACAGCAGGTGAGTTGAACGCCACTGCTGTCTCCTCCGTATCCAAGGGTGGCCCGGGCTCCCCCGCCCGGGCCACCCTTGGACGGAGGTTCCCTTGCCTGACAACGTCACCTCGTTGTTCCGCAACACCGCAGCGCACAGCCCTTCGATGGCGGCGCTGGCGCGGGAGAGCGACGGGTCGGGCCCGGTGGACTTCTGTATCCCGTGCAATCCGTACTTCCCCACTCCCGCCATGTTCGAGGAGCTGGCGGTCCGGCTGCGCGAGATCATCACGTACTACCCGAGCAGCGCCGACACCATCACGGCCGAGCTGTGCAGTCTGCTCCAGCTGCCGCCGCAGTGCGTGGCGATGGGCAACGGCTCGACGGAGCTGATCACCTGGATCGACCAT
The DNA here is from genome assembly GCF_042892235.1 of Streptomyces sp. NPDC001816. Classification (NCBI taxonomy): domain Bacteria; kingdom Bacillati; phylum Actinomycetota; class Actinomycetes; order Kitasatosporales; family Streptomycetaceae; genus Streptomyces; species Streptomyces sp. NPDC001816. The sequence goes on from NZ_JBIATY010000003.1 coordinate 148,787, forward strand.
CTCCTGGTCCGTGAGTCCCTGGCCATCCCCGTCCCCACGTTCGGCCGCTGGACCGACCAGCCGATGGAGACCGGCAAGCGGGTCGACATGTTCCCGCTCCAGGAGGCGAACGGCTTCGCGCTGGACCTCGCCCAGTACGCCGAGTTCATCCGCGCCCGCGGCACCCGGGTCGCGGTCATCTGCAACCCGAACAACCCGGACGGCGGCTACCTGCGCAAGCAATCCGTCGTGCAGTTCATGGACGCGATGGCGGACCTGGACCTGGTGGTCGTGGACGAGTCGTTCCTGGAGTTCGCCGACGCGGAGGCCGACCCGAGCGTCGTCCAGGAGGCCATGCTCCGGCCCAACGTGGTCGTGCTGCGCAGCCTCGGCAAGAACTTCGGCCTGCACGGCATCCGCTTCGGCTACCTGGTGGCGAACCCGGCCCTGGCCGGCCGCGTCCGCTCGATGCTCCCGAAGTGGAACCTCAACTCCTTCGCCGAGCACGTGGTGTTCATGCTGAAGGAGCACGGTGCCGAGTACGCGCAGAGCCTGATGCAGGTGCGCCGGGACCGCCTGGAGATGGCCAGCCACCTGTCGGCCCTGCCCGGCCTGACCGTCTACCCCTCCCAGGGCAACTTCCTCTTCGTGCGCCTTCCCGTGGGAGCCGAGGGCACGGTGGTCCGGGACCGGATGCTCACCGAGCACCGGATCCTGGTCCGCGAGTGCGGCAACAAGATCGGCTCCTCCAGCCGCTTCCTGAGACTCGTGGTGCGCCCCCAGGTCGACGTGCGTCGCCTGGTGTCCGGCCTGGAGCAGGTGCTCTACGGGACCAGGAGGGGAGCCGCCGTACCCGAGCTGGGCACAGGGACCAGCTACAGCTCGGGTACGGCGGCCGTGGATCGGCTGGTGAGCGCGACCAACGGCGCCGGAGTGCCGGGGCTTGCCGCGCAGGCCGTCGGCACCGGCGCCGTCCCGGCCGCCGGCACCGGCATGCCGCTCCCCGCCGCCGCAGCGCCGACCGGCGGCGGGATGCCGATGCCGGCGGCAGCTCAAGCGATGCCAGTACAGCAGCCGACGCCGGCTCAGCCGGTACCGGTCCCGGCACAGCAGCCGATGGCCCCGGCACCTGCACCGGTGCCGGTTCCGGCGCCCGTTCCGGTGCCGGCACCTGTCCCGACTCCGGTTCCTGCACCGGCGCCGTACCCGACACCGGTACCCGCACCCGCCCCTGTCCCTGTCCCCGCGGCTCCCGCCCCCGCCCCTGTCCCCATGGCTCCTGCCCCCGTCCCGGCCGCCGCGCTCGGCCCCACCCCGCCGGGTGTCCCGGCCCGCGGGGGCCTCACGGCGGCCCAGGTACGTGGCATGACGGCCCCGGGCACCCCGGCGGCCGACCTGACCCCGGCCCCGGCGACCGGCTGGCCCAACGCACAGAGCTGGCCGAACGCGGCGGATATGGGACAGGCGGGCTAGCGGACTGGCGGGCCGGCGGTTCTCAGGGCAGGGGCAGGGCCTTGGTGCCCGAGAGGAGCGGGATGGGCTCGTAGGCGGTGGTTCCGGCGCCGCAGTCGGGCGTGGCGTCAGCGGCGCCCGAATGATCTCGGTCAAAGACCTCACCCGAATTCGCCCATTGACCACGACTCGATACGCGCCCTAGCCGTCTGTGCGGTCGGCCGGTGGGTCCCGGCGCTGTGCGTGTCGTTGCTTCAGAGTCCGGATGCCAAGGACGGCCAGGATCGCGGCCACGGCGGCGAGTCCCCAGGACAGCGTCGGCGGCCATTGCGAGATGTCTGCTGGCATGACAGCCGTTCCCCACATGCCGGCCGCCGGGAAGGTGACGGTGGCGGTGGCGGTCTTCTGGACCCTGCCGCTGGTCAGCGTCAGTCGCGCTGTCCAGGGGCCGTCGGGCAGTCGGTCATCCAGGACGATCTTCACCGACCCGGTGTCGCCGAGGGCCAGAGTGGTACCCGTCGGCACGCGATACGGCCCCGCACGCAGACCCGCCGGTCCTTCGGACAGGGAAAGACGGCCGGAGATTTCCAAGGCGCGTTCCCCGGTGTTGCGGACTTGGGCGGCGAGTTCGGGTCGGCCGTCGCGGGAGCGTCCGGGAGTGAGCTTGTCGATCCGGAAGTCGGAGGGTGGTTCACCGCCCGGGCCGATGTCCAGGTACATGCGGATCCCGACCCGGTTGACCACTTGGATGTTGCCTTGGCCGGAACTGGCGACCTGGGCCCAGACGACACCGTACCGCTCGCCTCGCGAGGCTTTCGGCGGCACCCGGATGGTGATCCGAGCGGTCTCCTTGCTGTTTGCATTGAGGGTGAGGGCGGAGTGGTCGAGCGATGTCCATTCCGTCAGCTCGTTCGGAGTGCGACGGGGGGCGAAGGTGAACGTCCGTTTCTCGATGGAGGCTGCGGCGGCGTAGAGCTCGATGCGCAGCGGGTTCGGGGACATGTTGCTGACCTCTACCCGTCGGCGGATGACGGCGCCCGGGTTGAGGTGGTCGACGATGGAGGTGTATGCGCGGGGATCGTCACGGCGGATGACGGGCGCCTCCAGCAGCCGGAGGCCGAACGACCCCTGTGGCTGCGTGGGTTGCTTGTCCTGTCCGTGTCCGCCGCTCATCGCCTGGGCCTGGGCATGGCTGCTGGCCGCGCACGGGAGAAGCGCGGCCAGCAGCAGGATCAGGAGCAGCGGAGCGGGCCGTCTACGTGGGACTGACAGAGTGCGTCACCGTCCCCGTGTAGCTGCCTGCTTCGGCGGTGAGGGGCACGGTCCAGGTGATGGTCGGGTTCCATGTGGTGGTGCTGTTCCCGGTGCCCGACGAGTGGGTCGCGATCTCCGTGGATGCGCCGAGGTTGCTTGAGGTGTGGGGAGTCACCGTCCCGTTGTTGGTGGTGGGTGTCCCGGGGTTGTAGGCCCCTCCCGAGGCGGGGATGTCAGCCAATCCCGACGACGCGAGATTCGTGGCCTGTACGGAGCAGTGCCACACGAGACCGTTCGCTCGGGTGTCGGTACACCGGCACCCTCACCCTGGGCGTGTCCGGCTGACCGAAGGCCCTCTGACACGACCGCCTTTTGGAGCCTGGCTCGGCTCCAAGGGGCGCGTGGGTCAGATGCGGTCGGCCGCGATGAGGAGGTAGTGGAAGCTGCCCTCCTTGTAGGCGGTCAGGAACGGGTCCTCGATGCCCGTGGCCACGGACGACTTGGCGCGCAGTTCCCAGTAGGGGATGGTGTCGGGGGTCAGGTCGACGACCTGGATCGGCACCAGGTTGTTGGCGGCGAGCGCCTTGAAGTACTCGCTGCGCGGGTGGATGTTGCAGGTGTAGTGCTCGTCGATCCGGCTGACGGCCTTGGAGCGCATGCCGGTGACGTCGTTGGAGCAGCCGGTGATGCAGACGTAGCGGCCGCCGTACTCCAGCAGGCGCGAGAACTCCGCGAAGAGTTCGAAGAGGTCGACGTACATCGTCGTCTCATTGGTCCAGATCGCGCGGCGCGAGCCGGTGTCCAGGCGGGTGTCGAGCATGTTCCGGAAGTGGAAGCGGACCCGGTCGGTGACCCCGCGGTGCCTCGCCTGGTCGTTGGCGAAGTCGACCTGCTGCTCGGAGATGCTCACGCCGTCGACGTGGCAGCCGAAGCGGGCGTTGGCCATGAAGCTGGTGCCGCCGCGTCCGGAACCGGCGTCGAGGAGGTGGTCGTCCGGGGTGATGTCCCCCAGGTGGTCGAGGAGCACCTCGGCCTGGGCGGTCTCCAGGCGGTGCATTTCCTCGATCATGCGCTGGTCGCGGTTCTCCGGCGCGCCGGCCAGCACCGAGGGGTCCCAGTCGCCGAGGCCGTAGTGGTGGTGGTAGAGGCCGTCCACCTCGCCGAGCTTGATGTTGACCGGGTCCTTCTCCTTGTTCCAGTACTCCGCGACCGACTTCTGGTACTCGGTGCGCAGGACGTCGCGCATGGCGATGCCTTCCATCTGGGTGGACATCTTGGACATGGCAGGCGTTCCTTACTGAGGTGGGGGGAATGCAGTGAGACGGGGCGGGGTGGGGTGGGGTCAGGCAGCCTGCGCGTCGGCGTGGTAGCGGGCGCTGCCCGCGTGCCACTCGCGGTTGCCGCCGAGCCAGGCCCAGGTGCTCGCCATGAAGCGGCGCAGCTCCGGGGAGCCGGTCGCGCAGAGCGCGGCCGCTTCCGCCTCGAAGGTGTGCATCAGCTCGTTGTGGATCCCGACGGTGCGCTCGACCGCCTCCTGTGGCGAGCAGCCGTCCTCGGCGACGATCAGCCGGGGCAGGCTGAAGTCCGTCGGGTCCTCCTTGCCCATGGAGTAGAGGTCGTTGACGATCACGCTGGCAGTACCCGCCATGGTGAACGCGCGCCGGACCCGGGGGTCGGCGAACTCGCCGTAGGGGATCTCGTATCCGGCGACCGCGTCGACGAGCACCATGCACGGAACGAAGCTGTTCTCGTGCCGGTGCATCAGGAACTCCCACACCGGCGGGGTGTGCCCCGCGGTGTGCCAGTACCCCTCCTGGTTGTAGGCGATGAACATGATGCCCAGCTCGTGGCGGAGCCGGCGCACCTGGGAGGTCGTCGCGTACGTGTGGAGGTTGCGCAGGCTGTCGCGCAGGGCGCGCATGACCGGGTCCGCCCGTACGGCCTCTTCGAGCTGCGGGGCGTAGCCGAGCGGCAGGTGTGCCTGGTCGATCACCGAGTGGGCGATGGCGAGCCGTTGCCCGAGCTGCTCGTGCCGGGCCTCCTCCGCCTCGCCGTCCACGTAGTGGTCGTCCACGGCCCACTCCGACAGCGCGCACTTGGCGGCCGCGAGCAGCCGGTCGGGGTCGTCCGACTCGGGATGCGCCAGCATGATCAGCCGGCCGAAGTCGGCGGTGCGGATCTTGTCGAGCTGGCCTGGGTAGATCCCGATCTCCTCGGCCCGCTCGACCAGCCGCTCGGTGACGGTCTCCCCCAGGGCGGGATCGTCGCGCATGGCGGGCGGGCAGTACAGCCCCGGCGCGGGATCGGCCGCAGGCGCCGCCTCCCGGCGGGGCTCGGGGGTGGTGGTCATCCGGACGGCCGCGCCGGATGTTCCGAGTCCGGTGGGGCCGTTGGGTAGTAAGGCCGTGAGCGTTGACCTGGGCGCCGGCGTGGGCGGGGTGGCCGCAGCCGGCGGGGGTACGGAAGGTGCAGCCGGAGTGGGCAGCGGTAGGGAAGATGCCGCCGGAGTCGGCAGCGGGAGAGAAGGTGCAGCCGAGGTCGGCCGCGGGAGGGAAGATGCAACGGTGCCGTCGGCCGTGGCGGGGCCGGTCCCGGAGGGGTGCGGTGCAGCCGTGACGCCGGCGGAGATCCGCGCCGCGGACGTGCCCGACCCGGTCGGGCCGGAGGGCAGGCGCGGCCCCTCCAGCAGGCGCCGCCCCTCCAGCAGGCGCCGCCCCTCCGGCAGGCGCGGTCCAGGCTGCGCCGACCCCCGCGGAACCGACCCCCGCGGGGCCGCCCCGCCCGGCGGCCGGTTGGCCCGGGTCGGCGGGACCGCCGCCAGCAGGGCCCGGACCAGCCCCGCCACGTCATGGGTCGCGGCGGGTGCCGTGACCCGGGAGATCAACGACACCGTCGTCAGCTCCCGTTCGTACGGGCGATCTCGACGTTCTCCAGGACACCGAGGGCGTCGGGCACCAGGACGGCGGCCGAGTAGTAGGTGCTGACCAGGTAGGAGATGATCGCCTTCTCGTCGATGCCCATGAACCGCACGTTCAGGCCCGGCTCGACCTCGTCAGGGATCCCGGTCTGGTACAGGCCGATGACGCCCTGGTCGTCCTCGCCGGTGCGCATGGCGATGATCGACGACGTGCCCTGTTCGCTGATCGGGATCTTGCTGCACGGCAGCAGCGGCACCCCGCGCCAGGCGGGCAGATGGTTGCCGTGCAGCTCGATGCCGCCGAAGTAGAGGCCCCGCTTGTTGCACTGGCGGCCGAACGCGGCGATCGCCTTGGGGTGGGCGAGGAAGCAGCGGGTCTTGCGCCGCATGCTCAGCAGCTCGTCCATGTCGTCCGGGGTCGGCGGGCCCGAGTAGGTGGAGATCCGCTGGTCGAAGTCGGCGTTGTGGAGCAGGCCGAACTCCGCGTTGTTGATCAGCTCGTGCTCCTGCCGCTCCCGCAGCGCCTCGATGGTCAGCCGCAACTGCTGCTGCGTCTGGTTCATCGGCTCGTTGTAGAGGTCGGCGACCCGGCTGTGCACCCGCAGCACGGTCTGCGCCACGCTCAACTCGTATTCGCGCGGGGAGAGTTCGTAGTCGGCGAAGGCATGCGGCAGGGTCGCCTCGCCCGCGTGTCCCGAGCTGAGTTCGATCGCCGCCTCGCCCGACCGGTTCACCTTGCGGTGCCCGTCGGAACTGATCTGCTGCACATGCCTGCGCAGCGCCTCGTGCCGGTCGGCGACCGCCTTGTACGCCGTCATCGGCAGCGCGAGCACCGTGGTGGCGGTCGTCGCGCGGGCCGTGAACTCCCACTTCCTGGCCTGCCCGGCCAGCACCTGACCGCCGAAGGTGTCCCCGTCGGCCATCAGCCCGAGCACGACCTCGTCCCCGTACGGCCCCTCGCCGATCTTCTCGACCTTGCCGTGCGCGATCAGGTACACGTGATCGGCCTTGCGGCCCGCCTGGACGATGACCTGGCCCGGCGTGAAGTCCTTCTGCACGAACTTGTCGGCCAGCGCGCCGAGCGCGTCGGTGTCCGAGAAGCCGCGCAGCAGCGGCAGTTCGCCCAGTTCGGCGGGGACCACCTGGACCTTCGAGCCGGTCTTCACGAAGGACACCCGGCCGTCCCCGACGGTGAACGACAGGCGGCGGTTGACCCGGTACGTCGCACCGGGCACGTTCACCCAGGGCAGCATGCGGGTCGCCCAGCGGGAGCTGATGCCCTGCATCTGGGGTTCGGACTTGGTGGTGGTGGCGAGATTGCGCGCCGCCGCGGTGCTGAGGCTCTGCTGCTCCCGCTGCTGGGCCGACTCCGCGCCCGCGGCCGGTGCTGTCGCCGTCTCGAGTGGCATGACTCTCCCTCGGATCCCGTGACACATGAGAACGCGACGACGAGGCGTCGTCACGCTGCGTACACAGGACTATCAGAGTCACGATCACGTTGAGTAAGCAAAACAGGCGGCGCGCGAGGAGAGTCCCGCTCACAACTCGCGCCCCCATGCGCCCCAACCGCAAAGAGCGGCTGCTCAGATCACCCATAGGTCAACGTCGAACCACTGACGACCCATGCGAGCGTCAACACGCACAGTAATCGACTTACGTAGAGGCGGTACCAAGCCGCCCACTCCCCTCCCCTCCTCCCTCCGACAGCAACCTCCAGGAAACTCCACACAGTTGACCTATGCTGCCCGAATGACCATCAACGGGGCCCTCGCCGACATCCTCGACCGTGGCGCCGCAGCGTCGGAGTCGCAGCAACTGCTCGCCGCCCTCGCCGATCACGGCGTCTTCGTGCCCGTGCAGGCGAACGGGTCGGTGATGTTCCTGCGCAACAGCGAGGACGGCAGCCCCCTCCTCCCCGGCTACGTCAGCGAAGCGTGCTGCGCCGAGCGGTTGCCGCAGGCAGCCGGGGCCGTCCACTGCGACGCCCTGCGGCTGCTGGACATCTCCCAGCAGACCGGCGTCGGTGTCCTCGCGCTCCACTCGGCCACGAACTGGGCGCGCGTACCGCTGCCGTTGCTGTCCCAGACGCTGCGCGAGCGAGGTCAGCAGGCCGGAGGGCAGCAGCTGAAGCTCACCTGGTCGACACACCCCGTAGCCGTGGCGCTGCGGGATGCCCTCGCCCGGCGGATCCGGGACTTCCCGGCCGTCCGTACGGTCTGGGTGTCGCACGCGCGCCGCATGGACACCGGGTTCGAGCACCTGATGCTGCACATGGCCGTCGACGAGCCGCTGCCGTCGGCCTCCGCGCACCGGCTGACCGAGACGCTGCTCGGCGGGGAGGTGGTGCTCGGGGAGGGAAGCCCCCAGGTGGCCATGCTCGCCCTGAACACCACCACGCACGCGGCGACGCTCGCCGAGTTGGAGCGCATGGGCCTGGACACCGTACGTTCCGATCCTGCCACCGGGCGCGTCGAGGTGGTCTCCCAGGAGTTCGACGCGCCTCGGCAGTAGTCGGTTACGTCTCGGCTTGCGTCACTTGTGCGGGCACGTCTTCCACGCCATGTGGTACACCGTGCTGATGTCCCCGTCGGTCGAGTCCATCGTCATGAAGCTCACCTTGCCGGGAGCCTGGGTGCCCGCCGACACCCGCAGCTCGGTGTTGATGTTGAAGTTGCGCAGCACCCCACAGGGAGCCCAGACCAGCTGGGCCCAGTCGGTGCTGTCGGTAGCCTGCCAGTCGTCGTTGTAGGGGCCGCCGAACGGGTGGGTCTTGGCCGCGGTGTTCGGCGAGCCCTGGAAGTAGTACGAGGCCTTCTGCGTGCCGGTCGCGCCCTGCTGGAGCGAGAGGAAGCCGCGGTAGTCCGCGCTCGCGATCGCGTAGGTGAAGCCCTGCGGGACGTGCACGACGAGGTTGAGCTGACAGTTCTTGCGGAAGGCCGTGGGGTCGGAGTTGCCGCCGGCCTGGGCGAGGTAGTCGCTGTAGGTCACCGTGAAGGCGGTGTTGTCCGGGGAGACGGCCACGGCGGCCGTGCCCGCGGGACAGCCGGAGCCGTTCACCGTGGCCACGTCGATGACGATCTTGTCCGGCGGCGGGTCGTCGAAGACGGGGGAGGAGGTCGAGCCGGGTATCGCGGTGGTGAGGAGAGCGGCTAAGGCACCGCTCAGGAGGAGTCCACCAGCCATGCTTTCTCCAGATGTCGAGTGGGGGGTTTCGGCCTCCGACCCGTCCGTTCAACCTTGCAGAAGCTGTGTGGAACCTGTGAAGGAGGGGGAGGCGAGGGAATCGTAGGAAGCCCCGCTCCACCCCGGCAGGGCGAACTCCGGCCATTCACTTCGGACCGTTCACAGGCCGCCCGGCGGGCTACGGGTTCTCCCACGCCGCCGGCTCCGCCGCCAGGGCCCGTACCGGCTCCGGCAGCGCGTCCGCCGCGAGGTCGGCGATCGTGACGCCCTCCAGGATGCGGCGGACGTTGGCACGCAGAGCGATCCAGAGCGGCAGCAGCGGCTGGGCCGTGCCCGTGTAGGACAGGTCCGTCGGGCGTTCTCCGCGTACCGACACGATCGGGCCGTCCACCGCCCGGATGACGTCCGCCACAGTGATCGCGGCCGCGGCCCGGGCCGGCCGGTAACCGCCGCCTCCCCCGCGCCGGCTCTCGACGATTCCGGCGCGCCTCAGATCGCCCAGGATGCCCTCCAGGAACTTGTGCGGAATGTCCTGTACAGCGGCGATTTCCTCGGCCTTCATCGGGGTGTCACCCTCCCGTACGGCCAGCTCCAGGACCGCCCGTACCGCGTAATCCGCCCGTGCCGAGATCCTCATGGGTCCATTGTGGGGCGTATCTCCATGGAGAATGGCCGGACCGCGCCCCCGTAAGATCGCCCGGGAGGATCCACCTTGGCGCTCAGCAGACGTACCTTCAGTGCCCTCGCCGGCTCGGCCGCGCTCGGTTTCGCCCTGGGCGGCAGCGGCGGCCCCGGGGCGCCTTCGGCGTACGCGGCGCGCAGTGTGCCGACCGGTCCGGCACCCGCCCCGCCGCGCGCCGACGGGCAGCACCACACGATCGGGTACGACCACTACTCGCTGCTGGTCGACGGCCGGCGGCTGGTCGTGTGGTCCGGCGAGATGCATCCCTTCCGGCTGCCGAGCCCGTCCCTGTGGCGGGACGTGCTGCAGAAGATGCGGGCGCACGGGTACAACGCCGTGAGCATCTACGTGTCGTGGAACTACCACTCCCCCGCGCCCGGCCGGTACGACTTCTCCGGGGTCCGGGATCTCGACCTCTTCCTGCGGATGGCCGCCGAGACCGGCCTGTACGTCATCCTGCGGCCCGGCCCCTACATCAACGCCGAGGTCGACGGCGGCGGCTTCCCGGGCTGGCTGACGGCGACCAAGGGGACGGCCCGCACCGCCGACCCGACCTATCTGTCGCACGTCGACGAATGGCTGACCCAGGTGAACCGGATCGCCCGCCGGCACCTGTTCACCCAGGGCAAGGGCACGATCCTGCTCTACCAGATCGAGAACGAGTACGACTCCCACGTCGACGAGGCGACCGGCCGGGACTACATGTCCCACCTCTACAAGAAGGTAAGGGAGGACGGGATCGACGTCCCGCTCTTCCACAACGACAAGGGCAGGAACGGCCACTGGGTCCCGGGCGCGTTCGACACCGGCGGGGAGAAGGGCGGCTGGCTGTACGGGTTCGACGGATATCCGTCGCCGTCCCAGACGCCGCCCGACTGGGGCACCTTCGGGCCCGGCGGGCCGACCGGCGGGTCCACCGCCTCGCCGCGCACGCCCGGGTTCATGCCCGAGTTCGGGGGCGGCTGGTTCGACCCGTGGGGCGGGTCCTGGTTCGACGGCAAGGGGTACGCCGAGTCGCGGCGCACCCGGGACGCGGCCTACGAGCGCCGCTTCTACCTCACCAACCTCGCCAACGGCATCACCCTGCACAACGTGTACATGACGTTCGGCGGGACGTCGTGGGGCTGGCTGCCCGCACCGGTCGTCTACACGTCGTACGACTACGGAGCCGCCATCGACGAGGCGCGCAACGTCACCGACAAGATCGCCCCGATGCACCAGCTCGGGCATCTGCTCCAGCGCGTGCCCGACTTCGCCCGGCTGGACCGGGCCGCGGAGGTCAAGGCGGAAGGGCTGAAGGTCTACCACCTCTCCAACCCGGACACCGGCACCCAGGTGTACGTGGCCCGCAACGACGGGACCGAGCCGGTCACCACCGACCTGCCCACGGACGCGGGGGACCTGAAGATCACCGTGCCCGCGCGCGACGCCCGCATGCTGACCACCGGACTCCGCCTGGGCCACCGGACGCTGAAGTACTCCACCACCCAGCCCATGCTGTGCGTGACGGCCGGGCGGCAGGACATCGCCGTGTTCGCGGGCCGCCGCGACGACATGGCGGAACTGGTCCTGAAGTGCCCGGAGGAGCCCTACGTCACCCGGCTCGACCCGGAGGGCGCCTGGGCGTACGACAGCAACGAACTGCACGTCAACGCGATCCTCGGGCAGGGCGGTCTCACCCGGGTGCTGGTCGCCAAGGGCGAGAGCGACATCCCGCTGCTGCTGCTCTTCGCCGACGACGCCACCGCCGTGCGGATCTTCCCGTACGACACCCCGTCCGGCACCCTGCTGGTGTACGGCCCCTCGCTGCTGCGCCACGCCGAGGTGCGCGGCTCCGAGGTCCACCTGACGGGTGACGTCACCGAGGAGACCAGCGTGGAGGTGTGGGGGCCGCGCGGGATCACAAGCCTGGTGTGGAACGGGCGCAAGGTGCCGGCCCGGATCACCATGTCCCAGAGCGTGATGACGACCGGGATGCTGCCCTCCGTGCCGGAGGTCGTGCTGCCCCGGCTGGACCGCTGGCGGATGCGGACCGAGAACCCGGAGGCCGGGCCCAACTTCGACGACTCGTCCTGGAAGAAGGCGGACCGGACGTCGTCGTACAGCGTCACCCCGGTCCCCGAGGACCGGCCGGTGCTGTTCGCGGACGACTACGGCTTCCACTACGGGGACGTCTGGTACCGGGGCACGTTCAGCGACTCCGCCGGCATCGAGGAGGTCTCGCTCGCCTACACCACGGGCACGCAGGGCCTGCTGATGGCATGGCTGGACGGGGAGCCGCTGGGCACCCACCGGATGCCCGTGCCGGACAAGAACACCACGGTCAGGAAGGGCAGTTGGGACGCCACTGCGGTCTTCCCGGTGGACGAACGGCTGCGCTCGCCCGGCCGGCACGTGCTGTCGGTCCTGGTCCGGCGCATGCAGCACGACCAGGACGGCAAGGCGCTGGACACCCACAAGGTGGCCCGCGGCCTCACCGCCGCCCTCTTCAAGGGGGCCGCGCCGAAGGTGACCTGGCGGATCCAGGGCGAGGCAGCACCGGACCCGGTGCGCGGGCCGCAGAACAACGGCGGCCTGTACGGCGAGCGCGAGGGCTGGCACCTGCCCGGCTTCCGCGACAGCGACAGCGACTGGAAGACGGTCAGCTTCCCGCGGGCCGAGCGGCGGCAGGGCGTGACCTGGTACCGGACCAGCTTCCGGCTGTCGGTCCCGGCCGACATCGACGCCTCGATCGGCCTGACCCTGGAGGACGACCCGTACCGGGCCTACCGGGCGCAGATCTTCCTCAACGGCTGGAACATGGGCCAGTACATCAACAACGTCGGCCCGCAGCACACCTTCGTCCTGCCGAACGGCATCCTGCGCACCCGGGGCTCCAACACCCTGGCGCTGGCGGTCCTTTCGGAGTTCACCACGGAGTCCGGCCCGGGGAACGTCCAGCTGACCCTGCTGGGCCGGGCGACCGGGGGGACACCGGTGACTCCGGTGCTCTCCCCCGGCCGCTGAGACCGCTCAGGCGAGCCTGATCACGTTCCAGGACAGGGGCTCCAGCACGGCGGTGAGGGTGCCGTCGCGCAGGGCGGTGCCCTCGACCGGGTGCGGGGCGACCCGCTCGGGGTGGTCCAGGGTGTTGCGGGCGTCGGGGTCGGCGTCCGCGAGCGCGCTGTGCTCGGTGACGTGCGTCAACTCCAGTCCGTTCAGGGCGACTTCGAGGGGCAGGGCGTCCGTACGGCTGCGGTTCACGGCGAACACCGTGACCGTGCCGTCGGCCGCGCGCACGGCGGTGGCGTGCAGCAGGTCCGTCTCGCCGTACTTCTTCGTCTCGTACGTCGGCGAGTCCACCCGCACGTCCAGCACCTCGCCCCGGCCGTACTTCGAGGCCTGCGCGAACGGGAAGAACGTCGTCTGCCGCCAGGCCGGGCCGCCCGGCTCGGTCATGATCGGCGCGATCACGTTGACCAGCTGGGCGAGACAGGCGACGGTGACACGGTCGGCGTGCCGGAGCAGGGCGATGAGGAGCGAGCCGAAGACGACGGCGTCGGTGACGCTGTAGTTGTCCTCCAGGAGGCGGGGGGCCTCCGGCCAGCCGGTCCGGTCGAGGGTCCTCGCGTACTCCTCCCAGCGCGAGAGGTACCAGACGTTCCACTCGTCGAAGGAGAGGTTGATCCTCTTCTTGGACTTGAGGCGGGCGCCCACGTGGTCGGCCGTGGCCACCACGTTCTCGATGAAGGACTCCATGTCGACGGCGGAGGCGAGGAAGGAGTCCAGGTCGCCGTCGACCGGCTCGTAGTAGGCGTGCAGGGAGATGTGATCGACCAGCTCGTACGTCTCCTGGAGGACGGTCGCCTCCCAGGCGGCGAAGGTGGGCATGGACTGGCTGGAGGAGCCGCACGCCACCAGTTCCACGGCGGGGTCGATCTGGCGCATGGCCCGGGCCGTCTCGGCGGCGATCCGGCCGTACTCCTCGGCCGTCTTGTGGCCGGTCTGCCAGGGACCGTCCATCTCGTTGCCGAGGCACCAGAGTTTGATGCCGAAGGGGTCCTTGTCGCCGTGGGAGACACGGAGGTCCGACAGGGCGGTGCCTTCGGGGTGGTTGGCGTACTCCTGGAGTTCGAGAGCCTCGGCGACTGATCGGGTGCCGAGGTTGACGGCCATCATGGGTTCGGCCTGGGGGCCGAGCTTCCTCAGGAACGCGATGTATTCGGAGAGGCCGAAGCGGTTGGTCTCGGTGGAGTGCCAGGCGAGGTCGAGGCGGCGGGGGCGGTCCTCCACGGGGCCGACGGAGTCCTCCCACTTGTAGCCGGAGACGAAGTTGCCGCCGGGGTAGCGGATCGTGGTGACTCCGAGTTCGCGGACCAGGTCGAGGACATCGGTACGGAGGCCTTCGGCGTCGGCCGTGGGGTGGTCGGGCTCGAAGATGCCGGTGTAGACACAGCGGCCGAGGTGTTCCACGAAGGAGCCGAAGAGGCGGGGACTTACTTCGCCGATCGTGAAGGCGGGGTCCAGCGTGAAGCGGGCGGTGCTCTTGCTCATGGGTGCCTTTCGTGTTGCGCCACCGTTCGGGATATCGAATATTGCCCGTAACTTCGAACGGGACCGTAGAATCGAAGCGCTTGCGCGTCAATGGGTTGGAGGCGGGCTTTCGCTCGTCACGGGAGGGGAAGCAGTCGTTCCGCGTTGAACGACGGTCGTCCGATCACCTGACGCGGACACATCCAGGCGCGTACGCTCGGACGAACCGCACACCGGCGGTGAGAAGGGGGACCGATGACCATCGCGGGTGCGCGGCAGCGGGCGGCGCGGCTGGCCGCATGGCTGTACGGCTCCCGCCCGGGCCCGGCGATGCGCGCCCTGGCCGCCGACCTCGCCACCGCCCTCCGCGCGCGACCACAACCACCCGACGGTGTCCGCGAGTTGTGCCACGCGCTGTGCGAGGAGATGACCGCACGACGGGCCGGGCGGCCGGTGGAGCTGCGCTTCGAGCGCTTCCCGGACGAGATCGAGGTCACCGGCCTGTGGGTGGAGTTCCAGGACTTCGACCTGGTCATCGTGGAGGAGCGGGCCGAGGCCGTGCAGCAACTGGTCATCCTCGGACACGAGTTGTGGCATCTGCACACCGGGCACCGGCACCACCGCCTGCCTGGGGCCGCCGCGGCCCGCGCACTCGCGGGCGAGCCCCGCTGGCGCGACATGGCCCTGACGGTGGCCGCCCGCAACGGCTCCCGCGAGGTGGACGAGGCCGAGGCCGACGACTTCGGCCACCGCCTGGCCACGCTGTTCCGGCCCTACCTCACCGGTCCCGGCCCGGGCACGCCCCTCGACCCGGTCCAGCGCTCCCTCGGCTACCGCGGACGCGACCGAGCGAGTGAGCCGAAGGGGCGCACCCCGGAGACGAACCGAGCGACCAAAAAAGGCGGAGCCGCGCGGTGACCCTGCTGGCACTCGACCCCTCGGACTTCCTCAGCGAGTTCTACATCTCCTTCTGGATCCCCACCGCGGTGCTCACCGCGGCCCTGGTGATCAAGCTGCCCACGATCATCCGGCTGTGGCGGGACCCGCTGCTGCGCGCGGTCGGCGGACTGCTGCTGCTCGCCTGCGGGGTGTTCGTGTTCTGCACCCCGTCCACGATCGCCGCCGTCAACCGGTTCACCGGCGTCCCCAACATCTCGGCGCCCTGGTGCTATTCGCTGATCACCGCGTTCTGCGGATCCTGTCTGCTGCTGATCATCACCTGGCGCAACGGCCTGTCCGACCGCTCGGCCGCCACCCGGCGCGCGATGCGCTGGGTCGTCTCGGTCTACTCCGGGGTGGTCGTCGCGCTGTGGGTGCTGTTCCTGCTCGCCGACGCGCCCGTGGAGCGGCTGCGGGACCTCGACACGTACTACGCCACCACCCCGTTCATGCGCGAGGAGATCCTGCTCTACCTCGTCGCGCACGCCGTGGCCTGTCTGATCACCTCCAAGCTGATCTGGAACTGGGTGCGCACCGAGGGCCTGGACGCGTGGCTGCGCTGGGGACTGAAGCTGCTGGGGGCCGGCTACGTACTGAACCTGATCTTCGACGCGAGCAAGCTGATCGCCGTCGTCGCGCGCTGGTGCGGGCAGGACCTGGACTGGCTGAGCACCAACCTCGCCCCGCCGGTCGCCGCCCTGTCCGCCATCATGATCGCCGTCGGCTTCATCCTGCCGCACGCCGGCCAGTACCTGCACGACCGCTGGCGGGTCCGGCTCGCCCACCGCGAACTGCGGCCGCTGTACCAGCTGATGCGGTCCACGAGCGGGGAGGGCGTGCCGTTCGTGCTGCGGGCCACGCCCGAGCTGCGGCTGACCCGGCGCGAGACCTTCATCCGGGACGTGCTGCTGCCGCTGGCCCGGCACATCGACACCGGCCTGAACAGACGGTCGTACGACGCCGCGCTCGACCTCGGGCATCCGCCGGCCCGGGCCCGGGCGCTGGCGGCCGCGGTGAGCATCCTCGACGCGATCGAGGCGAAGGCCCGTGACCCCGAGCCGCCCGAGTCGGCCGAGTCGGCCGCCGGGCCCGACACCACCAGCCTGCTCCAGGAGATCGCGGCCGTCTCCCGGGCCCTGCGCCGTCCCGACGACATCGAGGCGGTCCGCGCGCGTGCGGCCGTCCCAGCAGAGAGCGTTGCCGTACATGACTGAACGCAAGCCCGTCGCCGTCGTGCTCGGCGGCTCTCTCGCCGGCCTGCTCGCGGCCCGCGCCCTGGCCTCGACCGGCGCCCGGGTGACCGTGGTCGAGCGGGACGCACTGCCCGCGGGGCCCGAGCCGCGCAAGGGGCTGCCGCAGGCCCGGCACGTGCACCAGCTGTGGTCGGGCGGGGCCCGGGCGCTGGAGCAGCTGCTGCCCGGGGCGATCGGGCGACTGCGGGCAGCCGGGGTGAGCCGGGTGCCGATGACCACCGGCATGGTGGCGCTGTCGCCGCACGGCTGGTACCGGCGGTGGGCCGAATCGGCGTTCATGCTGCCGGCCAGCCGGGACCTGCTGGACTGGGTGGTACGGCAACTCGTGCTGGCCGACGGGGACATCGAGCTGGTGGAGCGGGCCGAGGCGGTCGCCCTGACGGGCACGGACGCGGCGGTGACCGGGGTACGGATCCGGGACCACGACAACGCCGAGCGCACCCTGTCGGCCGACCTCGTCGTGGACGCCACCGGCCGTGGCTCCCGGGCCTCCCACTGGCTGGCCGAGCTGGGGCTGCCCGGGCCGGAGCGGCGGGAGGTCGACTCCGGGCTGGTGTACGCCAGCCGGCTGTTCCGGGCGCCCGAGCAGGCGGCACGGGACGGTTTCCCGATCGTCAACATCGAACCCGATCCACGGGGCGCGGGGACCGGGCGCGGGGGCGCGCTGATGCCGGTCGAGGACGGCAAGTGGATCGTCACGCTGTTCGGCGGCAGGGGCGACGACATGCCCACGACCGCCGACGACTTCGCCCGGTACGCCCGCGAGGAGCTTCGCCATCCGATCATCGGCGAGCTGCTGGCGAACGCGGAGCCGCTGACCGAGGTGGCGCTGACCCGGACCACCGCGAACCGGCGCCACTTCTTCGAGCGGATGCCGCTGTGGCCCGAGAACTTCGTGGTGCTCGGGGATGCGGTGTGTGCGCTGAATCCCTTGTACGGCCACGGGATGGCGGTGTCGGCCCAGTCGGCCCTCGCGATGCGGGAGGTGATCCGCCGTCAGGGCCTGCCTTCCCTGGACACCCCCGGCCTCTCCTGTCACATCCAGAAGGCGGTGGGGCGCACGGTTCGGGCGGCCTGGGACCTGGCCATCGGGGCGGATGTCTTCTACCCCGGCGCGACCGAGACGGGCCCCACTCTCCGGGACCGCCTCCTGTCCGCCTACGTCGGGCGCCTCCTGCACACCGCGACGGGCAACGGCCGCATTGCCCGCCGGGTGACGGACGTGACGGCTCTGCAGCGGGGCGCGGAATCCTTGCTGACCCCGAGCATGTTGATCGCTGCGGCGGTGGGGCCGCTGAAGCCCCCGCTCACGGCTCCGCCGCTGACTGTGGAGGAGCGGAAGGCTGCGGGGGTTTCGTAGGCGTGGGTCGGCTGGGGCTGGGCGGGGGTGGGTTCGCGCGGCCCGGCGCCGGCGGGGTGCCGCTGCGCCCACCCGTGCCGCCCCAGCGGCACGACTGCCCGCAGCTACGCAGGGTGCGTATGCGGCCGACGGGGCTGCAACTCCCTAGGGGCGCGGGGAACTGCGCGACCAGCCCCCACGCGCCCGCAGCCGAAGACGCAGCCGGTTCCGGTCAGCCCGCGAACGCAGGTTGCGGCAACCCCTTCCCCGCCCCCGGCACCACCAGCACCGAACCCGACACCGGATGCGGTGCCGACAATCCCGTGCGAGCCGTAGTGATGTACAGATCAGTCAGGTCCGGACCGCCGAACGTGCAAGCTGTCGTGCGCGGAGCAGGCAAGGTGAGCACGCGGTCCAAGCCGCCGGACGGCGTGTAGCGGCGGACCGCTCCCCCGTCCCACAGCGCCACCCACACACAGCCCTCCGCGTCGACCGTCAGGCCGTCGGGGAAGCCGGCGCCCTGCTCGATCTCGACGAGCGTGCGCCGGTTGCGGATGCCTTCAGTGTCGTGGTCGAAGACGTCCACGCGCCGGGTGGGGGTGTCGGCGTAGTACATGAGGCAGCCGTCGGGGCTCCAGCCGATGCCGTTGCTGACGGTGACGTCGGGGAGGGCGAGCCGTATGTCCCCGTCGCCGGTGAGGCGGGTTAGCGTGCCGCCCCCCGTCGCCTCGTCGTAGCGCATCGTGCCCGCCCAGAGGGACCCGTCGGGAGCGACGGCCGCGTCGTTCGCGCGGCGGCCGGGGACGGGCTCGTGGTGAAGCCAGCGGAAGGTGTCGTCGGGGTCGAGGAGCCCGACACCGTCGCGCAGGTTCAGGGCCAGGCCGCCGCCCGCGCGGGGCTTTGCCGCGCCGACGTGCTGCTGAGTCGTACGGATCGTGCGGCGGCCGGAGGAGGGTTCGTAGGTGTGGACGCGCATGCCCAGGACGTCGACCCAGATGAGGCGGCCCGTTGCCGGGTCCCAGGTCGGGCCCTCGCCGAGCGCCGCCTCCGCCCGCACGGCGACCTCGTACGACGTCATGCCACGCTCCGGTGGCCGAGCCGCTCCGACAGCTCCGCCGCGCCCTTCACGACCAGCTGCTCCAGCTCGGCCCGCCGCTCGTCGTTCCAGCGGATCATGGGGACCGAGATGGAGAGGGCGGCGACCACGTGGCTCGCGCGGTCGCGCACGGGGGCGGCCACGCACGACACGTCCGGGTTGGACTCGCGGCTCTCCACCGCAATGCCCCGCTGCCGGATCTCCGCCAGGGCCTCGCGCAGCGCGGCCGGATCGGTGATGCTGTTGGGCGTCATCGCGGCCAGCCCGGCGTCGTCCGGGATCCGCGCCGCCAGCTCCTGCTCCGGCAGCGAGGCCAGCAGCATCTTGCCGACGGAGGTGCAGTGGGCGGGCAGCCGGCGACCGGCGGCCGAGACCATGCGCACGGCGTGCGTGGAGTCGACCTTGGCGATGTAGATGACGTCGGTGCCCTCGAGTATGGCCACATGGACCGTCTCGTCGCAGGTCTCGGCGACCGAGCGGGCCACCTGCTGGCCCTCGGCCGCGAGGTCGAGCTGCTCGGCGTAGCGGCTGCCGAGCTGGTACGGGCGTACGCCGAGCCGGTACCGTCCGGGCTGACCCGGCACCTGCACGATGTACGAGCGTGCGGCGAGCGTGGTGACCAGCTCGTGCACGGTGGTGCGCGGCAGCTGCAGCTTGCGCACGATGTCGGGGGCGGAGAGCGTCCCGTCCCCGTCCAGGAACAGCTCAAGAATGTCGAGAGCCCGGGTCACGGCAGGCACGAGGCGTCCCACGTCCGGCCCCCTCCCTTGGGTCTAAGCGTCTGTGTTCGAGATTTCAACAGACGATCGGCATG
The DNA here is from genome assembly GCF_042892235.1 of Streptomyces sp. NPDC001816. Taxonomy (NCBI): domain Bacteria; kingdom Bacillati; phylum Actinomycetota; class Actinomycetes; order Kitasatosporales; family Streptomycetaceae; genus Streptomyces; species Streptomyces sp. NPDC001816. The sequence continues at coordinate 168,207 of NZ_JBIATY010000003.1, forward strand.
ACGAACACAGGCTAGTCATCGCGGGGTGCGCGGGCAATGGGCGGGAGTCCTCGGGATGCGGGCGCCGGAGCCGGGCACCATGGGTGCCATGCAACTCGACTTCCAGCTGGTGCTGCTGCGCCGCATGGCGGACCACAACCCGGACCTGGTCGAGGACGCCCGGCGCACGCTCGGCGCGTCGATCGCGGACATGCGGGAGACCAACAAGCGGTGGCAGGCGATGGTCCGGTCGCCGAGGTCGCGGTCCGCGGCCGCCCGCTACCGCTCGGTCCTCGGCGAGCCCGAGGCCGTCGTCCGGCGCCGCCTCGGCGACGTCGACTGCGAGGCCCGGCAGTGGGCGCTGCCCCTCTGGCCCGGTCTGCGCTTCGAGGTGCTGGTCTCCCCCGACGGCGCGGTCTGGAACGAGTGGCTGGTGCGCGCGCCCGGTGCCCCGGCGCCGAAGCTGGAAACCCTGGACGACCTCACCCCGTGGTCCTGCACGGTGGACGAGGCCGCCCGCGCCTTCGCCCCGGCCCGCCCGCTGGAGGGCACGGCCCCCAGCCGCTGGGGGCTGGCCTTCACCGCCCCGGACCGGGACGGCGTACGGCACGAGGTCGTCGCCGAGTTCACCTGGGGGCTGCTCCAGCGGACCGCGGTCGACGGCGTGGCCGGCTGACCGGTCAGTCGTCGAAGGTGGTCGCCCTCGAGGCCTTCTCCCAGGCGGTGACGTCCGCACGAACCTGTACGAGGTGGCCCAGGACGGCATCCACTGCGTCGTCGCCGAGCGGCAACCGCAGCGGGGTCCGCTCCGCGTCCAGCGCCGCCCGGATGACCGCCGCCGCCTTCGTCGGGTCACCGGGCTGCGTACCATCGCCGCTCTCGACGAACCCGCGGGTCTCGCTCACCTTGGCGTACACCCCGCTGTCCGCGCTGACCCCGGCCCGGCCGGTGCCGAACAGCGACGTCCGGAAGGCACCCGGCTCCACGATCAGCACCTTGATCCCGAACTCCCGCACCTCGTCCGCCAGCGCCTCGGACATGCCCTCCAGCGCGAACTTCGTCCCGCTGTACGCGCCGAAGCCCGCGAAGGACATCTGCCCGCCCATGCTGCTCATCTGCACGATCGCGCCCGAGCGCCGCTCCCGCATGTGCGGCAGCACCGCCCGCACCAGGGCCGCCGGACCGAAGACGTGCAGGTCGAACAGGTCCCGCAGCTCCTGGTCCGTGGTCTCTTCGACGGCGCCGACGTGGGTGCGCCCCGCGTTGTTCACCAGCACGTCGATGCGTCCGTGCCGGGCCACCACGTCCCGTACGGCCTCCTCGATCGCGGCCGCGTCGGTGACGTCCAGGCGCAGCGCCTCCACCTGGTCGGGGTGCGCGGCCACCAGGTCGTCCAGCGCCTCGGGACGCCGGGCCGCGCCGACCACCACATCTCCAGCGGCGACCGCCGCCTCCGTGATCGCCCTCCCGAAGCCGCTGCTCGCACCGGTCACCAGCCATACCTTGTTCACGGCAACTCCCCGTAAGTCCTGTCTCTTTCCTGACACGACCAGCCTGCTGCCGGATGCCGTTGCCCGTCCAAGACCCACGGTGATAGCCAATGGTTATGACCATGGACGTCCATGCCCGGGATCTGCGCTACTTCGTCGCGGTCGCCGAGGAGCTGCACTTCACACGCGCCGCCGAGCGGCTGTACGTGTCGCAGCCCGCGCTCAGCAAGCAGATCCGGGCGCTGGAGCGCCAGTTGGGGGCCGAGCTGCTGCGGCGCGATCAGCACGGGGTGGCGCTGACGGCCGCGGGCGAGGCGCTGCTGCCGCATGCCCGGCGGGTGCTGGCCGCGTGGGAGGAGGGCGCGGCCGCGGTGGAGGCGGCCAAGGCGGCGCAGCGCAGCACGCTCGTGGTGGGCATGAGCACCAGTCCCGGCCGGGGCGGGCTGCTGCCGGCCATCCGCTCCCGTTTCACCGCCGCGCACCCCGAGGCCACCGCCCGGCTGCGCCAGGTGAGCTGGGAGGACCCGACGGCGGGCCTCGCGGACGGCAGCGCGGACGTCGCCTTCGTGTGGCTGCCGCTGCCCGACGAGGAGCGCTACGCGTGGACGGTGCTGGCCGAGGAGCCCCGCCTGGTCGCCCTTCCCGACACGCACCCGCTCGCGACCCGTGCCGAGATCGACTTCGCGGACCTGCTCGACGAGCCCTTCCTCGCCCTGCCGAAGACCGCGGGCCCGCTGCGCGACTACTGGCTCGCCCTGGACGCCCGAGCCGGCCGGCCGCCGCGCATCGGCGCGGAGATCGCCGGGGCGGAGGAGACGTACGAGGCACTGGTGGCCGGCCTCGGCATCTGCCTGCTCGCCGAGGGCAACGCCCCGCTGATCACCCTGGGCGGCGTCACCACCCGCCCCGTCCGCGGCATCGGCCCCAGCCGCTACGCCCTGGCATGGCGCCGCGAGGACGAGGGGCGCCCGCTGGTCAGGGCGTACGCCGAGGCCTGCCGGGCCACGGTCGGGTCGGTCCAGGGCCCGCTTGAAGCGCCGGACAGGCTCTAGTCCTCTGCGGCCGCCGCCAGGATGGCCTCCGTGACGCGTGGCAGCGAGGCCGGGTGCAGGAACAGGAACAGGTTGGGTTCGACCAGCTCCAGTTCCATCACTCGTGGCTGCCCGTCCTCCCCGTCCACGAGGTCCACGCGCGCATACAGCAGCCCCGGTGCGCTGTCGGGTACGGCCGTCAACGCCTTCTCGGCCACGGCGAGTTCCGCGTCCGTGGGCTGCCAGGGCTCCAGGTCGGGGTGGGCGACCTTGTCGGCGTCGTAGGGGGTGCCGGGCGCGAGGACGGCGCCCTTGCGGCTGGCGTGCAGCAGGCCGCCGCCGAAGAACTGCAGTGCCCGCTCCCCGCTGACGTCGATGTCCCGCACATACGGCTGCACCATCGCGGTGAAGCCCTCCGCGTGCATCCGCGACAGCTGTCGTACGGCCGTCTCGTGCTCGGCGGGGGTGTAGCGGGCGGCGAACCGGGCGCCCGCACCGGAGGTCGGCTTGATCACGTACTCGTGATCGAGGGGCAGGTCAGCCGGCTCGCCGGGAGCGATATAGCGCGTGGGCACGGTCGGCACACCGGCCGCCGCCAGCTCGCCGAGGTAGCGCTTGTCGGAGTTCCAGCGCACCACGGCGGGCGGATTGGCCAGGCGCGTCACGGCGCCGACCCGCTCCACCCACGCCCCGAACTCCTCGGCGCGCCAGCTGTAGTCCCAGGTCGACCGGATGACGACGAGATCGTAGGCGCCCCAGTCGGCGTCCGGGTCGTCCCAGTGCCGGGCCTCCGCCTCGGCCCCGCCGTCCGTCAGCGCCCGCACCAGCACCGGCAGGTCGCGGTCCTTGGTCGGCTCGGCTCCGGGGTCGTAGGTGGCGAGCGCTATTCGGGGCACGGCGGGCTCCCTGTCGTACGACGGTTCGATCGGCTGTGAGGCTAACAAGCACCGCAGGAACCATGACAGCGCATTTGACCTTCACCTTTGGTGAAGCCCCAGCATCGGTGGCGGACGACGAGGAGCGCGAGGAGCCTCATGGAATTGCTGACGATCGGTGCCTTCGCCAGGGCCAGCCGGCTGTCGCCGAAGGCACTGCGGCTGTACGACCAGCTGGAGCTGCTGCGGCCCGCCCGGGTCGACCCCGGCACCGGGTACCGGTACTACGCCGTCGGGCAGCTTCGGCAGGCCCGGCTCGTGGCCTGGCTGCGACGGCTGGGTATGCCGCTGGCCGAGATCCGCGCGGTGTGCGCGCTGGACCCGGCGGACGCCGCGGCGGAGATCCGGGCGTACTGGGCACGGGTCGAGGCGGAGACGGCCGTACGGCGGGATCTCGCCGCGTTCCTCGTCGACCAGCTGACCGGTGAGTCGAGAAGGGATCACACCACCATGCTGGAACTGCGTTATTCCGCCCACTCCGACCGTGGGCAGGTCCGCCCGGCCAACCAGGACACGGTGTACGCGGGCCGCAGGCTGCTCGCCGTGGCCGACGGGTTCGGCCCGGCGGGGGCACCGGCGAGCAGCGCGGCCGTGGAGGCGCTGAGGTTTCTGGACGAGGGCGAGGAGATCGCGGCCGGCAGCGTGCTGAACCTGCTGGAGGACGCGGTACAGGGGGCGAGCGAGGCCGTCCATGACCTCCCGGAGGGCGGCCAGGAGAACGGCACCACGCTGACCGCGCTGCTGTGGACGGGCTCGCAGCTGGCCCTGGTCCACATCGGGGACTCGCGGGCGTATCTGCTGCGGGACGGCGAGCTGTTCCGGATCACCCACGACCACAGTGTCGTGCAGTCCCTGATCGACGAGGGGCGCCTGACGATGGAGGAGGCCGCGAGTCATCCGCAGCGTGCTCTGTTGCTGAAGGCCCTCGGTGGCGGCATGGCCCCGGTTCCGGATCTGCGGCTGCACGAGGCTCGGGTCGGTGACCGTTATCTGCTGTGCTCCGACGGGCTGACCGGGGTCGTCCCGGACGAGCGGATCAAGGAGCTGCTCGCGTGTGAGGGCGCGGGGCAGTTGCTGATCGATGAGGCCAATGCGGCGGGGGGTCCTGACAACGTGAGCTGTGTTGTCGCTGACGTTGTTCTGCCCACCCGCCCACCCGTATCTGTCGGATAGAAGTGGCCGTGCGGCGACTCACGGTCGACCCGTAAGCCGCTTGACGCTCCGTCACGCCTGCGATTCGGTGAGGAGTGCAAGTGGACGCAACCGGCTTGGTACGGGAGGGCACCATGACACTACGGTTCCTTGGGATCTACCCCAACACGCCCAACGACGGATCGCCGACCATCTGGCTTGAGGAGGAGACCGGCGACCTGATCATTCAGTCATGGAAGGCGGACAACGCGACGATCAAGGAGGCTCAGGAGGTCGGCTCCATCCCCGGCCACACCACCGACGTGCCCAAGCACGAAACCGTGATCCGGCTCCCCGCCAACATGCTCCAGTTCATCCCCCGCCCGGAGGCCCAGCAGTGACGTCAGCGGTTCGCCAAGGCTTCGCCACCGCGCAGCACTCCGCCGTGCACCTGGAGATGCGCGACAGCTACATGACCGACGACCCGGTGTTCATCGCGTGGCAGCAGGGGCGCCCGTTCGACCCGGCCGAGGAATACCGCTCCTGGTCCGACCTGACGCGGGAGGTCACCGGCCGGGGGGTGGTGGTTCGCCGGGCTCGGATCGTCTCCGAGCCGGTCTCCGACTACATCCGCTGGGAGCACTCCCTGACCGCCGCCCACAACATCGCCGCCGGGGAAGAGGTCCGCTGGCTTCCGCGCCACCGTACGACCGACCTGGCGCTTCCGGGCGTCGACTTCTGGTTGTTCGACGGCACCACCGTGGTCTTCAACCACTTCACCGGCGACGGGCAATGGGCAGACCTCGGCATGGAAACGGTCACCGAGCCGGCCGTGGCCAAGCTGTGCTCGACAGCGTTCGAGGCAGTGTGGGAGCGTGCCATCCCGCACGCGCAGTACGTCATCTGATCCGACCGGACAGCCAGCACATGCCCAGCTCACCCTCCTCCAGCGCCCAGACAGCCCGCAAGGACGTCGCCGACCGGCTTCGGGAGCTGATGCAGGACGCGGGACTCCAAGGGCGTGAGCTGGCTGACCTGTGCAATTGGCACCCCTCCAAGACAAGCCGCATCATCAACGCCACCACGGCCCCAGCCGATGCCGACATTCGGGCCTGGTGCCGGGCCTGCGGGGTCGACGGCGAGGCAGACGATCTGATCGCCAAATCCCGCGCGGCCGATTCCATGTACCTGGAGTGGCGCCGTATGGAACGGACCGGGCTGCGCGCTGCCCAGGAATCCGTACGGCCCATCTACGAGCGCACCAAGCGGTTCCGCGCTTACGCTTCATGGCTCGTGCCCGGTCTGCTCCAGACGCCGGCGTACACCACGGCCATTCTTTCGGCGATCCGCGACCGGCGCGGCCTGGTGGACGACGTGGCCGCCGCTGTCGAGGAACGAATGGCCCGGCAGCACGTCCTCACCGAGGGAAACCACCGGTTCGCCGTGCTGATCGAGGAAAGCGTTCTGCGCAATGGCCTCGGCGGTCCGGACGTCATGCGCGCCCAACTTGAACACCTCCTGTCCGTCGGCCGCCTGCCCAACGTGAGCGTCGGTATCGTCCCGATGGAACCCAACCGCGAACGCGCATGGCCGGTTGAAGGGTTCTGGATCTACGACACCTCGCAAGTCAGCGTCGAGCTGGTATCCGGCTACCTGACCATCACGCAGCCCAGCGAGATCGCCATGTACGGCCGCGTCTTCTCAGAACTTGGAGAACTCGCCGTCCACGGCCCGAAGGCCCGCCAGTTGGTCAAGGACGCCATCAGCTCACTGAGCTGAATCCGTAGAAGTGCGTGCAATCGACTGGAGCACAACTCGGGGCCACTCCTAGCGTGTTGTGTCAGCAGCCCGGCTGTGTATGACGAGCCCCAACATAGGTGCCCCCAGTGAGAAAGCCGAGGCCGGCTAGCACCCATGAGACGCCCCCGGCGCCACCCCATGCATCACTCGACCGATCGAGAGGAGCACCGCCATGAGCACCACCATGAGCCCGGAGCGGACCGAACTGGGCAGGTTCTTCGCCGTGACAGTCCGGCAGTTCGAGGCCGGGCAAACGGCGCCGGAGATGTTCTCGGCCGCCATCGACGCCGAATGGCACCGGCTCCTCAACGACCCGGAGTACGCGCAGTTCTGCTCCGAGCACGCCGACCACCTGATCGGGCACGTCGAGAACAAGGGGACCGGCCCGATCTCGTGGGTCTCCGCATACGAGGAGATGTTCGGCCCGCTGCCCAAGATCTGGTTCACCGGCAAGGACGGACAGATCGACACGGAGGCCCTGGCCCGCTACCGGCAAACCGGCGTCGTGGTCGCGGAATGGGACTGCACCCCCACCGGCGGTGACGACGACGACTTCGCCCCCAAGCCGCGGAAGGCCGCCACGCGGTGACCACCACGCACACTGACGGAGCGCTCCGGCCGACCGCTGAAGCGCTCCGCCTCGTTGAAGCCCGGACCACTGCTCCCCGCAGCGTGGACGTGGACACATACGTGGAGGCGGTCACTGCGTTCTGCCCTTATCTGGCGCCGTCCCTCCAGCGGGGTATGACCGGCTGGACTGTGTACGGGGCGGCGGGGGACGTGGAAGCCGTCGAAGCGGAGATCTTCTACGCCGCGGCTCAGGCCGCCGAGTGGGTTCGCTCTTTGGCTTCCCAACGTCATGGCGCGCTGGTGTGCGAAAACGTGGCCGTCCTGGGAGCCGGACGGAAGGAGGTGACGTGGCCGCACTGGGTGCTGAAGAACCTGTACGGGCCCCTCGGGCTGATGTTCGGGAAATTCCCGGAGGGTGAAGGCAACCCGCCAGCTCCGGTCACGTTCATCCCCGTCCGCGTTGCCGTACGTCCCCGTGACCCGCGCTTTCTGCGGGATACTCCCGAACTGGCCGTCACCGTGGCGAACTCGGCCGATGACGGCCGCGACGTCCTTTCAGGACTTCCCCACGACTGGACGGAGATCAAGCAGTGGGCGCACAACCTCCTGCCGAAGCAGTAGCAGCACTCACCGCCCGGTACGGACCCCTCACTCACGGCCTGCTCAGCGACCGGCGCGGATCGCGGGCGTGGAAGATCACCGGCCCGCGGGGGGCTGCGGCGCTGAAAGCCAACAACCCCGAGGCCCCCTCATCGCGCGACAAGGCCGCCGAGATGGACCAGGAAGACCGCCACCTGTTGCACCTCATCGAGTCCCGTGCCCTGAGTCCCGGCTACCGGGTTGATGCGGGGACGTGGGAGGGCGGCCGATGGCTGGCCGTGTGCTGGATCAACGGCGTCCCGCTGTACCGCGCCTTCGCCCTGGCCCGGGGTCCGGAAGGTGACCGGGTGTCGGTGAGGCCCTGGCTCCTCGGGGTCGCCCGCACGTGGGCCGAGCAGCTCGGGCGCCTCCACACTGCCGGATGGGCTCACGCCGACGTGCAGCCCACCAACACCTTGGTCATGAGCAACGGCCACACGGCGATCATCGACTATGCCCTGTCGTGCGGCCCCACTGAGAGCCGCATCCCCTATCGGGGTGCGATCACACACACCACCGCCCCCGAGGTCGCCGACGCCATCCTGTCCACCGACGACAACACCCACGTCCAGGCCCTCGCCCCTGCCGACATCTGGGGCTTGGGTGCATCCCTGTTCTGGGCGTGGACCGGGCAGCGGCCCATCTCCTACGACAACGCGGAGGACCGCAGTGACAAACTCCGGGCCATTACCGCTGGCCGCATTGTCCCGCTCGTCGGGGCACGACCGTGGAACTTCCCCGAGTTCGAAGAGCTGATCAGCGCGTGCCTACAGCCGGACCCTGACAAGCGTCCCACCGCCGAGGAGATCACCTCATGGTGACCCTGCGACCCTTCACGCTTGGCGACGCCCCCGCACTTCAGCGGATCGTCTCCGGTCGCACGGTCCGTTTCACCCACGGCTACGACATGACCGCCGACGAAGCGGCCGCTGCCGTCCGCAGATTCGTGAGCCACGACCAGGACGACCCGCGTACGCACTGGAATTTTGGGATCGAGATCGCCGGCGATCTGATCGGCCTGGTGAAGGCACGTCTGCGAGACGACGGCGCCGCTGCCGTGAGTTACCTCCTCCGGGAAGACACCTGGGGCAACGGCTACGCCAGTGACGCCGTGCGGCAGTTCATCCCCCTCGTCTTCGCCCATCCCGGCGTGGAGCGCCTGGAGGCCAAGCACCACCCCGACAATCCGGCCTCGGGGTGCGTTCTGGTGAAGGCCGGGTTCGTGCGCGTGGGCGCTACAACGCTCCGAGAGGTTGACGGCGGGACGATCCTTCCGCACCCCGTTTACCAATTCCGAAGGGCGTGACTCCCGAACGCGCCCCGTGAGCGTGATCGTGAGCCTGTAGCGGGACAGCTCTTATGCCGCCGCAAGTTCGCACCAGACGAACTTCCCCCGGTTCCCGAACCGGGCCGACGGCTGCCAGCCCCAGTAGTCCGCGCAGGCCCGGACCAGGCCCAGCCCTCGCCCCTCCTCCAGCTCACCCACCTGCTCCAACGGCCGTGGCGGATCCGGCGGCTCGGGGTCCGTGTCCCACGCCCCGATCCACACCACCCCCTGCGCCGTTCGGCGAACCCTGAGGGCAGCCGGCCCCTTCGTGTGACGTACGGCGTTCGAGACCAGCTCCGTCGCGAGCAGCTCCGCTGTGTCCACGAGCCCGATCAGGCCGTGCATGGTCAGGATCAGGCGCAGGGTGCGGCGGCAGATCGTGACGGCTCTGAGGTCGTTGGGGATGTAGAGGGTGTAGTCCCAGGACTCGGTTTCGGGCATGCGTCAACTCCGTTCAGAGGGAGGGGTGTTTAGCGCGCGGTGGCATTGCCGCAGCCGTCACGGCAGGACGGAGCAGCACACTTCCGCTGCGTACGCGTCTCGTCACTGAAGGTAGAGCAAAAATTTTTCCTCACGCAAGCAGGTCGCGTAATCTGACCCCGAACGAGGCACGTCAGCAGAGTGGTTGAAGGCCGGGAGGGCACATGGCGCCGAGAAGCCAACCCACGGCAAGGCAGGTGCGCCTGGGCACCGAGCTGCGCAGGCTACGGGAAGCGGCCGGCCTGAAGGCGCGTGAGGTGGCTGGGTTGCTCAGTTCCACCTCGGCTCAGATGAGTCAGGTGGAAGCGGGGCTCGCCGGTGTCAGCGAGGAGCGGGTACGACGTCTCGCCGCCCACTATGCCTGCGCCGACGAGACGTTGATCGACGCCCTGGTCGCTATGGTCACCGACCGCACGCAGGGCTGGTGGGAGGAGTACCGAGGAGTGCTGCCACCGGTATTCCTGGATGTCGCCGAGACCGAGCACCACGGCACGTTCCTGCGCGAAGTGGTCACCAGCCACGTGCCAGGACTGCTCCAGACCCCGGACTACGCACGCGCCGTCTTCGGCTACATGGTCCCGGAGCTGCCGGACAGCGAACTGAAGCCCCGGGTCGAGCATCGGATGAGGCGAAGGTCCGTGCTGGAGCGTGACGTTCCCGTCCCTTACGAGACGATCATTCACGAAGCGGCGCTGCGCATCCTGGTGTCGGATCGCCGTACCGCTCGTGCGCAACTCCTGGAAGTTTTGGGCGCGATCGACCAAGGACAGGCCACGGTGCGCGTTATCCCGCTGGCGAGCGAGGGGTTCGCCGGGGCAGGGATCGAGATGATGTACGTGGGCGGCCCGCTTCCCCAACTGGACACGGTGCTGCGCGACGCTCCGCACGGCACCGCCTTCATCGATGCGGATTCTCAGCTGGCGCGCTTCCGGGCCCTGCTCAATAAGGTGGAGCGGGCAGCACTGCAGCCCGTGGAATCAAGGGACTTCGTCCACCGCATGGCCAAGGAACTGTGAGGCACCCGCATGGCCCAAACCGTCCGCTGGCAGAAGTCGTCGTACTCCGGCGGAGGCGATGGCAACACCTGCGTCGAGATCGCGGACCTGGACACCCACATATCCATCCGCGACTCAAAGGTCCCGGCCAGGGCAACCCTCACCTTCCCGGCCGATGCCTTCACCCCCTTCATCGAGGCCCTGAAGAAACGCTGACCGCCGTAGGCGCTTACGGACAGAATTGAGCCCATGGCGACTGACGACACCGACGCGTACACGGGTCTGGACGGGCTCCCGCCCCTCGTGCGGGACGCCCTGGCCGCCGCCCGTGCCTCCGGCTTCCCCTACTCCTGCCGCCCCGAACAGGGCCGCCTGCTGCACGCCCTGGCGGGCGGCGCCGAGGTCCGTATCGGGGAGACCGGTACCGGGCTCGGCGTCGGCCTCGCCTGGCTGGCCTCGGGCGCCGCCCCGGGAGTGCAGCTGTACAGCGTGGAGCGGGACCCCGAGCGGGCCCGGCTCGCCGCCGGGGTGTTCGCCGACCGCCCCGAGGTCACCGTGCTCACCGGCGACTGGCGGCGGATCGAGGAGTACGGGCCCTTCGACCTGCTCGTGCTCGACGGCGGCGGGCAGGGAAAGACACCCGGGGACGCGCCCGCCGACGTCAAGAAACTGCTCGCCCCCGGCGGGACCGTCGTCGTCGACGACTTCACCCCGGCGACCGGCTGGCCGCCGCTGCACGAGGGCGTGCCGGACCTCGCCCGGTTGCACTGGCTGGAGCATCCCGAACTCCGTGCGGCCGAATTGCGCCTCGCGCCCGACTTGAGCACGGTCGTGGGGACGCGGCTCCTGGTGTAGGAAGGGTGCTGTCGTCCCCCGACAGCTTTCCCACACAGCCAAGGAGTGCGCCGCGTGTCCTCCCTCTTTCCCGCCCTGACGGACGGTCCCGGCGAGCGCAGCGAGATGGGGGTCCCCCCGGACTTGGTCTGGGGGAGGGTCGCCCTGCGGTTCGGCGAACGGTCGTTGACGTACGGCGGGCTCGCGGGCGCGGCGGGCGCGCTCGCCGCGCGGATCCGCGGCGCCGACCGGGTGGCCGTGTGGGCGACCCCGGAGCTGGAGACCGCCGTGGCGGTGACGGGCGCGTTGCTCGCCGGGGTGGCCGCGGTGCCGCTGAACCCGAAGTCGGGTGAGAAGGAGCTGGCGCACATCGTCCACGACAGCGCGCCGGATCTGGTCCTGGCGGCGCCCGGCGTGGAACTTCCCGCCGTCCTCGGCGAGTTGGCCCACCTCGACGTGGACGTGTCCGAGTCCGGTGCCGTCCCGGAGGAGCAGGCCTCCGACACCGACCCGGCGCTGGTCGTCTACACCTCCGGCACCACCGGGCCGCCCAAGGGTGCGGTCATTCCGCGCCGGGCGCTCGCCGCGACCCTGGACGCGCTCGCCGACGCCTGGCAGTGGACGGGGGAGGATGTGCTGGTGCACGGGCTGCCTCTGTTCCATGTGCACGGGCTCGTGCTGGGTGTCCTCGGCCCGCTGCGGCGCGGCGGCTCGGTGCGGCACCTGGGGCGGTTCACCGCCGAGGGCGTGGCCCGGGAGCTGAACGGCGGCGCGACCATGCTGTTCGGGGTGCCGACGATGTATCACAGGATCGCCGAGGCCCTGCCGGACGATCCGGAGCTGGCGAAGGCGCTGGCCGGGGCCCGGTTGCTGGTCTCCGGCTCGGCCGCGCTGCCCGTGCACGACCACGAGCGGATCGCGGCGGCGACCGGCCGGCGGGTGATCGAGCGCTACGGCATGACGGAGACGCTCATGAACACCAGCGTGCGGGCCGACGGGGAGGCCCGGGCCGGGACGGTCGGGGTGCCGCTCCCCGGGGTCGAGCTTCGGCTGGTGGAGGAGGACGGCACGGAGGTGGCCGCGATGGACGGGGAGAGCGTCGGCGAGATCCAGGTGCGCGGCCCGAACCTGTTCACCGAGTACCTCAACCGGCCCGATGCGACCGCCGCCGCCTTCACCGCCGACGGCTGGTTCCGCACCGGCGACATGGCGGTGCGGGAGAGCGACGGATACGTCCGGATCGTCGGGCGCAAGGCCACCGACCTGATCAAGAGCGGCGGTTACAAGATCGGGGCGGGCGAGATCGAGAACGCGCTGCTGGAGCATCCGGGGGTGCGGGAGGCCGCGGTCACCGGGGAGCCGGACGCGGACCTGGGCGAGCGGATCGTGGCGTGGATCGTCCCGGCGGACCCGCAGGCACCGCCCGCCGCCGAGGAGTTGGCCGGCCACGTGGCCCGCCGGCTGGCGCCGCACAAGCGGCCGCGCGTGGTCCACTACCTGGACGCGCTCCCCCGCAACGACATGGGGAAGATCATGAAGCGGGCGCTGGTGGCCGATGCCTGAGCGACTGTCGGCGCGGGAGATCCTGGCCCTGGTCGCGGACGAGGCGACCTTCGGCGAACTCCCCGGCCTGATAAGGGAACCACAGGCGGACGGCCCGCTCGGCTGGGAGGGTTACGACGCCTCGCGCGCCCGTGCCGCCGAGCGCACCGGCGAGGAGGAGTCCGTCGTCTGCGGCACCGCGAGCGTCGGGGGCACCCGGGCCGTGCTGATCGCGTTCGAGTTCGGCTTCCTCGGCGGTTCCCTGAGCGAGCGCACCGGCGACCGTCTGGAGGCGGCGTACCACCACGCCCGTGCCCACCGGCTCCCGGTCGTGCCGTTGGTCGCCACCGGCGGCAGCCGGATGCAGGAGGGCATGCTGGCACTCACCCAACTGCAGCGTGTGGCCCGCGAGTCGGCGCTCACCCGGGAGGCGGGCCTGCCGCAGGTCGCGGTGTTGCGGGACCCCACGACCGGCGGCGGCTGGGCCACCCTCGGGGCCGGAGCCGATGTGATCCTGGCGCTCCCGGGCGCCCAGGTGGGCTTCGCGGGCTCCCGGGTCCGGCCCCCGGACGCGGACCCGGCCGCCTACACGGCCGAGGCGCAGGTGGCGGTGGGGTCGGCGGACGCGGTGGTACGGCCCGAGGAGCTGCGGGAGACGCTGGGGCGCTGGCTGCGGCTGCTCACGAACCCGGCGGCGGAGGCCCCGGCGCCCCGGGCCCTCGGCACGCCGGACCTCCCGGCCACCGGCTGGGAAGCCGTCCGCCGTGCCCGCTCCCCCGAACGCCCCCGCGCACAGGCCTACTTGGACGCCTACTTCACGCACCGGGTCTCGCTCAGCGGCGACCGCTGCGGCGGTACGGACCCCGACGGCATGCTGTGCGGGTTCGGTGAGCGGGACGGCCGTACCGTGGCGTACGCGGCGCAGACGGGGGCGGCCACCCGGCCTGCCGGGTACCGCACCGCGGCCCGGCTGATCCGGCTCGCGGACCGGCTCGACATCCCGGTGCTGACGCTGGTGGACACACCGGGCGCGGCCAATGACGCCGAGGCGGAGCGGCAGGGCGCCGGGGCGGCGATCGCCGACGTGTTCGGGGCGGTGGCCGCCGCCCGGGTGCCGATCACCACGCTGGTGATCGGCGAGGGCGGCTCCGGCGGGGCGCTCGCGCTGGCCGCACCCGGCAACACCTGGGCCACGCCGGACAGTTACTTCTCGGTGATCGCCCCGGAACTCGCCGCGGCGATCCTCAAGCGCCCGCCCGAGGAGGTGGAGGCGACCGCGGGACAGCTGCGCATCCGGCCCCAGGACCTGGTGGAGCTGGGGGTGGTCCGCGGCATCGTCAGCGTCACCGCCGCCGCGGACCGCCCCCGGCCCTGAGTCACCTCACGGCCACCGCCCGGGTGATCTCCTGGGTCACCGAGCCGCCCTTGTCGTCGTGGGCCGAGGCCCGTAGGGAGACATGGGCGGCGCCGCGCGGCACGGTCAGCGTGCCGCGCCAGGTGGCACCCGAGCCGGTGGCGTCCGGGCCGGTGGTCAGGGGGACCGTCCGCCAGGTCGCGCCGTCGTCGTACGACACCTCCAGCCTGCCGCCGCCGAGGGTTCCGGTGCCGGCCGCCTTCGCCACGTACTCGGCGCCGATCCCGACCGGGACGCGCTGTCCGCCGCGCACCTTGCCCGCGAGGTCGGTGTCGACGTCGAAGGCGAGGTTGATCAGCGGCAGGTAGGTCCAGCGGTCCTCCGGGGTGGCCGCGGAGCGGAAGGTCCACTCCGTGTGGCCCTGGGTGGCGGGCTGCCACTGGCCGGCGTCCAGGGCGGTGTCGGTGACCACCTTGTAGGTGTGCTCGTCGGCGGGCGCGTCCCACACATGGACACCGGAGCTCTTGCGGCGGTCGACCAGCGTGCCGTCCAGGTAGACGGCGGTGGTCTGGCTCATCCCGCTGCCGTCGCTCCACACGTCGCCGAAGCCGGTGTGGTCGGGCCCGGAGTCGCCCCAGCCCGGGGTGTTCAACTCGATCTGGTTCCCGGCACGTTGCTGCCCCCAGCCCAGGCCGGTGCCCAGCCACGGGTGCCACACCGGGCGGAACCAGTTCAGCTCCGGCCGCGCCCCGCCGTCGTACCGCACCAGCCCGCTGCGCTCCTCCAGTGCCCCGTCGCGGGCGGTGACGGACTCGTGCCACAGCTGGCCGGGCCCGGTGGACACGTAGTCGGTGCGCTCGGCGGGCAGGTCGACGCGCTCCTGGAAACCGAGCCCGATCGGGAAGGTGCCGGTGATCGAGTACCGGAACTCGCCGCCGCTCACCGGCTGGGCTGCGTGGAACTTCACGCGCACGGCGGCGAGTTGGCGTCCGGAGGGGGCGTAGGTGAGGTCCCGGTCCGGGATCGCGCCCCGGTGCCCCTGCGACAGGTCGTACACGTACGGCGAGTTACGCGTGCCGACCATGTCGACGTGTCCCGCCGCCCGCAGTCGCGCCGCGTCGGCTCTGTTCACCGTGGCGATCTGCAGCGGCCGGTCGCCGTTGTCGTCCGTGCCCCACCAGGCCATCAGCCGGCCGGGCGCGTCGTCCGTGACGAACAGCGCCCTGGCGCCCGCGTCCTGAGCGGCCCGGGCCAGCGCGGCCGGGTCGGCGCCGTCGGCGAGGCGGGCGAGCACCGCCTTGCCCGCCACCCCGGTGAACGGCCCGTCCCCGACGTCGACCAGCGGCAGCCTGGTGCGCCCCTCGATCAGCGTGCCGCCCGCCTGCACGGTCGCCTCGCCGACCCCTCTGACCTCCAGCAGCGGCTTGGCCAGCCGCCACACGGTCCGGTACTCGAAGCCGCCCCGGGCGACCTTCTCGGTGGGCGCGGCGAAGACGCTGTCGTAGGTCAGGGGCACCTGGACCGCGCCGAACAGGTCGGCGCCGTTCGCGGTCCGGTCGTACTCCATGAGCAGCTGACGAGTCTCGGTGCGCCGGTCGACGTCGGCCTTGACCTCCCGCAGCTTCCTTCCGTCCAGGGTGACGTCGCGGTCCCGGTCGAGGGTGATCTCGGGGGCGGCGAGGAAGCCGAGGCCGAGCGAGTCGGGGCCGTGGCTGCCGCGCACGTCGAGGAAGGAGGCCAGGCTGTACGTGCCCGGCTTCAGGCGCAGCTTCAGGGTGCCGGAGTCGCCGACGTACGCGGGCTGGGCGTCCTCGCCTGCGGCGAGCCGCTGCACGGCGAGGTAGGCGGCGGTGGGCGCGCCCTCGCGGTCCCGCACATGGATGGTGAGCGTGTACCGCTCCTCCTCCTTGACCAGCCCGAACGCGGTGTGCGCGAGCACGGTCCCGGCCGAGCCGGTGGCCACGATCTGCCCGCTGCTCTCCCCGACCGGCGCATTCGATCCGTCACCGGTGACGGTGGTGGACGCGGTGCCGTGCGCGGGCACGGTGAGCAAGGAGTCGGCGAGAACGGCGACACCGTCCGGCCCGCCCTGCACGGACAGCTTCAACGGGACGTCCCTGTCGGACGAGTTGCGGTAGGTGAGGGTTCGGGTGACCGGCCGGTTCGCCTCGTAGGGCCAGCTGTAGAAGCCAAGGTCGGCGCTGCCGGTGGCGGTCACGTCGGCCTTGGCGGCGTCGGACACGCTCACCCGCCCCGCACCCAATTGATATGCGGAGGCGTCGAGTTGCCTGCTGCTGGACATGAGGGCGTCCTTCAACTGCGCGCCGGTCCAGTCGGGATGCTCCTCGGCGAGCAGGGCGGCGGCGCCCGCGACATGCGGGGTCGCCATGGACGTACCGCTCAGGGAGGTGTAGTAGCCGCTGCCGGAGACGAGTTGGGAGCGGGCGGCGAGGATGTCGACGCCGGGCGCCGAGAGGTCCGGCTTCAGGGCGTTGTCGCCGTACCGGGGTCCGGCGCTGGTGAAGTAGGCGGCGTGGTCGGCGGAGTCCACCGCGCCGACGGTGAGGGCCGCGTCGGCGGCGCCGGGCGAGCCGATGGAGGACGGGACGCCGGTGTTGCCGGCGGCGACGACGAAGAGGGCGCCGGTCTCCTCGGAGAGGGTGTTCACCGCCTGGGCCATGGGGTCGGTGCCGTCGCTGGCCTCGGTCGAGCCCAGGCTCATGGAGATCACCCGGGCGTGCACGTCCCGCGCCGCCCACTCCATGCCCGCGATGATCTGGGACTCGCTGCCCGAGCCCTGGTCGCTGAGCACCTTGCCGACGGCGAGGGTGGCACCGGGCGCGACCCCCTTCTCCTTGCCGTCGGAGGCGGCCCCGCTGCCGCCGACGGTGGAGGTGACGTGGGTGCCGTGCCCGTTGCGGTCGGCGACCTCCTGCCCGTCGATGAAACTCTTGGTGGCGGTGACCCGGTCGGTCAGGTCGGGGTGGCTCAGGTCGACGCCGGTGTCGAGGACGGCGACCGTGACGCCCTTGCCGGTGAGCCCCGCGTCCCAGGCGGCCTGGGTGCCGATCTGCGCGTTGCTCTCGGCCATGTCGGCCTTGACGCGCCCGTCGAGCCAGACCTTGCCGACACTGTGGCGGTGCGTGAAGGACCGCCAGAAGGCGCGCCCCCGCTCCGCCTCGACGGCGGCCCCCCGCAGGCTGGGCAGCGTCCGGGTCATCTGCGCCCCGTCCGGGGTGGCGGCCCGCGCACCCTTGCCGTAGGTCACGATCAACGGCGTCGCGTCGGCCTTGGCGTCCGTGAGCCCCTGCCGGATCAGCCCGCTCACGTCGAACAGCCGC
This sequence comes from Streptomyces sp. NPDC001816, assembly GCF_042892235.1. Taxonomy (NCBI): domain Bacteria; kingdom Bacillati; phylum Actinomycetota; class Actinomycetes; order Kitasatosporales; family Streptomycetaceae; genus Streptomyces; species Streptomyces sp. NPDC001816. The sequence continues at coordinate 185,655 of NZ_JBIATY010000003.1, forward strand.
CGGTCCAGGGTGCCGGCCCGCAGATGGGGCAGCGCCTCGTCCGGTACGACGCTGATGTCGCCGTTGCTCACCTGCGTCCTAACGGCGCCCGTGGCCCCTCGGGGCCGCTGCACGGCGACCGTCCTCCTCCCCTGCCCGAGGTCGGTGACGGTCACCCGGTCGCCGGTGACGAGGGTGACGGTGGTGGTGGCGTCCGGGGTGCGCTGAGCCGCGGTGGCGGCCTGCTGCGCGACCGCCGGGGCCGTCGGCGACAGGGCGATCACGAGCCCCGTCGCGAGCAGCGCCGCCCCGCGTCTGACTGGTCCTCTGGTCATCCACGCCTCTTCTCGTGTCGAGCGTGTCGAGCGCGTCGAGTGCTGGGACGAGTGTCATGTGCCGTGTGGTGCGGGGCTGTTGACCGTCGGTGGCGGAAAGGCGTCCTGGCGGTTTCCCGCCACCGGCGGCGCGCGGCACGGGTCGAACCGGGGACAGCCTCACTCCCCGTCCGTAACAATGGACTTGGCCGTCGATCAGGAACACGGGGGTAAGACGCCATGAACAAGCTGATGGAGTTCACCACGGAGGACGGCGCCGTCGTCGTGGTGGAGGCCACGGACGGCGCGAGCGGCACCCGGCTCGTCTCCCGCGGCGAGAACGGCGGCCCGGCGGCCCAGGCCGCCCGCACCTTCGAGGGCACCCTGGACGGCGTCCGCTCGGCGGCCCAGTCCGCACTCCGTGTCTTCCGCGACGGCACGCTGCGGCCCGACTCCGTGGAGCTGGAGTTCGGCGTGAAGCTGAGCGCGGAGGCCGGGGCGGTCATCGCGAAGGGGGCGGCGGAGGGGCAGCTGGTGGTGAAGCTGAGCTGGTCCTCGAAGGACGCGAGACCGGATGCCGCCGCCGACGCGGATCCGGAGCCGGCTCCCGGGTCATGAGCAGGGATGCCTGGCACGCCCGGATCGAGTACGGCGGCGCGGTCGCGGGGGCGGGTTTTCTGGTGGCTCCCCGTACGGTGCTGACCTGCGCACATGTCGTGCGGGACGGTGAGCCGGGGCTGCTGACGGTGTCGTTCCCGAACCGGCCGGACTTAGGCGTGCTGCCGGCGGCCGTTTCGGCGCACGGCGGCTGGGCGGGCGGCGTGACCGACCCGGGTGACCTCGCCGTACTCGAACTGGCCGATGAGGTGCCGCTGAGCGCCGCCCGGTTCGCTCCGCCGGGCATCGAACTCGCCCTCGCCACCCAGATCCTGGTCGCCTACGGGTTCCCGGACGGGTACGACGAGGGGCAGCTGGCCGAGTACCGGGCCGTGTCCGCCACGCGGATCGCGGACGAGTGGGTGCAGCTGGAGGCCGTCACGGCGCACGGGCAGCCGCTGACGCACGGCTTCAGCGGGGCCGCGGCCACCCTCCCGGACGGCCGGGTGGTCGGCATGATCGCGCAGGTGGCCGGCGAGCACGGCGTACGGGTCGCCCGGATGCTGCCCACGGAGGTGCTGGCCCGCCACTGGCCGGGCTTCGGCGAGCTGGTCCCGGCCCACGGCGACTCCCCCGACGCGGCGAGACGGCTGTACGGGCTGGTGAGACGGGCGGCGGACGCCGCTCTGGACTGCGACCCGAACCGGCTGTACAGGGACGCCGTGGGCCCCTTCGGCCCGCCACTGCCCCCGGACGGCTTCCCTTCGCTGCGGTCGGCGGCCGGGTATGTGCACTGGGAGGTCGAGGACCCCGACGCGTTGACGAGGTTCGCGGACCGGCTGGAGGAGCTGCTGTCCGCACCCCCTGCCTCCGCCGCTGTCTCCTGGTCCCCCATCCTGGTCGAGCTGGACCGCAGCGGCGCCGGCGCCGACCAGGTCACGGTCGAGGTGTCCGCGTACCGCGACGGACTGCGCCGGCCCGTGGGCGCGGTCCGGCTGCCCCGGGCCCGGGTGCGGGCCTACGTCCAGGAGTGCGTGGACGAGGCGTTCACCCACCTGGCCCCCGGGGCCGACGAGTTGATCACGTTCGTACTGCCGCGTGAGTGGCTGAACGAGCCGGTGGCCCACTGGGAGTGCGGTCCTGACGACTCCACGCCCCTGGGTTGCGCCCACCCCCTGGTCGTCGCGGACCGGTCCCGGCACCACAGCGCCCGCCTGCGCCACCAACTGGCCAAGAAGTGGCAGAAGTCGGGGACCGGATCCACGTCCCCGACCGTGCACCGCGTCGACTGCGGCAACCGGGAACGCCCGGCCGGCCTGCGCAAGCGGCTCAAGGACAAGGAGGCCGAGCTGGCGCTGTACGCCACCGGGCCCGTCGCCGCGCCGGACCACTTCGAGGCGGGTCTGAACACCCCGGTACCGGTCCTGCTCTGGCCGCGCGAGGGCTGCCCCGGCGCCGACCACGGCACGCCCTGCGCGGGCACCGCGTTCCTCGACGGACTCGTCCCGTACCTCCACGGCGTCTCGCCCGCCGAACTGCCCCGTCTCATCCAGACGCTGCGGGAGGAGGTGGAGGCCGCCGACGACCCGGACCAGCACTGGGCCCGGGACGTCCAGCTCCTGTGGGACGACCCGCGCTGCTTCCCCGAACCCCCGGCCAGCCTGCACACCCCTGTCGCCTGAACAGCCCCCCACGGAGAACGAACCCATGCCCCTGTGGCCCGTGTACACCGGCACGAAGGAGCCGCACGACGGCATCACCGAGTTGCCCGCTCCCCCGCCCTGGCGGGCCTTCGACGGCGGCCCCGAGCTGGACACCCCCGCCGACGACGCCGACACCGCGGCCACCTCACCCGACCGCGCCCACCGTGCCGCGACCTACCGGGCCACCGCGCAGACCGTCCAGCTGGTCAACGCGGCCCTCTACCTGCGTCGCCCCCTTCTCGTCACCGGCCCGCCCGGCACCGGCAAGTCCTCCCTGGCCTACGCGGTGGCCCGCGAGCTGAAGCTCGGCCCGGTGCTGCGCTGGAACATCACCAGCCGCAGCACCCTGCACGACGGCCTGTACCAGTACGACCCCCTCTCCCGCCTGTACGCGGCCCGCCAGGTGGCGGCCGCCCGCGCCCTCGGCACCACCGCACCCCGATCCGGTATCCCCGAATCCGGTATCGAGGACCATCTGCGCCTCGGCCCCCTCGGCACCGCCCTCCTCCCGTACGCCCGCCCCCGCGCCCTGCTCATCGACGAGATCGACAAGAGCGACCTGGACCTGCCCAACGACCTCCTGAACGTCCTTGAGGAAGGCCAGTACGAGATTCCCGAGCTGGTCCGGTCGTCCGGGTCCCGGGGCGAGGACCCGAAGGCCATGGTCATGGTCGACGGCACCCACGAACGCGTGCCGGTCGACCGCGGCCGGGTCCGCTGCCGGGCCTTCCCCTTCGTCGTCCTCACCAGCAACGGCGAGCGCGAGTTCCCGCCCGCCTTCCTGCGCCGCTGCGTCACCCTGCGGCTGCGCCAGCCCGACGACTTCCACCTCGCCGACATCGTCCGCGCCCACTTCGACGGCGAACCCGACGGCTACGCGCGGGACCTGATCGACCGGTTCCTGTCCCGCGCGAGCGGCGGCGACCTGGCCACCGACCAGTTGCTCAACGCGATCTACCTGGCCCGCTCCTCCGACCTGCCGGCGGCCTCCCTGGACGAGCTGGCGGAACAGCTCATGCCCTACCTCGGCGAGGCCCAGCGCTCCGATGCCTTCTGACCGTCCCGGCTCCCCGGACCCGCTCGCCCGCCTGGCCGACGTCCTGGCCGCGGCGGCGGACGGCGTGCGCCCGACCCCGCTGGAGCTGGCGGAACTGCTGTGGCTGGCCCGGCAGCTGGAGCCGGCCGACGAGGAGCGGCGGACCTCGGCTCCGACGCCCGCCCCGGACCTACCGCAGGAGCAGCCCCGGCCCCCGCAGGAGCAACCCCCGGCCACCCCGACGGCACCGGATCCCGCCCCGACCACACCCCACAATCCACCCCACGATCCACCCCGCGTCCCGCTCCACCTGCCGTCCCGCACCCCCTCCGGACCCGGCAGGCATGCCTCCCTGCTGGCACCGGCACCCCCGATGCTCCGCCACCCGCTGGGTCTGCAACGCGCCCTGCGCCCCCTCAAGCGCCGTACCGACGCCCCTTCCGGTCACCGGCTGGACGAGCGGGCGACGGCCGACCGCATCGCCCGGATCGGCGCGGCCCCCGAGTTCTGGCTGCCGGTGCTGCGCCCCGCCCAGGAGCGCTGGCTGCGGCTGAACCTGGTGTACGACACCGGGCCGACGATGCCCGTGTGGCGGCCCCTCGTCCACGAACTGCACACGGCACTCGCCCAGTCGGGCATCTTCCGCACCGTGACGCTCCTGCGCGCCGCACCCGACGGCACGGTCCACGGCCACGGCGCGCACGCCCCCGCCGACGGCCGCACGGCCACCCTCGTGATCAGCGACTGCATGGGCCCGCAGTGGCGGGAGGGTCCCGCCGGCACCCTCTGGCACGACACCCTGCTCCGCTGGGCGCGCCGCATGCCCCTGGCCGTCGTACAGCCCCTCCCGGAACATCTGTGGCGGGACACAGCCCTGCCGACGACGCCGGGCCGTCTGTCGGCACCGCACCCCGCGGCCGCCGCGGCGGCGCTCACGTTCACGCCGTACGAACGGCAGGAGCGGCACGAGCACCATGAGCACCACGAGTCCTACGACTCCGCGGTGCCGTACGGGCCGCGGGGCCCGCAGGAGAGCCACGACGCCGTCCCCCTCCCCGTGCTGGAGTCCGAGCCGGCGTGGCTGGCGCACTGGGCCGCGCTGCTCACGACGGCCGGCGGCGCGGAGTTCCCGGCCGCGGTCGCCGAGTTGGGCCGTCCGTTGCCGGCCCGCTCCGGTGACCGTACGGACGTGGGTCTGCTGTCCGCCGAGGAGTTGGTCCTGCGGTTCCGGGCGACCGCCTCCCCCGAGGCGTTCCGGCTGGCCGGCCATCTCGCGGTGGGCCGCCCCGACCTGCCCGTCATGCGCCTGGTCCAGGCCGCCCTCGAACCGGATCCGCGCCCCCAGCACCTGGCCGAGGTCATCCTCAGCGGCATGCTCGCCACCGTCCCCGGCGGCCCGCCCGGCTCCTACGCCTTCCGGGACGGCGTACGGGACCTGCTCCTGCTCAGCCTGCCGCGCACCGCCCGCCATCGCACCACCGAACTCCTGGACCGCATCGGCGAAGTGATCGACAGGCGAGCGGGGCGGGCGCCGGGCGAGTTCCGGGCCTCGACGGCGGCGCCCTCCGGCACCGGCACCGACGTGGAGGGCGAGGCGTTCGCGACGGTCAGCCAGGACAGCCTGCGGCGGCTGTCCGGTTCCGCCGGGCGAGGCGGGCTGCTCGCGGGGCGGTACCTGCTGGTCAGACCGACAGGATCGCAGGGCACGGACTGGGTCGCTCAGGACACCCGGCGGGGGGACGAGACGGTCCTGGTGCGGCTGTACCTGCGTCCGCCGGACTGGCTCCGCATCGGCTTCGCGGACATCGCCCAGCGGCTCAGCCAGGTCGACCATCCGGGGATCGCGGCCGTCAGGGATTACGGCACGGACGGCGATGTTCCCTACCTGGTCCGGGAGTTCGTCGACGGCAGGAGTCTGTACCAGCGGCTCAAGAGCGCACCGCACGGCCTGCCCGCAGGCGAACTCGTCGCCCTCGTCCCCTCTCTCGTCGAGGCCGTGAACGCCCTGCACGCGCAGGCGGGGCCGCATGGGGGGCTGGTCGCGTCGCACGTCATCCTCACACCGCGCGGGCCGGTCCTGGACGTCAGCTCCTTCGGCATCGGAGGCCGCGGGGACGATCTAAGGGCGTTGGGGCACATCGTGCGCGCCATGCACCGAGGCCCGTCCACCGACCATCAACTCCCGCTGCCGCTGGAGAACTTGTCCCTTCCCCGACAGCTCGAAGAGGAACTGGACACGGCCGTCACGGAACTCCTCTCCGACAGCCTGGAGACCCAGCTGCGCGGCGCCGACCGGCTCCTGCGTCCGCCCCCGCACCGGGAGCGCACCCTCGGCTTCTCCCTGCTGGGCCCGCTCCAGGTGACGCGCGACGGCCGCCCGCTCGTCATCGAGGATCCCGATCTGCAGGCCCTCCTGTTCATCCTGCTGCTGCGGAAGGGCCGGCCGGCCACCTGGAGCGAACTGGCCGCCGGCATCTGGGACCCGCCCGTCCCGTCCGCCGGCACCCACCTGCCGGATTCGTATCTCACCCGCCTCCACCACCTCCTCGGCCCCGACGCCCTCACCACCGAGAACGGCTACGCCCTCCGCCTCGACCACGTCCTGGCCCCCGACGACATCGACCTCTTCCGTTTCCGCCTGCTGGCCATCGAAGCCCAGCAGGCCCGCGCCGCCGGAGACCTGAGGCTCGCAGGCGCACTGGCCGTCGACGCACTGGAGCTGTGGCGGGGGGAGCCGCTGTACGGGGTTCCGGGCCCGGCTGCCCGGGACGCCCGAGCCGACCTCGTCGCCCTGCGCCGTACGCTCGGCGTCCTGGCCGAAGAGCCCGTCGACAACCGCCCCGAGATCCACTTCAGGACCGACGAACTCACCGGCCGCCCCGAAGCCCGTATCACCCTCGAAGCCACGGTGCACGAGATCCTCGCTCGCGGCTCCCTCACTCCCCGCCAGTACGCGGTGCTCGTCGGCCCGGACGGCTACCTCGTGCGTATCGAGCCCGGCGTCTTTCTGCTCCCCGTCCTGGTGGCCGTCCTGCGCGAACTCCCGCATGCGCTGGCCCGCCTGACCGATCCTCCGCGTCTCCGGGTGACGTTCGGGGGGCAGTTCTACGACCGGACGCCGAACGCGGCCTGGGACGTGATGGTCGTCGTACCACCCGCGCTGTACGAGGACTTCGCCGCCAGTTCCGCAGCCCAGGGTTCCGTGCGCTTCAGGCCGCTGTTTCCCGACGACTCCACGGACACCCCGCCGAGCGCCTGGTACTGCTTCCTCGGGCCGGCGTCCGCCGAACCGACGGAACACGACCTGGTCCAGGGCCCCTTCATCACGCACGACCTGCACCAGCTCGGCATCCCCACCCCGGGCCGCACGGCCATCGTCCACACGCGGCCGGACGGCCCGTTCACGCTGCTCAACCCGGTCCAGCCGTACGGCACGCGGCCGCCCCGCCCGGAGACCTGCTACTCGGTCGACCTCACCCCGCAGCAGGCTCGTCACACGGTCTCTCTGCCCAGTTCCGGCAAGGGCGCGTTCACGGCCGCGGTGGAACTGTCCTGGCATGTCGACGATCCGGTCGCCTTCGTCCGCGGTGAGACCGTCGGCATCTTCGGGCTTCTGCTGGAGCATCTGCGCGACGCGGCGGTCCGCATCACCCGCCGTCATCCGCTGCGCCGGGCCGGCGCGGCCCAGCGGGCGGTGAACGCGGGAGTGCGCAGCTGGCCGGTGCCGGGTCTGTCGGTGTCGTACACCGTGCAGCTGACCCCGGAAGGGATGTCCGCGCCGGTGCCGGAGCAGCCGGCTCCGTCGCGGCGTCGGCTGTCGTCCGTGCTCGCCGACGCCGAAACCGTGCTGATCGGCTTCGACGGTCCCCTCGCCCGGCTGTTCTCGGCGCAGACGGCACGTGAGGCGGTCCTCGACCTGCTGTCCGTCGTCGCCGAGCACCGCGACCCCGAAGAAGCGCTGCGGGGCCGGCCGCCGGCCGTCGCGGGCGCCGCCGGCCGGGAGACGTTCGTGCATCCGCTGGACCTGCTGCGCGCCTTCGCCCAGGACCCGCTCGGCCCCCAGCTGCGGGCGCGCCTCGACGACCTCGAACTGGATGCCGTTCCCGACGCGCCCACGACACACCGCTCCGTGGCGCTCGTCCGCGCCCTGCACCATTCCGGCCGTCGCGTCGGCGTGGTGACGGACGTGGGCGCACAGGCCGTCCGCCGCTACCTGGAGCCCTACCGTCTGCCCCTGACGGGGATCCACTGCCGCCGCGACGACCTCGGCCTGTTGATGCCCCACCCCGACTGCCTTCAGCGCGCGCTGGACGCCCAGGGCACACCGGTCGCCGCGGGCGTCCTGATCAGCTCCTCGATCGCCGAACTCACCGCCGCCCAGCAGCTCGGCCTCCCCTTCGTCGGATACGCCCCCACCTCCGCCGGGCGCCGGCACCTGCGCGAGGAGGGCAGCGAGGTCACCGTCTCGTCCCTCGAAACCCTGCTGGAAGCCGCCCGCTCCCTCTGAAACCCCCCATTCAGCCGCGCCCCGCCCGGCCCCCTCCCGCAGGCGCGCCGCCGAAATCCCCCAGAGGATGCGAAAGAAGCCGCCGTCCGGCCGCAAAGCCCGCGCACTCGGGAGGATCCGCCGTGACCGTCAGTCTGGAGCAGCTGCGCCGTTGCCACTTCGGCGTCGATCTGGGTGCGGCCCGTACCCGGGTGTATGTGAAGGGTGCCGGTCTCGTCGTCGACCAGCCCTCGGTCGCGGCCGTGAACACGCGTACCGGTGCCCTCATCGCGGTGGGCGAGTTCGCGGAGCAGATGACCGGGAAGACACCGGGTTACATCAGTGTCCAGCGGCCCGTCTCCGGCGGCACGATCGTCGACATCGAGATGGCCCAGCGCATGCTGCGCCACCTGCTCGGCGACAAGATGCGCAAGTGGCTGCGCCGCAAGCCCCGGCTGCGCGCGGCGGCCTGCACCCCGCACGGCGCGGACCCGCTGGCCCAGCGGGCGACGATCGAGACGCTGGTCGGGCTGGGTGCGCGGCGGGTGGAGCTGGTGGACACGCTCATCGCGGCCGCGGTGGGGTGCGGGCTGCCCGTGGAGCAGCCGGAGGCCAGCATGATCATGGTGTGCGGGGCGGCGGCCACGCAGGTGGCCGTGCTGTCGCTGGGGTCCATCGTGGTCGCCGAGCGGATCCCGGTGGGCGGGGAGGCCGTGGACCACGCGATCGTGCAGCATCTGCGGCACCGGCACGAGCTGATGCTGCCCAGCCGGGCCGTACGGCCGCTGCAGCTCGCCCTGTCCGGCAACGGGCTCACCCCGCACGGACCGGCCTCGACGGAGATCCACGGGCGGGACGTGGCCACCGGGCTCGCGCGCAGCGTGCACGTCGACACCGCCGCCGTGCGCGACGCCATCCAGACCCCGTTGACGGCGGTCCTGGACGGGATCGGCAAGGTGCTGCGCGACTGCCCGCCCGACCTGGTGGCCGACGTCGCCGAGCGCGGGATGACGATGGTCGGCGGCTCCGCGCTGCTGCCCGGCCTGGACCAGATGCTGCGCCAGGCGACCGGCATCCCGGTATACATCGCCGAACGGCCCGACGTGTGCGCCGTACAGGGTCTCGGGGCCATGATGGAGGGCCGGATCGAGCCACTGCTCCTCGACCCGCTGGCCGCCTGAGGCGGCCCGTGACCTGTGGTCGTCAGTACGGCAGGATGCGCCCCGAAGGCGTCCTGCGGTCGATCTCCTGCCCGCGCGGGGCGGCGGGCCGACGACTGACACGTACCCGGATCCGACGGTCCATGACGCCCTCCTTCTGCCTGCGCCGCCCCGCGGCGGCTCGTAGGAGGTCCGTGCCCAGGACAGAACATGTCCAAGCCAAGTACGGGCGATGTCTTGACGCTTGAGCGGCTCGGGCCTGTCGGTGGACCGCTCTGCGTAAGGTGCCGGCCGCCACCGCCGCGAAGCGGGTGGAAGCCGGTTACCCGGGTACGGCGTGCGGCGGAACCTCGCCGCGCCGCACGGCCAGCAGGTTCTCCACCGCCATCTCGGCCATCCGGGCCATCGCCTGCGTGCTGTGGAAGCCGCTGTGGGGTGTGACGAGGAGGCGGGTCGGGGCGAAGGCGAGCAGGCCGTGGGGGTCGTCGGCGGGGGACGGGGTGGGCTCGGTGTAATAGCCGTCGATGGACGCGCCCGCGATGGTGCCCTCGGCCAGGGCGGACCGCAGAGCCGCCGGGTCGACCAGCGCGGCGCGCGAACAGTTGACCAGGTATCCGGAGGGACCCAGCGCGCCCAGGTGTTCGGCGGCGATGACGCCGTCGTTCACCCCGGGTTCGTGGGCGAGGTTGAGGCTCACCACGTCGGCGGAGTGGAAGAGGTCGGTGAGGGACGCGACCGCCTTGTAGGGCAGTGCCGCCAGCTCGGGCCGGGGCGTACGGTTCCAGTAGAGGATCTCCGTGCCGAAGGCGGCGTGCGCCATCCGGGCCAGCTCACGGCCGATGTGGCCCATGCCCGCGATGCCCAGGCGGGCACCGGCGAGGGAAGGAGTGGGCCGCTCGCTCCACTGCCCCTCGGCGACCTCGGTGGCAGTGCGGGTGACGGCCCGGACGAGGTCGAGGATGTGGGCGAGGGACATCTCGGCGACCGCGACCGCGTTGGCGTGCGGTGTGTTGGCGAAGCGGATGGGCGAGGGGCCCGTGGGCAGTTCCATGAAGGAGCCGTATCCGGTGCCGAGGAAGCAGGCGACGGCCAGGTCCGGCAGCCGGTCCCAGGCTTTGGCGGACAGCCGCTCGCTGCCGCCGAGGACATATCCCCAGGCGCCGTCGAGGGCCTGGATCACCCCCTGCTCGTCGAGATCGCCGGGGGCCGTGGTGACCTCGAAGCCGGCGGCGTGCAGCGCACGGACCGAGGGCTCGGGGAAGGGGGCGCCGGTGATGACGATCCGGCGCCCGCCTCGGGCGGATGTGTTCACTGCTGGGGATCTCCCGTGGTGACGAAGGCTCTGCGGTACCAGACGAGTGGTGGCTCGGCCCGCTCGTGGGTGACCAGACCGGTCAGTTGGCCGATGACAAGGTGGTGGTCGCCGGCCGGCACGCTGTTCACGGTGGTGCAGCGATAGGCCGCGTTGGTGCCCGCGAGCAGCGGCGGGCCGTCCTGGGAGCCGGGCCAGGGGCCGAACGCGTGGGCGTCGGCGCCGTCGAAGCGGGCGGCGCCGTGCCGGGCGAAGAGGGTGGCGAGGTGGCGGTGGCGCTCCCCCAGGACGTTGACGGCGAACTCGCGGGAGCCGGTCAGGGCGTTCAGACAGCTGGAGCGGTTGTCCACGCCGACCAGCAGCAGCGGTGGGCCGAGGGAGACGGAGACGACGGAGCCCGCGGTGAAACCCCAGCGGCGCCCGTGGTCGTCGGTGGTGGTGACGATGGACACGGCCGTGGCCAGATGGGACATGGCCTCGCGGAACGTGTCCTGGTCCAGCGGTGCCGCCGGGCGGCGGGCCGGGGCGCTCACGCCTGCCCTCCCGTCACGGCCGTGGTCGTGGCCGCCGCCGGCTCCGCACCGGTCGGGCGGTTCGCCAGGGCCCGTCGGAAACCACGGATGGTGAGCGGCAGGAACACCACCCCGAACAACGCCAGAGGCAGGGTCAGTACGGCGGTGAGCCGCTGCGGCCCGATCGCGTCACCGGCGACCGCTACGAGTGCTCCGGCGAGCGGGAAGGACAGGTCGTTCACGATGAAGAACGAGCCCGTGACCTTGCCCAGGTGCTCCTGGGGGATGGCCTTCACCCGCTGGGTGCGGTTGTAGACGTTGAAGTACGCGGCGGCGACCCACATCCCGACGAACCCCACCGCGTAGACGACGAGAGACGACGCGAGACCCAGCAGCAGCAGCGCGCCGCACAGCCCGGTGAACCCGATCACGCCCAGCGCACTGACATGGAACCGCCGCAGCAGCAGCGGGGTGAGCAGGAGGTTGATCAGGCCCATGACGCCGACACAGGTGTTGAGCAGGGCGAAGGTCGACTCGGGGGCCTTGAACACACCTGTGACGACAGCGACGTTGGTGGCCAGGGCGACCGAAGCCACCAGGTTGATCAGGAAGTTGAAGCCCGCGAGCATCAGCACGGGCCGGTTGCCGACCAGCAGCCGCCAGCCCTGGCGTATCTCGGCCACGGAGTCCCGCAGGGCGCCGGAGCTTTCGGCATCCGTCCGCGCAGCCGGCTCGGGGCGGTGCCGGGGCAGTGGCAGCCAGCAGGCCGCGGCGGTGGCGAACATGGCGCCGGCCAGGCCCAGCAGCCCCACCTTGCCCAGGACGAGGACGGCGACCACCGCCAGACCCGGACCGAGCGCCATGGCGAGCAGTTCCATGTTCTGCACCAGGGACTGCGTCTTCACCAGGTTCTCGCCCTCGGCGATCTGCGGGACGACCTTCTCCACGGACATGTGGACACCCGCCATCAGCGTGGAGAGCAGGGCGCCGTTGACCAGGAGCACCGGTGTGGACCAGCCGGGCAGCGTCAGGCAGAGCACCACCGCGATGCCGAGCAGCGCGGCCCGGGCGAGGTTGGCCCGGGAGAACAGCCGGACCCCGCCGTCGCGGTCGGCGAGCACCCCGGCGAAGGGGTAGGCCACCAGGTTGGGCAGCCATTCCAGCGCGTAGGCCAGGCCCAGCGCGGTGACCCCGCCGGTGTCGCGGTAGATGATCAGTGGTACGGCGAACAGCACGATCTGCTGGGCCATGAGCCCGATCAGCACGCCGCTCGAGAAGAGCGAGCGCCGGGCCCGTTCGCCTGCCATCAGACCGTCTGCCGTTCGGCCACGGACCCGGTCGGCTCCTGCTGTTCGAGCTCCTCCTGCTGTTCGAGTGCGCGTACCAGGGGAAGGACGCGGGTGAAGAAGCGCCGCATCTCGTCACGGGCGGGCCAGCCGGAGAGGATGAACTCGCCGACACCGGCGGCCTTGTACGCGAGAAGGGCCTCGGCGATCTCCGCGTAGCTTCCGGTCAGGCACAGCGCCGGGCCGCCGCGGTAGGCGACGACGCCCGAGTACAGCACGGGGTCGAGCCAGCCGTGCCCGGCCTCCTCGGCGAGGCGGAAGGAGTTCTTCACGGCCTGGGAGTCGCCCTGTTCGACGAACTCGGCGACCCACTCGCGGTGCTTCTCATCGCCGCCGGCGACGACCGTGGCCAGGTCGGCCAGGGCCTCCTCGCGGGTCTCGCGGGCCAGCACCTGCATGCGCAGGCCGACCCGGCAGCCCTGTGCGAGGACGGGCTCGGCGGACTTCGCGACCGCCTCCGGGACGTCGGCGTACCGGAACCAGCAGTCCCCGTATCTGACGGCGTTCGCCTGGGCGACGGCCGAGGCGCCGCTGACGTAGATCTCGGGACGGCCGCCGCCGTGGTATCCCAGGCCCAACTGGGCCTGCTTCACCCGGTAGTGGGCGCCTTCGTAGTCGAAGGGGGTGGCCGGGTCCCGCCAGAAGCGGTGGGCGATCTCCAGGAACTCGGCGGCGCGGGCGTAGCGGTCGTCGTGCGGCAGGAAGTCACCGTAGTAGGCCTGTTCGGCCGGGGAGATGCCGGCGATCATGTTGAGCGAGATGCGGCCGCCGGACATCCAGGACAGGGTGTTGACGACCTGGGTGAAGAGGGTCGGCGAGAGCAGGCCGGGCCGGTAGGCCAGGATGAACTTCAGCCTCCGCGTCTCGCGCATGAAGGTCCCGATGATGGGCAGCGGATCCGGCAGGTCGAAGCTCTGCGCCATCAGCAGGGAGTCGACGCCGAGTTCGTCGGCCTCCCGGGTGAAGTCGATGGCGCCATCGAGGTCCAGGACGTCGGAGGCGTACTTCTGGGCAGTCTTCTCCTGGCCGTCGTCCAGCGCGGAGCCCCAGTGGAAACGCAGCTCGCTCACGCGCCGACCTCCACTGCGGCGGGTTCGGCCACCAGCCGGTAGCGGACGATGGCCTCCTGGACGGCCCGGCGCACCGCGGCCTGGCCGGTACCACGCAGCAGGAAGCGGCCGCCGGCGTGGTCGTAGCCGCCGTCGCCGTCGAACACGTGGCCGACCTCGGGCAGCGCCTCGGCATACACCTCGGGGACCAAGCCGACCAGGGAGTCACGGGCGGTGACCCGGGCGGGCAGGGGCCGGGGTTCGGGGAAGACCAGCCAGCCGCCGGAGGCCTCGGTGCCGCGCAGCACGGCCTCGTCGGTGAGCGGCGGCAGGCCGATCGTGGTGCGGACGGCCTCGCAGTACAGATCGATGCCGAACAGGTCGCGGTGGAGGAAGGGCACGCCGGCGCCGCCGGGGCGCAGGCCGACCTCCAGGAACACCGGCTCGCCGGTCTCGGTGAGGATCAGCTCCAGGTGGAAGGGGCCGTCCCACAGTTCCAGGGCGTCCAGGCAGTCGGCGGCGAAGCCGGTGAGCTGCTCGTGGAGGGGGCCGCGGTCGAGGAGAACGGAGCCGAGGGGGGTGCCGCCGTTGAAGTCCAGGCAGGTGTTCACGTATTCCGAGACGGTGACGAAGTGGAAGCGGCCGCCGCTGCGGATGCCGTCCACGTGGTGGATCCGGCCCTCGACGTACTCCTCGGCCTCGTACCCCTGGAGGGCCTCGGGGCCGATGTCCCCCAGTGCCGCGGCGAGTTCCCCCTCGCTGCGGACCAGCCGGACCCCCTTGGAGGCGGCGCCGTCGCGTGGCTTGAGGATCAGCGGCAGGCCGGGCAGTCCCGCGTCGGGTGCCAGGACTGCGGCGGCGGTGGCGGCGGCGGTCAGTCCGAGGTAGCGGGGGGCGCGGATGCCCGCGTAGCCGATCCACCGCTTCATGACGGTCTTGTCGCGGAAGCGGGTGACGTAGTCGGTGCTCCAGCCGGGGACGCCGAGGGCGGCGCGCAGTTCGGCGGCGGTGAGCAGGTCGAACTCGGAGACGCCGACGATGCCGGCGAGCGGTCCGTGCGCCTCGGCGATGCGCCGGGCGTGCGGCAGCAGGGTGGTGTACTCCAGGTCGGGTACGACGACGGTCGCCACGGCGGTGTCACGGTCCAGCGGCGGCAGGCCGTCCTCGGTGGTGAGGTAGGCCAGCCGGTGGGTGCCGTCCGGTACGAAGCGGTGGTACTCGCCGAACTCGTCGTCGTACCGGTTGATGACCAGGAGCAGCGGCAGGGAATCGGACGCGGGCAGGGATGCGGCGTTACTCAAAGCTCACTCCACGGTCGATGAGGTGCCCGAACTCGACGGCGTCGGCGTACGAGTCGGCGGTGTAGACGGCGTGCCCGATCCGGCAGCGGAAGTCGTGCGCGGGCGGAATCGGCTCACCTGGCGCCAGATACAGCTCGACGTCCAGCACCTCGGGCCGGGCCCGCAGGTCCGCGAGGCCTGAGACGGTGCGGTAGCTGGAGCGGCCGGGCGCGGTGAAGAAGCGGATGCCGGCGTGCTTGGCGCGCGGCGCCGTCGCCGGGACGCCGGTCGGCAGCCGGGCCGGATCCAGCGGCAGACCCGTGTGCGCGGCCACCGCGAGGTGGGGCAGGGAGATGCCGGTCGCCAGCCGCACCAGGTCGGGTATGTGGTCGCCGCCCATGCGTGCGCCGAGTTCGATGAGCACGGGTTCGCCGCCGGGCAGCCGCAGTTCGCAGTGGAACGGCCCGACCCGCACCCCGAGCGCGGCGACCACCTCGGTGACATACGCCTCGACGGCGTCCCGCTCGGTGGTGCTCAGCCCGGCCTGGACGATGTGGCCCAGCTCCACGAAGTACGGTTCGGGTCCGAGGAGTTTACGGGTGACGGCCACGATGACCACCTCACCGGTGGCACTCACACAACCCTCGACGGAGACCTCCGGCCCGTCGAGGTACTCCTCCACCAGCACCCGGCCGTCGAGCCGGCGGCCCAGATCCGGGCGGGAGTCCGCGGCCAGGAGGCGGTAGGCCCGGTGGAGTCCGGCGCGGGTGTCGGCGCGGCTGACGTGGACGCTGCCGGCCGAGTCGGTGGGTTTGAGGACGCAGGGAAAGCCCACGTGATCGGCGGCGGCGTCGAGTTCGGCGGCCGACGACGCCGGGGCCCACCGCGGCACCCGGAGCCCGGCGGCGTCGATCCGCTGCCGCATCGCGGTCTTGTCACGGACCTGCTCGACCGAGTCCTCCGCGACCCCGGCCAGACCCAGCCGGGCGGCGAGCCGGGCGACCACGGGGACGTAGAACTCGAAGCCCGGCAGGACACCGAGCAGGCCGCCGTCCTCGTGCAGCCGGATCGCGGCCTGCGTGAGGGCGGTCTCGTCGTTGGTGTCGACGGTGACCAGGGTGTCGATGTCCTGCCGGACCCGGTCCGGCAGGCGGCGGTCGTCGGCGTCGAAGGACGCCACCACGGTCTGCAGCCCCAGGTCCCGGGCGGCGCTCAGCAGCGCCGTCCCGGACGAGACCGGCTCGACGACCAGCACTCGGCCGGGTCGCGCGTCGCGGAGGTCGGTCGTCATGTCAGACTCCGGCCGGCACTGCTTCGCGTGCCCCGACCGTGGACTCGTACAGCTCGCTGAAGTAGTCGCCGATGAGGTCGATGAAGACGGTCAGGTACACCTCGGCCTGCTCGGGAGTGCTGAACTTCTCGACGGCGCGGGAGACCGTGCGGAACATCAGCTCGTCGTGGTCGTGGTCCTCGTCGAAGGCGAGGTGCGCACGGGTGCCGTGCACGTACTCCTTGCCGAACTCCTGCTCGGCCTTCGCGGTGATGACCGGGTTGTAGCGGTCGGAGTACCACTCCACGAACCAGTCCCAGATCGTGGTGGGCGCCGGACCGGACCGGTCGGCCTCCAGCCGCAGGTAGCCCATGAGTTTGGCGGTGGAGGGGAAGACCGGCGTGGCGTCGAGCTCGTCGACGGTCAGTCCGAACTTCCGCAGGTCCTTGGTGAACATGTTCTCGTGCCCGAACTCCTCCGCGAGGTAGCGGGCGAGCTTGGCGGCCAGGTTGTCGTCCTGGGAACCGACCTTGTAGAGGGCGTAGCTGTCGACCTCGTTGTTCAGGCGGATGCGCAGAACCGTTTCGGTGATGTGCCGAACGTAGTAGTCGCGGTCGATCCACTCCCCGCGGTGCAGCTCGCGGAGCTTGGGTACGCGAGCGAACTGCTTCTCCAGGAGTTCCGCGGCCAGCGCTTCGAGACGCGCGCGGTCAAGCTTGGACATGGTGAATTGACAACCCTTCTTCACTGGACTTTCGCCGCGTTTCCGACAGCGTCGTGAGAGGGAGGTCGGGCAGAACACACCCATGGTTCGAAGGTTCGGTGCCTCCCCCGTACTGCAATCACAGGCACAAAAGCCCTTCAGGCGATCTGGTCATCGCTGCGGCTTCGTCTCGAACGTACACAGCCCGCGAGGAGCGAGTCAAGGAACTTCTCGACTCAACGAACAGCGTGAGAAGACCGCCAAGATGGACGGGCCCACTCCACCACCCCACCCGCCAGGGCCACAAAAGTGCAGCTCAGAAGCTTGACGAGAGATGCCGGTGCAGCCCTATGTGAAATGCCCATGAAGTACCGAGCGACCGAGTTGACGGGAGAACTTGACTGCGCGATCGTCGCTGACGTTCAGCTGAGGGCCATGACTGGGCCCGTATCGGGGGAGGAAATGACATGACTAGGACACAGGTCGGACAAGCGATGGCAACGCTCGTCATCGCTGTTCTGACAGCGGCCCTGCCGGCTTCCACGCCGGGTACGACGACCGTCGAGGCCAAGGCGGACGGCCCGGGTCCGTGCTGCAAGATCATCGGACAGGACGTGCTCCCGGGCTGAGCTCCCCACCACGTCCCACAGGGATGAGGCCGGTGTGGGGCGTGGCGGCACGGCAAGTCGGCCTACTGCGCGTGGTCAGTGGCCTGCGTGGCTGTCCCGGGCGCGGGCTGATGCGAGACCGTCGGCCGCGGCACCGGCCGCCGCGGACTTCAGCTCGCGGGGTCCGCCGGCGTCCGGGTCCGGCAGCCGGGTCGGAGGCCTGACCCGGACGCAGTCCGCCATCCGGCGGTATGCCTCCAGGGCCTGGTCCGCGCCGATGTGACGGGCTTGCAGTTCGGCGACCTCACGCCACGCCTGGGCGGCCTCGAGCTGGGCCCCCAGTGACTGGAGTTCCTCGGCGGCCGTCCGGCACTCCTCGATCCCGGCAGCGGTCCGGCCGTCCGACACCATCGCCAGGCCGAGCACCCAGCGAGCCCGGCCCGCCTCGACCGCCTTGCGGGTCTCCAGCCTGCCCATGGCGCGCAGCGCGATGCCGACGGCGTCCGCGGGGCGGCCCGACAGCAGTTCCAGGCGGGCGAGTTCCGTCTCGCATGCGGCCAGGTCACCGGTGTCCGACACCCGCACGAGCACCTCGTACGCCTGGTTCAGCAATGGCCCGGCCTGCTCCAGCTCCGGCGGTTCAGCTCGCAGCAGCAGCCAGGCGTAGGTCAGGCGCAGCCGGGCCAGGCTGTGCTCGGAGTCGTCCTCGGCCATCAGGGCGAGGGCCTTCTCCACCAGCCCCAAGGAGAGTGCGAGATCACCGCGGGCCTCGGCGACCAACGCCGCGTTCCAGTACGCGGAGCCGCGCGCCCGGCGCGAGCCGTTGCGCTCGGCCCGCTCGATCACCCGGGAGACCAGCCGCTGCGCGGTCGCCAGGTCACCGCGGCCCCAGTAGCCGGCGACCAGCGTGGAAGCGAGCCGGATCTCGTCGTCGGTGCCCTCAAGGCCCAGTAGGCGCACCTCCTGCAACGCCTGTTCGCCCAGTTCGATGCTCCGGCCGAAGTCGCCGGCCTCGCTGAGGATCCGACATCGCTGCGTGAGCAGCGGCAGCAGTCCGACCGGCAGCGTCTCACCCCGCCGGGCGGCGTCGATCAGCCGCTCGACCCCGTCCAGCGTCCGGTCGGTCTCGCCCAGTGCCTCGTACGCCCGGGTCAGCGCCCACAGGATCTCCCAGCGCAGTTCCGGGTCGCTCTCCTGAGCCAGGTCGAGCAGCCGGTCCCTGGCCTCGAGGGCGGCGCCGTTGGCGAGCGCCAGCTCGGCGAAGCGCAGTCGGAGTCGGCGTTCGTTGAGCTCGGCGCGGTCCCGGCCGGTCAGCAGGTACTCCACGGTCGTGCCCAGGCGTTCGGCCAGCAGCTCGACCACCGGCGGCTCCGGAGTGCGGCGGTCGGACTCGATCAACGACACATAACTGGCGGAGACCGCGCCTCCGGCCAGATCGCTCTGACTTAGGCCCCGCTCACGCCGCAACGCGCGCAGGCGCTGCCCCAGAGTGCTGACAGACGTGGTCACCGCGGGTCCCCTTCTCCGGCAATGAAGGCGTGTGCCGACACACTAGTGGGTCATGCCTTTGAGTCAAATGGCTCGTACACCAGGCTCGACACAAGATCTCGCTGTAAGTGCCGACTGCGATGTCCGTACTCGACCTCCCCTCCAGTCAGGGCGGCTCCTGGATCACCGGCCCACTCAAGACCGGCCGACCGCAGCAAGCGGCGATTCCCCCGTGAGAGCCTTTCGTTCCCGGCTCGAAGCGGTCACCGAAGACACCCCCATGGGGCAGGCGCCGACGACCAATGGCGGGGCAATGCGCGGCGGCCCCTGGCGTGCAGGCGTGAGCCCTAGCCGATCTGCGGCGCCGGGGAAAGAGCTGGTCCATTCCGTGCACGGAGCCGTCTGGTTCCGGCTCTTACTTCGTCTTTCCTATAACCGCAGGTCAGAGGCACTTTGCCGTTCTGGCTCCGCGTCGGCCTTCCTGATTTTTCCGGGTCCTTCCGTCCCCTGCGTGTCCCCTGACGGTCCGCAGAGCCCTCCCGTGAGGGGAACTGGGGACGTCGAGCTGCATCAGCCCAGGTCGAGTAATGGGGTGGCCCCTTTTCACCACCCTCCGGCAGCGGAATTGCCTTCCGACGGGGAGAGCCGGCCCCTGTCCCGGTCGTTCTCCCATCGCCGATGAGGCCTCTGCCGGAGCCCTTTCACAGCCCGTGCCGGTCAAGGATGCTCATCAGCTTCCGCCTGCGCTTCAGTTCCATCCGCAGGTCGGCGAGAAACAGGGTGAACGCGTCCTCGGTCCCCAGCGCGCGATGGCAGTCACGGGCAGCCTGGAGCAGCCACGCCAGGTGCTCGTAGGCGCGGTCACCCGTCGGCTCCTTCGACCGCTCGACCAGCCGCAGGTACACGCCGAGCGCCTCGGCCGGGCGCGTCTCGCGCGACAGGTCGGCGAGCTGCGCCCACTGCCGGTCGTCGGCGTGACCGGCGGCCTCCCGCCAGGCGGCGTCCAGGTCGCCGTCGTCGAGCAGCGCGTCGATCAGCACGGGCCCGCCGTACCGGCCGCCGCGCTCACGACGGGCGTCCTCCTCCAAGGTGGCCAGCGCCGCCGCGCGCTCGGCCTCCCAGCAGTCCGCAGCCCGGGCGGCGGAGCGCAGCTGCCGGTAGGCGGCCAGGGACCGCTCGAGACGGAACCGGTTTCGGCGCACCGCGACCGCGTCGGCAGCCCGCCCCGTCTGCGCGTACCGCACGCACACGTAGTCGACCAGGCGGCCATCGATGTATGTCTCGGCAGCGCACTCTCGCAGTCCGCGCTCCGCCCAGGCGAGCGCCTCGTCCACACGTCCCGCCGATTCCAGCTCCTCGGCGATACGCAGATGAGTGGCACCGGACGGGTCGAGGTCCTGCGCATGCAGGGCGACCAGCGCGTCGACGTCGCCCTCTGCTTTGACCAGGCGTTCCATCAGGTACCGCGCCGCCCAGCCGGACGGCCCGCGCCTGAGCGCCTCGGCCGTCAGCTGCCGCATGCGGGCCAGTCCGCTCGGCCCCAGCACGTCGGCATAGTCGAGCGGATCCAGGTCGGTCACGTCGTTGCTGTCGTCGAGCACCGTGCCAACCAGCCACTCGGCCAGCCGATCCGGATCGGGGCGGGCGACCCCGCAGGCCTCCACATGGGCCTCGGCCACCGCGGCGGCGGCCTCCCAGACCACACCATCGGAGTCGTCGATCTCCCCGTACGCCTCCCCCAACACCCGGATCGCCTCCTCGGCCAGACCGACCGCCTGTGCCGCCTGCCCGTCGGCGGCCAAGGCACGCAGGGCGCTCGCCGCCTCGGCGACTTGCCGCGCATACCCGGAGGCATCCGCGTACTCGATGTACCCGTACCGGGCGAACGGCCGTGGATCGATCAGGGCGATGATCCGATCCCGGACCGTACCGAGGTCGGAACGAGCAGCAGCGGCCCGCAGCTCCAAGCGCCGACGCAGCTCCCGGTCCTCGGCAACCTGCTCCCGCACCAGCGCCAGGAGTTCGTCACGTGACAGCGCCGAAAGCCACGCCTCCAAGGCGGAAGACCGCGCCTGTGCGGCGGCTTGCTGATGCGGGATCGCCTTCGCCCGCCGCAGCACGGTCAGCCCGACCGCCACACAATGCTTGCAGAAGTTGGCCTCCCGTCCGTACGGGCAGCCGCACCATCCCGAGATCCCCTCCTCGCCGCCGAGGGTGAGCTCCACCTCGTAGACATCCGTACCGTGTACCACAGCGGTGACCGAGCCCTCCCCAACCTCCAGACCGCTCACCGCGTCCAGATACCCCAGCCCCCGCTCGAAGGACCGAGCTCCGGCCAGCGCCCTCAGATCGTCCTCGTCGAATCCCACCACTTTCCGTGCCACACCGGTATTCAACCGCGGAAGGCGCGGTACCGACCGAGCTGAACGACGAGTGGGTGGAGGCCCCCGCTACATGGGACTTGACCTTGCCGGCCAAGGCCCGCCTCTACCCGATCGGGACAGAAAACGGCGAGACAGGCCGCCCTGCCCACCGAACCCACTGCATGGCCGCAAACGAGACCACTGAGTGGCTTCGATACACCACTCCAGCGGACGCGCCGGGATCTGTGGACACGATCAAGACTCGTACTATATCTTGTACAAGTCGAGAAAGGGGGCAGCAACCATGTCCATCACCGCCAGCGAGGCGCGTCAGAACCTGTTCCCGCTGATCGAGCAGGTCAACGAGGATCACGCTCCGGTTCACATCACTTCCCGCAAGGGCAACGCCGTGCTCATGTCCGAAGAGGACTTCAGCTCTTGGACCGAGACAGTGCACCTCCTGCGCTCCCCCAAGAACGCCCGC
Organism: Streptomyces sp. NPDC001816; assembly: GCF_042892235.1. Classification (NCBI taxonomy): domain Bacteria; kingdom Bacillati; phylum Actinomycetota; class Actinomycetes; order Kitasatosporales; family Streptomycetaceae; genus Streptomyces; species Streptomyces sp. NPDC001816. Next base: position 207,345 of record NZ_JBIATY010000003.1, read on the forward strand.
CGCCTGCTCGACTCCATCGCCGAGGCAGAGGCCGGCAAGGCCCAGAATCGCGCGCTGATCGACCCCGACGCGGAGCGTGCGTGAAGATCTCGTTCACGTCCCACGCCTGGGAGGACTACACCTACTGGGCCGAGAGCGACCGCAAGATGGTCAAGCGCATCAACAAGCTGATCGACGACACCACGCGCGATCCCTTCAAGGGCATCGGCAAGCCGGAGCCCCTGAAGGGTGACCTGTCGGGCTACTGGTCTCGGAGAATCGACGACACGCACCGACTCGTGTACAAGCCGACCGACGATGAGTTGATCATCGTCCAGGCTCGATACCACTACTGACTCGGTCCGAAGAACCATCACCGGCCCAAAATGTGGCGACGCCGCCGACGGAGAGCACCCAACTGCTCGTCCCGTTCGTAGCGGTGGGCCGAGCCGGCAGCGGAGTGCGGGCGCTCCAGCACGAACACGCCGACCGCCGATGTGCCCGCCCCGGAACTGTGGCGCCCCGGCGCACGGAAGAGGCAGCCCAGAGCCGAGGCCTCGCTCGACGCCTTCCACCCACGGCGCCAATCAGGCGATACAACCAATTCCGGCCATGACTCGCATGTCGCCTGACCGTGTCCCCTGCGTGTCCCCTGGATCTTGACCTGAGGGAGTGAACGGCGGTCGCCACGCTGGCGTGGCGACCCTCGCCCTTACATCTCCGCAGGTAGAAACGCTTCTGCGCGTGTAGCGCCTGGTGGGGCGGGTGGGACTCGAACCCACGGCCGACGGATTATGAGTCCGCTGCTCTAACCGGCTGAGCTACCGCCCCATAGCGGCGTGTCGCGTACATGTGTGCGCGCCGTCTGCCGCAGCATAGCCGCTCATACGATCTCCTGCTTCGGATGGTCGGCTTCTGCGCTGCTTCCTGACCTTGAGGACTTCGGCGCGCGCGCCGTGGTTCCCGCGGACATGAAAAAGGACCCCGAAGGGTCCTCGTTCAGCGTGCTCCCCCGACTGGACTCGAACCAGTAACCTGCCGGTTAACAGCCGGCTGCTCTGCCAATTGAGCTACGGAGGACCGAAGCTCCCCCGACTGGACTCGAACCAGTAACCTGCCGGTTAACAGCCGGCTGCTCTGCCAATTGAGCTACGGAGGATCGCCTCGTTGCATCGAACGTACCTACCTGGGTGTTCGCCAGGCGGCGGGCGCTCGCTGCGACACATACATTAGCGCAAGCAGGGGGGTGCTCCGCCAATCGGTTCCCCCCGGTCCCGACGCCGCACCACACACCTACCCCAGGGAAGGGTGACAGCCATGCGCTACCGGCTCACGTTCGTCGCCGGAATGGCCCTCGGTTACGTACTCGGCACGAGGGCTGGACGCGAGCGCTACGAGCAGCTGAAGAAGTCCGCTCGTCAGATCGCGCAGAACCCCGCCGTACGCAACACCGCGGAGACCGCCGCCCAGCAGGGCCGCGTGTACGCGGGCAAGGCCTTCCACACGGTCACCCACAAGGTCGGCGACCACGTCCCCGACTCGGTGACCCAACGCGTCCGCTCCCTGCGCGAACGCAACACCAACGGCTTCCCGGAGGACGACTGGGGCACGAGCAACACGTAGCTGAACCTATCGGCGCCGAACACGACAACTCCCACGGCGCCCACGGCCAAAGCAAGCGCAGCGATACGGCAGAATTTTGGACATGGGGATAGTCGCCGGGTTGGACAGCTCGCCCGATTTCACGCGCATCGTCGTCTGCGACGCGGACACGGGCGCCGTACTGAGGCAGGGGTACGCCCCGCATCCGGTGGAAGCACCGGAAGGCGCGGGCGGGCGGCCCAGCGACGTGGATCCGCAGGCCTGGCTGCTGTCCCTGGGCGAGGCCGCGGGGGGCGGCCTGCTGGAGGGCGTGCAGGCCATCGGGGTCTCCTCGCAGCAGAACGCGCTGGTCCCGCTGGACGCGCAGGGCAACACGGTGCGTCCGGCGCTGGTCGGCGGCGACAAGCGGGCGCAGGTCGCGGCGGCCGATCTCATCGACGCGCTCGGCGGCCGGGAGGCCTGGGCGCAGGCGGTCGGCTGTGTGCCGCAGGCCGCGCAGCCGGTGACCAAGCTGCGCTGGCTCGCGAAGAACGAACCCGAGAACGCGCACCGGATCGCCGCTCTGCTGCAGGCTCATGACTGGCTGGTGTGGCAGCTGCTGGGGCGGCCCGTGCGCCGGACCACCGACCGCGGCGGAGCCTCCGGCACCGGGTACTGGTCCGCCGCCACCGGCGGCTACCGGCCCGACCTGGTCGAGCTGGCGCTCGGCCACCAGGCGATGCTGCCCGAGGTGATCGGCCCGGCGGACGCGGCCGGTACGACCCCGGAGGGGCTGCTGATCTCGGCCGGCACCGGGGAGACCATGGCCGCCGCGTTCGGGCTCGGGATCGGGCTCGGGGACGCGGTCGTGTCGCTCGGGGCTTCCGGGTCCGTGATGGCCGTGCACCCGGAGGCGCTCGCCGACCAGGCCGGGATGATCACGTCCCTCGCCGACGCCACCGGCATGCACCTGCCGGTCGTCACCACCCTGAACGCCGTACGCACCCTGCGCGGCACCGCCGAACTCCTCGGTCTGCCGGACCTGGAGAGCCTGTCCGAGCTGGCGATGAAGTCGACTCCGGGGTCGCACGGGCTGGTGCTCCTGCCGTACCTGGAGGGTGAGCGGACGCCGAGTCTGCCGCACACCGCCGGCACCATCGCCGGGCTGCGGCGCGAGTCGATGAAGCCCGAGCATCTGGCGCGGGCCTCGTTCGAGGGCATGCTGTGCGGGCTGGCCGACGCGCTGGACGTGCTGCGCGGGCGGGGTGTGGAGGTGCGGCGGATCTTCCTGCTGGGCCAGGCCGCCGAGCTGCCCGCCGTGCAGGCCGCGGCGCCCTCGCTGTTCGGCGTGCAGGTCGTCGTACCGCAGCCCGCGGACTACGCGGCGATCGGAGCGGCCCGGCAGGCCGCGTGGGCGCTCGGTGTGTCGCAGGGTGCACTCGACCCGCGCACCCCGCCGGTCTGGCCGGGGCCGGCCGCACAGATCCTGGAGCCGGGCGACCAACTGGCTGTGGGTCAGGCCGTGCGGCAGCAGTTCGTGTCGGTGCGGGAGCAGACCCACCCCGGGGCATTTCGCCCATAGCGCCAAAAACCCACAGGGTCGTACGGGCACCGCCGTTGGGTTAATCGGTTGAGGTAACGCGGGTGGAGTGTTCGACGATAGGGGCCAGGGGCAACCGACCAGCTCCTACCGCCGACTCCGAGAGACGTAGCGTGCTCATACGACTTCTGCGGACCTACCTCAGGCCCTACAAGAAACCCATAGCTCTCCTGGTGCTGCTGCAGTTCCTGCAGACCTGCGCCACCCTCTACCTGCCCACGCTCAACGCGCACATCATCGACAACGGTGTCGTGAAGGGTGACACGGGCTACATCCTGTCCTTCGGCGCCCTGATGATCGGCATCTCGCTGGCCCAGGTCGTCTGCAACATCGGTGCCGTGTACTACGGCGCTCGCACCGCCTCCGCGCTCGGCCGGGACGTGCGCGGTGCCGTGTTCGACCGGGTGCAGTCCTTCTCCTCCCGTGAGGTGGGTCACTTCGGGGCACCCTCGCTCATCACCCGTACGACCAACGACGTCCAGCAGGTCCAGATGCTGGCCCTGATGACGTTCACGCTGATGGTGTCGGCGCCCATCATGTGTGTCGGCGGGATCGTGCTGGCGCTCGGCCTGGACGTGCCGCTGTCCGCGGTGCTCATCGCCGTCGTGCCCGTGCTCGGCATCTCCGTGACGCTGATCGTGCGCCGGCTGCGGCCGCTGTTCCGGGCCATGCAGGTCCGCCTGGACACGGTGAACCGGGTGCTGCGCGAGCAGATCACCGGCAACCGGGTGATCCGCGCCTTCGTCCGGGACGAGTACGAGCAGGGCCGGTTCGGGAAGGCGAACGGCGACCTGACCGAGATGCAGCTGGCCACCGGCCGGATGCTCGCGCTGATGTTCCCGATCGTCATGACGGTGGTGAACCTGTCGTCGATCGCGGTGGTGTGGTTCGGCGCGCACCGCATCGACAGCGGCGGGATGCAGATCGGCGACCTGACCGCGTTCCTCGCCTATCTCATGCAGATCGTCATGTCCGTGATGATGGCCACCTTCATGTTCATGATGGTGCCGCGCGCGGAGGTGTGCGCCGAGCGCATCCAGGAGGTCCTGGACACCGACTCGAGCGTGGTGCCGCCGGATTCCCCGGTCGTCGAGCTGCGCCGGCACGGGCATCTGGAGATCCGGGGCGCGGGCTTCCGCTATCCGGGTGCCGAGGAGCCGGTGCTGAAGTCCATCGACCTGGTCGCCAGGCCGGGTGAGACGACCGCCGTGATCGGCTCGACCGGCAGCGGCAAGTCGACGCTGCTCGGTCTGGTCCCGCGGCTGTTCGACGCCACCGAGGGCGAGGTCCTGGTGGACGGTGTCGACGTCCAGCAGGTCGAGCAGGCGCTGCTCGCGAAGACCGTCGGGCTCGTGCCGCAGAAGCCGTACCTGTTCGCGGGGACGGTCGCGACCAACCTGCGCTACGGCAACCCGGACGCCACCGACGAGGAACTGTGGCACGCGCTGGAGGTGGCGCAGGCCAAGGACTTCGTGACAAAGCTGGAGGGCGGCCTGAACGCGCCGATCGCGCAGGGCGGCACGAACGTGTCGGGCGGTCAGCGCCAGCGCCTCGCCATCGCCCGCACCCTCGTCCAGCGCCCGGAGATCTACCTCTTCGACGACTCCTTCTCCGCGCTCGACTACAAGACAGACGCTCTGCTGCGCTCGGCGCTCGCCCAGGAGACCGCCGAGGCGACCGTCGTCATCGTCGCCCAGCGCGTGGCGACCATCCGGGACGCGGACCGGATCGTCGTGCTGGACGAGGGCCTGGTGGTCGGCACCGGCCGGCACCACGAGCTGATGGCGGGCAACGAGACGTACCGGGAGATCGTGCTCTCCCAGCTCACGGAAGCGGAGGCTGCCTGATGGCCGGGCCCATGGGACGCATGATGGCCGGGGGCGGCCCCGACCAGCGCTCGATGGACTTCAAGGGGTCGGGCAAACGGCTCGTCGCCCGGTTCAGGCCCGAACGGGTCACCATCTACGCCCTGATCCTGTGCGTGGTCGTCAGCGTCGCCCTGAACGTGATCGGCCCGAAGATCCTCGGCAGGGCCACCGACCTGGTGTTCGCCGGCATCATCGGCCGGCAGATGCCGGCCGGGGCCACCAAGGAGCAGGTGCTCCGGTCGATGCGCGAGCGGGGCCAGGGCTCCATCGCCGACATGCTGAAGAGCACCGACTTCACCCCCGGCAAGGGCATCGACTTCGATGCCGTCGGGAACGTCCTGCTGCTCGCGCTCGGCACCTTCCTGGTCGCCGGTCTGCTGATGGCGGTCGCCACCCGGCTGGTCAACCGGGCCGTGAACCGCACGATGTACCGGATGCGCGAGGACGTGCAGACGAAGCTGTCCCGGCTGCCGCTGTCGTACTTCGACAAGCGCCAGCGCGGCGAGGTGCTGTCGCGGGCCACCAACGACATCGACAACATCGGGCAGACGCTGCAGCAGTCGATGGGCCAGCTGATCAACTCGGTGCTGACCATCATCGGCGTGCTCGCGATGATGTTCTACGTCTCCTGGATCCTGGCGCTGGTCGCGCTGGTGACGGTGCCGCTGTCGTTCGTGGTCGCCACCCGGGTCGGCAAGCGGTCGCAGCCGCACTTCGTGCAGCAGTGGCGCTCCACCGGCAAGCTGAACGCGCACGTCGAGGAGATGTACACCGGGCACACCTTGGTGAAGGTGTTCGGGCGGCAGCAGGAGTCGGCGAAGCAGTTCGCCGAGCAGAACGAGGCGCTGTACGAGGCCGGGTTCAAGGCGCAGTTCAACAGCGGTGTGATGCAGCCGCTGATGATGTTCGTGTCGAACCTGAACTATGTGCTGGTGGCGGTCGTCGGTGGCCTCAGGGTCGCGTCGGGCGCGCTGTCCATCGGTGACGTGCAGGCCTTCATCCAGTACTCGCGGCAGTTCTCGATGCCGCTGACGCAGGTCGCGTCGATGGCGAACCTGGTGCAGTCGGGTGTCGCCTCGGCCGAGCGGATCTTCGAACTCCTGGACGCGGAGGAGCAGGAGGCGGATCCGGTGCCGGGCGAGCGGCCGGCGCAGCTGCGCGGGCGGGTGGCGCTGGAGGGCGTGTCCTTCCGGTACGACCCGGAGAAGCCGCTGATCGAGGACCTGTCGCTGACGGTGGAGCCCGGGCAGACGGTGGCGATCGTCGGCCCGACCGGTGCCGGCAAGACCACGCTGGTCAACCTGCTGATGCGGTTCTACGACGTCTCGGGCGGCCGGATCACCCTGGACGGCGTGGACATCCGGAAGATGTCCCGGGACGAACTGCGGTCCGGGATCGGCATGGTGCTGCAGGACACCTGGCTGTTCGGCGGGTCCATCGCGGACAACATCGCCTACGGCGCCTCGCGCGAAGTCACCCCGGGCGAGATCGAGGAGGCGGCGCGGGCGGCCCACGCGGACCGGTTCATCCGTACCCTGCCCGAGGGGTACGACACCGTGATCGACGACGAGGGCACGGGGGTCAGCGCCGGTGAGAAGCAGCTCATCACCATCGCGCGGGCGTTCCTGTCCGACCCGACGATCCTGGTGCTGGACGAGGCGACCAGCTCCGTCGACACCCGCACCGAGGTGCTGATCCAGAAGGCGATGGCCAAACTCGCCGACGGGCGGACCTCGTTCGTCATCGCGCACCGGCTCTCCACCATCCGGGACGCCGACACGATCCTGGTGATGGAGAACGGCTCGATCGTCGAACAGGGCGCCCACGCGGAGCTGTTGTCCGCCGACGGGGCTTATGCGCGGTTGTACAAGGCACAGTTCGCGCAGGCGGTGGCCGAGGTCGACTGATTCCCGGGGGTCGCTCACGTCAGGTGGGCGGCCCCCTCAGTCCAGGTATCCCCGCAACTGGTCCGCGAAGGCATGATCCCGGAGCTTGTTCAGCGTCTTCGACTCGATCTGCCGTATCCGTTCCCGGGTCACGCCGAACAGGCGCCCTATCTCCTCCAGGGTGCGCGGACGGCCGTCGGCCAGGCCGTAGCGGAGCTGGACGACCTTGCGTTCCCGCTCGCCGAGGGTGGAGAGCACGGCCTCCAGGTGCTCGCGGAGCAGCAGGAACGCGGCCGACTCGACAGGGCTCGTGGCGTCGCCGTCCTCGATGAGGTCGCCGAGCGCGACGTCGTCCTCCTCGCCGACCGGGGCGTGCAGGGACACCGGCTCCTGGGCCAGGCGCAGCACCTCGCCGATCCGCTCGGGGGGCAGGTCCAGATGCGCGGCGACCTCTTCCGGCGTCGGCTCGTAGCCGCGTTCCTGGAGCATGCGGCGCTGCACCCGGACGACCCGGTTGATCAGCTCCACCACGTGCACGGGGACCCGGATGGTGCGGGCCTGGTCGGCCAGGGCGCGGGACATGGCCTGCCGGATCCACCAGGTGGCGTAGGTGGAGAACTTGTAGCCGCGGGCGTAGTCGAACTTCTCCACGGCCCGGATGAGCCCGAGGTTGCCCTCCTGGACCAGGTCGAGCATGGTCAGGCCGCGGCCGACGTACCGCTTGGCGACGGAGACCACGAGTCGCAGGTTGGCCTCGATGAGGCGGCGCTTGGCCATCCGGCCCATGACGACGAGCCGGTCCAGGTCGAGCGCGAGCTGGCTGTCCAGGTCCGGGGTGCTGCCCAGCTTCTCCTCGGCGAACAGCCCCGCCTCGACCCGGCGGGCGAGTTCGACCTCCTCCGCCGCGGTGAGCAGCGGGATGCGGCCGATCTCGCGCAGGTACTGCCGGAACAGGTCCGAGGAGGGCCCGCCGGTCTCGGCGCGGGCGGCGGGCGGGGCCTCGACGGGCTCGGGGGTCTCCTCCGGCGCTTCGGGCTCGCCGGGCTCGTCGGGGTCCTCCCGCAGCGCCTCGGCAGGCGGCTCCGCCGGCTCGGGGGCGCCGTCCGGGTGGCCGAGGGCGCGGCCCTGCGGGGGCACGGCCACCAGGACGTCGGACTCGGCGTCCGACTCGTCGGCGGTGGCGCTGGTGCTGCTGTCGGTCTGGCTGAGGGTCTGGGTCTGCACGGGGGCGACCTCCAGGATGATCGCTGCTCAAGGTGTGCGGCAGCGGTACTTCGGGAGCGGAGAGTCGACGGCCTGCGCTCCTGGACAGGCCCTGGGGACTCGGCACCGCCCCCAGTGTGGGGGAAGACACATCTCCGCCACGAGGGGCTTGCGGTGACTTTTTGCATCCGGCCCGTGACCGGTTGGTGACCAGGGCCGGAAACACGGGTGCCGCACCCCGGCCGGTCTGCGACGATCTCCCGGTGTCCGGACTCCTGTACGAAACCCATGTGACCGTCGACTGCGCGGCCCCCGCCGAGGCGGAGCGGCTGCGCGTCTGGGCGGCTGCCGCGGGGCTGAAGCTGACGCACATCGTGCTGGCCCGCGGCCGGATGCGGCAGCAGCCGATGCTCACCCTCGCCGGATCCACGTCGTACGCCGAGGAGTCGGCGCGGGCGGACCGGACCGTGGCGGCACTGCGGGCGGACGGTTTCGCGCCGGTCCGGGTGAAGATCGAGTCGGTGCCGTGGGCACCGGAGGTGCCGGCCGGTCCCTGCGGTGGCGGACGGTCCCGTGGCCAGTACTTCGAGCACCACGTGAAGCTGCTCCTGGACGCGGACACCGACCTCGGCGCCCTGACCGCACGGGTCGTCCCGCACGGCGCACACCTGTCGTGGAACGCCCGACGGGTACAGCGGGGCGGACGGCACGAGCGGTTCGTCACCCAGCGCTGCCGGGGCGTGGCGGACGAGGACGCGGGGCAGGCGCTGGAGCGGCTGCTGGCGGAGCTGGACGGGTTCGACGTGCTGTCCGTGGAGCGGGAGTTCGTGCTCTACGACAGCGACGAGTCGGTGGACGAGGGGTGGCTCGAGGAGCCGGTGTCCCAGGGGGTGCGCGGATGAGCGGAACATGGCGGGAGTTCGGATATCGCAGCGAGGAGATCCCGCACGAGCCGCTGGACGAGGCGACGCGGCAGGCGAAGGATCTGCCCCGGACGCTGACCTGGGTGCCCGGCGACGGAGTGACACAGCGGCCTGTCTTCGAGCCGGCCCTGAAGCAGTACCAGAACGCCTACCGGGCCACCGACCCCGTTTTCACCGACCCGGCGCTCGGCGAGGCATGGCGTACGGCCCGTCGGCAGGCGCTGCATCTCGTGCTGGCCTCGATCTCGGACTCCGAGTGGGCCGAGGCGCTGGTGCTGCGCGGCAGCATGCTGATGTCGATGTGGTTCGGGCAGTCCGCCCGAGACCCCGGTGACCTGGACTTCGTCGTCGTACCGGCCGCCTGGCGGATCGACGAGGAGCGCACCGCCCGCATGCTCGACGGCATCGCGGAGGCGGCCGAGGTCCGGGAAGGCCCCGTTCGCTTCTCGGCGCGGAAGGCCGTCGTGGAGGACATCTGGACCTACGAGAGGGTGCCCGGCCGCCGTGTGGTCCTGCCCTGGTCGGCACCCAGGCTGCCCGGCGGGCACGTCCAGCTCGACTTCGTCTTCAACGAACGGCTGCCGCAGGCGCCCGAGCCCGTGGAACTGCCGGGCGGCGCGACCCTGCTCGCCGCGACGCCCGGGCTGTCGCTCGCCTGGAAGCTCATGTGGCTGATCACAGACATCTACCCGCAGGGCAAAGACCTGTACGACGCCGTCCTCCTCGCCGAGCGCCATTCGCTCTCCCACGAGCTGCTGCAGGAGGTGGTCCGGGAGTCGGGCGAGTGGCCGAACCCCTCGCTGGAGCGGCCGATCCCCCTGGCGAACGTCGTGCAGGCCGCCGGGCACGCGGAGTGGCAGCACTTCGTCACCGAGTACCCGCAGTTCGCCGAGCGGGGGCAGGAGTTCGCGGAGCGGCTGGTGCGGGCGGTGGCACCGGCGTTCCCGCCCCAGGCCGGCTAGAGCGCTGCCGCGCCCCGCTCCCTCAGGGTCTGGTCGTACTGCTGCAGAACCCACATCTCGTTCTGCACGGCGGCCAGCTGGGCGGGGTCGCCGCCGCTGGACAGGCGGGTGAGCTGGGACTGGATGTCGCGGATGCGGCGCTCCACGGCGCGGCGGCGGATCTGCACCAGCACCGTCCCCGCGTACGTCTCGTCCACGGTGCGGCGCAGGATCGGCTCGACGGCCAGTTCGGTGACCATCGCGCGGACCGCGTCGTCGGGCGCGGCCTCGCGGACGCGGACCAGGTATTCCTGCGAGTCCGGGACGCCGTATTCGGCGCCGCCCGCCTCCGCGATCGCCTGGCGTACGGCGGCGTAGGGCGGGGCGGTGAACTCGTCGATGCCGTACGCGTCGAAGGCCGGGGAGACCAGTTCGGGCCGCTGCAGGGCGAGTTTGAGGAGTTCGCGCTCGGCGGCGAAGACGGGGTTGCGCAGGGTGAGGGCCGGGCCGGAGGGGCCGGGGCGGGGGCCGGCCTCCCACTGCTGCTGGGGGCCGCGGGGCTGCTGCTGCGGCCCTTTACCGCCGCGCTCGCGCGCCCAGCGGGCGAGCTGGGCCACGCGCTTGACCACGAACTGGGTGTCGAGGATGCCGAGCATGCCGGCGAGTTCGACGGCCACCTCGTGCTGGGCGCCGCTGTTCTTGATGCGGGCGACGATCGGCGCGGCCTCGTCCAGGGCGGCCGCGCGGCCCGCCGGGGTGTCGAGGTCGTAGCGGCTCACGATCTGGCGCAGCGCGAACTCGAAGAGCGGAGTGCGGGGTTCGGCCAGGTCGACGACCGCCTCGTCACCCTTGGCCAGGCGCAGCTCGCAGGGGTCCATGCCGTCGGGCGCGATCGCGATGTAGGTCTCGGCGGCGAACTTCTGGTCGTCCTCGAAAGCGCGCAGGGCCGCCTTCTGGCCGGCCGCGTCGCCGTCGAAGGTGAAGATCACCCGGGCCGAGCCGTTGTCCATGAGGAGTCGGCGGAGGATCTTGATGTGGTCGCCGCCGAAGGCCGTACCGCAGGTGGCGACGGCCGTCGTCACACCGGCCAGATGGCAGGCCATGACGTCCGTGTAGCCCTCGACGACGACGGCCCGGCTGGCCTTGGCGATGTGCGGCTTGGCGAGGTCGATGCCGTACAGGACCTGGGACTTCCGGTAGATCGCCGTATCGGGCGTGTTCAGGTACTTCGGGCCGTTGTCCGCCTCGTACAGCTTGCGGGCGCCGAAGCCGACGACCTCGCCGCCGATGTCCCGGATGGGCCACATGAGGCGGCCCCGGAACCGGTCGATGGGACCGCGGCGGCCCTCCTGCGACAGTCCGGACAGGACCAGCTCCTTGTCCGTGAAGCCCTTGCCGCGCAGGTAGCGGGTGAGGTGGTCCCAGCCCTGAGGGCTGTAGCCGACGCCGAAGTGGACGGCGGCGGCCTGGTCGAAGCCGCGCTCGGCGAGGAACATCCGGCCGGTCTCGGCCTCGGGACTGGTGGCGAGCTGCTCGGCGTACCACTGGGCGGCGATCTTGTGCGCCTCGACCAGGCGGATGCGCTCGCCGCGCTGGTGGGCGGGGTTGTACCCGCCCTCCTCGTAGCGCAGCGTGATGCCGGCCTGGGCGGCCAGGCGCTCGACAGCCTCCGAGAAGGAGAGGTGGTCCACCTTCATGACGAAGGTGATGGTGTCGCCGCCCTCCTGGCAGCCGAAGCAGTGGAAGAGTCCCTTGCTCGGGCTGACCTGGAAGGAGGGCGACTTCTCGTCGTGGAAGGGGCACAGCCCCTTGAGGTTGCCGCCACCGGCGTTGCGCAGCTGGAGGTACTCGGAGACCACGGCGTCGATCGGGACCGCGTCCCGTACCGCCTTCACGTCCTCGTCGTTGATCCGTCCTGCCACGAGGTGATTCTACGGGGCGGCAGTGACACCTCCGGGTTCAGGAGACCAGGCTGTCGAGGGGCACGTGCGGGTCTGCCAGGGCCTCCGTGTTCACCCGGGCCTGGGAACGGATCAGGTTCTGGATCTGCTCTGTGACATCCCACACGTTCACGTTCATCCCGGCCAGGACGCGCCCCTCCTTGATCCAGAACGCGATGAACTCCCGCTTGCCCGCGTCGCCCCGGATGACGACCTCGTCGTAGGAGCCCGGCGGCGCCCAGCCGCTGTACTCCATCCCGAGGTCGTACTGGTCCGTGAAGAAGTAGGGCACCCGGTCGTAGACGACGTCGCTGCCGAGCATGGCGCGGGCGGCGGCCGGGCCGCCGTTGAGGGCGTTGGCCCAGTGCTCGACCCGGATCCGGGTGCCGAAGAGCGCCAGCGGGAACGCGGCGACGTCACCGGCCGCGTGGATGTCCGGGTCGGAGGTGCACAGCCGCTCGTCCACGACGACACCGCCCCCGTGCGCCCGGTCGGCGATCTCCAGCCCCGCCGACTCCGCGAGCGCGACCCGCGGCGCCGCGCCGATCGCCGCGAGGACGGCGTGCGCCGGGTGCTCCTCGCCGTCGTCGGTGCGCACGGCGAGGACCATGCCGTCCTGGCCGACGATCTCGGTGAGCCGGACGCCGAAGCGGAAGCGGACGCCGTGCTCGCGGTGCAGCTCGGCGAAGACGTTGCCCAGCTCCGGGCCGAGCACGCCGTGCAGCGGGGTCGGCAGCGGTTCGATGACGGTGACCTCGGCGCCGTACTCGCGGGCCGCCGCCGCGACCTCCAGGCCGATCCAGCCGGCGCCCGCGATCACGAGGTGCCCGTTGTCCCGGCCGAGGTGCTGCAGGACGCCCTTGAGCCGCTCGGCGTGGGCGAGGCGGCGCAGGTGGTGGACGCCCACGAGGCCGGTGCCGGGGATGTCGAGGCGGCGGGGCTCCGCGCCGGTGGCGAGCAGCAGCTTGTCGTAGTGGACGAGGGTGCCGTCGTCGCCGAAGCGGACGGTCTTCGCCACGCGGTCGATCCGGTCGACGGTCTGGCCGAGGTGCAGCTCGACGTCGTTCTGCGCGTACCAGGCCGGCTCGTGCACGAAGACGCTGTCGCGCTCCTCCTTGCCGAGCAGAAAGCCCTTGGACAGGGGCGGGCGCTCGTACGGGTGGTCACGCTCGTCGCAGATCAGTATCACCCGGCCGCTGAAGCCCTCCGCCCGGAGCGTCTCGGCCGCCTTCGCACCGGCGAGACCGCCTCCGACGATGACGAATGTCTGATCCGCGTCGACCACTTGATGCCTCCTACGGGGTGTCTGAGGGGTGTCCCCTCAGAAAACACAGCGGGTGCCGCCACATGCGAGCGTCCCGCACGCAGCGTGCTGCGGGAAGAGGGAGTGCCCCGATCAGGCCACCCTGCGTCACGTTCCTCTCACATATGCCCCGTCAGTCTCGCGTGCAGCGAGCGTGCGGAGGCGTCGGTGAGGGAGGCGATCTGGTCGACGATCACCCGCTTGCGCGCGTGGTCGTCGGGTGCCTCCTCGAACAGCGCCCGGAACTGGGGCTCCAGACCGTCCGGCGCGCGGGCGGTGAGCGCCTCGGCCAGCTCGGCGACGACCACCCGCTGGTCGGCACGGAGCCGCTCCTGCTCGGCGCGCTGCATGACGTACCGGTCGGCGACCGCCTTGAGCACCGCGCACTCCATGCGGGTCTCGCGGGGTACGACGAGTTCGGCGCCGTAGCGGGTGAGCCGGCCGGTGCCGTACGCGGCGCGGGTGGCGGTCTCGGCGGCCAGGCAGAACCGGCCGATGAGCTGGCTGGTGGCGTCCTTGAGGCGGGCCTGGGCGACCGCCGTGCCGTCGTAGCCGTGCGGCCACCACTCCTCGTCCTGGAGGCGGTCGAGGGCGGCGGCCAGCTCCGCCGGGTCGGTGTCCGCGGGGACGTAGCGGCCGATGGCCACCTCGAACACCGCCTGCCGCTCGGGCTCCGCGTGCAGGCAGTTGGGGTCGATGTGGCCCGCGTGCAGGCCGTCCTCGACGTCGTGCACCGAGTACGCCACGTCGTCCGACCAGTCCATGACCTGGGCCTCGAAGCAGGTGCGGGTGCCGGGTGCGGTCTTGCGGACCCAGTCGAACACCGGGCGGTCGTCCTCGTACACGCCGAACTTCGGGGACTTCGGGGCGGTGGGGTGGGCGCCGCGCGGCCAGGGGTACTTGGTGGCGGCGTCCAGGGCGGCACGGGTGAGGTTGAGGCCGACGGAGCCCTCAGGGGTGAAGCGCTTGGGCTCGATGCGGGTGAGGAGCCTCAGGGACTGCGCGTTGCCCTCGAAACCGCCGCAGTCGTCGGCGAATTCGTTCAGCGCGACTTCGCCGTTGTGGCCGAAGGGCGGGTGACCCAGGTCGTGCGAGAGGCAGGCCGCCTCCACCAGGTCGGGGTCGCAGCCGAGGGCCGCGCCCAGCTCTCGGCCCACCTGGGCGCACTCCAGGGAGTGGGTGAGGCGGGTGCGGGGGCTGGCGTCCCATGCGAGGCTGCGTGTGCCGGGCGTGACCACCTGGGTTTTGCCGGCCAGGCGACGAAGTGCTGCGCTGTGCAGGATGCGGGCGCGGTCGCGTTGGAAGGCGGTGCGGCCTGGGCGTTTGTCGGGTTCGGGGGCCCAGCGGTCGACTGACGTCGGGTCGTAGGCGGTGTCTTCTTGTGCGGTGCCTTCCATGATTCGACAGTAAGGGGCGGCAGTGACAAATGGGGGATGCCGGGTGCCTACTCGTCTGCCGAGTTGGGTTGTGTGGCGGGTGCGGGTGCGTTGTGGCTGGTCGCGCAGTTCCCCGCGCCCCTAAGGAGTTGCCGTCGCCCCTTGTTTCAGCCTGAAGCAAGTTCCGAGTTTCAAGCTGAGGCCAGTTCCGCCTCCGTGCTCGCCTGCGCCTGGTCGTAGCGGTGCAGGATCAGACGGGCCATCGTCTCCTGGGCGCCCAGGGGGGCCGACGCGATCCACGGCGCTGCTTGCCCGCACTGCGTCGCAAAACGCCCCGGGGCCGTGAAGTAGGACGCGATCGCCACTCTGTGGCGGCCCCTCGCTGCCAGGGCGTGCAGGGCCGTCTCGACCGTGGGGGTCGCCGCCGAGGCGTACGCGGGGATCACCGGGACGCCGAGGCGGTCGGCGAGGAGGCGGGCCGTGCGGCGGGTGTCGGTGGCCGAGTCGGGGTCGCGGGAGCCCGCTGCCGCGAGGACGACAGCGGTCGAGCGGCGCGTGGCGGCGTCCATGGTGGTGGGCCAGCCGGCCTCGGTCAGGCGGGTGTGCAGGGCGTCGACCAGGAGCGGGTGGGGGCCGAGGGGGGCGGCCACGCGGGTGCGGGCGGGTGCGGCGGCGGCCATCTCGGGGATGTCCTGCTTGACGTGGTAGCCGCGGCCGAGGAGCAGCGGGACGAGGACGGCGGGGGCGTCGCCGAGGGCGGCGAGGGTGTCGGGGAGCAGGGGCTCGTTCAGCTCGATGTGACCCAGGTGGAGGGGAAGGGCGGGACGCAGTTCGCGTACCCGGTCCATCAGGGCCCGTACGGTGTCGAGCGCGCGCGGGTCGCGGCTGCCGTGGGCGACCAGGACCAGGGCGGGCGGGACCGGGCGGCGGCGGCCGATCGGCGAGACGAGCCGGAGCCGGCCGACGAGCTGGCTGCTGATGCTGTTCATGAGGTGCGCCGTGCTGTCGAGGTGGATGCGGGACTCGTCGCGAGGAGGGTTCGACGCCGTCATGGAAGGATCCTGGCGCCGGGAGGTTGCGCCGCCGTTGCCGGGCCGTCACGGGTATTTTCCGTGCGTTCACTTCGTACGAATGCACGATGTGAGGCGAACCGGATCGGTGTCCCGCGCGTCCTCCAAGGTCGGAACCGATCTCTGGGGGACCACTCACTGGGGGAACCGAGCACTGGGGGACCGTATGAAGATCCGTCGACCGCGGCTGCCGCGCACGCGCAGGGGGCAGCGGCAGCTGGTGCAGGCCGTGATGGCCGTGTGTGTGCTGGCGCTGCTGCCGGCCACCTGGCTGTACGTGTCGACGGCGGACCGGCTGCGGACGACGGCGGACGTGCCGCGCACCGACGTCGCCGTGGTGTTCGGGGCCGGGCTGTGGGACGGGGAGCCGTCGCCGTATCTCGCGCACCGGCTGGACGCGGCGGCGAAGCTGTACCGGGCGGGCCGGATCAAGGTCGTGCTGGTCACCGGGGACAACAGCCGCAAGGACTACGACGAGCCGGACGCCATGCGCACGTACCTCAGGCAGCACGGGGTGCCGGACGGCCGGATCGTCAGCGACTACGCGGGGTTCGACACCTGGGACTCCTGTGTGCGGGCCAGGAAGATCTTCGGGGTGGACCGGGCGGTGCTGATCAGCCAGGGGTTCCACATCCGGCGGGCGGTGGCACTGTGCGAGGCCGCGGGGGTGGACTCGTACGGGATCGGGGTCGACGCCAAACACGATGCGACCTGGTACTACGGCGGCACGCGCGAGGTGTTCGCGGCGGGCAAGGCGGCGCTGGACGCGGTGTTCCACCCGGATCCGACGTTCCTCGGGCCGAAGGAGCCCGGGGTGGCGCGGGCGCTCGCCGCGGGACGCTGAGGGCCGCCTCACGGTGCTCGCACCGGCGCGGGGAGGTCGGCTTCCCGGCCGTGTAACAGGGAGCCGTCACGGGACGTAACACGCCCGAAGCACGCTGGTCGGCATGGAGACCACCTCGACGCCCACCCACTGCCCGTACTGCGCCCTGCAGTGCGGGATGAACATCACGCCCCTGCCGCAGGGTGGCGTCGAGGTGACCGAGCGCGCGGACTTCCCGGTGAACCGGGGCGCACTGTGCGGCAAGGGTCGTACGGCCCCGGCGGTGCTGGCATCGAGCGTTCGCCTGACCTCGCCGCTGGTGCGGTCCGGCGGCCGGCTGGTGCCCGCCTCCTGGGAGGAGGCGCTGGACCTGATCGCCGAGCGGCTCGGGACGGCGCGGGAGCGGTACGGCCCCGATGCGCTGGGGGTGTTCGGCGGGGGCGGGCTGACGAACGAGAAGGCGTACACGCTCGGCAAGTTCGCGCGGGTGGTGCTGGGCACCTCGCAGATCGACTACAACGGCCGCTTCTGCATGTCGTCGGCGGCGGCCGCCGGCACGAAGGCGTTCGGTCTGGACCGGGGGCTGCCGTTCCCGCTGGAGGACGTCCCGAAGACCGGGTGCGTGATCCTCGTCGGTTCCAACCTCGCCGAGACCATGCCGCCGTCGCTGCGGTTCTTCAGCGAGCTGCGGGAGAACGGCGGCACGCTGATCGTCGTGGACCCGCGCCGCACGCGGACCGCCGAGCAGGCGGACCTGCACCTGGCGCCCCGTCCGGGGACGGATCTGGCGCTGGCGCTCGGCCTGTTGCACCTGGTGGTGGCGGAGGGCCGTACGGACGAGGCGTACATCCAGGAGCGCACGTCCGGCTGGGAGGAGGCGCGGGCGGCGGCGATGGCGCACTGGCCGGAGTACGTGGAGCGGATCACGGGGGTGTCCGTGCCACAGCTGCGGGAGGCGGTGCGGCTGTTCTGCGAGCCGGAGTCGGCGATGGTGCTGACGGCACGCGGGCCGGAGCAGCAGGCCAAGGGGACGGACACGGTGGGCGCGTGGATCAACCTGTGCCTGGCGACCGGCCGGGCGGGCCGTCCGCTGTCCGGGTACGGCTGTCTGACCGGGCAGGGCAACGGGCAGGGCGGGCGGGAACACGGCCAGAAGGCCGACCAGTTGCCCGGCTACCGCAAGCTGGACGACCCGGCGGCGCGGCGGCACGTGGCCGAGGTGTGGGGTGTGGACCCCGACGCGCTGCCCGGGCCGGGGCGCAGTGCGTACGAGCTGCTGGACGCGCTCGGCACGGACATCCGGACGCTGCTGCTGATGGGGTCCAACCCGGTGGTGTCGGCGCCGCGCGCGGCCCACGTCGAGGAGCGGCTTCGTTCGCTGGACTTCCTCGCGGTGGCGGACGTCGTGCTGTCGGAGACGGCGGAGCTGGCGGACGTCGTTCTGCCGGTCACCCAGTGGGCCGAGGAGACGGGCACGACGACCAGTCTGGAGGGCAGGGTGCTGCTGCGCCAGCAGGCGATCGCCCCGCCGGTCGGCGTCCGCAGCGACCTGGAGGTACTGCACGGCCTGGCCGCTCGCCTCGGCGTGGAGAAGGGCTTCCCGACGGACCCGGAGGAGGTCTTCGAGGAGCTGCGCCTGGCCAGCGCGGGCGGCCCGGCGGACTACTCGGGGATCACCTACCGGCGGCTGGCGGAGGAGAACGGGGTGTTCTGGCCGTGTCCGGCAAGCCCTGCGGGCCCCGGCGAGGGCGAAGCCGGAACGGACACCGGGAGCCGGACGGCCGCAGACGGCCAGGTGGACACCAGCAGCAGGACGGACACCGGCAGCAGGACGGACGCCGACAGCCGGACGGACACCGACAGCCGGACCGCATCCGGCGCCGACGACGGCGAGGACGCGCGGCTCGACGCGCTGCCGGAGGATCCGGCCGGCGACGCCGAGACTGCCGAAGTCGAGGCTGCAGACGCCGAGGCCGCCGAAGCCGCCGTGGCCTCCCCCGTCGCCCTGTCCGACGTACACCCGGGAACCCCCCGCCTCTTCCTCGACCGTTTTGCGACCGCTGACGGGCGGGCGCGGTTCGTGCCCGTGACGCACCGGGCGAGTGCGGAGGAGCCGGACGCGGAGTATCCACTGCTGCTGACGACCGGCCGCGTGGTGTCGCAGTACCAGTCAGGCGCGCAGACGCGGCGGGTCGCGGAGCTGAACGCGGCCGCACCCGGCCCGTTCGTGGAGCTGCACCCGCGCCTGGCCGCCCGGCTCGGGGCGGCCGAGGGCGATCCGCTGGCGGTGGTCTCCCGGCGTGGCCGGGCCGTGGCACCCGCCCGCATCACCACCACCATCCGCCCGGACACCGTCTTCATGCCCTTCCACTGGCCGGGCGAGGGCCGCGCCAACACCCTCACCAACCCGGCCCTGGACCCGACTTCGCGGATGCCGGAGTTCAAGACGTGTGCGGTGCGGGTGGAGACAGTGAGGCCACAGGGGTGAATGTGCCTTAGCTTGTCTTTTGGCCTCAGGGGTCCTCGTGCTGGGTATGGTTGGTCGCTTCTCAGTATCGATGCGTTCCGCCGTGAAGCGGTCGGGTCAGGGGAAGTAGCGAGTTAGGCTGCTGCGGTTGCTGTTGAATGAGCCGAGTGAATGAGGCTGCAGCTCTTCGACTTCGTCAGGCCGTCAGGCGTACCCAGGACGTCACCCGTGAACGTGTCACCACGGGGCGGCTTGGAGGAAGCCGATGACGTCGCTGGCACGTTCGCCACGGACGGTGCGCTCGGCTTCGACCCGATCCCTTTCCTTCGGGCTCTGTGTGAGGCCCGTTCGCACGCGGTGGTCATAGGCCAGGTCGCTGGCATCATGCACGGCTCGATAGAGCTGACCGGCGACCTCGATCTGCTGTAGGACGGCACGCCTGAGCAGCTCACGCGCTGCGCAATGCCCTGACTGCCACGGGCTGCACAGATCTGCCCGACCTCGGCCGTCCTCAGGTGGCCTACCAGGTGGCCGGCGTCAACGGCGACCTGTGCACACCCGCCCTGCCCTGGGGCGACATGGATATAGCCCCCTGCCTGGCCCGGGCGGTGAGCGCTCGCAACCCGGCGGGCTTCACCATCCGCTACACCACTTTGGATGACCTGATCCACATGCGGCGCTCCCTCGGCCGCCCCAAGGACCACCGTCGCGCGGACGAACTTGTGCGTTTGCGCCCTTGAGTCACAACTGGCACGTCGGCACCAACCGTTCCTAGGGACTGAGCGGGAGTGGATCCTGTTGCCAGGAGTCATGCTCAGCCGTGTGCCCCGGACGGTGTTGGGCACACTGGTCCCCCGTTTTCTCGCCGTATCCGGCACGCACGGATCGTGTCCGTGGTCCGGGGATACGGGGGCGGGTTTCCTCACGCCCCGGGGCGCCTGGTCGGGCCTGGCCGGTCCGATGCCCGCATCCATCGCTCTGGTGGGTGCGGGGCGGTGCCGTCCGTCGCCGGATCGGATGCCCCAGGGCGCGCCTTCCGATCGCCACGGCTGCCGCGTCGTGGCGAGTGGTCTTCCTATTCTTCGTGGTGAGGGGCTTTTGCCAGTGCTGGGCGCCCCACTTGCTGGTGTAGGCGGGGTCAACGGCGACGACGGTGATGCCCAGTTCGGCGGCCATCGACACCAGCCGCGCCCGCAGTCTGGCCACCGGCATGCCGGAGATCAGCTTCCGGAACCGTTTGCGGCGCCCGTGTTTCTCCCGAGTCTTCTCCGCAGTGAAGTCCAGGTCCTCGATGGCGAGGGCGAGGTCGTGGCGTTGGGCGAAGTGCAGGAGCCGGATGAGTGCGTGGCGGACCTGGGCGTCTCGGTGCTGGGCGGTGCCGGACAGGTCGTAGTCGAAACGGTGCGGCTTGCCGACCGGGTTGCCGTGGACATCGAGTCGCCAGGCGGCGAGATGGTCGGCGTTGGTGTCGACGCCGACGAGTCCACCGGCCCGTGCATGGGCGAGCGACACGGTTTTGACCGGCGGGATCTGCCAGGAGGCGGTGAGGTACCAGCGGCCGCGCTGGGTGTCTTCGTGGATGCGGTAGGCCGTGGCTCGGTTGGTGGTGATGCGGTCGGCCCACTGATCGCCCCGGTGGTGGAAGGCGACGTGGGAGGCGAGCACGTACCGGCCGTGCGGGGCGTTGGCCAGATGGGCCAGCGGGGCGGGCAGTTTGATGCTGACCTCGCCGTCCGGGGTGACCCGGATCGTCTCGTTCCCAAACCGCTTCCCCGACTCCCCGTCCGCCTGAAGGAACCGGCGCGAAGCTTCCCACCGCAGGCGCCAGGCGTCCTCGCTCAGCCCGGCCTCTTCGAGGTGATGCCGACTGTTCAACAGCCGCTTCCCACCGCGCACCACACGCACCCGGCCGGCGTCCCGGTCGGCCCGCTCACACTCCAGCCGGTCGGCAAGCACATGCAGCCGCCGGGACTTCGCATGCCACTCCTGCCGGGTGCGGTATCCGCCCGGAGCCCGCTTGGTCCCCGGCTCACCTACCGGCAGCGACAGCCGGTGTGCGATCGTCCGTACCCCGACCTCAAGGTGCTGGATGTGCGCCTCCTGAGCGCGCCGGCCCAGCGCCCACTGGTCGTGCGTCGCCTTCGTGATCGACCCGGCCCAGCGGGAGGAGGACTCGCGGGTCAGGGCCCGCTTGCGCGCGGCCCACGCATCCGTGTCGTGATCCAGACCGGCGGCGCAGCGGGCCCTGAGATCCCGCCCGGCCAGCGTGCCGAGGTGGTCACCGACCAGCCTGAGCACCTCCTCATCCCCGGGCGTGAGGTGCTTGAGCCGGGTACGGATGGCGACCCCGGAGGGGCCGAGGGCGACGAACGACGCCGCCACCTCGCGCAGCCCGCCCACTTCCCCCACCCCCTGCCAGGTGCCGAAGATCCCGTCACGGCACCCAACGAGCAGCTTCCGCTAAGGTCACGCATTCGATGCAAGAACTCCCGTTCCCCCGGACGCCATTCGCCCTCGACGGCGACCGGCTGGTCGAGACCCGGGCCGACGGCACGGTGACCGAGCGCAGGCTCGCCGACGAGGCGGAGGCGCGGCGCGTGGTGGAGGAGGAGTTCGGGATCGCCGTGCCCGAGGGGGTCACGCTGCTGGGCTGAGTCAGCGGCGGGCGAGCCAGTCCCCGCCCGCTATCAGCCGCCCCCGGGCCCGCAGCCGGCCGGCGATGCGCGGCGCGGCCACGTAGACCCAGGCCCGGACGGCCGTGCCGTCGGCGCGTACGACGTCCCTGGCGACGCGCTCGTACAGGTTGCGCGGGTCGCCCGGGGCGTACTCCTCCAGCCGGTCGAGTTCCGCGAGCAGCAGGCCGTAGGCCTCCGGGAGCGCGGTGACCAGGTCGCCGCTGACCACTTCCCCGGGGGCCTCGACGGCGTAGGGGTAGCCGGGGCCGTCGTAGAGCACCGCGTCCGGGAGCCGGGCCGGTTCCTCCGTGTGCGTGCGGCCGCGCAGGAACAGGTCGTGGTTGGGCTCGCCGGGGCGAAGCGTGCCGTAGACGAAGAACGGCAGCGGGTCTCGATGGTCCGGAGCGATCACGGAAACGATTCTCTACCCCCTCCGACTCCGCACACATCTCCATGACACCGCTATGGACATGACATGTCATGCGCCCTTAAATCTCATTCGAACTCAGCGCCACCCCCACGCCTCACCCCCACGCCTCGAAGGCGCCTCCCCAAGGAGACAGATGAGTCGGATACGTCTGCACGTCCGAGGAACCCGTCGTCTCGCCACCGCCGGCGTCGCCGCCACCACCGCGACCCTGCTGGCCGCCGCCCTCTCCCCCGCCGCCCACGCCGACGGCCGGCCGACCCGGGCCGGAGCCATCGAGAACGCGGCCTCGGCCCTCGTGGCGCACGCCGCGAGCCTGGGCCTGACCTCCGCCCAGGACACCAGCGTCCGGGACGTGATCGTCGACCGGAACGGCACCCAGCACGTCCGCTACGACCGCACCTACCACCAACTCCCGGTGCTCGGCGGCGACTTCGTGGTCCACCTCGCTCCGAGCGGCACCTTCCGCAGCGCCGACCGGGCGACCCGGAGCCGTATCACCCTGTCCTCGATCGTCCCCAAGGTGTCGGCCCCCAAGGCCGCCGACCTCGCGGTGAACGCGCTGCGCGCCGTCAACCTCGGTGACATGCTGAAGAACCTGAAGGCCAAGTCCGAGCTGGTCGTCGACGCCCTGCACGGCGCGCCGAAGCTCGCCTGGCGCACCAACGCCGTCGGCCAGGACTCGCTCGGCAACCCGGTCGCCCGGACCGTGCTGACCGACGCCCGTACCGGCGCCCAGATCGACGCCTGGGACAGCATCGAGACGGCCACCGGCGACGGCAAGTCGCTGTACGGCGGAACGGTCCCGCTGGAGACGACCCAGTCCGGCTCCTCGTACCAGCTGAAGGACCCGACCCGCGGCAACACCTACACCGGTGACGCGCAGAACAAGACCGACCTGTGCTTCTTCGGCATCTGCTTCAGCCGGGCCCCCGCAGTGCTGTTCACCGACGCCGACAACCACTGGGGCACGGGCACCACCGCCGACCGCTCCTCGGCCGCCGTCGACGCCCAGTACGGCACCAACGAGACCTGGGACTACTACAAGAACGTCCACGGCCGCAGCGGCATCGCGGGCGACGGCAAGGGCTCGTACAACCGCGTCCACTACGGCAACAGCTACAACAACGCCTTCTGGGACGACAGTTGCTTCTGCATGACGTACGGCGACGGTGACGGCAGCACCTTCGGGCCGCTGGTCGCGCTGGACGTGGCCGGGCACGAGATGTCCCACGGCGTGACCTCGAAGACGGCCGCGCTGACCTACTCGGGCGAGTCCGGCGGACTCAACGAGGCCACCTCCGACATCCTCGGCACGATGGTCGAGTGGTACGCCAACAACCCGTCCGACCCCGGTGACTACCTCATCGGCGAGAAGATCGTGAAGTCCGGCTTCGGCAAGCCCGCCCTGCGCTTCATGGACAAGCCGTCCAAGGACGGGAACTCGGCGGACTACTGGAGTTCGTCGGTGGGGAATCTGGACGTCCACTACTCGTCGGGCGTCGCGAACCACTTCGCGTACCTGCTCTCCGAGGGCAGCGGCGCGAAGACCATCAACGGGGTCAGCTACGACTCACCGACCTACAACGGCTCGACGGTCACCGGCATCGGCCGGGACAAGGTCGGCAAGATCTGGTACCGGGCGCTGACGGTCTACATGACGTCCTCCACGAACTACAAGGCCGCCCGCACGGCCACCCTCAACGCGGCCAAGGACCTCTACGGCGCGGGGAGTGCGGAGTACAACGCGGTGGGGGCGGCTTGGAGCGCGGTGAACGTGAACTGAGCCCCTAGAACGTCACTAGGCCGGTGCCTGTTCAGGCACCGGCCTTCTGGTGTGCGCTCCGCTCAGGCCGCCAACTCCGCCTCCCGAGCCGCAGTTTCCTCGACCCGCTCCGGCTCGCCGTCCCGCATCACCACCGTGGCCAGGACCGCCGCCGCGAGGACGCCGAGGGCGCTGAGTGCGAAGGTGGTGGACATCGACGAGGTGAAGGCCTCGCGGGCGGAGCGCAGGAGGGCCGGGTGGGTCGCGGCGACGGCGCCGGCGATGGACTGGCGAGCCTGGGCGGGGGCGTCGGCGGGCATCCGGTCGGTGTAGCCGCTGGAGAGCAGCGAGCCGAGGATCGCGATGCCGAGGGCGGTGCCGGCCTGCTGGACGGTGTCGTTGAGGGCCGAGCCGACGCCCGCCTTCTCGGGCGGGATCGTGCCCATGAGGGCGCCGACCGCGGCCGGCATCGCGGCACCGGCGCCGAGGCCGAGCAGGCCGAGGGCGATCGCCGGGACGGTGAGGCCGGAGCCGGCGTCGACCGTGGTGAGCAGGGCGAAGCA
Source organism: Streptomyces sp. NPDC001816 (assembly GCF_042892235.1). Lineage (NCBI taxonomy): Bacteria > Bacillati > Actinomycetota > Actinomycetes > Kitasatosporales > Streptomycetaceae > Streptomyces > Streptomyces sp. NPDC001816. Next base: position 231,735 of record NZ_JBIATY010000003.1, read on the forward strand.
GGCCACCATGATCAGCATGCCGGTGAGGATCACGAAGCGGTTGCCGATCTTCGCGGCCAGCTTCACGCCCGCGGTGTTGCCGATGATCGCGGTCACGGCCAGCGGCAGGAAGGCCAGGCCCGCCTCGATGGCCGAGTAGCCGAGGACGAACTGCAGGTACTGGGTGAGGACCAGCAGCAGGCCGCCGTTGCCGATCTGGACCAGGGCCAGGGAGAGCGAACCGCCGGTGAAGTTGCGGTGCTTGAAGAGGACCAGCGGGACCATCGGGGACTCGGTGACGTTCTCCCAGATGATGAAGGCGGCGAGCGCTGCGACCGCGATCGTCAGGCTGATGAGGGAACGGCCGGCGAAGGCGCCGTGCTGCGGGATCTCGATGATCCACCAGACCAGCGCGGTCATCCCGGCCGCGGACAGCACCGCACCCAGCGGATCGGCCTTCTGCCAGGGGGCCTTCGACTCCGGCATCAGGGTCACGCCGGCGAGGACGGCCAGCACGACCACGGGGACGTTGAGGAAGAAGATCGAGTGCCAGGAGAAGTGGTCGACCAGCACACCGCCCAGCACCGGGCTGCCGACCAGGCCGAGCATCGACACCGAACCCCAGGCCGCCATCGCCCTGCCGCGCTCCTCCTCGTCGAAGACGGTGATGAGGATGGAGAGGGTGGACGGCATGATCAGCGCCCCGCCGACACCCATCGCCACGCGTACGGCGATCACCTGAGCCGGGTCTGCGGCGAACGTGCCGGCCAGTGAGGCCGCGCCGAACAGCAGCAGGCCGATCAGCATCACCTTCCGGCGGCCGAAGCGGTCACCGAGGCTGCCGGAGGTGAGCAGCAGGCCGGCGAAGACCAGGACGTAGGAGTCGAGGATCCACTGGACGGCCTGGGCGCTCGCGCCGAGGTCCTCGGTCATCGCGGGCACCGCCACGGTGAGCGCCATGCTGTCGATCACCAGGACCAGCGTGCTCAGGCAGAGCACGACGAGGATCCACCAGCGACGTGGGTTGCGGGTTTCCATGGGAGTTCCCCCTTGTGTCGTCGTTACGCGGTGCTGCGTACGGCGTTCCGGCCTTGCGTACAGTGTTCCTTGCGATGCGAACACTGTACGCAGCTTGGAACAGTGTGCGCAACCCTTGAACTCTGTACGCTGGATGCGAACGTCGTACGCACGCAGAGGAGTCCGCCGATGGCCGCAAGGACCGAGCCGAACCCGATCCCCTCCGTCTGGGCCCGGCAGCGGCGCGAGCCCGACCAGCCCTCCCTCAGCCGGGACGCGATCGTCCGCGAGGCCATCGCCATGCTGGACACCGACGGCATCGAGGCGCTCAGCATGCGCAAGCTCGGCGCCCGGCTGAACGCCGGCGCGACCTCCCTGTACCGGCACGTGGCCACCAAGGACGAGCTGATGGAGCTGGCCGTGGACGAGGTCGCCGCAGAGATCCAGGTCCCGCCGGCCGACAGCCCCGACTGGCGGGTGGCCGCCGCCGAGACCGCACACTCCTTCCGCGCCACCGCCCTGCGGCACCCCTGGCTGTCCACGGTCATGGGCCAGGCGGGTCTCGCCTATCTGGGCCCCAACCTGATGGCCCTCAACGAGCGGCTCGCCGCCCTGTTCATCGGTACCGGCTTCCCCGACCCCGAGGGGGCGATCAGCGCGCTGCTGGCGTACGTGATCGGCATGAGCACCACCGAGGCCGCCTGGCTCACCACGGTCGCCCGCTCGGGGCAGACCGAGACCGAGTTCGTCGCCAGCCTGCTGCCCGCCGCCCAGCAGGCCGCGGCCGACCACACCAACCTCGCCGCCTCCTACGCCTCCACCGACGCCGCCGCCACGGACCCCGCACGGCAGCGCGACGCCAAGTTCGACTACGGGCTGGACGTCGTCCTCGACGGACTGGCCCAGCGCCTGCCCCGCTAGCACCCCGGCACCAGTCCCGCGGAGTCAGGTGTCCGCGCTCCGGGGGTGGTTGGGGAGACCTGACGATCCGTAGGGCGGGGTGCGGCGGTCGCCGCCGGGTCACCCGTTCACACCCGACCAGGGCGCCATTTGTGTTCTTTTCATACTGATCCTCACGCACGTCCATGACCTGCCGGAATTCGGCCCGGCTAGGCCGTGCGGGGGCCACGGGCGCCACCCGTTCACCGCATTTCTGACAATCCGTCAGGAAGCGGACGGGCTCGAGTGCGACTTTCCTCAAAAGGGCAGGGGCCGCGCCCCCTGTACGAGTCGGATCAACGAGTCGGACCAGCCCTGGGGAGCACCATGCGACGCACCGCCCGTCTGCTGACCGGTACTGCGCTCGCCGTCGCCGCGGCGGGACTCGCCACGGCACCGGCCTACGGCGGGACCGGCAGTCTGCAGGTGTACCCGTCCACCACCATGCCCGGCAGCCAGGTCACGGTGAACACGGCGGCGTGCGGGGACAAGGGCACGGCGGTCGGTGACGCGGGCGCGGTCGGCGCCGGCACCTTCACGCTGGCGCCCAGCACGCACGAGGGCGAGGCGATCGGGCAGTTCCGGGTGCCGCCGAGCGCGCAGCCGGGAACGTACGAGATCGTCGCGCAGTGCGCGGAGGGCACCAAGCAGGTCACGGGCGACCTGGTCGTGGCGTTGGGCGCGGCGCACGAGCAGGTGCAGCCGCGGGGAAGCGTGAAGACGGGGGTCGGCGGCGCACTCGGCACCGACCCCGTGCATACCACGGCGGGTGTGGCGGCTCTGGCCGTCGCCGCCGCGGGCGGTACCTGGCTCCTGCATCGCCGGGCGAGAGGCGACGGGATCTGACGGACACCCTCCGCTGTCCGTCCGCCGGTACCGCAAGCCCCACCCCCTCCGGGTCCGATGCCCCTCGTGGCCCGGAGGGGGACGGGGGTCCGGGTCCCTTTCAGGGATCCACCCAAGTCTCAGGGATCCACCCAGGTTTCAGGGATCCACCCAAGTCCCGCCTCGCGGGAGGTTCGCCTAGGTTCGCCTCCGGAGAGGGTTCGTATGCGAAGGATCGGGGACACCGCCATAACCGTGGTCACCGTCGTAGCCCTCGGCTCGGCGGTGTGGCTGCTCGGCACGGGGGCCGCGACGCACGCGCCGCCGCAGCCGACGGCCGCCGAGGGCCGCCCCGACCCAGGCGAGGAACGGCTCACGGCCCCCGCGCTCGACCCGTCCCCGCCCACCCGGATCCGCATCCCCGCGATCAAGGTGAACGCCCCGCTCATGGGCCTCGCGCTCACCGGCTCCGGAAGCCTGGACGTGCCGCCCGCCGCGGAGAAGAACCTCGCCGGCTGGTACGAGGCCGGCACCACGCCCGGCGAGACGGGCACCGCGATCGTCGCGGGCCACGTCGACAACACCGAGGGCCCCGCCGTCTTCTACAACCTCGGCGGCCTGAAGCGGGGTGCCGTCGTCGAGGTGGACCGCGAGGACGGCAGCACCGCCGTGTTCACCGTGGACGCGGTGGAGGTGTACGCGGCCCGCAACTTCCCCGACGAGAAGGTGTACGGCGCGGCCAGGCGCCCCGAGCTGCGGGTCATCACCTGCGGCGGCGCCTATTCGAGGGCCACCGGCTACCAGGGCAACGTGGTGGTCTTCGCCCATCTGACGGGCAGCCGCTGACCCTCACAGCGCTCCGAGGTGCGCGTACGGGACTCTCACACCACCGGTCCGCCCCTGCTGAGGGCAGCGTTCCTCGTGGGAAACAGGAGTGATGCGGCCGGGTAACGTCGGGGCCGCACGCTCCTTTGCATGACCTCGAATACGCGTGTGGTGGTGATCGGCGCCGGCCTCGCGGGCGTACGGCTCGCCCGGCGGCTCGGCGAGCTGGGCATGCCCGCGCTGCTCGTCGGCGATGAGGAGCACCGGCCGTACAACCGGGTGCTGCTCGCCGAGGTGCTGGCCGGCCGGTACGCCCCGGAGGTGATCTCCCTCCCGACGCCCGGCGGCCTGGTGCGCACCCGGGTCACCGGCATCGACCGCACAGCGCGGCAGTTGCACTGCGCCGACGGCTCGTCGATCGCATACGACACGCTGGTGCTGGCCACCGGCTCCAACCCCGTGCTGCCGCCGCTGCGCGGCCTGTTCGCTCCGGACCACCAGCTGCCGGAGGGCGTCCACGCGTTCCGCACGATGGACGACTGCCTGGGCCTGTCCAAGGCGGTACGCCCGGGTGTGCGGGCGGTCGTCATCGGCGGCGGGCTGCTCGGGGTCTCCGCGGCCCGTGCGCTGGCCGTGCGCGGCGCACAGGTGGTCCTCGCCCAGCAGGCCGAGCGGCTCATGGAACGCCAACTCGACCCGAACGCGTCCCGGCTGGTGCTGCGGCACCTGTTGGACCTGGGCGTCGAGGTGCACACCGAGTGCCGGGTGCGCGACGTGCGCTGCGTCGGCGGCGCGGTCCGCTCGGTGGAGATGGCCGACGGGTACGCCCTCGACGCCGACCTGGTGGTCCTCGCCTGCGGGGTGCGGCCGCGCGCGGGTCTGGCGGAGCAGGCGGGCCTCGCCGTCCGGGGCGGCGTCCTCGTCGACGACCAGCTGCGCACCTCCGACCCGCACATCCACGCCATCGGCGACTGCGCCCAGCACGACGGCACGGTCTATGGCCTCGCCGCCCCTGCCCTCGAACAGGCCGACCTGCTCGCCGAGCTGCTCGCGGGCGACGCGAACGCCCGGTACACCGGCACCCGCGCGCTGACCCGGCTGACCCTCACCGGTCCCGACTCCCCCTTCGACCTCGCCGCGTTCGGCGAGACCGAGCCCCGCCCCGGCGACGACGTCGTGCAGCTCACCGACGCCACCCGGGGCACCTACCGCAAGGTCGTCGTCCGCGACGACCGCCTGGTCGGCGGGGTCCTCGTCGGCGAACTCGGCACCGTCGGCGCGCTCGCCCGCGCCTGGGAGGGAGCAGAGCCGCTCCCCGACGACGGCCCTCTGCTCCACCTGCTCACCAACGATGGAGGCTCCTGAATGACCGCCACCCTGGGGGCCACCCCCACGATCGTGCTCGTCGGCCACGGCATGGTCGGCCAGCGCTTCCTCGAAGCGCTCGCCGAGCGCGGCCTGACCGCCACGCACCGCGTGGTCGTGCTGTGCGAGGAGCCGCGTCCCGCGTACGACCGCGTCGCCCTCACCTCGTACTTCTCGGGCAGGACACCCGAGGAACTCTCCATGACCGACATGGAGTTCATCGAGACGCACGGCATCGAGCTGTACGTCGGCGACCCCGCGGAGACGATCGACCGCGCGGCGAAGACGGTCACGGCGAAGTCCGGCCAGGTCTTCGCGTACGACACGCTCGTCCTCGCCACCGGCTCCTACCCCTTCGTGCCGCCGGTGCCGGGCAAGGACGCCGAGGGCTGCTTCGTCTACCGCACGATCGAGGACCTGCTCGCGATCGAGGCGTACGCGAAGGCGAAGGCCCAGGTGGGCGCCGTGGTCGGCGGCGGTCTGCTGGGACTTGAGGCGGCCGGCGCGCTCAAGGGTCTCGGACTCACCTCCCACATCGTGGAGTTCGCGCCCCGCCTGATGCCGGTGCAGGTCGACGAGGGCGGCGGCGCGGCTCTCCTGCGCACCATCGAGGACATGGGCCTGACCGTCCACACGGGCGTGGGCACCCAGGAGATCGTGGTCGACGAGGCCGGTGCCGTCACCGGCATGAAGCTGTCCGACGGCTCCGAGCTGGCCACCGACCTTGTGGTGTTCAGCGCCGGTGTCCGCCCCCGCGACCAGCTGGCCCGCGAGTGCGGCCTGACCGTCGGCGAGCGCGGCGGCATCACGGTCGACGAGCAGTGCCGTACCGTCGCCGACCCGCACGTGTTCGCGATCGGCGAGTGCGCGCAGGCGGCGGACGGCCGGGTGTACGGCCTGGTCGCGCCGGGCTACGAGCAGGCGGAGACCGCGGCGGCCACGATCGCCGCCGATGAAGCGTCCTTCACCGGCGCCGACCTGTCCACCAAGCTGAAGCTGCTCGGCGTGGACGTGGCCTCCTTCGGCGACGCGCACGGCACCACCGAGGACTGCCTGGACGTCGTCTACTCCGACTCCCGCGCGGGCCTCTACAAGAAGCTGGTCATCGGCCGGGACGGCACGCTGCTGGGCGGCATCCTGGTCGGCGACGCGGACGCCTACGGCACCCTGCGCGCCCTGACCGGCTCCGTCCCACCCATCTCCCCCGAGTCGCTCGTCCTGCCCGCCGGAGCGGGCTCGGGGGCCCAGCTCGGCCCGTCCGCCCTGCCGGACGAGGCGATCATCTGCTCCTGCCACAACGTGTCCAAGGGCACGATCCGCGGCGCGGTCAACGACCACCGGTGCACGACCGTGCCCGAGGTGAAGAAGTGCACCAAGGCCGGTACGGGCTGCGGCAGTTGCGTCAAGGTGCTCGGCCAGCTGGTCACCGCCGAACTGGAGGCCTCCGGCGTCGAAGTCGACAAGGGCCTGTGCGGCTGCTTCTCGCAGACCCGCGAGGAGCTGTACGAGATCGTCCTCGCGCTCCGTATCAACACGTACCAGGACCTGCTCGACCGTTACGGCCGCGAGGAGGCCCGGGGCGGCGACGGCTGCGAGATCTGCAAGCCGGCGGTGGGCTCGATCATCGCCTCCCTCGCCCCGACGATCGGCGTGAGCGGCTACGTCCTGGACGGTGAGCAGGCGGCCCTTCAGGACAGCAACGACCACTTCCTCGCCAACCTGCAGAAGAACGGATCGTACTCGGTCGTCCCGCGCATCCCCGGCGGTGAGATCACCCCCGAGGGCCTGATCGTGATCGGTGAGATCGCCCGCGACTTCGGTCTCTACACGAAGATCACCGGCGGTCAGCGGATCGACATGTTCGGCGCGCGGGTCGAGCAGCTCCCGCTGATCTGGACCCGCCTGGTGGACGCCGGCTTCGAGTCCGGCCACGCCTACGGCAAGGCGCTGCGCACGGTGAAGTCCTGTGTCGGGCAGACCTGGTGCCGCTACGGCGTCCAGGACTCGGTCCGCATGGCGATCGACCTGGAGCTGCGCTACCGGGGCCTGCGCTCCCCGCACAAGCTCAAGTCGGCGGTCTCCGGCTGCGCCCGCGAGTGCGCGGAGGCCCAGTCGAAGGACTTCGGCGTGATCGCCACCTCCAACGGCTGGAACCTGTACGTCGGCGGCAACGGCGGCGCCACCCCGCGCCACGCGGACCTGCTCGCGCAGGACCTGTCCGACGCCGAACTCGTCCGTCTGATCGACCGGTTCCTGATGTTCTACATCCGCACCGCCGACCGGCTGGAGCGCACCTCGACCTGGCTGGAGCGGATCCCCGGCGGCCTGGACCATGTGCGCGAGGTGGTCGTGGAGGACTCCCTCGGCATCTGCGAGGAGCTGGAGTCCCTGATGGCGGACCACGTGGCCCACTACGCCGACGAGTGGGCGACCACCATCAACGACCCGGAGAAGCTCGCCCGGTTCGTGTCCTTCGTCAACGCGCCGGACACCCCCGACCCGGTCGTCGGCTTCGTGCCCGAGCGCGACCAGATCAAGCCCGACCTGCCGCTGCTGACCATCGGCCACCGCCCCCTGGAAGGAAGCGCCCAGCGATGACCCTGGCACCCGAGACGACCGACCTGAAGGTTCAACTGCGACTGGAGGACGGCTGGTTCACGGTCTGCGACCTGCACCGGCTGGTGCCCGGCCGGGGCGTTGCGGCCCTGCTGCCGGACGGCCGCCAGGTGGCCGTCTTCCGCGACCGCGCCGACCAGCTTTACGCCATCGACAACCGCGACCCGTTCGGCGGCGCGGCGGTCCTCTCCCGCGGCCTGACCGGCACCCACCAGGGCCGCCCGTTCGTGGCGTCCCCGCTGCTCAAGCAGCGCTTCGACCTGGAGTCCGGGCAGTGCCTGGACGACGAGTCGGTGCGGGTGGCGGCTTACCAGGTGCGCAGCACCTGACGAGTGCAGTGCGCAGCACCTGACTGGAGCAGCACGGAATCTGCTTGACCGATCGTTCCAGAAATACCTAGGCTGCGTCACATGGCCAGGACCAAGGAATTCGACCCCGACGCCGCGCTGCAGTCGGCCCTGGAGCTGTTCTGGCGGCGCGGCTACGAGGCGACGTCGATGAGCGACCTGGTCGAGCACCTGGGCATCGGCAGGGCGAGCCTGTACGCGACGTTCGGCAACAAGCACCAGCTGTACCTGAAGGCGTTCGACCGGTACGAGCAGTCCGGACTCGCGCGGATCGTGCACGAGCTGTCCCAGCCGGGCCCTGCCCTGCCGGCCGTGCGAGCGGTCGTACGCCGCTATGCGGACGAGGCGGCCCACGGGGAACTGCGCCGCAGCGGCTGCCTGGTCACGAACACGGCGGCCGAGCTGGCCCCGCACGATCCGGCCGCCGCCCGGCGCGTGGAGCGCAACTGGGACCACCTGGAGACGGTCCTGCACACCACCCTGGTGCGCGCCCGGGCGCAAGGCGAGCTGCCGCCCGACCGCGACCCGCTCGCCCTGTCCCGCACGCTGCTGGTGCTGATGCAGGGCCTGCGGGTCGTCGGCAAGGCGTCCTCGGACCCGGCCCGAGTGCGGGACGCGGCGGAGCAGGCGCTGACCCTGCTGGACTGATGTACCGCCCTCCACGCGAGGGCCTCTTTGCGGCCCTCATACTGAACCGATCGGTCTAGAAAAAGGGGAGATCATGACCACCACCCGTTTCACCGGCAGGACCGCCCTCGTCACCGGCGCCGGCTCCGGCATCGGACGGGCCGTCGCCCTCGCGTTCGCCGCGCAGGGCGCGCACGTCGTCGTCGCCGGGCGCAGGCCAGAGCCCCTGGACGAGACCGTCCGGCTGATCGAGGAGCAGGGCGGCAAGGCCCTCGCGGTGACCGCCGACGTCTCCCGGTCCGGCGACGCGGAGGCGCTGGTCCGGGCCGCCGTCGAGCACTTCGGCTCACTCGACGTGGCCGTCAACAACGCCGGCGTCTTCCGGGGCGGACAGCCGCTCGCCGAGCTGCCGGAGGACGACTGGCACACCCAGCTCGCGATCAACGTCACCGGCGTCCACCTGGCCCTGCAGGCCCAGATCCGCCGGATGCGCGCCCAGCCGTCGGGCGGCGCGATCGTGAACGTGTCCTCCACGTTCGGCCTGCACGCCACCTCCGCCGGAGCCGCCGCCTACGCGGCGACCAAGGCCGCCGTGACCGCCCTCAGCCGGGGTGCCGCCCTGGACCACATCGGCGACGGCGTCCGCATCAACGTGGTCAGCCCGGGCGCCACCGCCACCTCGATGTCGCTGCGCCCCGGCGAGACGGACGCCGACCGCACCGAGCGCGCGAAGGCCACTCTCCCGCTCGGCCGGATCTCCGCCACCGAGGAAGTCGCCGCAGCCGTCCTCTACCTGGCCTCCGACGACGCGGCCTCGGTCGTCGGCACCGACCTGGTGGTGGACAGCGGCGGCTCGCTGTGAGCAACCGGGTTCACGGGCCGGAGCCGTCGGACCCCCGGTAGTGGCGCGCCTGGGCCCCCTCGACATCGGTCAGGTCATCGGCCACCGCGTCCAGTTCCTGCCGGGCGTACTCGTCGAGGAACGGAAACAGGGCTCCGCAGTCCCGGCAGGCCCGCGCGAATCCGGCGCCGAACGTCGGCCGCGGTTTCAGGATTCCCGGGCGGCGGAACCTGAGCTGAAGGCGTTCCTTCCATCGCTCAGTCGAGATGAGTTCCCCGACCGGACTCAGCCGGTCCGAGCCGCATATCCAGCAACGCATACCGGGAACCATACGCAGCCGGGTCACCTGGGACGTTGTGAAGGAGGACAGCGCAACCTGCACGGCCCAACAATCAACCATGCGCCGGGATTACGAGGGGGGGGTGCGGCGGTGTGTTCACGCCTTGAGAGCGCCGAACTCCACGCCTGTCAGCTGCACCGAGGCGTCCCAGAGCATGCTCGCCACCTCGTCGTTGAGCGTCCAGGGCGCCCGCCAGGACGGCGCGGGCGCACCCCGCCAGTTCGCGAACGAGGGCCCGAAGAAGGCGTCCGGTCGTACGCCGGGCGCGGTCGCCGCGTACAGCGTGGGCAGCGCGCCCGCCTCCGCCGGCTGGGCGAAGATCCGGTTGCCGATCTCCATGGCCCGCTCGGCACCCCTGCGCCCCTCGGCGCGCGGCCCGGCGGTCTGGAGGTTGGTGGCGGCGTAACCCGGATGGGCGGCGGCCGCGACGAGGTCGGCGTGCTGTCTGGTCAGCCGCCACGCCAACTCGTGTGTGAACAGGAGGTTCGCGGTCTTGGACCGGGCGTAGGCGATCCAACGCCGGTACCGGCGCTCGCTGTTGAGGTCGTTGATGTCGATGTTGGCGAGGGCGTGCATCATGCTGGAGACGGTCACGACGCGGGCACCCGGGGTGGCGAGCAGGGCGGGCAACAGCAGCCCGGTGAGGGCGAAGTGCCCGAGATGATTGACCCCGAACTGCGTCTCGAACCCGTCCTCGGTCGTCCCGTACGGCGGCGCCATCACACCCGCGTTGTTGACGAGCAGGTCGATCCGCTCGTACGGCACCCGGTCCGCGAAGTCCCGCACGGACGCCAGATCCCCGAGATCCAGCCGCTCCACCTCGACCTCGGCCCCCGGCACCTGAGCCACGATCCGCTCCCCGGCGTCACGCCCCCGCGCCTCGCTCCGGCACGCGAGCACGACCCGGGCTCCCTTGCGGGCCAGTTCCCGCGCGGTGACGTAGCCGAGGCCGCTGTTGGCGCCGGTGACGATGGCCAGGCGGCCGGTCTGGTCAGGGATGTCGGTCGCGGTCCAGCCGGGCATGGGGCGAGTCCTTCCGCATCGGGGCGCCGTGAAAGCACCGTCGCCAGCATTGTCACGCCCGGCCCGACGGCCGGCATGATCACACTCCGGGAACGTCACGGCTTCAGTGCAGGGGCGGCCGCGCCTCGGGCGTGCTCGGCACGGGCTGTGTGTCCAGGTAGAACCACTCGGCCGTGGGTCCTGGTACCGGTGCCGACTCCGCCGCGGGCGCCGCCACGGGCTCCGCGCCGGGTGACGGCGCCTCGGCCGCCGGCCCCGTCGCATCCGGCATCAGCAGTTCCACCCTCAGGCCCGCCCCCCGCTGCTGCGCCACGAACTCGTCGATCTGGGTGCGGCACGCGTGGTCCAGGTGGGTGACCCCGAGCAGGTCGAGGCGGATGCGGGGACGCCCCGAGGATAGGCACCGGCGTTGCCCGCATGAGACCGGAGGGGAGGGTGACACCCGCGCAGTGACGTCACAAACTCCCCCAAGGCATCATGGAGTTCATGACCACACCCCGAAAGGCCCATGCCGCGTAACCGGCCCGCCGCCCTGCGCGACGCCCACCGGACCACTCCGTCCCCCCGCATCTGGAAAGAGCCCCCTCCGCCCCGCATACCCGGCCTGTCCCACCGCACCAGCCTCGCCATCCACCGCGCAGAGCGCCTCTCGCCCGGCTTCTGGTTCCCACACGGCGCGACCGAGACCGCCCTCCGCCGCTACCGCGCGTTTCTCCACCCACCGGGACGCCGCCCTCGCTACCCCCGCGAGTCCTACTGCGCCAGCTGCCCGGGCTGCGCCCTCGACGACGTACGCCAGGCCCGCGACGCCCTGTCCGACATCCTGCTCCTACTCCCTCCCCGCGCCCGAGCCGAACTGCGTCGCGCGGTGACACCGCTGGACCGCCGCTACCTGCGCCTCACACTTCCCGACCCACTGGCGGCACGGACGGAGCCTTGGTGGCGCCGGCGTCTCGCGAAGGGCGTCGAGGGATGGTGAGCCCCGACCGCGCGGCAACACCGCCCGGGAGGCACCTCCGGCCGGGGGCACCTCCGGCCGGGCGGGACTTTTCCCGGTGAACGGCACAACTTTTCGGGGCGAGGGTGCATCCAACACAATGACCTTCATCCACCCATTCGCCCGATGGAGGCGGATGCGCCATGTCTCTGTTCTCTCACCACTTGTCCCGTCGCGGCACGGTCGCCCTGCTGACCGCGGCGCTCGCCGGGATCACGGCCGGCGGGGCCGCCTGGGGCGTGACCTCGACGGCGGCGCAGGCGTCGGCCGGGGTCCGTACCTGCTCCACGAGCGATCTCTATCTCTCCATGGGCCGCAAGGAGGGTGCGGCCGGTTCTCTCTACTGGACCATCCGGTTCACCAACACCAGCACCACCAAGTGCGCGCTGCGCGGCTTCCCGGGCGTCAGTGCCCTGGACACCGCACACCGGCAGACAGGACCCGCCGCCACCCGCACCGGCGAGTCCTACTCGACGGTGACGCTCGCCCCCGCCCACGCCGGCTTCGCGGTCATCCGCACCACCAACGGCCCCGTCGGCGGGCCCTGCCTGCGCACCGGCACCTACCTGCGGATCTACCCGCCGGCCTCGCACACCGCGGTCCTCGTGCCGGCTCGCTGGACCATCTGCTCCAGCACCTTCCAGGTCGGCCCGGTCAACACCGACGGCACCTTCTGAACCTTCTGACAGTGCCGTCGGGCAGCGGAAACGGGCGGCACCCGCGCACGGGCCGCCGCAGCCAGCCCACCAGGCTTCGCGCCAGCTCGGCCACCGGGAACAGCCCCTCCGCCATCACCACACGGTCCTCGTCCCGGATGGTCAGGTCGGCTTCGATGTCCACGAGGAGGAGGGCCGTGGGCGCCGTCTCGGGCCTCAGGCCGCGTCGATCCAGGTCCTGCGCCGCCAGGTTCTCGTACGCGAACTTCACCGCCATCCGGCCCTCCCCACAGTCCAAGGGCCGCCGACGTGCAGGCCGTTCGAGCCGCAAACCCTAGCAAGCTGCTTCAAAAACGCCGGAGGGGCGCCACCCCCGCACAGGGTGGCGCCCCTCCTTTCGTGCGCCGGAGCCGCCGCCGATCGGTCTGAGGGTCGGGGACCGACGGCGGCTCCGGGGTCTGGGGAGGCCGGGCGCCGGGGCCGGGCCTCCGGTGGAGGTCAGCGGTGGTCGCTGCCCTCCGACTGGGTGGCCGCGCGGCCTGCCTCCAGGCGGGCGACCGGGATGCGGAACGGGGAGCAGGAGACGTAGTCCAGGCCGGCCTCGTGGAAGAAGTGGACCGACTCGGGGTCGCCGCCGTGCTCGCCGCAGACGCCGAGCTTCAGGTCGGGACGGGTCTCGCGGCCCGCCTTCGCCGCCGCCTTCACGAGGGAGCCGACGCCGTCCTTGTCGATCGTCTCGAAGGGGCTGACGCCGAAGATGCCCTTCTCCAGGTAGGCCGTGAAGAACGAGGCCTCCACGTCGTCGCGGCTGAAGCCCCACACCGTCTGGGTCAGGTCGTTCGTGCCGAAGGAGAAGAACTCCGCCGCCTCCGCGATCTGGCCGGCCGTGAGGGCCGCTCGCGGCAGCTCGATCATGGTGCCGATCGCCAGCTTCAGCTGGGTGCCGGTGGCCGCCTCGACCTCGGCGATGACCTGGTCCGCCTCCTCGCGGACGATCTCCAGCTCCTGGACGGTGCCGACGAGCGGGATCATGATCTCGGCGCGCGGGTCGCCCTTGCCGTTCTTGCGCGCGGCCGCGGCCTCGGCGATGGCGCGGACCTGCATCGTGAACAGGCCGGGGATGACCAGGCCGAGGCGGACACCGCGCAGGCCGAGCATCGGGTTCTGCTCGTGCAGGCGGTGGACCGCCTGGAGCAGACGCAGGTCGTTCTCGTGCGGCTCCTGGCGGGACTCGGCCAGAGCCACGCGGACCGACAGCTCCGTGATGTCGGGCAGGAACTCGTGCAGCGGCGGGTCGAGGAGACGGATGGTCACAGGCAGGCCGTCCATCGCCTCGAACAGCTCGACGAAGTCCTTCTTCTGCAGGGGCAGCAGCTCCTGCAGGGCGGCCTCGCGCACCTCCTCGGTGTCCGCGAGGATCAGCTTCTCGACCATCTCGCGGCGCTCACCGAGGAACATGTGCTCGGTGCGGCACAGGCCGATGCCCTGGGCGCCGAAGCGACGGGCGCGCAGCGCGTCCTCGGCGTTGTCCGCGTTGGCGCGCACCCGCAGGCGGCGCTTGCGGTCGGCGAAGGCCATCATGCGGTGCACGGCCTCGACCAGCTCGTCGGCGTCGTCGGCGCCCGGGTGCATCCGGCCCTCGAAGTACTCCACCACGGGGGACGGGACCACCGGGACCTCACCGAGGTACACCTTGCCGCTCGACCCGTCGATGGAGATCACGTCGCCCTCCTCGACGACGTGACCGCCCGGGACCGTCATCCGGCGGCGCTTGGTGTCGACCTCGAGCTCCTCGGCGCCACACACACAGGTCTTGCCCATGCCGCGCGCGACGACGGCCGCGTGGGAGGTCTTGCCGCCACGGGAGGTCAGGATGCCCTCGGCCGCGATCATGCCGTCGAGGTCGTCGGGGTTGGTTTCCCGGCGGACCAGGATGACCTTCTCGCCCGAGCGGGACCACTTCACGGCGGTGTACGAGTCGAAGACCGCCTTGCCGACCGCGGCGCCCGGCGAGGCCGCGATGCCCCGGCCGACCTGCTCGGCCTTGGCGTGCTCGTCGAAGCGCGGGAACATCAGCTGCGCCAGCTGGGCGCCGGTGACGCGCTGGAGCGCCTCGGTCTCGTCGATCAGGCCCTGATCCACCAGCTGGGTGGCGATGCGGAAGGCGGCACCGGCGGTGCGCTTGCCCACGCGGGTCTGGAGCATCCAGAGCTGGCCGCGCTCGATGGTGAACTCGATGTCGCAGAGATCCTTGTAGTGGTTCTCCAGGGTCTCCATGATCTGCATGAGCTGGTCGTACGACTTCTTGTCGATCGACTCCAGCTCCGCGAGCGGGACCGTGTTGCGGATGCCCGCGACCACGTCCTCGCCCTGGGCGTTCTGGAGGTAGTCGCCGTAGACGCCCTGGTGGCCCGAGGCGGGGTCGCGGGTGAAGGCGACGCCCGTGCCGGAGTCCGGGCCCAGGTTGCCGAAGACCATCGAGCAGACGTTGACGGCCGTGCCGAGGTCGCCGGGGATGCGCTCCTGGCGGCGGTACAGCTTGGCGCGGTCGGTGTTCCACGAGTTGAAGACCGCCTCGATGGCGAGGTCCATCTGCTCGCGCGGGTCCTGCGGGAAGTCCCGGCCGGCCTCGGCCTTGACGATCTTCTTGAACTTGGTGACCAGCTTCTTCCAGTCGGCCGCTTCGAGGTCCGTGTCCACGGTGACCTTCTTGGCCGCCTTGGCCGCCTCGAGGGCCTCCTCGAACAGCTCGCCGTCGACGCCGAGAACGGTCTTGCCGAACATCTGGATGAGACGGCGGTAGGAGTCCCACGCGAACCGGTCGTCGCCGGCCTGCTTGGCCAGGCCCTGCACCGACTTGTCGGAGAGGCCGATGTTCAGGACGGTGTCCATCATGCCGGGCATGGAGAACTTCGCGCCGGAGCGGACGGAGACCAGCAGCGGGTTGTCGGCCTGGCCGAGCTTCTTGCCCATGTTCTGCTCAAGGGCGTCGAGGTGCGCACTCACCTCGTCACGCAGTGCCGCGGGCTCCTCGCCGCTCTCCAGGTAGACCTTGCAGGCCTCCGTGGTGATGGTGAAGCCGGGAGGGACCGGAAGACCCAGGTTGGTCATCTCGGCGAGGTTGGCACCCTTGCCGCCGAGGAGGTCCTTGAGGTCCTTGTTGCCCTCGGTGAAGTCGTAAACGAACTTCGCTACGTGGGGTTCTTTGTTTTCCGACACGGGTCTCGACTCCTTGAGGCCGCGGTGGCTGCCCTGACGGCGAGGAACATACCCAGATCGAAGGCGTCTGGGTACGTCCACTTGTGCGTCATGGGCCTGTAACCAGTCGTCCGCCAGCGGATCGAAAGTCAAAGCTTGACAAGCTAAACGCAGCTGATGTTTTCACTTCTTGAAGGCAGCAAGGCCCACAGGGCCGGTTTTCCGCTCAGATGAGCGCGAGCACAGCACATCTGATTTCGATCGATGAACGATCAAGGGGTGGCACCGAGTGCCACCCCTTGGAGAAGTGCAGTCGCCCATGATCCGCTCATCTGAGCGCAACCCTTATCAAGGGTGGCGAGAATCACGCTGCCACAGCAGGCCGGATTTCACCATGCGGACGGCTTCTGAGACCGAAAACCGATGGGCTGCATCCATATGCGGCTCCGCCGCGGACACACGTCACACGCCCAGCGCGAGAAGCCGCGCCTCCACCCGCTCCGGCGCGTACAGATGCTCCACGACCATCGCCCCGGCCCCCAGCAGCCCGGCCCGCTCGCCCAGCCGGGACGTCACGACGTCCAGGTGGGCCGTGGAGCGGGGCAGGGCCCGCTGGTAGAGCAGCTCTCGGACACCGGTGAGGAAGGGGGTTCCGGCCAGATCCCCGGCGATCATCAGGACGCCCGGATTGAGCAGGGTCACGACCGTCGCCAGCACGTCCCCGACCTGGCGGCCGGCCTCCCGGGCCAGCGCGGCCGCCTCCGGGTGCCCGGAGGCCAGCAGGTCCCGTACGTCCGAGCCGGACGCGGCCGGCACCCCGGACTCGGCCAGCCGCCGGGCCACGGCGCCGCCGCTGGCGACGGCGGCGAGACAGCCGTACGAACCGCACCGGCACAGCGCCTCGGCGCCCACCCGGATGTGTCCGATGTCGCCCGCCCCGCCGTCGACGCCCCGGAAGATCGAGCCGTCGACCACGACTCCGGCGCCGATACCCGTGGAGACCTTGACCAGCACGAACGCCGAGCAGTCGGGGTATCCGGTGCGCTGTTCGCCGTAGGCCATGAGGTTGGCGTCGTTGTCCACCAGGACCGGCACCGCGGGGGCGCCGGTGTGCTCGGTGAAGGCGCGGGAGAGGCGGCCCCGTATGTCGTAGCCGTCCCAGCCCGGCATGATCGGCGGCTGCACCACCCGGCCGGTCTCGCTGTCCACCGGCCCCGGCACCGCGAGCCCTATGCCGCACACCTCCTCCGCCCGGTGCCCCGCCTTGATCAGCAACTCGCCGAACCAGCGGCCGAGTTCACCCAGGACGACCTCGGGTCCGTCCTCGACGACCAGGGTGCCGGAGTGTTCGGCGAGGATCTCGCCGGTCAGGGTGAGGACGGCCGCCCGGGCGTGCCGGGTGTCGAGGTCGGCGCCGAGCACGACCGCGTGCGCGTCGTCGAACTCCAGGGTGATGGAGGGGCGCCCGCCGAGCGGTGAGTCGACCGGGCCGCCGGCGCCCTCGCGCAGCCAGCCGGCCCGGAACAGCCGGTCGAGGCGCTGGCCGACGGTGGCGCGGGAGAGTCCGGTGGCCTGCTGGAGCGCGCCGCGGGTCACGGCCCGTCCGCTGCGCACCAGTTCGAGCAGATCGCCGGCGCTGGCCTGACTGCCACTCTTGCCTGCCCTGCCGGGCCGTCCGGTCATGCGCACCCCCTTGTGTTTCTCAAGTTTGCCTTACATATTGAGTTTTGCGTGTTAAATAGACGTAACCCTGCGGTAGCACCAACCAAACCAGGTCGGCCGGACGTCTTCGGGGAGCCCCGAGTGGATCGCACTGCCCAGCTCACTGCCCGTGTCACGGAGCGCGAGATCGCATACGATCCGCCGGCCGCGTACACGTCCCTGCACGTCAGGGCGGCCGGGGTGCTGGAGGCGAGTTGGACGGGCAGCTCGACCGTGCCCTCCCGGAGCCTGTATCCGCACCAGTGGTCGTGGGACTCGGCGTTCATCGCGATCGGCCTCAGGCACCTCTCGCCGCTGCGGGCGCAGACGGAGCTGGAGACGCTGCTGGCGGCCCAGTGGGGCGACGGGCGCGTCCCGCACATCGTCTTCAACCCCTCTGTACCGCTCGACGCGTACTTCCCGAGCCCCGACTTCTGGCGCTCCTCGACCGCGGGGCGTGCTGCGGGCGCCCCGCGCACCGTACAGACCTCCGGCATCGTGCAGCCACCGGTGCACGCGCTGGCGGCCTGGCTGGTGCACTGCGCCGACCCCGGCCTGTCGCGGGCGCGCGGCTTCCTCGCGGGGGTGTATCCGCGACTGGCCGCCTGGCACCGGTATCTGCTGCACCGGCGGGACCTGGGCGGGGGCGGTCTGGTGTCCGTCGTGCACCCCTGGGAACAGGGCATGGACAACAGCCCCTGCTGGGACGCCCCGCTCGCCCGCGTCACCCCGGCCCCGGCCCGCTCCTTCCGGCGCGCCGACCTCGACCACGGCGCCGCCGAGGACCGGCCGACGGATCTGGACTACGGGCGGTACGTGCGGCTGGCCGCGGACTACCGGGACGCCGGGTATGCCGACGGGGCGGACAGGGGGGCGGCCCGCAGGGCCTCGGTCGAGGGCGGCGGTGGGCGACGGGCGGACGAGTTCGCCGTGGAGGACCCCGCGTTCAACGCCCTCCTCATCGCCTCCGAGCACGCGCTGGCCCGGATCGCCGGGGAACTGGGCGCGCCCGGCACCGCCCGCCACGCGCGCGCCGAACGGCTGACGGCGGCCCTGGTCGACCGGCTGTGGGACCCGGGAAGCGGGATGTTCCTGTGCCGGGACCTGCGCGGCGGCGGGCTGGTTCCCGAGCGCAGCGTCTCCGGCCTCGTCCCGCTCCTCCTCCCCGGCCTTCCGCGCGACCTGGTCGCGACCCTCGTCCGCACCCTCGGCGGCCCGCACTTCGGGCTCGGCAGTGACACCAGGCTGGTGCCGAGCTACGACCTCCTCGGCGAGGCCTTCGACCCGCACCGGTACTGGCGCGGCCCGGCGTGGTTCAACACGAGCTGGCTGCTGGAGCGCGGGCTGCGCACACACGGCGACCGGGAGCGGGCCGACGCGCTGCGGGAGGCGGTGCTGAGCCTCGCCGGAGCCACCGACTTCGCCGAGTACGTCGACCCGTACACCGGCGAGGCATGCGGCGCGACCGGCTTCGGCTGGACCGCCGCACTCGCACTCGACCTGCTCCACCAACCCGTGGGAAACGGCGTGTCCCCCACGGGCCCCGGCACGTTCGACAGAAGTGACAAGGGAGGGGACCGGGCATGACGGACCGGCATCATCTGCTCGTGCACGGGGCGACGTTCGCCGCCGTGGGCGACCGGGGCGACATCAGCGGAGTGCGGGGCGGCGGCGCCCCGGACGGGTTATTCGTACGGGACGCCCGGCACCTCAGCCGCTGGCAGCTCACCGTCGACGGCGCGGTGCCCGAGGTGCTCACACCGGTCACGGACGGCGACACGACCCGGTGTGTGCTGGTGCCGCGCGGCGGCCGGCAGGAGCCGCCCGCACACACCCTCTTCCGTGAACAGGCCGTCGGCGACAGCTCGTTCGTCGAGTCCCTGCGGGTGACCAGCAACCGCCCCACGCCCACCACCGTCCGGCTCGCCATCACCGCCGACGCCGACTTCACCGACCAGTTCGAGCTGCGCTCCGACCACCGCACCTACGTCAAGGCCGGCGCCGTACGCTCCCGCCACGTCCTCGACGACGGCATCGAGTTCGCCTACCGGCGAGCGGAGTGGCGCTCTTGTACGAGCATCACGGCCGACCCGGCGCCCGACGCCGTCGAGGAGACCGGCACCGGCGCCCGCCGCCTGGTGTGGACCCTGGACCTGGAACCCCACGGCACGACCGAGCTGATACTGCGCGTCATGGCCCGCCCGCACGGCGACAAGCGGGCCCTGCGCGTGCCGCGCTCCCCCGCCTCCGTGAACGAGCAGGTCCTCGCGCTGGAGGAGAGGTTCGTGGAGGGCGTGGCCTTCCCGACCGGCTGGCCGGAGCTGGCGGCGGCCTGTGCCCGCGGCCTGTCCGACCTGGCCGCACTGCAGGTCCCGGCGACCGGACCGGACGGCGAGGAGCTGCGCGTCCCGGCGGCGGGCGCCCCCTGGTTCCTCACCCTGCTCGGCCGGGACGCCCTGCTCACCGCCCTGTTCACCCTGCAGTACCGCCCTCAGCTGGCCGCGGCCGTGCTGCCCGCGCTGGCCGCCACCCAGGCGACCGGGACCGGCGTGTCCAGGGTCGCCCAGCCCGGCAAGATCGTGCACGAGGTGCGGCACGGCGAGCTGGCGCACTTCGGGCAGGTGCCGTTCGGGCGGTACTACGGCTCGGTGGACGCCACCCCGCTGTTCCTGATCCTGCTCGGGGCGTACGTCGAACAGACCGGGGACGCCGTCCTGGCCCGCCGCCTCGAACCGCACGCCCGCGCGGCGATCGGCTGGATGCTGGACCACGGCGGGCTGACCTCGCGCGGCTATCTCGTCTACCGCGCCGACGAGGGCGGCCTCGCCAACCAGAACTGGAAGGACTCCCCCGGCGCGATCTGCTGGTCCGACGGCACCCGGCCCACCGGCGCGGTGATGGCGGCGGGCGCCCAGGGCTACGCGTACGACGCACTGCGCCGCACGGCGTGGGTGGCGCGCACGGTGTGGGGCGACGAGACGTACGCCGCCCTGCTGGAACAGGCGGCGGCCGACCTCCGGGACCGCTTCCAGCGGGACTTCTGGATGGAGGATCGGTCCTTCCCTGCACTCGCGCTGGACGGGGAGGGCCACCAGGTCGACGCGCTGGCGTCGGACGCGGGGCATCTGCTGTGGTCGGGGCTGCTGGACAAGGAGTACGGCGAGGTCGTCGGCCGGCGGCTGCTGGAACCGGACTTCTTCTCCGGCTGGGGAGTGCGCACCCTCGCCTCCGGCCAGCCGGCGTACCACCCGCTCTCCTACCACCGGGGCTCGGTCTGGCCGCACGACAACGCGCTGATCACGCTGGGCCTGGCCCGCTACGGCCTGCACGACGAGGCCCGTACGGTGGCGCACGCCCTGGTCGACGCGGCGACGGCCGCCGGACACCGGCTGCCCGAGGTGCTGGCGGGCTACGGCCGCGACACCCATCCCGAGCCGGTCCCCTACCCGCACGCGTGCATCCGCGAATCCCGCTCGGCGGCGGCACCGCTCGCGCTGCTCACGGCGGTCGGAGGGGCCTAGGCCATGTCGCGGCAGGAGGAGGGCCTTTGACCGGGCGTTTGCCCGGTGTTTGCCGAGGGCCGTGAACAGCGGACTCGGGCGGGCCGTACCGGATGTCGGCGGGCCAGGCGGGCCGGGGTTTCTCCGGCCCTGCCCAGCCTCCCCAGCGTGGCCCGCCGACTCCGTCAAGGGTCTCGCACGGAAGGACCTCCGGGTTGCCTCAGCACACGAGCACGCGCCAGTCATCGGGTACGGCAGGGGGAGCCGAGGCTGTCCTCGACAAACGGGACGACGAACGGGACGAGGAGCGAACGCCGGCGGCGAAAGCCGTCGGCACCACGGAGGCCGCGGAGGCCCCGGAGGACAGCTCCGAAGGGGCCGCACCGGTGGTCGAGGTCGCGGATTCCATAGCCGAGGGGGCACCCGAGGAAGCCTCCGGGGAAATCGCCGAGGAACCCACAGCGGAAACCCTCGTGGAAGCGCCCGCGGAACCCACCCCGGAGCCCCTCGCAGAAGCGCCCGAAGAGCCCGTCGAAGCAGCCACCCCCAGCCCCACTCGCCGCAGTTGGCCAGCCTGGTCCGCGCGGACGCGGCGCTGGCGGGAGGCGCACCCCACCGCCGCCCAGGTCCTCTCCGTGAGCGTCAACGTGCTGGCCACGCTCCTCGTCGTCGCCGCGCTCGTGATGCCCAACAGCGTCGTCCGGCTCGGGCCCGAGAAGTTCCTGCGCATACCCGGCGAGGCCGTCATCGGCGCCGCGCTGATGCTCGCTCTGCCCCGCCGGCCCCGGATCGTGCTGGCCGCCGTGTCCGGGGTCGCGCTCGGCGCGATGACCGTGCTGAACCTGCTCGACATGGGGTTCAACCAGTACCTCGGCCGCAGCTTCAACCTCGTCCTCGACTGGAGCCTGCTCGGCGACGCGCAGTCGTACCTGGAGGACTCGCTGGGCCGTACGGCCACCCTCGCCGCCACCGCCGGTCTGATCGCCGTGATCCTGCTGCTGTTCGTGCTGCTGGCGCTGTCCACGGTCCGGCTGAGCAACCTCCTCGCCCGGCACACCGGTACCGCGACCCGCGGCACGCTGATCGCGGGCGTCGTCTGGATCACCTGCTCCTCGCTCGGCCTGCAGATCTCCGGTGTGCCGATCGCCTCGGACCGCACCGCCACCGCCGTGAAGATCCAGGCCCGCCGGGTGGCGGACACCCTGCGGGACGAGGCGGAGTTCCGGAAGGTGGCCAAGGTGGACGCCTTCGGCAACACCCCGCCCTCCCAGCTCGTGCCCGACCTGCGCGGCAAGGACATGATCTTCACGTTCATCGAGAGCTACGGCCGCAGCGCCGTCGAGGACCCGATCATGGCGCCCGGCGTCGACAGCACCCTGGACGCGCGCACCAAGGCCCTCGCCAAGGCCGGCTACCACGCCAAGAGCGGCTGGCTGACCTCGGCGACCTACGGCGGCAGCAGCTGGCTCGGCCACTCCACCACGCTGTCCGGACTGTGGATCAACAACCAGCAGCGCTACCGGACCGTCATGGCGAGCGACCACCTCAGCCTCACCAAGGCCTTCAAGAAGACCGGCGCGTGGAACACGGTCGGTGTGATGCCGGGCGTGCAGAAGGCCTGGCCGGAGCAGAGCTTCTACGGCCTCGACAAGGTCTACAACGCCTTCGAACTCGGCTACAAGGGACCGAAGTTCAGCTGGTCGACCATGCCGGACCAGTATGCGCTGGAGCAGTTCCAGCAGCGGGTGCACGGCCAGAAGCACGACAAGCCGATGATGTCGGAGGTCATCCTGACCTCCAGCCACCAGCCGTGGGCGCCGATCCCGAAGATGGTCGGCTGGGACCAGCTGGGCGACGGCTCGGTCTTCAAGGGCATCCAGGCGGCGGGCAACAAGCCGGCGGACGTCATCGCCGACACCACCAAGTCCCGCGAGGAGTACGGCAAGTCGATCCAGTACTCGGTGACCGCGCTGACCGAGTGGCTGGAGCGCTACGGCACCGACGACACCGTGCTCGTCTTCCTCGGCGACCACCAGCCGATCGCCCGGGTCAGCGGCAACCACGCCAGCCGTGACGTGCCGATCTCGATCGTCGCCAAGGACCCGAAGGTCCTGGACAAGATCGCCGGCTGGGGCTGGACGGACGGCCTGCGCCCCGCGCACAGCGCCCCGGTCTGGAAGATGAGCGCGTTCCGCGACCGCTTCCTGACGGCGTACGGATCCACCCCGCACCCGAAGCGGGGTTGATCAGCCTCCCGAAGTATCCAGCTCGGCGTCCTCGCTGACGCCCGCGCAGTCGTACGGGTCCTTCAGCCAGCCGTCCGGCAGCACCACTCGGTTGTTGCCGGACGTGCGGCCGCGGGGGCCGTCCGCGCCGGTCGGCCAGGGCTGGTCGAGGTCCAGCTCGTCCAGGCCGGCCCGCAGCTCCTCCAGCGAGGACGTGATCGCGAGGCGCTTACGCATCTCCGAGCCGACCGCGAAGCCCTTCAGGTACCAGGCCACGTGCTTGCGGAAGTCGACGACGCCCTTCGGCTCGTCGCCGATCCACTCGCCGAGGAGGGTGGCGTGCCGGACCATGATGTCGGCCACCTCGCGGAGGGTGGGCCGCTCGATGTCCTCCGTACGGCCTTCGAACGCGGCCACCAGGTCGGAGAAGAGCCAGGGCCGGCCCAGGCAGCCGCGCCCCACGACCACCCCGTCGCAGCCCGTCTCCCGCACCATCCGCAGCGCGTCCTCGGCCGTCCAGATGTCGCCGTTGCCGAGCACCGGGATCTCCGGGACGTGCTCCTTCAGGCGGGCGATGGCGTCCCAGTCGGCGGTGCCGCCGTAGTGCTGGGCGGCCGTGCGACCGTGCAGGGCGATCGCCGTGACCCCCTCCTCTACGGCGATGCGGCCGGCGTCGAGGTAGGTGATGTGGTCGTCGTCGATGCCCTTGCGCATCTTCATGGTGACGGGGAGGTCCCCGGCGCCGGTGACGGCCTCGCGGAGGATGGCCCGCAGCAGGTTCCGCTTGTACGGCAGAGCCGAGCCGCCGCCCTTGCGCGTCACCTTCGGGACCGGGCAGCCGAAGTTCAGGTCGATGTGGTCGGCGAGGTCCTCCTCCGCGATCATGCGGACGGCCTTGCCGACGGTCGCCGGGTCGACGCCGTACAGCTGGATCGAGCGCGGCTTCTCAGTCGCGTCGAAGTGGATCAGCTGCATGGTCTTCTCGTTACGCTCGACCAGCGCCCGGGTCGTGATCATCTCGCTCACGAACAGGCCCTTGCCGCCGCTGGCTCCATCCTTTGATTCGCCTCCGGCGAAGTGCCTGCACAGGGTGCGGAAGGGCGCGTTGGTGATCCCCGCCATGGGTGCGAGCACAACGGGCGGTACGACGGCGTGCGGGCCGATCTGCAAGGGCGACTCGGGAGTGGGCATTGCCCCATTGTCGCGTATCGGCGAAGATCATGTAACGGTCATTAGTTAGCCGCACTATTGAAATCGGCGTACGATGGGCCGCATGCCGGAGCTGAGCCACCGCCGACGTCTGCTCATCCTCGCGATCTGCTGCATGAGCCTGCTGATCGTGAGCCTCGACAACACCGTCCTGAACGTGGCGCTGCCCTCGCTGCAGCGGGACCTGGACGCCCCCACCTCCGGCCTGCAGTGGACGATCGACGCCTACACGCTGGTGCTGGCCTCGCTGCTGATGCTCGCGGGCTCCACGGCCGACCGGATCGGCCGCCGGAAGGTGTTCATGGCGGGCCTGGTCCTCTTCTCGATCGGCTCCCTGCTGTGCTCGCTCGCGCCGAGCCTGGACCTGCTGGTCGCCTTCCGCATGGTTCAGGCGGTCGGCGGCTCGATGCTCAACCCCGTCGCCATGTCGATCATCACCAACACCTTCACCGACGCACGCGAACGCGCCCGCGCGATAGGCGTCTGGGGCGGCGTCGTCGGCATCTCCATGGCGGCCGGACCCCTCGCCGGCGGTCTGCTGGTGGAGTCGGTCGGCTGGCGCTCGATCTTCTGGGTCAACCTCCCGGTCGGCCTCGCGGCCCTGCTGCTCACCCTGCGCTTCGTCCCCGAGTCCCGCGCGCCCAAGGCCCGCCGCCCCGACCCGGTCGGCCAGGTGCTGGTGATCGCGCTGTTCGGCTCGCTGACGTACGCGATCATCGAGGCACCGGACTCCGGGCCCGGCACGGTCCTCCCCTTCGCCGCGGTGGCCTGTGCCGCGCTGCTGGCACTGCTCCGCTACGAACCCCGGCGCGCCGAACCCCTCATCGACCTGCGCTTCTTCCGCTCCGCTCCGTTCAGCGGGGCCACCGTGATCGCGATCAGCGCCTTCGCCGCGCTCGGCGGCTTCCTGTTCCTGTCCACGCTGTACCTGCAGAACGTGCGCGGCCTCGACGCGCTGCACGCGGGCCTGTGGATGCTGCCGATGGCC
This sequence comes from Streptomyces sp. NPDC001816, assembly GCF_042892235.1. NCBI lineage: Bacteria > Bacillati > Actinomycetota > Actinomycetes > Kitasatosporales > Streptomycetaceae > Streptomyces > Streptomyces sp. NPDC001816. Next base: position 256,953 of record NZ_JBIATY010000003.1, read on the forward strand.
GGGCCGACGTTCCTGTGCGCGCCGCTGTCCGGCCGGCTGGTGGGCAGCCGGGGGCCGCGGGTGCCGTTGCTGGTGGCCGGCGCCGCGATGACCGCGAGCGGAGTGCTGTTCGCCGCGTTCGAGGCGGAGACCTCCGATGCCATGTTGGTCGCCGCGTATGTGCTGTTCGGCATCGGGTTCGGGTTCGTGAACGCACCGATCACGAACACGGCGGTGTCCGGTATGCCGCGGGCTCAGGCGGGGGTCGCGGCTGCGGTTGCCTCCACCAGCAGGCAGTTGGGGCAGACGCTGGGCGTGGCGACAGTGGGAGCGGTGCTCGCCGCGGGGGTCGGCTCGTCGTCGTACAAGGACATGTTCGTGTCGGCGGCCCGGCCCGGCTGGTGGATTCTGACGGCGTGCGGGGTGGCCGTGCTTGTCCTTGGGTGGGTGAGCAGCGGGCGCTGGGCCCGTAGGACTGCTGAGCGTACGGCCCAGATGCTGGAGTCGGCCGAGGTGCGGCAGGTTGTGGGGGCTGCAGAGCGCGCCTAGCTGCGGATGGTGCTCCCCTTTGCCATCTCGTACAGCTTCTCCAGGCGCTCTCGCGTCTCCTCGTTCTTCGGGGAGTAGGTCACCATCCTTGCCCCCACCTCCGGCCCCAGCCACAGATCCGTGTGCTCCAAGGTCAGGTGGCCCACATACGGGTTGAGGAACTCCTTCGTCTTGGTGCGGGTGCCCACCACCTCGTAGCGCTCCCAGTTCTCGCGGAACTCGGGAGACTCCGTCTCCAGGCGCCTGAGGAGCATCTTCCAGGCGGGCTCGCCCAGGTGGCCGGCCATGGAGGCGCGCAGGCGGGCGGCCATCAGTCGCTGGGTGTCCTCCAGGTGCACGATGGCCGCGCGCCAGTCGCTGTTGGTGTGCACGAGGAGCATGCAGTTGCGGTCCTCGGGCGGGATCGCGTCCAGGTCGCCCATGAGGCGGGCGTAGGTGCGGTTGTAGGCGAGGATGTCGTAGCGGCTGTTCTGGACGCAGGCCGGAATCGGCTCCAGAGCGCGGAGTACCTCGCGCAGGGCCGGGGTGACGCTGGGGCAGCTCGCGGCGGGGGTCGGGTCGGTGGTGCCAGCCAGCTGGAAGAGGTGGGCGCGCTCGCTGGCGTCCAGCATCAGGGTGCGGGCCAGGGCGTCCAGGACCTGCACGGAGACCTGGATGTCGCGGGCCTGCTCCAGCCAGGTGTACCAGGTGACGCCGACCGCGGAGAGCTGGGCGACCTCCTCCCGGCGCAGACCGGGGGTGCGGCGCCGGCTGCCTCGGGGCAGCCCGACCTGCTCGGGCGTGATGCGCTCACGCCTGCTGCGCAAAAAGGCGGCCAGCTCGTGCCGGCGGATCTCCGAACCCCGCGTCACCGGGACGGCGGTCTCCTGGGCCATCGTGGTCATACCTCCAGGGTGCCGCCGCGCGGAAACTGTTTCCAGGTGGTTCTTGTACCAGGACAAGAAGACTCTGGTACCAGTCTAGGGGCGCGCGCCAGGCTCGGAGGCATGACAGAGACCGTCACGACTCCCGCCGTCCGTACCCGGGCGGAATCCCCCGTGCTGAGCGGGCCGGGGCTGTTCACCGTTCTGCTGGCCGCGGCGCTGCCGCTGGTCGACTTCTTCATCGTCAATGTCGCCCTGCCCACCATCGGCGCCGATCTCGCCGCGGGCGAGTCCGTGCTCGAACTGGTCGTGGCCGGGTACGGGGTCGCCTACGCCGTGCTGCTCGTGCTCGGCGGGCGGCTCGGGGACCTGTTCGGGCGGCGACGGCTGTTCCTCGGCGGCATGGCCGCCTTCGGGCTGACCTCGCTGGCGTGCGGGCTGGCCCCGGGTGCCTGGACCCTGGTCGCGGCGCGGGTCGCGCAGGGCGCTTCGGCGGCCGCCATGCTGCCGCAAGTGCTCGCCACCATCCAGGCCGCCACGAGCGGCGGCCGACGGGCCAGGGCCATGAGTCTGTACGGCGCCACCGCCGGGCTGTCGATGGTGGCGGGGCAGATCCTCGGTGGCGTGCTGGTCGCCGCCGACATCGCCGGGAGCGGATGGCGGTCGATCTTCCTCGTCAACGTGCCGGTGGTGCTGCTGGGGCTGGTGCTGGCCGTGCGGTTCGTACCGGAGACCCGGTCACAGCGCCCGGAGCCCGTCGACGGCCCCGGCACCGTCCTGCTCGCGGTGTCCCTGCTGACGCTGCTGGCTCCGCTCACCGAGGGACGGGCGGCGGGCTGGCCACTGTGGACATGGCTGTCGCTGGCCACGTTCCCGCTCGCCGCGGCCGCGTTCTACGCGGTGGAACGGCGGGCGGACCGGCAGGGGCGGACCCCACTGGTGCCGCCGAGCCTGTTCGCGCATGCGTCGCTGCGGCGGGGGCTGGTGCTGATGCTGCCGTTCTCGATCGGGTTCAGCGGGTTCATGTTCGTCATCGCGCTGGCGCTGCAACAGGGGGCCGGGCTCGGGCCGGTGCAGGCCGGGCTCGCGCTCGCGCCGATGGCCGTGGTGTTCCTGTTCGTCTCGCTCGCCGGGCCGCGCCTCATCGCCCGGTTCGGCACCCGGGTGGTCACCGCCGGCTCCGTCGTACAGGGCATGGGCGTGCTGCTGATCGTCCTGGCCGCCTGGCGGGACTGGCCGCACCTCGACCTCGGCTCGCTACTGCCGGGCGTGGCCGTCGCCGGGGCCGGGCAGGCGCTCCAACTCCCCAACCTGATGCGGATCGTGATGTCCGAGATGCCGCCGGCCCGGGCGGGCGTCGGCAGTGGTGTGATGGTGACCACCCAGCAGTCCGCGCTCGCCCTGGGCGTGGCCACCCTCGGCACCCTCTTCCTCACCCTCGTACCGCACCAGGGCATGCGGGACGCGCTGGTCATCACCCTGCTGGTGCAACTGGCCGGGATCGTCCTGACCGGCCTGCTCAGCCTGCGGCTGCCCCGCACGGTCGGCTGAGCCGGGACACGGCTTGGCCAACTCGCCGTGAACCTCTCCCTGTCGATGTTGGTCCTGCTGCACACTCCTGCCGTCGAGGTGTGGTCGAGGTGTGCCGGACGCGGGGAGGCGTCATGCCGCAGGACAACAGCACGAGCAAGGTCAGCCGCTGGGACCAGCACGGCCGGGAGCACGTGGTCCGGGTGCAGCGCACGGGCGTGCAGCGCACGATCAGATGCGACACCTGCGGCTGGCGCAAGAGCGCCCAGTTCCTGCCCTGGCTGAAGGCGGAGGAACATCTGGCCGAGGCCCATCAGGCGACGGTGGACCCGGCGGGCAGCGGGCAGCCGTCCCGCTGACGGCCGGGCACGGGCGATGACTTCCGGCGGCGGCAGGAGTCGTACGTACGACTGCGACGACTGACCGGAGGACCGAGAGCCATGACCGCACTGCACGACACCCTGCGCCGGTACATGGACGACGGGACCGTGCCCGGCGCGGTGGCCCTGGTCGCCCGCGGGGACGAGGTCGAGGTGGTGACCGTCGGCCACGCCGACGTCGGCGGTTCGGCCCCGATGGCCCGGGACTCCCTCTTCCGGATCGCCTCGATCACCAAGCCGGTGACCGCGGCGGCGGTGCTGATGCTGGCTGACCCAGGTGGGCATGGCCGACCCGACACCGACACCGCTGATGCGGGACTTCTGGCGGGTCACGGCGTGACGTCGGCCCTCAGCCCCCGCACCAGCAGATCCACGACCGCCTCGAACTCCTCCTGGACGCCGGGCTGCTGCCACTCGCGTGCGTGGCAGGGGTCGTGGAAGCGGCCCGTGGCCTGGAAGACGGCGCGGGCCGTAGCGGCCGGGTCGGGGGCGGTGAAGGCACCCGATGCGGCACCCGCCTCGATGATCCGGGCCAGCTGTGCGGTCAGGTCGGCGATGTGCTCACCGACCGACAGGCCGACCTCGTCGGTCAGCGCCGTGTAGGTGGCGAACAGCTCCGGGTCGTCGCCCGCCTTGTGCCGCTTGGCCTCGAACAGGGCCGCGAGCCAGGCCCGCAGCCGGTCCTCGGGAGTGCCGTCCCCGGAGACGATGCCGGCGAGCTTCTGCGAAGTCCGGTCCAGCCACCGCTTGGTCACCGCCTCGCGCAGCGCCGCCTTGGTACGGAAGTGCCGGTAGACGCTGCCGTGGCTGACGCCGAGCGCGCGGGCCACGTCGACCACGGTGGCCTTGGCCGGGCCGTGCCGGCGCAGCACCTCCTCGGTCGCTGCGAGGATGCGCTCGGCGGTCAGGGTCTCGGTGGGCGGTGCCATGCCTAGACCGTACCGGGCGCCACCGTCAGCGCTCGCTGTCGAGGTGGGCCATGGCGGCGGCCGGGTAGCGGTCGCCGGCCGCGGCGTCCGCCGGTACGGCCTGCTCGATCGCCGTCAGGTCGGCCTCGTCCAGGGTCACGTCCAGCGCGCCCAGCGACTCGCTCAGCCGCTCGCGGGTGCGGGCGCCGATCAGTGGCACGATGTCCTCGCCGCGGGAGAGCACCCAGGCGATGGCGATCTGTGCGACCGTCACGCCCTTCTGCTCGGCGATCTTGCGGAGCGCGTCGACCAGGTTCAGGTTGTGCTGGAGGTTGTCGCCCTGGAAGCGGGGCGAGTAGGCACGGAAGTCGTTCGCCGCCAGCTGCCGGTCGCGGGGGAAGTGGCCGGAGATCAGGCCGCGGGAGAGGACTCCGTACGCGGTGACGGAGATGCCCAGCTCACGGGTGACCGGCAGGATCGACGCCTCGATCCCGCGGGAGATGAGGGAGTACTCGATCTGCAGGTCCACGATCGGCGCGGTGGCGGCGGCCCGCCGGACGGTCTCGGCGCCGACCTCGCTCAGGCCGACGTGTCGGACGTATCCCTGCTCGATCAGTTCGGCGATCGCGCCGACGGTCTCCTCGATCGGCACGTCCGGGTCGAGCCGGGCGATCCGGTAGACGTCGATGTGGTCGACGCCGAGGCGCTGCAGGGAGTAGGCGGCGAAGTTCTTCACCGCGGCGGGGCGGCCGTCGTAGCCGGTCCAGTCGCCGTCGGGGCCGCGCAGGGCGCCGAACTTCACGCTGACCAGAGCCTGCTCGCGCCGGGCGGCGGGCGCGGAGCGCAGGGCCTCGCCGATCAGCATCTCGTTGTGGCCCATGCCGTAGAAGTCGCCGGTGTCCAGCAGTGTCACGCCGGCCTCCAGGGCGGCGTGGATGGTCGCGACGGACTCCGCGCGGTCGGCGTCGCCGTACAGCGCGGACATGCCCATGCAGCCGAGGCCGAGGGCGGAGACCTGGGGGCCGGTGGTTCCGAGGGTTCGGGTTCGCATCGTCATGCCCTCCACCTTGCCATGACAGGTGACAGATTTCAATATCTGTCAGTCCATACTTGTCAGCCCTCGCCAGCCCTCCCCGGATCGCCGGTTGACCCCGGGTTGGTCCAGACCTATTGACGAGAGGTCTGGACCACATGCACTGTCATGGACAGCGCATCCCCACGCACGACGCACTGACATGCCTACGACACCTCACCGCACCCCCACCGGGAGGATCCGCATGCTCCGCCGCACACTCAGGCTGCTCACCGCAGCGCTCACCACGGCCGTCCTCGCCCCCCTCGCGATCGCCGCCGCCCCCACGGCCTCGGCCGCCGACACCTGCGCCGTGAAGTCCCGCCCGGCCGGAAAGGTGCTCCAGGGCTACTGGGAGAACTGGGACGGCTCGGCAGGCGGCGTCCACCCGCCCTTCGGTTGGACCCCCATCACCGACTCCCGCATCCCCGCACACGGCTACAACGTCGTCAACGCGGCCTTCCCGGTGATCCGTTCGGACGGTACGGCCCTGTGGGAGGACGGCATGGACAGCGGCGTGAAGGTGGCCACGCCCGCCGAGATGTGCGCGGCCAAGGCGTCCGGCCAGACCATCCTGCTGTCGATCGGCGGCGCGGCGGCCGGCATCGACCTCTCCTCCAGCGCGGTCGCCGACCGGTTCGTGGCGACCATCGTCCCGATCCTGAAGAAGTACAACTTCGACGGCATCGACATCGACATCGAGACCGGCCTGGTCGGCAGCGGGAACATCGCCCAGCCGTCCACGTCCCAGGCCAACCTGATCCGCATCATCGACGGCGTTCTCGCCCGGATGCCGTCCAACTTCGGCCTGACGATGGCCCCGGAGACCGCCTATGTCACCGGCGGCAGCATCACCTACGGCTCGATCTGGGGCGCGTACCTGCCGGTCATCAAGAAATACGCGGACAACGGCCGGCTGTGGTGGCTGAACATGCAGTACTACAACGGCAGCATGTACGGCTGCTCGGGCGACTCCTACTCGGCGGGCACCGTCGCGGGCTTCACCGCCCAGACCGACTGCCTCGACAAGGGCCTGGTGGTGCAGGGCACGACCGTCAAGGTGCCGTACGACAAGCAGGTGCCGGGGCTGCCCGCGCAGTCGGGCGCGGGCGGCGGCTACATGTCACCGTCCCTGGTCTCCCAGGCCTGGAAGCACTACGGCAGTTCGCTCAAGGGCCTGATGACCTGGTCGGTCAACTGGGACGGCTCGAAGAACTGGACCTTCGGCGACAACGTGAAGGCGCTTCAGGGCCGCTGACAACCGTGCTGCGCCATCAGCTCCAGCCAGCCCTCTTTCAGCGGGCGGTGAGGGCGAGTTTGGCGCCGAGTGCGAGGAAGGACCCGGCGAAGCTCCGTCGCAGCCAGGCCATGACCCTGGGCCGGGACGTGACGACGGTCTTCGTCACCGACCCGAAGACCCAAGAGACACTCGTACTCACAGCTGGCACCGAAGTCGAAGTCGTCGTACTCCGACGGCGCCGGGAACAACTGCGTCGAGATAGCTGACCTGAGGGGCAGGGCGCATGTCGGCGTCGCTGTCCGCGACAGCAAGTACCCGGAGGGGTCGGCACTTCTCCTCGCTCCGGGCTCGTTCTCGTCGTTCGTTCAGGGAATCCGGAACGGGCAATACGAACGGTAGACGACGCGTTCGGCTCAGCTCCAACCGAAGGAAGTGGCCCCTGGCTGGCCCATGACTGAGCCAGGGGCCCCAACGCCGTGCGTGCCACCCTGAGATGAGCCACACGAGCGGATGAGTACACCTACTCATGCCGCCCTCGGGGCGCGCGCAGCACGATGCTGCGCATGACACAGGAACACAGCCGCCGTGGATGGCGCCGGAAGATCGTCGCCGCCTCGGCGATGGGGCTGGCCGTGGCCGGGACGGTGGGCTTCGTACGGCTCTGGAACGGGGAGCCGTATCCCGTCGCGGACCCGGCCACCACAGCCACGCGGTTGGACGGTTACACACAGGCCGTGTATGACGCCCTCGACCTACCGAACGCGGAGCTGGACACAGACCGGCCCGGACGCGGCATGGAAGCCGACGGCTACGGCTGCTCCTACAGCGGGCTGAGCCACCTGTCCGAGCAGCTGAGCGATTCCCCGCCGATTCCTCCGGGTGTGGTCAACGTCAGCGACGAATGGGCGCTGAAAGGCGTCTCACGCGCTCAGGCGGTCTCCGCGCTGCAGCGGGCGCGCAAGCAACTGACACGGCGGGGCTGGGAAGTCACCGGCTACGAGAACTCCCGAATCCGGCTCTGGCTGGCCTTGAAGCCCTCGGACAGCGACGACGGCGTCTGGATCGAGGCATACCCCGCCAACCGCCTCGAGGTCGCCGCGCGCACCGCCGACTGCGCCCGATACCCGTCAGGCACGCCTCTGAACAGTCTGGACGAGCCGGCAATGCCGCCCCAGGTGGCGCCGGTGCAGCTGCGTAGGTGACGTCCAAGACCATGCATGCGCGCAGTGGACACCCCTCGCCAACCGCGGTGGCTGTCTGTCGCTACGGCCCCATTCCGCTGACTCTCGCGATCCCGTCGATCTCCCGCCTGTCCTGCTCCCGCTGGCTCGGACTGGGTTGCTGCGGGAGATCGATGTCCGTGATCAGGTTCATGCCGAGTGGCCCGAGACAGCTGAGCAGTCGGCGCAGCGAATCGGTGAACTCGGGGGCGAGAAGTTCCTGGTCGTGCTCGGAGAAGAGGACGTCAATGCCGTCGGAGTGGGTGACGATCGCGTCGTTCGTCGCCTTGAGGATGCGCAGGAGCAGTGCGTACGAGTCGGGGTCGAGGCGCGACTGGAGCTCGGACAGGCAGAGCGCGAACTGCCTCGTACTCTCGGCAAGAGTGCGTTCGTCCATGGAGACATGGTCGCCGAGCCATCAGCCGGGGGTGAGGTGTTCGTCGTTTTTGGGATAAGCCGACATCTGGGACCGGCCGCACCAGCGGAAAACTCTTCAGCACATCCAGTAGTACGAACGCCCGTAGCGCCCCTACTGGACGGTCACTTCCCTGCCCCTGCTGCCGGCCTTGCTTCCCCGGCAAGCACTCCCTGACGGTACGACCCCTCGTGCCGCTGATCGCGGACGAGCGGCAGGCCGAACAGGTCGTACCCCTCGTAGTGCTTTCTGTGATGACACATGAGCGGGGCCCGCAGACCGCCCTCACCTCCTTTGACGGGAGGGGCTCATGAAGCCCATGTGATGTTGCAGGCAGCTCAAAGGGGCGGTTCGTGAGGGTCCGCGGGTTTATCGTCGCGGCGCTCCGGCAGCGTGACCTCTGTGACGCATATGTCGGCTGAAACTGGTGTTTCGGCACAGCAGCTGGATGATTAACGTTCGGTTCATGTCAATCCGCAGCGCCAGATTACGCACGTTCGCCATGATCGCCGCTCTCGGTGCCATCCTTGGCGGTTCCACTGTCGCCCATGCCACCGAGTCGCCTGCACCCCGCTCCGGCGACTTATCTGCTCACACCTACTATTGGGATCGGTTCGACAAGAAGTGGTACCTCAATGGGGCGTATCCGTGTGAGCTGGACACCTCGCACGACTATCGGAATCCAAGCTGGCCCATCGACCTGATCAACACCACCCAGTGCCACCGACGCGTGTGGCTGTACGCCAATCTCGACAAGTCGGGTGAGAAGAAGTGCATCCCGCCGGGCTCCGCGCGGAAGATCACGGACCACGATCTCAAGATGGCAATGATCCTTCGCATCGGTGCGAAGGGAGGGTGCCCGTAGACGTCACAATCGATGGACGATCCCGAGTTGTCCGAGTGGTCGGTTCGGGACCGCTTCCAATGGGCGGACGGTGAATGTCACGACCCGGAAGGTAATCGGATCGACGAACAAAGCCGCCCACTCGCCTGACCTACCGCGCTGTTGGAACGTTCCTTGAACTATGGCGAAGTAGACCCGATCTGGCCTGGACCAAGTCTGAGGACCGTGAAGCCATTGGGTTGCCGCTTCATGTGTTGTGACAACCATCCGGACGTTGCGTGGTTCCTGCTCCCCCCATTCGACAGCCCACTCCAACACCGCTTCCCCGACCCGGTCCAATAACTGTGCGTCCATGCGGTTGACGGTACAGGGCGTTGGGCATTGCCGGAGGTGGTCCGTATTGGCCGTGTCTTCATGTGGCTTGGGGCAGGAACGGTGGTCAGCCGGCGGGTGGAAGAGCAGCTCCAATTCCTCCAGCAACTCGTCGAAGAGGGCTGGCGCCTTGGGCTCTTCGCCCCGGAGGAGGTCGGCCAGCATGGCCAGGGAGAGACCAGGGGCGCGCAGACGACCCTACAGGACGAGGGCTTGGAAGGGGCCAGACTGCGGCTCCTGACCAGTTCGCGATACCAGGCCAGTGCGTCGCGGAACTTCCTGCAGGCTGACTCCTCCGTCAGCTACTCCAAGGGAAAGTTCGGATAGCCGGTGGTTCGTATGGACGTTAGGGCCTGGTGGTGCAGGGCACGACCGTCAGGGTGCCGTACGACAAGCAGGTCCCGGGGCTGCCCGCGCAGTCGGGGGCGGGCGGCGGCTACATGTCACCGTCCCTGGTCTCCCAGGCCTGGAAGCACTACGGCAGTTCGCTCAAGGGCCTGATGACCTGGTCGGTCAACTGGGACGGCTCGAAGAACTGGACCTTCGGCGACAACGTGAAGGCGCTTCAGGGCCGTTGACGACCCTGCTGCGCCATCAGCTCCGGGCAGCCGTCTTTCAGCGGGCGGTGAGGGCGAGTTTGGCGCCGAGTGCGAGGAAGGACCCGGCGAAGCTCCGTCGCAGCCAGGCCATGGCCCTGGGCCGGGACGTGACGTGACGGCGCACGGAGGCGGCCAGCACCCCGTACAGGGCGAAGACGACGAAGGTCAGCAGCATGAAGACGCCGCTCAGGCCCAGCATGCGCGGGAGCGCGTGCGGCTCGTCGGGGCTGACGAACTGGGGCAGGAAGGCGAAGAAGAAGATCGTCAGCTTGGGGTTGAGCAGATTGATCAGCACGCCCCGGACGATCACCTGCGCCGCCGACCGGGGCCCGCTGTCCCGTTCGACGACGATCGCCTCCTTGTCCCGCAGCGTCGCCCACGCCATGTACAGCAGATAGGCCACACCGGCGTACTTGAGGATCTGGAAGGCGGCCGCGCTCGTGTTCAGCAGCGCAGCGAGCCCGGTGACGGTGGCGAGGACGTGTGGCACGATCCCGAGCGCACAGGCGAACGCGGCGACCACGCTCGCCCGGCGGCCATGGGACAGGGCGGCGGCGAGGGTGTAGACGACGCCGGTACCGGGGGTGGCGACGACCACCAGGGTGGTCAGCAGAAAGGCAAGGCTCATGAGGCCACCCTGGTGACCCGGGTGATCCCCGGACAGGGCCAATCCCGGGCCTTCATGGAGGACCAATTCGAAGGACCGGCTCCGTTGGACACGGTTCGGCGGGGCTCGGAGAATGGGAGTGCCGGCGCGCAGTCTCTCAGGCGGCGCCTGCCGTCGGCCGTGCGGTGCTCATGCGCCGCCGGGGAGGCCCGCGATGAGCATCCGTATCGCCACCTTCAACATGGAGAACCTCTTCCGCCGGCCCACGGCCTTCCGCCTCTCGAACCCGGCCGAACGCGAGGACGTCCTCGGCGACTTCGCCAAGTTGGTCACTCTCCTCGACCTGCCGGTCTATCAGGACGCCGACAAGGGGGAGATCGCCCGGCTCATCACGAAGTACCGGGCGTTCGGCATCGACCCGCAGAACCCGCCGCTGATCTTCATCAACCAGTCTCGCCCGGGCAAGGGCTCGGGGTTGTTCAAGACGTCCGGGTCGGGGAAGAACGCCACGGTCGAGGTCACCGCCAAGGGGCGTGCCGCATGGGCCGGTTGGGCCGAGCTGGGGCAGGACGACCTGGACCTGGACGCGGTGCGCAACACCGGCCGGGTGGTGTCGGAGGTCGACGCCGACATCCTGCTCACCGTGGAGGTCGAGGACCGGCTCGCCCTGGAGCGTTTCAACACGCAGGTGCTGGAGGGGGCGCTTGGCAGGCGGCCGTACCCCTACAACCTGCTGATCGACGGCAACGACCCCCGTGGCATCGACGTCGGGATCCTCAGCCGGCATCCGATCACGTCCGTCCGGACCCACGTCTTCGACACGAACCCGGAACGTCCCGACCAGCGCCTCTTCAGCCGTGACTGCCCCGAGTTCGAGATCCAGCTCGACGGCACGCCGCTCGTGATCCTCGGCAATCACCTCAAGAGCAAGTCCCATGACGACCCGGAGCTGCGGTTGGCGCAGGCGAGGCGGGTCGTGGAGATCTATCGCGCAGCGCTGGAGCGTACCCCGCACGTCGTGGTCGCCGGGGACCTCAATGACGCCCCGAACAGTGCACCGGCCGTGGAGCTGGGGGAGACCGATCTGCGGGACGTGATGACGCACCACGTCTATCGTGGGCTGCCCGGCACCCACGGGGACTGCAAGAGCGAGCGCGACAAGCTCGACTACCTGCTGCTCCCGCCGCCGCTGTGGCCCGAGGTGCAGCACGTCGGGCTGGAGACCCGCGGCCTGTTCGCGGAGGGCATCAAGTCCTTCGACACCGTCACGTCGAAGGGCAACGCGGCCTCCGACCACGCGGCGCTGTTCGTGGACCTGGACCTGTGAAACACAGGGGTGCCGGGCCCCTGTGGACAGGGGTCCGGCACCGGGAGGAGCTGTTGGGTCAGCAGCCCAGCAGGCGGCTGGCGAGGTAGCCCTCGATCTGCTCCAGCGAGACACGCTCCTGCTTCATCGTGTCGCGCTCGCGGACCGTCACCGCGTTGTCCTCGAGCGTGTCGAAGTCGACGGTGACGCAGTACGGCGTACCGATCTCGTCCTGGCGGCGGTAGCGGCGGCCGATGGCGCCGGCGTCGTCGAACTCGATGTTCCAGTGCTGGCGCAGCGCCTGGGCGAGACCCTTGGCCTTCGGGGACAGCTCGGGGTTGCGGGACAGTGGGAGCACCGCGACCTTCACCGGGGCCAGGCGGTGGTCCAGGCGCAGCACCGTGCGCTTCTCCATCTTGCCCTTGGCGTTGGGCGCCTCGTCCTCGACGTAGGCGTCGAGGAGGAAGGCCAGCATGGTGCGGCCGACACCGGCCGCGGGCTCGATGACGTACGGAGTCCAGCGCTCGCCGGCCTCCTGGTCGAAGTAGAAGAGGTCCTGGCCGGAGGCCTTGGAGTGCGCGGTGAGGTCGTAGTCGGTGCGGTTGGCGACACCCTCCAGCTCGCCCCACTCGCTGCCGCCGAACTGGAAGCGGTACTCGATGTCGGCGGTGCGCTTGGAGTAGTGGGAGAGCTTCTCCTGCGGGTGCTCGTACCAGCGCATGTTCTCCTCACGGAGACCCAGGCCGGTGTACCAGTTCCAGCGCTGCTCCATCCAGTATTCCTGCCACGTCTCGTCCTCGCCGGGCTTGACGAAGAACTCCATCTCCATCTGCTCGAACTCGCGGGTGCGGAAGATGAAGTTGCCGGGCGTGATCTCGTTGCGGAAGGACTTGCCCATCTGGGCGATGCCGAACGGGGGCTTCTTGCGCGAGGTGGTCTGCACCTGGCCGAAGTTGGTGAAGATGCCCTGGGCGGTCTCGGGGCGCAGGTAGGCGACGGAGCCGGAGTCCTGGGTCGGGCCGAGGTGGGTGGAGAGGAGACCCGAGAACTGCTTGGGCTCGGTGAACTGGCCCTTGTTGCCGCAGTTCGGGCAGTTGATGTCGGCCAGGCCGTTCGCCGGGGCGTGGCCCTTCTTCTCCTCGTAGGCCTCTTCCAGGTGGTCGGCGCGGAACCGCTTGTGACACGAGGTGCACTCGGTCAGCGGGTCCGTGAAGGTGGCGACGTGGCCGGAGGCCTGCCAGACCTCGGGGGCCAGGATGACGGACGAGTCGATACCGACGACGTCCTCGCGCGACGTCACCATGTAGCGCCACCACTGGCGCTTGATGTTCTCCTTGAGCTCGACACCCAGCGGTCCGTAGTCCCAGGCGGCACGCTGTCCGCCGTAGATCTCACTGCAGGGGAAAACGAAGCCACGGCGCTTGCTCAGGCTGACGATGGTGTCGATCTTGTCGGCGGCCACGGTGCTCTCTTCATTACGACGACGGGCGTTGAAGCGAGATGCTTCCAGCGAATGATTCAGGTTACCGGCGCAGGCTCCCCCACGACCAAATCGGCCCCCTCCTTGGGCCCCTCACCAGCCTTGTTGACAACGGTTTCCATGTTTGTTGAAAATGACTGTCATGAACGTACGACGACAGCTCATACCCGCGGTGGCGACGACCGCGGTCACCGCCCTGGGCCTCGCCACCCTCTCCGCCTGCTCCGGCGCGAGCGCCGCGGGCAACACGAGCAAGTTCGACGTCGTCGCGTCGTTCTATCCGATGGCCTTCCTCGCCGAGCAGATCGGCGGCAGCCACGTCCACGTCACCACGCTGACCTCCCCCGGCCAGGAGCCGCACGACCTGGAGATCAGCCCGCAGCAGATCGCCGGGCTCGGGGAGTCCGACGCGGTCCTGTACCTGAAGAACCTCCAGCCCTCCGTCGACGACGCGGTGGCCCAGTCCCCGGTGCGGACGAAGATCGACGCGGCCTCGCTGACCACGCTGGAGGAGCACGGCAACGAGGTCGGCGGCCACGCGGCCGCGCACGACACGCACGAGGGCGAGGAGTCCGGCGGCAAGGACCCGCACATCTGGCTCGACCCGGTGCGCTACGCCCAGGTCGCCGAGGGTGTCGGCAACGCCTTCGCCAAGGCCGACCCGAAGCACGCGGCCGACTACCAGAAGAACACCGCGAACCTGGTCGGGAAGCTGGACGCCCTGAACTTCGCGTTCAAGCAGAGCCTCGCGCACACCAAGACGAAGGTCTTCATCACCACGCACGCCGCCTTCGGCTACCTCGCCGAGCGCTACGGCCTCACCGAGGAGGCCATCAGCGGCCTCGACCCCGAGTCGGAGCCCAGCGCCGCGCGCGTGAAGGACCTGGAGACGATGGCCAAGGCCGACGGCGTCACCACCGTCTTCTACGAGACGCTCGTCAGCGACAAGACCGCGAAGACCGTCGCGGGTGACGCGGGCCTGAGGACGGACGTCCTCGACCCGATCGAGGGCATCACGAAGAAGTCCCGGGGCACCGACTACTTCGCGGTCCAGGAGGCCAACCTCAAGGCCCTCCAGCAGGCCCTGGGCGCCAAGTGACCGGCACGGAGGAGACCACCATGGGCGAGCCCGTCATCGCCATGCGCGGCGTGAGCGCGGAACTCGGCTCGCGCCCGGTCCTGCGCGGCATCGATCTCACCGTGCGCCGCGGCGAGGTCGTCGCGCTGCTCGGCGCGAACGGTTCCGGCAAGTCCACGGCGGTGCGCAGCGTCATCGGCCAGGTGCCGGTCAGCGGCGGCACGATCGAGCTGTTCGGCACCCCGCGTCGGAGTTTCAGGGACTGGGCGCGCGTGGGGTACGTACCGCAGCGCACCACGGCCGCGGGCGGCGTCCCGGCCACGGTGGCCGAGATCGTCTCCTCGGGCCGCCTGGCCCGCACCCGCTTCGGCTTCTTCCGCAAGGCGGACCGGGCGGCCGTACAGCGCGCCCTGGAGCTGGTCGGCATGGCGGACCGGGCCAGGGACTCGGTGACCGCGCTCTCCGGCGGCCAGCACCAGCGGGTACTGATCGCCCGGGCCCTGGTCGCCGAGCCCCAGTTGCTGATCATGGACGAGCCGATGGCGGGCGTCGACCTGGCCAGCCAGGAGGTGCTCGCCCACACGCTCCGCGAGCAGGTCGCGGCCGGTACGACGGTCCTGCTGGTCCTGCACGAACTGGGCCCGCTGGAGCCCCTGATCGACCGGGCGGTCGTCCTGCGCGACGGCTGTGTGCTGCACGACGGCCCGCCCCCGCAGGCGGTCGGCCAGCACGCGCTGCCCGGCCACGACCACGTACACCCGCACGCACCCGCGGGCACCGAACCTCTCCGCACGGGACTGCTGAGCTGATGGACCTCCTCGACTACGCCTTCATGCAGCGGGCGCTCATCGCCGCCGTCCTGGTCGGCATCACCGCGCCCGCGATCGGCATCTACCTCGTCCAGCGCCGCCAGCCCCTGATGGGCGACGGCATCGGGCACGTGGCGATGACCGGCGTCGGCCTCGGCTTCCTGCTGAACCAGTCGCCGGTGTGGATGGCCACGGCCGTCTCCGTGCTCGGCTCGGTGCTGATGGAACTGATCCGCTGGTACGGCAGGACCCGCGGCGACATCGCGCTCGCGATGCTGTTCTACGGCGGCATGGCCGGCGGCGTGATGTTCGTGAACATCGCTCCCGGCGGCTCCACCGCCAACCTGATGTCGTACCTGTTCGGCTCGCTGTCGACGGTCGCCCCCTCGGACGTGACCGCGATCATGATCCTCGCCGCGTTCGTGGTCGCCGTGACCCTCGGACTGCGCCGCCAGCTGTTCGCGGTCAGTCAGGACGAGGAGTTCGCGCGGGTCACCGGGCTGCCGGTGCGCGCCCTGAACCTGCTCACCGCCGTCACGGCGGCGGTCACGGTGACCGTCGCCATGCGGGTGGTCGGCCTGATCCTGGTCTCCGCGCTCATGGTCGTACCGGTCGCCGCCGCGCAGCAGCTCACCCGCAGCTTCGCCGCGACCTTCGCGATCGCCGTCGCCATCGGTGTCACCGTGTCGATCGGCGGCACGGTCACCTCGTTCTACCAGGACGTTCCGCCCGGTGCGACGATCGTCCTGCTGACCATCGGGGCGTTCGTCGTCCTCACCGCCCTGGCCACCCCACTGGCCCGCCGACGCGCCCGCGCGGCCGCCGCGGCACAGCCCGCGGGCGACCCCGCGGAGTGCTCGATTCCGGCCACGCGAGGGGCGGGCGACGAGGTCGGCGTCTGACCGCGCACAGCCCGGGCTGGCACAATGGCCCGGGCAGACGCGAGACGTGAGGAGACGACGGTGACGACCGCTGGACCGCCCGTGAAGGGCCGCTCCACCCGGCAGCGCGCAGCCGTGGCGGCGGCCCTCGACGAGGTCGACGAGTTCCGCAGCGCGCAGGAACTGCACGACATGCTCAAGCACAAGGGCGATTCGGTCGGCCTGACGACGGTCTACCGCACCCTGCAGTCCCTCGCCGACGCCGGTGAGGTCGACGTCCTGCGCACCTCCGACGGCGAGTCCGTCTACCGCCGCTGCTCCTCCGGCGAACACCACCACCACCTCGTCTGCCGCGGCTGCGGCAAGGCGGTCGAGGTCGAGGGCCCCGCGGTGGAGAAGTGGGCCGAGGCCATCGCGGCGGAACACGGCTACGTCAACGTGGCGCACACCGTGGAGATCTTCGGTACGTGCGCGGACTGCGCCTCCGCCGGGAACTGACGCTCAGGCCCGAGTCAGGTTGCGGTCGAGTATCTCCCGCAGCCTGTCCGCGTCGGCGGGGTTCCGCAGGCCGCGCTTGGGCAGCACGGTGAAGCAGGTGGCGTTCTTGTCGTCGCTGAAGGTGAAGAAGGCGTCCTTGGTCTCGCGGTAGCACGGCTGGGCGGCCCAGTTGACCGACGTCGTGCTGTTGTCGGTGGTCATCGTCAGCCCGGCGTCCGTGACGGTCACGCGGTGCACCCCGTTGCGGGCGACGACCTTCATGAGCTGGCGGGCCTGCAACCGAGGTATGAGGAGCAGCAGCCCCACGGCCAGAGGCAGGTAGATCAGCAGGAACCAGTCGGGGTCGCCGTCGGGGAGCGCGAGCGCGACGTTCAGCACCCAGGTGACGGCCAGCACGACCAGGGCCGACTTCCGGATCCGCCCCACCCGGTTGAACCGCTTGCGCTCCCGCAGTGCCCCCGCGAAATCCCCCGCGACCGGCTGGTACGCCAGCTCGACCACGCCCTGTTCGGCGTCCCGCCCCATGTCCATGACCATGAGGCGGGATCGTACAGGCAGCTTTCAGCCACGCCCGAAGCAGCGCTCCAGCTCGTCCAGGTCGTAGAACTTGCTGCCCTCGGCGATCGGGCGGCAGCCCGCCTTGAAGGCCGTCTCCTTCTCGTTGTAGAGCATGCGGACCAGGTAGTCGTCGCCGCTCTGGAAGACGTCCCACTGGATGTTGGCGCCCAGCGGGGACACGGAGGCACCCCGCCAGGGGTTGTCGGCGTAGGTGTACGGCTCCCCGGGCGTCGCCGGCTCGGTGCTGCCGGGCAGGCCCATCAGCGCGGCCAGCGGGATGATCTCCTCGGCGTGGGTGAAGCGCAGTTCGGCGCCGAGGTCGCTGGTGCCGTCCCGCTTGGCCTCCACCTGCTTGAAGAAGTCGTCCAGCAGGACGCCGGCCATCTTGTAGGTGATGTCGCTGTCGGCGAAGCCGGGACCCTTCTCGTAGAAGTCCTCGGCGTCACCGAGGTACCCGAACCAGGCCGCGTCCGAGCGGGAGATGTACCGCTCCATGCCCCAGCCCTGCCCGTCGGGGCTCTCCTCGCTCATCGCGGGCGCGATGGCGTACAGGTTGTAGACGGCCTGGGCGGCCGTGACCTGGTCGGCGATCTGGTCGACGAAGTCGTCCTTGAAGATCCTGCGCAGGACGCTGCGGGCGGCCTCGTGCGTCCGGGGCTGGTCGGTGATCGACTTCAGGGTGTCCGCGAGGCGCCGGTCGTGCGCGATGTAGTCGCGGTAGGCCGCGCCGCCCGGCGCCTTGTGGAAGTACAGCAGGTCCTTGTCGGTGCGGGTGGGCCCGATCAGCGGCCCCAGCGCCGGGTCGGCCTCGGCGAGCGCGCCCGTGAAGGCGGTGCCGCTGTCGACGGCCCGGCCCTGGCCGGAGCTGACCACGTCGATCTTCTCGCCGTCCGCGGCGATCTTCCCGAACAGGGAGGGCAGCCGCTGCTGCAGGCGCGCGGCCGTGTCCTTCATCTCCTGCTTGCCGCGTCCGCTGAGGTTGCCGTAGCCGACCTTCGACATGGCGTCGAGCAGGGCCCGTACCGTCGGCCCGAACTCCTCGCCCTTGCGGGTGAGTTGTCCCTGCTCCTGCGCCTTGTCCCACAGGGCGAGGATCAGGTCGCCGTCCTCGCTGTCGGTGGCGGAACGGGAGCCGTGCCGGGAGACGTTCTCGGTGAAGACGGGGGTGTAGCCGGCGGGGGTCCGCTGGTAGGTGCGCGGGTTCTGCTCGGGCGTGTAGGGCGCCTTGGTGCCGTAGGAGTCCCGGTGCGCGGGACCGTCGGACGCGTGGGCCGGCAGCGCGGTGAGCAGCAGGGCGCCGAGGGCGAGGACAGGCGTGAGACGTCTCATGAGTCCCGCATCCTCGGCGGCCCGCGTGAACCGCCGATGGCTAGGAGGTGGCGTCACCCTTCATCGCGGCTTCCATGGCGAGGAGTTCCTCGTTCGGGACGGCTCCGCCGAAGCGGCGGTCGCGGGAGGCGAACTCCATGCAGGCCCGCCACAGGTCACGGCGGTCGAAGTCGGGCCACAGGACGTCCTGGAAGACCATCTCGGCGTACGCGCTCTGCCAGAGCAGGTAGTTGGAGGTGCGCTGCTCGCCGCTGGGGCGCAGGAACAGGTCCACGTCCGGCATGTCCGGGTAGTACAGGTACTTCTGGAGGGTCTTCTCGTTGACCTTGGAGGGGTCGAGGCGGCCCGCCTTCACGTCCTCGGCGAGCGCCTGCGCGGCGTCGGCGATCTCGGCACGGCCACCGTAGTTCATGCAGAAGTAGAGCGTGAGCAGGTCGTTGCCCTTGGTCTGCTCCTGGGCGACCTGCAGCTCCTTGGCGACCGACTTCCACAGCTTGGGCATACGGCCCACCCAGCGCACCCGGATGCCCAGCTCGTCGAGCTGGTCGCGGGTCTTGCGGATGAAGTCGCGGTTGAAGTTCATCAGGAAGCGGACCTCGTCGGGCGAGCGCTTCCAGTTCTCGGTGGAGAAGGCGTACAGGGAGATGTTGCGGACGCCGATCTCGATGGAGCCCTGCAGCACGTCGAGCACCCGCTCGGCGCCGACCTTGTGGCCCTCGGTGCGGGGCAGCCCGCGCTCCTTGGCCCAGCGGCCGTTGCCGTCCATGACGATCGCCACATGGTTCGGCACCAGCTCGCCCGGGAGCTTCGGCGCGCGGGCACCGGACGGGTGCGGCTCCGGCGACTTGTACTCGCGGCGCTGGCGGCCCAGGATCCCGCGTACGACCATGTGCTTCTCGTCTCCCTTGCTCACTGTTCCACGTAGCGGAGGGAGCGCAGTCCGCGCTCCAGATGCCAGTGCAGGTAGGCGGACACCAGCCCGCTGCCCTCCCGGACGTAGCGCGCCTCGCACGCGTCCGCCGTCTCCCAGTCTCCCGTAAGCAGCGCGCCGAGGAGTACCAGGGTCTGCGGCGAGGGTACGACGCTGCCGGGCACCCGGCAGTCGACGCAGACGGAGCCGCCGGAGGCCACCGAGAAGAAGCGGTTCGGACCGGGCATTCCGCACTTGGCGCAGTCGCCGAAGCTGGGCGCGTAGCCGTTGACGGCCAGCGAGCGCAGCAGGAAGGCGTCGAGGACGAGGTTCGGGGCGTGCTCGCCCCGGGCGAGGGTGCGCAGGGCGCCCACCAGCAGCAGGTACTGCTGCACGGCCGGCTCGCCCTCGTGGTCCGTGAACCGCTCGGCGGTCTCCAGCATGGCCGTGCCGGCGGTGTAGCGCGCGTAGTCGGTCACGATCCCGCCACCGTACGGAGCGATGGTCTCGCTCTGCGTGCACAGCGGCAGCCCGCGCCCGACCAGCTCACTGCCCCGTGCGAAGAACTGCACGTCGACGTGGGAGAACGGCTCCAGCCTGGCCCCGAACTTCGACTTGGTCCGCCGCACCCCGCGCGCCACGGCACGCACCCGCCCGTGACCGCGCGTGAGCAGCGTGATGATGCGGTCCGCTTCTCCGAGCTTCTGGGTGCGCAGGACGATGCCGTCGTCCCGGAACAGACTCATGGCTCCATTCTGCCCGCTCTCTTCAAGGCACCTCGCCCCGGCTGCGCGCATTGGCGTGGGCCGTCGCCGCGCTCAGTCGCTCGGCCTGGGTGGCCTGGCGGACGGCCTCCGGTCTCGCGTCCCACTCCCGCCCGCCGCCGTACGGTCGCAGCTGGACGTACGGCCCTTCGTGCCCCATGACGATGCCGAGGCGTCCGGTACGGGTGTCGACGGCACAGGAGCCGACGGGGAGTTTCATCGCGTCCACCTCCGGTGGCTCCCCTGCCCCCGGCAATTTCACGCTTCGCATGCCACTGGTGGCCCAGCGTGCCTACACTCGGCCGGAGTCTGCCCTGTGCAGCGCGCTTGGCGCTGCCCGGTGAGCTGCGTCAACTCACCCCCTGCCGAGGGCATTTCACCCTGTCATTGGTGCGACCTGTGGCAGCTACGCCATTCGTGTGCGATCTCTTGACCACCCCCACAGGCGCTCTTATGGTCACGCTGACCGATCGGACGTAGGACGTCGTACCTCCCCCTCCCCCCGACCCCGCTGGAGGAACCGTGCGCGACGACGTGACCCACGACGTGCCGGCACCGCGCCGCCGGTCGTTCCTGAAGTACACGGGGGCGCTGGGCGCGGCCGCCGCTCTTCCGCCGGTGCTGGCGGGCTGCTCCTCGGGCCCGGAGTCCACGAACGACACCGGGAGCGGGGGCGGCGGCAAGGACCGCACGCTGACCGCGGTGATCGGGTACGGCAACGACGGCAGCTGGGATCCGACGCAGACTGCGTCGGCGTTCGCCATGGCCGCGAACAACCACATCTACGAGGGGCTGCTCGACACCGACCCGATCTCCCGGGTGCCGTACCCGGCGCTCGCCACCGAGGTGCCGAAGGACCCGAACGCCACGACCTGGCGGTTCACGCTGCGCTCCGGTGCGACGTTCCACGACGGGAAGCCCGTCACCGCCGACGACGTCGTCTTCGTCTTCGACCGGATCCTGGACCCGAAGACCCAGACCCTCGCCAAGGGCTTCTTCGTGAGCTGGCTGCAGGAGGCGCGCAAGGTCGACGCGAAGACCGTCGAGCTGGTCCTGAAGTTCCCCTTCCCGGACGGGCTCGCCCGGCTGACGCTGGCCAAGATCATGCCCAAGCACGTGTTCTCCAGGCCGGGCGCCTGGGACGACGCGATCAAGGGGCTCGCGGTGGGCTCGGGGCCGTACCGGCAGACCGCGCACCACCCGAAGTCGAACACCACCTTCGAGGCGTTCGCGGCCTACAACGGCCCACGCAAGCCCGCCTTCAAGCGGATGAACTGGCTGACGATCGTGGACGCGGCCCCGCGCGTGGCGAAGATCTCCGGCACCGGCGCGGGCGCGCAGATCGCCGACAACATCCCCTACGCCAACATCCCCCGCCTGGAGCAGGGCGGTCTGAAGGTCGCGGGCGGCGCCGGGATGAACAACCTGTTCCTGATGTTCAACACCAGGCACAAGCCCTTCGACGACGTGCGGGTGCGGCAGGCACTGCACTACGCGATCGACACCGAGAAGATGGTGCAGGTCGCGCTGAAGGGGCACGGCAAGCCCGCGTCGTCGTTCCTCAACGAGGGCAACCCCAGCTACCGGCGGGCCAGGACCGTCTACGACTACAACCCCGCGAAGGCGAAGGCGCTGCTGAAGGCCGCCGGGGTCAAGGGCCTGAAGATCGAGATCCTCGCCGTGAACGTCAGCTGGATCGTGGACTGTCTGCCGACCGTCAAGTCCTCCTGGGACGCGATCGGCGTGGAGACGACCCTGGCGCCGCAGGAGACCACGGCCGTGTTCACCAAGATGGACCAGAAGCAGGACTACCAGGTGGTGGCCGCGGCCTCGAACCCCAACCAGTTCGGGCTCGACGCCGACCTGATCATGCACTACAACTACGGCCCCCAGAACCTGTGGATGCAGTACACGCGGTGGGCCGACAACCCGGTCGCGGGGCAGCTCTTCAAGGACATGGACCGGGCGACCCGGGAGCCGGACCCGGCGAAGAAGAAGGCGATGATCCAGGACTACGTCGACGTCGTCGCCGAGCAGGCCGTGCTCTACCCGGTCGTCCACAACGAGCTGATGACCGCCTGGGACCCGCGCAAGCTCGCCGGAATAAGGCCGCAGCCCTACCCGGGCATCAACCTCCTGCAAGCCCAGTGGACCTGACGGCATGACGGCTGTCGTACGGATCCTGCTCCGCCGCGTCGCCCTGTTGGTGCCGTTGCTGCTCGGGATCGTGCTGTTCGTGTTCCTGGTGATGCGGTTCTCGGACGTCGACCCGGCGTCCGCGTTCTTCCAGGGCGCGAACCCGACCCCGCAGCAACTGCATGACTTCCGGGAGCAGAACGGCCTGCTGGACCCGCTCCCCGTCCGCTACGTCCACTTCGTCGGCGACCTGCTCCACGGCGACCTGGGCACCAGCGCCCTGACCCGGGCCCCGGTCGTGGACCAGGTCACCACCGCGCTGCCGCTCACCCTCCAGCTGACCTTCCTCGGTCTCGGCATCGCGGTCGTCCTGGCGCTGGCGGGCGGCGTCACCGCCGCCGTGTACCGCGACCGGCTGCCGGACCAGGTCATCCGGGTCGTCTCTCTCGTCGGGGTCGCCGCGCCCGGCTTCTGGCTGGCGCTGCTGATGATCCAGTACCTGGCGGTGGACCGGGGCTGGTTCCCGACCGGCGGCTACATCAACCCGGCCGACTCCTTCACCGGCTGGCTGAAGACGATGGCCCTGCCCGCGTTCGCGCTGTCCCTGCCGGTGGCCGCCCAGCTGACCCGGATCGTGCGGACGTCGGTGGTGGAGGAGCTGGACAAGGACTACGTGCGCACGGCGATCGGCAGCGGCCTGCCGCCCCGGGTGGTCGTGGGCCGGAACGTCCTCAGAAACGCCCTGGTCAATCCGCTCACCGTGCTCGGCCTGCGCGTCGGTTATCTGCTCGGCGGTGCCGTCGTCATCGAGACGATCTTCTCGCTGCCCGGCATGGGCAAGCTGATGATCGACGCCGTGCAGAACGGCGACCCGGCCGTCGTCCAGGGGGTCGTGCTGACCACCGCGACCGGGTTCGTCGTCGTCAACCTCGTCATCGACATCCTCTACCTGCTCGTCAACCCACGTCTGAGGGCGGCCTGATGGTCACGCGCGCCGAACTCACCGAGCGGCTCTCCCGGCCCGGCGTCCGGCTCCGGGGCCGGCGCCGGCTGCCGCCGCTGTCGAAGGTCGCCGTCTGCTTCCTGGCCCTGGTCGTCCTGGTCGCCGTACTCGCCCCGGTGCTCGCCCCGCACGACCCGCTCGACCAGCAGGACCCGGTCGACGGCACCGGACACCCGTCGGCCGCGCACTGGATGGGCCAGGACAGCCTCGGCCGGGACATCCTGAGCCGGCTGATGTACGGCGCCCGCTGGTCCCTGGCGATCGGACTGGGCGCGACCGCGCTCGCGCTCGCCGTGGGTGCGGTCGTCGGGGCGCTCGCGGCCACCTCCCGCAAGTCCGTGGACGAGACACTGATGCGCTGTCTGGACGTCGTGATGGCGTTCCCGGGCATCGCGCTCGCGGCCGTGCTGGTCGCCGTCTTCGGCGGCGGGATCGGCGTGCTGATCTGCGCGATCGCCTTCCTGTTCACCCCGCCGGTGGCCCGGGTGGTACGGGCGAACGTCCTCGACCAGTACGGCGAGGACTACGTCACCGCGGAACGCGTGATCGGCGCGCGCACCCCGCACATCGTGCTGCGGCACGTGGCCGTCAACTGTGCCGCCCCGGTGCTGGTGTTCTGCACGGTCCAGGTCGCCGAGGCCATCGTCTTCGAGGCGTCGCTGTCCTTCATCGGCGCGGGCGTACGGCCCCCGGACCCCTCCTGGGGCAGTGTCATCGCCGACGGCAAGAACATGGTGCTGACCGGCGGCTGGTGGGCGACCGTCTTCCCCGGGCTGCTGATCCTGCTCACCGTCCTGTCCCTGAACATCCTCTCCGAGGGCGTCTCGGACGCGTGGGCCGCCCCGGCCGCCCGGGAGGTCGCCGCGCCCGAGGACCGGCTGGAGGCTCCGGAGGCCGGCGGCGGGGAGGTGGTGCGGCTCCCGGGGCTGACCGAGGCCGCCCGTCGCCTGCGCTCACGGGCCCGGCCCCGGCCCGCGCCCGGCGGCCGGCCGGTGCTCGCGGTGGAGAACCTCGCCATCGGCTTCCCGGACCGGCACCGGGGCGTGGACATCGTGGACGGGGTCAGCTTCGAGGTGCACCCCGGCGAGGTGCTGGGCCTGGTGGGCGAGTCGGGCTGCGGCAAGTCACTGACCGCGCTCACCATCATGGGTCTCCAGCCTCAGCAGGCCCGGGTGCGCGGCCAGGTGCGCTTCCACCAACGGGACCTGCTCGCCGAACCGATGCGCGTACGACGGCGCCTGCTCGGCCACGAGATGGCGATGGTCTACCAGGACGCCCTCTCCTCCCTGAACCCGGCGATGACCATCCGCGCCCAGCTGAAGCAGCTCGTGCGTCGCGGCGGCCACCGCACCCCGCACGAACTTCTCTCCCTGGTCGGCCTCGACCCGGACCGCACCCTGCGCAGCTACCCGCACGAACTCTCCGGCGGCCAGCGCCAGCGCGTCCTGATCGCCATGGCCCTGTCCCGCGACCCCGCCCTGATCGTGGCCGACGAGCCGACCACCGCCCTGGACGTCACCGTGCAGGCCCAGGTCATGGAGCTGCTGCTGCGGCTGCGCGAGGAACTGGGCTTCGCGCTGATCCTCGTCTCGCACGACCTGGCGCTGGTCGCCGACATCACCGACCGGGTGGTGGTGATGTACGGCGGGCAGATCGTGGAGACGGGCGTGACCGCCGACCTGGTGGAGGCACCGGCCCACCACTACACGCGCGGCCTGCTCGGCAGCGTGCTCTCGCTGGAGTCCGCCGAAGAGCGGATGACGCAGATCAGGGGGGTCGTACCGTCCCCCGCCGACTTCCCGGCGGGCTGCCGCTTCGCCGACCGCTGCCCGCTGGCGACCGATGTCTGCCACACGACCGCACCGGTCCTCACCGGCACGCCCACGCACACGGCCGCCTGCCACCATCCGGCGGTGCAGCTGACGTCGGCCGAGAGCGAGGAGGCCTTGCAGTGACCGCTGCCGTAGAGGACCGTGCAGTGACCGCTGTCGTGGAAGTCCAAGGCGCCCACGTCGTCCACAAGGCCCGCAGCGGCGGCCTGTTCACCCGCGACCGGGTGTACGCCCTGACCGGCGCCGATCTCACCGTGGCACCCGGCGAGACGGTCGGGGTGGTCGGCGAGTCGGGCTGCGGGAAGTCGACACTCGCGAAGGTGCTGGTGGGCATCCAGCGGCCGACCGCCGGGACGGTGTCGTACCAGGGCCGCGACCTGTGGTCGATGCCGCCCGCCGAACGCCGGGCCACGGTCGGCGCGGGCACCGGCATGATCTTCCAGGACCCGTCGACGGCCCTGAACCGCCGGCTGACGGTGCGCAGGGTCCTGCGCGACCCACTGGACGTCCACGGACGCGGCACGAAGGCCGAACGTGAGGACCGAGTAAGGGAGTTGATGGCCCTGGTGGGCCTCCCCCGGGCCCTCGCCGACGCACTCCCCGGACAGCTCTCCGGCGGCCAGCGCCAGCGCGTCGCCATCGCCCGCGCGCTGGCCCTGGACCCGGGTCTCGTCGTCGCCGACGAGCCGACCAGCGCCCTGGACGTCTCGGTCCGAGCCCAGATCCTCAACCTCCTCCTCGACCTGAAGGAACGCCTCGGCCTCGCCCTGGTGTTCGTCTCGCACGACATCCAGACCGTACGGAGGATGAGCGACCGGGTGATCACCATGTACCTGGGCCGGATCGTGGAGGAGACCCCGGCCGGCCGGGTCACCGACCAGGCCCGGCACCCGTACACCCGCGCCCTGTTCTCCGCCACGCCCGGCCTGCTCGACCCCATCGACCCGATCCCGCTGACCGGCCCGGTGCCGTCGGCGACCCGCCCGCCGAGCGGCTGCCCGTTCCGCACTCGCTGCTGGAAGGCCGACGAGGTCTGTGCGGGTGCGATGCCGGGCTTCTCGGCCGCGTCGCAGACCGGACACCGCTACCGCTGTCACCATCCTGTGGAGGAGGACCGGTCGACCCGCGATCTGGTTCGCCAGAACCTGCCCCAGGAGCCTTGATGACGCTTCCCGCCCCGCTGACCGGTGTCGTTCCGCCCGTCTGCACCCCCCTGACACCGGACCGCGAGGTGGACGTCCCCTCACTGCTCAGGCTGGTGGAGCACCTGGTGGAGGGCGGGGTGCACGGGCTGTTCCTGCTCGGCTCGACCTCGGAGGCGGCCTTCCTGACGGACGCGCAGCGCAGGCTGGTGGTCGAGGCGGTCGTCGGCCACGTGGCTGGTCAGCTGCCCGTTCTCGCCGGGGCCATCGACATGACCACCCCGCGCGTCCTCGACCACGTCTCGGCGGTCACCGCGGCCGGCGCCCGGGCCGTCGTCGTCACCGCCCCCTTCTACGCCCGCACCCACCCCGCCGAGATCGTCCACCACTACCGCCGAATCGCGGCCGCGAGCCCGGTCCCGGTGATCGCCTACGACATCCCGTCCGCCGTACACACCAAGCTCCCCGCCGACGTGGTGCTCGGTCTCGCCGGCGACGGGGTGCTGGCGGGCCTGAAGGACTCCAGCGGAGACCTGGCCGCCTTCCGCGAGGTCGTCACCGGCGCCCGCACCCACCCCGGCTTCAGCGTCCTGACGGGCTCCGAACTGATCGCCGACGCGGCACTGGCACTGGGCGCCGACGGCGCGGTCCCGGGTCTGGCCAACGTCGACCCCCACGGCTACGTCCGCCTCTACCGCCTGTGCCGGTCGGGCGACTGGGAAGCTGCCCGGGCCGAACAGGACCGGCTGTGCGCGCTGTTCGGAATGGTCGGGGTCGGGGACCCGGAGCGGATGGGCGGCAGCTCGTCGGCGATCGGCGCGTTCAAGGCTGCGCTGCATCTGCGGGGCGTCATCGACTGCCCGGTGACGGCGGAGCCGCAGGTGCCGTTGTCGGGGGACGAGGTGGTGAAGGTGGGGAAGTTTTTGGCGGGGGCCGGGCTGCTCTAGGCGGTTTCGCTCGCATCAGCCGGCCCCTGGTACCGGCACCCTGTGATGCCTGTGCGTCACCACCGCTCACACGACGCTCAGGGACTGCCGGACGAGAAGCGATAAAATTACCCAAATCGGTGGCCTGACTTCCGGACCTGGGCTGCACTCGACCTGTGTGACCTTGGGGAGCGGCATGATGGCGAGGTCTCCTGAGAAACGCGGAGTCCCGCACAGCGCTGGTGTGCGGGCCAGGTTGCTGCCCTTCCTGCCCGCTCTACTGCTGCTCATCGGCCTGCTCATCGGCCTCTTCACACCCCGCGCGGTCAGGCCGGACGCCTTCCTCGCCACAGCCATGATCTCCGGCGCCGCACTGCTGCCCCTGTGGGGGACCGTGCTCACCGGAGTGGGCGCGTGCGCCATCTTCGTCGGCCTGATGGCCGACTTCGACGCACTGACGGATGCGACCGCCTACTCCGAGCTGGCCACCCTCGTGGCGATTGCGGCATTCGCCGTCTTCTTCAACCGCCTGCTGGACCGACGCGCCCATCAGCTGGTTCAGGTCCGCTCAGTGGCCGAGACCGCCCAGCTGGCGGTGCTGCACCCGATTCCACGACACCTCGGTCACGTCACACTCGACAGCCTGTACCTGGCTGCTGCGGCGGAAGCCCGGATCGGCGGCGACCTGTACGAGGCGATACGCACCCCGCACGGCGTACGGCTGCTCATCGGCGACGTACGCGGCAAAGGCCTGCTCGCGATGCAGGCGGCGGCGATGCTGCTCAGCGCCTTCCGCGAGGCCGCCCACGACGCACCCGACCTGCCCCACCTCGCGCGCCGCCTGGAGACGAGCGTGAGCCGCAACGCCTCCAAGTACCCGGAGATCCCCGGCTCGGAGATCGTCGAACGTTTCGCCACCGCGCTCCTCGCCGAGATCCCGGACGACGAACCGGTCGTCCGGACCGTCACCTGCGGCCACCCTCCCCCACTGCTGCTGCACCGCGGCGAGGTACGGGAGCTGCAGCCCGCCGCCCCCTCGCCACCACTCAACCTCGGTGACCTGGTGAGCGACGGATACCACGTCGACCTCACCCCCTTCCACCCCGGAGACCAGCTCCTGCTGTACACCGACGGGGTCACCGAGACCCGCGACCGCTCCGGCGCCTTCTACCCCCTTGCCGAACGCGTCCGCTCATGGAGCGGCGAGGCCCCCCACCAGCTCCTCGACCATCTCCACCGTGACCTGATCGCCTACAGCGGCGGCGCCCTCGACGACGACATCGCCGCCCTCGTCGCCCGGCGGCGCCCGAGCCTCTGATCCTGGGGCGAGGCTCTGACCGGCGCCCCGGACCCCCGCCGGCGGTCGCCGCGTCCCGGCCAGGGTCAGGTGGGCGTGGGGGCGTTCGCCGCCGCGGGACGAGTCTCCTTCAGGGCGCCTATGAAGGGGACGAAGGATGCGACGGGGAAGGTGAGGGTGGCTCTCGCCGGGGCCTTGGAGTCGCGGATGGATATGTGGGTCCGGCGGTCGGCTATCTCCACGCAGGCGTTGCCATCGCCGCCACCGGAGTAGGACGACTTGCGCCAGTGATCGCGGTTCGCCATGAGTGCCTCACAGCTCCTTTGACAGCCTGTGGATGAAGTCACGCGATCGCTCAGGGTCAAGTGACACTGCTTGCAGTCTACGGAAGTGCGTTCGGAACACACCCAGCTGTGCTTCGGAGTCGATGAAGACGGTGCCGTGAGGCCCATCGCGCACGACGGTGTCCAGCTTCGGAACAGCACCGCCCGCGTACACCATGGCGGCACCGACGTCGGTGAAGTGCTCCAGATCAAAGGGGATCACACGCACAGTGATGTGGTCTGCCTCAGAAAGTTCCAAGACGCGAGCGAGTTGAGCCCGTGAGGCGGCGCGGCTGCCGACCATGATGCGCAGCGCCGCTTCATGGACCAAGGCGTCGTACGGGATGGTCGGTTCCTTCTCAAGGATGGACCGCCGCCGCATCCGGTGCTGGACCCGCAACTCCAACTCTTCCTCGGGCAGTTCGGGAACGCGGGACGAGAAGAGCGCCCGCGCGTAGTCCTCTGTCTGAAGAAGCCCGGGGACGTACAGGAGTTCCACGTCCCATCGGTACGCGGCGTGGTGCTCCAGCTCTGACAGGTCCAGGAATGACGTCGGGAGGAGGCCTCGGTACTCCTCCCACCAGCCCCGTGTCCGGCCGACCGCCATTGCGGCCAGGGCGTCGACCAACTCCTGGTCCGTGCAGGCGTACTGCGCCGCAATCCGCCGTATGCGTACCTTGCTGACACCTGCGAGGCCGGCCTCGATCTGACTCACCTGCGCGGAGTCGGTCCCAAGCAGCGCTGCGGCCTCGCGCCCCTTGAGTCCCGCGGCCTCACGAAGTTTCCGCAGCTCGGCGCCTAGGCGCTGCTGACGTGCGCTCGCCTGCTGCCTGCGTGGCATGGCTCCTCCTGAGGTCCCAACTGTCGGGAAGGAGTGACTCGTTCAGGGGTGAGATTACGGCAACGACTTGCACGGGACCAAATTTGAGCCCTACCGTCGGTGACGCGACGTACACGCAGCGGAAGCGCACCGCTCCGCCGTGCCATGACGGCTGCGGCAATGCCACCGCGCGCGAATCTCACTCCCTCTGAACGGAGTTAACGCATGCCTGAATCCTGGGACTACACGCTGTACATCCCGAACGACCTCAGAGCGGTCACCATCTGTCGCCGGACCCTGCGCCTGATCCTGACGATGCACGGGCTGATTGGGTTGGCGGACACGGCGGAACTGCTGGCGACGGAGCTGGTCTCCAACGCCGTACGGCACACGAAGGGGCCAGCTGCACTCAGAGTTCGCCGAACCGAGGAGGGCGCGGTATGGATCGGGGCGTGGGACACCGACCCGGGGCCGCCGGAGCCTCCGCGGCCGCTGGAGCAGGTCGCCGAGTTGGTGGAGGAGGGGCGAGGGTTGGCGCTGGTTCGGGCCTGCGCGGACTTCTGGGGCTGGCAGCCGTCGGCCCGTTTCGGGAACCGGGGCAAGTTCGTGTGGTGCGAGCTGGGGGCTGCGTGACGCCCCACCCGGACGGTGTTTGGTGGATTTGGGCCAAAGGGTCTCGGAAACGCCGCAGGTCGGAAGGCCGATTGTGCTTTTGGGTGACCCAGATCTACCACTCGTTACTTGGAGCGGCGCTACATGCCTGCCCGGGTGGGACGGTCACCGGAACGGAATGTTCAGCCAAGGACTGCCGGGGTCTGACATCAGGATGCGGTGGGCCTCCAGCATGTCCTGGTACCAGTCACCGAACTCCTCGTCGTCGAAGTGGAGGCAGCGGCCGAGGATGTAGCCGGCGGAGAAGTCCTGCCAGGACTTGTAGGACAGGGAAGCGGCCCGCCCCGCCTGGATGACGGCGGACTCGGCCTCCGCAAGAGTGCCGAACCGGGACCCGAGCCCCCACCGGGCCATCTTCGAGGCGCGCCCGAGATCCCAGGCGTCGAGGGATGACACGTACCGGTTCTCGTCGAGCACGCCGTCGGCACGCATCCGGGCCTCGTAGCGGGTGATCCGCCCGATGAGCCGCTGCACACCCTCGACGTGGGCCTCGACCTCGGACTCGGGCCGGGGCTCGGTTGTGGTGACGCCGTCTTCGGACACCACGATCGAACCCCCGGACTTGGCCCGGATGATGTTGGCGGCCGCCTGCCGCCAATACCCCAGGTCGACGTGCCCGCCGAAATCCCGAGCGATGCGCTGGCGCAGACCGAAGGCGAAATCCCAGACGGAGCTGTGCTGCTCGCAGGCGAGGAGGTCGCGGAGGTAGTCCTGCCACTCATCGCGGTTGGTGATGCCCCACCACTCGCGAAGCCGTTTCCGTTCCCCCAGATAGCCGGTGCCGTGCCAGGCCATGGCGTTCCAGACGGAGTCGTTGCTGACACACAGGAGGGCTCCGCAGGCGAGGCCGTGGGCGACGGATCCGTGAAGCGGGCCGCCGACCCGGAGAGTGAGCAGCCTGCGGGGGACCCTCAGGGAGCCATTGGTGCGGTAATGCTGAGCCCATGCGCCGGAGTGCGGTGGCGCCGCCGGGAGGAAGGCCTCACAGGGGCTGCCCGGATTGACCACGATCCACGGCGGACGCCCCGGCTTCCATACCTCGGCGAACCACCCGAGCCTGCGGCGGTGGAAAACCCGATACGGTTCAGGGGCGGGCAGCATGCCCACGGTGTACACCGCCCAGATGGGACCGCCGGCACGTGGATCGTGCCCGAAGACCGAGTACGTCTTGTCCGGGTCGGTATCTGCCTTGTCGCGCTGTATCTCGAAATACAGTGGTTCCGACGCGAGCGCGTCGAAGTACGCCGCCCAGTGCTCACGCGCCTTGGCTTCGAACAAGGCCTGCTCGATCTCCGTCGGCGGCGTCCAGGCAGACGGTGCTGGGGCTCCGAAACCCGCCGGCGGCGGACCAAACGACATGAAGCTCTCTGCCTCTCAGGCCGATCAGGAGTCAGCGGCAAGGTAGACACGGTCCACTTGCCGACTTGGAAATCCACTACTGCGGAAAACAGCAGGTAAAACCCAGCTGTCGGCTTGACTGTGGCGCATCCCAGTCCCCCTGACCGGCTATGGCGATGTAGGCGTTGCGACTGTGGACTCTGCCCCTTCAGCACCCATACCAGGCCCCGAGTCGTCGCATGCCATCTTCGATGACATACCCGGAGATCCCACGCACTGTGCTCGACGTGGACCTGATCTCGGACAGGGCGTGAAGCCCGGTCCCTTGCCAGCCGTTATCCACTTAATCACAGGACGTCCGATAGAGAGGCTCGATAGTGTTCCACCTCCTGCTGAATATAGGGCGAGAGGTCGACGAGTAGACGCACCGTCTCATCGAGATGACGTGCGAGTTGTGGCGCATCCCTCCATACCGATTCTTTTCGCGTCAATACCGCCGAGAGCAAGTCGTCGTCATACCAGCCAGTCTCCGCTTCTTGCGGCGCCGTTTCGCGCAGGAAGTCCAGAGCCACAGGCAGCAGCCACCGGAGGCCGACATCCTGACCGATCAATCGACGAAGATCCTCTACGGAGAGTTCCTTGATGGCCCGCCGCCTCAACGCATGAACACTACGAATCAATGATGTGCCGTCCCTTGGCGGATCAGGCCACCGATCTCCTTCCAGTTCTTCAATCGATCTATCTTTGTCAACAGAATCGGACAGCATAAATCCCTCCATCCCTCGAGCTACTCATCAGCGATGTCCGATTGAATGCAGGAACCCGTTGAGACGGTCAAGTTCTCCAATTACATCCTTACGTTTAGCGATCAGGACCTCCAACCCTCGATCCGTCAGCGTCTCGGGAGGACTTTCGATTTCACGCTCAAGAACCCTCCTGACCCTGTCCAAGCCATCCCGCGCCTGCTTCAACTCAGCGATGTGATCGAAAGGTGTTCCGTCGGCTTTCCGTGCGACTACTTCTCCATTCGCCTCTCGCCTAGCCGCATTGTAGTGATTATGCTTCGGCTGCGAATTCACGTCGCCCAGTGGATCCTTCTTTATGTTCTCAAACTTTTCAATGGCTCGCTGTGCAGCCGATGACAATCCCAACCTACGGCATTCTTCAGGCGCGAGTCCCAGCGGGTCGGCCCAGGTGTACGGGTTCTGGACGTATGTGGACGGGTTGGGCGCGGGCGCGAGTCCCAGCGGGTCAGGGGTGATGTACCGGGCGGTTTCGGGATCGTAGTGGCGGAAGTAGTTGTAGTGGAGTCCGGTTTCAGGGTCGTAGTACTGCCCCGGAAAGCGAAGGGGTGTGTACACGCTGCTGCTAGCTGCCCACGCCGTCGTTCCCCACACTGTGCTTCGGGTGCGCCAGGCGATCTCGCCCTGTTCATCAATGAGCTCGCCAGGAGTGCCGACCAGGTCGGTGACTATGGCGAAGAAGCGGGAGTCGATCTCCTCCTGAGGAGCGTCAGCGGCAGTTATCCGTTCCGTTTGACTCAGAGGATGCAGACCCTGATGGTCCCAGGTGAGAGTGACCGGGTTCGGGAGGTTGGGGGACGTCGTTGTCTGCTCGCAGAGGTTGGTGCCGTCCCACGTGAAGTCGATGCGTTCTACGACCGTCTCGCCGTCCGTAGCCAGGCGGAGTTTCGACGTACGGCGGTCCAGCGGGTCGTACGTGTAGCGCCACCGCGTGCCGTCAGGGGTCACCACTGACGTGAGGCGGTCTTCGGCGTCCCACTCGTAGCGCCAGGTGTCCGGCTTTCGGGACAATCGGGATTTCTGGCGGAGCGTGATGCGACCAAGGGCGTCGTGTTCGTAGCGGACGTTGCCCGCTCGGGTGATGCGAGTACCCGTGTAGGCACGGGCGCCTGCTGCCTCGTGACCCGGGTGGTCGACCAGCCAGGAGGCCTGCGTCTGGTTACCTGCCTCGTCATAGGCGTACCGCTCCGTCCAGCTGGCCGCGTGGACCGCCGTCACCCTGCCCGTCACATCCAGGTCGAAGCGGCGAGAGCCGGACAGCTGATCGTCGATACCAATCAGGTTGCCGTCTGCGCGGTAGGCGTACGCCCGGTGTTGCACCCTGCGGCTGTCGACGCCGGTCACCGACTGGGTGGTCAGGCGGCCTAGCGCGTCGAAGGTGTGCTCCAGTCTGATCGCTTCGCCGATGCGGCGGCAGAGTTCGCGGCCTGCCTCGTCGAAGGTGAAGTCGATGGCTCGGCCTGACGCCACCATGCCGGTGCGGCGACCTGCGGCGTCGTACGACCAAGTGGTGGTGGCGCCTTTGGGGGTCGTACGGCCTGTGCGGCGGCCCAGTGAGTCGTAGGTGTACGTCAACGCGCGGCCGTCGACCGTTTCTGAGCAGAGTCGTCCGTGGCGGTCCCGCAGCAGGGCCAGAGTCGTGCCGTCCGGGCCGGTGGCCTGGGCAAGCTGATCGGTGAAGTCGTACTCGTATGTCGTCAGCTTGCCGTTGGCGTTCTTGCGGATGACCTGGCCGAGTTCGTTGCGTTCGAAGGTGATGGTCTGGCCGAGGGGGTTGGTGCGGGCGGCCAGGAGGCCCGCGGCGTCGTTGGTGTAGAGCTGGACGCGGTCGTCGAAGTCGATCTCGCGGATCAAGCGACCGGCCGCGTCGTATTCGTACGTCCAGGTCATGCCCTGCGGGTTGGTGACCTGAGTGAGGCACAGGGTGGCGTCGTGTGCGAACTCGTAACGGGCTCCGTCGGGGCCGGTGCGGGCGGTGAGCAGGTCGAAGTGGGTGTATTCGAAGCGGGTGACGCCACCGATCTGGTCGGTGTGGGTGGTGCAGTTGCCCTCGCCGTCGTAGGTCCAGCGTTCCTCGGTGCCATCGGGATCGATGCGCCGGGTCAGCTTGCCTTCAACGGACCATTCCAGACGGGTGACGGCACCGAGCGGGTCCGTGAGGGCGACCGTGCGCCCGAAGGCGTCGTACTGGTAGCGCGTGGCGGCTCCGCCGGCATCGGTGACCTCGACCGGTTGTCCGGCCGGATTGCAGCGGACCCTGGTGATGTTGCCCAGAGGGTCCGTGACGGCAGTCAGGTGACCGGCGGCGTCGTACATGTAGCGGGTCACCGGGCCCGCGGGGTCGGTAACGGAAGTGCGGTTGCCCCTTGCGTCGTACTCGCAGCGGGTCACGCTTCCGTCGGTGCCCACGATCTTCGTCGGCAGGCCGAACTCGTTGTAGGTGGCCGTCGTGCGTCGACCGTCAGGCCGGACGATCTCGGTCAGGTTGCCGGCTTCGTCGTAGGTGAAGGCGGTGGTGTGGCCAAGAGGGTCGATCCGGGAGAGGAGACGGTTGTAGCGGTCACGGACGTATTGCGTGGTGGCACCCAGGGGGTCGGTCTCGGCTACGACCTGCGAGCGATCGTTGACCAGGAAGTGCGTCTGATGACCGTGGGAGTCGGTCAGGGTGGTGACGTGGGTGCCCGTGGTCGGATCCGGGTCGCCGTAGGCAAATCGGCTGTGTACGTGGCCGGCTTCGCCCCACTGTTCGATGCAGCGGTCCTGGTCGTCGTAGACGTAGGTGAACCGGCTGTTGTTGGTGTCGATCCAGGCTGTGATGCGACCGCGCTCGTCGGTCTCGAAGCGGAGCGGGGAGCCGGAGGAGTTGATGACCTCGGTGAGGTGCCCGTCGGTGTAGCCGTAACGCAGTACGGTCTGGCCCTCGGCCTGGTCACTGTGCGCCAGGTGCAGGCCGGTGATACGGCCGTCCTGTGCCGTCAGCTTTACGCGATAGCCGCAGCTGTGCTCGACGGAGCGAGGGGTGCCTTCTGCGTCGTGGTCGAAGGTGATCCAGTTCCCGTTGCGGTCGTCGATCTGCCGGAGAAGGGCCAGGGAGTCCGTGTGGTCCTCGAAGTGCCAGACCCGGCCCGTCTCGGGTGCCGTCACGGTGTAGCCGTCGGCAACTCGGTCCAGCGGCCAACGGGGGCCTCGCTCCGGCAGGACTGGCAGGCCGGGTGCCGGGTGGGGATAGATCAGGAGCATCCCCTCCTCGGCT
Organism: Streptomyces sp. NPDC001816; assembly: GCF_042892235.1. Taxonomy (NCBI): domain Bacteria; kingdom Bacillati; phylum Actinomycetota; class Actinomycetes; order Kitasatosporales; family Streptomycetaceae; genus Streptomyces; species Streptomyces sp. NPDC001816. The sequence continues at coordinate 292,689 of NZ_JBIATY010000003.1, forward strand.
ACGAACACCACGCCCTGAGCGTCGATCTCCAGACGCTGGTCCAGTGTGCTTGACCACTTCGGGCCGAACCAGCGCCCCGAGCGGTAGGAGGAATTGAAGTACCGCCGCAGGATGAGGGGCAGGCTTCCGGGCAGGGTCAGGTCCGTCTGCGGAAGCACCATGTACCCGGAGGCAACATCCACCGGGTCCTCACGGCACTCCTTCCTCTGGTGCTCCTGTGCATTGGAGTCGGGATTGTCCTCCGCGTTCCCCCGGGCAGCGTTCCCTTCGGAATTCGCCGCCTCGCCCTCCGCCGCCCCGCGTTCCCCAGCCGCCGCCTTCTCAGCCCCCTTCACCCCGTCTTCCGCGACCCGGACCCCGTCCGCAGCCACTCCCTCGGCCCCCGCCTCCGGGATGAAGAACTGGGGCAGGAGTTCGCCACCCACCCCGCCAGGGTCCTCAAGGAAGGAGTTCCAGAGCTGGTTGGCCGTCTGGGTGGGGTGGGTGACCATGTGGACGGCGCCGCCCAGCAGTTCCACCTTGGCCTGAGCCGCTTCGTAGGGGTGCGTGACCGCGTACGGATCGAGCGGGTTCGCGTTGCGGGCCAGGTTGTTCAGGTCCCCGAGCCCACGCATGACACCGCCGAAGAAGCGCATGTCCTCCGTCTTGGCGGCATCCCACGCATCCGCGCCGTCGAGCTTGAGCTGGTTCACGGCCGACGGCTCGTGCGGAGCGTGCTGCAGGGCAGCTTTGACGCGGTCGGCGGCCTCCGAGGCGAGGTGGGTGCGCTGGCTCCGTGCGGCGGCCAGGATCTGTTCGGCCGCGTGCTTGGCCTCGTCGCCCGGATCCTGCTCCGAGGGCCTGGGGCCGGGGTCCTTGTCGCCCGCATCGAGTGCGTCGTTGTACGTCTGCACCTTCTGCTGGTGGGCTTTCGAGGCGGCCTTGCCCTCGCGGTACTTCGCAACCGCTTCCCCGGCTTGCGCCTGCGCCCACTCCACCGTGTGCGCGAAGTTCTCCAGCGCCAATGCCGCCTCACCACAGGCTTCCGCGGCCTGCTGCCACTTGACCTGGTGCGAGGCGAACTTCTTGCGGAAGGTGTCGGCAGCCTCGCCCTTGAAGTCCGACGAGTCGAGATTCTTCATACCGGCGGCGACCGCACCGAAGGCCTGCGCGAAATGCAGCAGATGCCCCGCCGTCTCGCGCAGCTTCGCCGGATTGCCGTGGATCAGTTCCTTCGGATCCTCGGTCTCGTCCAGTTGCTGCTCGTCCACGTGCGCGCCCAGCTTCGACGCGGTTGAGTCACCCCAGTCGTCGACCTTGTCGGCCGCACCGTGCGCACCGGCCCAGTCGAGCGCGTCACCCACACCGTGGGCACCCTCGTCGATGACATGGCCGGTCGCCCGCTTGACGTGGTCGTAGCCGGACTTGAGCGACCCCAGGGCGCTGTTGAACTTCCCCGTGAGAGACATCAGTTGCCGTCACCCGCCCCGGTCACGTCCCGCACGATGGACGGCGTGATCGGGATCGGGCTGCCTGGCGCGCCCTCGCTCGTCTCCACGTCCGTGAGCATGCCCTTCCCCGTCTGCTTCACCGAGTTCACCAGGTTGTCGCGGTCCTTCTCGCCGTAACCCGTGGTCATCGCGGCATGGTTGATCTGGTCCAGGCTCTCCTTCTCCACCTGCTCGTTGGAGGCGAACGGATCCCCGACCACGGAGTTGTAGGCGACCTTCAGCGAGCCCTTCACGTACTCGTCCGTCTGGTGGAAGGTGCCGGCTGCCAGCCCCATCCCCTCCGCGAGCGCGTTGCCCTCCTGCATCAGATCGCGCACTCCCCACTGCCAGCGCTCGCAGAAGGTGTGCAGCATCGCGCCCAGCTGGTCGTCACCGACGTCCATGCCGTCCATCTCCAGGCCGGTGAAACCGCGACCCGCGCCCGCCCAGCCCTTCATCCCACCCAGCGAATCCATCTCGCTCAACGCCTTGTTGATGCCTTCGGCGATCAACTTCAGGCCGTGCACCTGCAGATCCGGCTGACCGCCCCCGTTCGGCGTCGTCATTGCCGTCCCTCCCCCGTCGGTCGTCAGGTCTCAGCGCCTGAGTCCATGTCCTGCACGCCACGCACACGTGTTCCGGTTCCGCTTTCCGGGCCTCCGTCGTTTCCCGGCCGGTCCACGGCAACCGCCTCCGGCACGATTCCGACGACCGGTGGCAGCACCATTCCCCGTTCACCGTCGCCGGCGTCCACCAACACCCCGCACGGAAGCCCGGCCTCAGCAACCGCCGGTACGCCTGCGTCCAGGACCGCTGCACCCCACACCGTGCGGTACCGCCAGACCCGGTCACCCTCCCCGCGCGCCCTCGCATAGCGCGCGAGCGCGGCCTCGTCGGTGAACGCGAGCAGCCACCGCGCCGCATGCGTCTCCACCGTCAGCGCGGCGCCGTTCTCCCCGTACGGGACGAGGACACGGCGACGTCGGAACTCGCCGAGGCGGGCGCGGAACCGGCGCCTGTGAACCCTGAGTCGCATGGCCTGTTCCGCGGAGAGCGGCGCGTCTTGCCGGTCGGTCGGCTGTGTGAGTACGGATTCCTGGGCGGCCGTTGTTGCAGCATCCGCTGCGGACTGCTTCGCGGTGGCTAATGTGCTTGATTCCGGGTGCGGTTGAGCTGCAGAGAGCACATCAGCAGGAGGCAGCGGTGCACTACCGGCGTGCAGAACCGTCTGCTCCGCGATGTCTGTCAGTGCCGACCTGGGCGGATACACCTCGGCCTCGCCCGTCGCCCCCGCGGATCCCATCGACTCAGCGCTGGCCACAGCGCCTTCCCCCCACCAATGATGTCTTGATACGTTCGGCTGATTTTCGTTCCGCGAACGATCTTCAATACTCACACGCATGGGCTGATACGAACAATGTTCGCCGGACCAACAGTGAGTCAAAGGACAGTCAACTGCCGTTGTGTCCGGCTGTATCCAGGGCCATTCTCAGCACCCCCGCCAGCCGGCTAGGGCAACCGCAGGCGCTCGAACTCGATCCTCTCGTACGGCCCCTTCGCCCCCGTCTCGTACAGGAGCCCGACCCTGTCCCGGCCGAGCTGGACCAAGTCGGAGTAAGCGGCCGGACGGTCGGACAGGGTGCGTAGGCGGGTGAAGGTGCGGCCGGCGTTCGTGCTGGACCAGAGGGCCATCGCCCGGCGGGCGGTCGGCACCGACGGGGCGGAGAACAGCAAGGGGCCTTTGTGGAGTTGGAGCACGCTGCCCTCGACCACCGGGACGTCGTTCAGAGTGCGCTGGACGGCGAAGGGACGGGCGAGGCTCCCGCCGCCGTCGCCGCTGTAGGTGTCGAGGCGGTGGCCGGGGCCGCGGCTGCTGTTCTGGTCGCGGGAGCTGATGTAGAGGCGGCCGTCGGGGAGTTGGGCGATGCTGGTCTCGTTGGCGTTGGTCGCGCCGTCGTAGGTGTCGTCCACGAAGCCGAGGTGCCAGGTGCGGCCGCCGTCGTCGCTGTAGAGGGCGTGGGCGCCGTAGTAGCGGGGCTCGCGGCCGGTGTCGGAGGAGCCGGAGGGCGGGGTGGTGGAGTGGTCGGCGGGGACGAGGAGGCGGCCGGTGTGGGAGCCGTGGGTCAGAGCCAGCGCGTGGCCGGGGCCGGTCGCGTACCAGCGCCAGTTCGGCGGCTTCACCTCGGCCGTGATGTCCCGCGGGGGTGTGAAGCTGCGGCCGTCGTCCTCGCTGCGCTGTACGAACACCCGGCGGCCCTGGATGGGTGCGACCTCGCCGCGCATGATCTGAGCCTCCGTCACCGTCCCGCTGTTGTACGAGGTCAGCAGCACGACGGCGCCGGATCGCGGGTCGACCACGGGTGCCGGGTTGCCCCGGGTGTTGCCCTGACCGGCGGCCACCACCGTCAGCGGGCCCCAGGTGCAGCCGCCGTCGGTGGAGCGGCGCAGGACGACGTCGATGTCGCCGCTGTCGGCGGCGCCCGTGTGCCGGCCCTCGGCGAAGGCCAGGACCGTGCCGCGCCGGGTGACGACGGTCGCGGGGATGCGGTACGTGTCGTAGCCGCCCTGCCCGGACATGTACGGCACCGAGGAGACGCAGCCCTGTGTGGAGTGCGCCGGGTGGACGGCGGTGAGCGGGGTGAGGAACGCGGTGGCGACGAGAAGAGCGCGGCTCAGCGGAATCACGCCTCACATGCTCCCCGGAATCACCAGCCCGGACTCGTAGCCCACGATCACCAGCTGGGCCCGGTCGCGGGCGCCGAGCTTGCCCATGATCCGGCTCACATGGGTCTTCGCGGTGAGCGGGCTCAGCCCCAACACCTCAGCTATCTCGGTGTTGTTGAGGCCCCGGGTGACCAGCGTCAGCACCTCCCGCTCGCGGTCCGACAGGCACTCCGGGCCTCCCGTCACGGGCGCCGAGGGGCTGCGCAGGAACCGCTCGATCAGGCGTGCCGTCGGCCCCGGGGAGAGCAGTGCCTCGCCCGCGGCGACCGTACGGATCGCGTCCAGCAGGTCGGCCGGACGGGTGTCCTTCACCAGGAACCCGGAGGCGCCGGCGCGCAGCGCGTCCACGATGTTCTCGTCGGTGTCGTAGGTGGTGAGGACCAGCACCTTCACCCCGTCGAGGTCCTCGTCGGCGGCGATGAGGCGGGTGGCCTCGATGCCGTCGAGGTCGGGCATGCGGACGTCCATCAGCACGACGTCGGCTCGTTCGGCGCGGACGAGGTCGACGGCCTCGCGGCCGGTGGCGGCCTGTCCGACGACCTCCATGTCCGGCGCGGACTCCACGAGCATGGCGAACGCGGCCCGGACGAGGGCCTGGTCGTCGGCCAGCAGTACGCGAACGGCGCTCATCCGGTCCCTTCCGCGGTGGTCGTCGTGGGCAGTACGGCTCTCACCTCGAAGCCGCCCTGCGTGCGTGGTCCGGCGTCGAGGGTGCCGCCCACGCTGCGGGCTCGCTCGCGCATGCCCACCAGTCCGTAGCCGGGCGTGCCGCCGGGGGTGGGGCCGGTTCCGTCGTCGGTCACCGTCAGGTGCAGAGCGCCGTCCCGCGCGTCCAGGTCGATGCTGACGGCTGGTTCGGGGCCGGCGTGCCGTACCACGTTGGTCAGCGCCTCCTGGACGATGCGGTACGCGGCGGCACCCACGGCGGCCGGTGCCTTGCGTACCCGTACGGTCTGCTCGACGCGGGCGCCCGCGAGGCGCGCGGCCTCCACCAGGTCGGGCACGCCGTCGAGACCGGGCAGGGGGCCGCGGGCGTCCAACGAGCCGTGCTCCCGCAGTACCTCCAGGGTGGCGCGCAGCTCACCGCTTGCGGTGCGGCAGGTCTCCGCGATGTCGTCCAGCGCCTTGGCGACCGTCTCCCGGTCGAGCCGCTCGGGGTCGGCGGCCAGGACATGCGCGGCGACCGAGGTCTGCACGCCGATGAGGGTGATGCTGTGGGCGAGCAGGTCGTGCAGGTCGCGGGCGATGCGCAGCCGCTCCTCGGCGACCCGGCGGCGAGCCTCCTCCTCGCGGGTGCGTTCGGCGCGTTCGGCGCGTTCGACGATCGCGGCGATGTGCCGGCGGTGGGAGCGGACGGCGACGCCGAGAAGGAGCACGGCGATCACCCAGCCGGAGGTGCGCAGCACCTGGAAGGCATGGTGGGTGTTCACCGTCGTCATCACGCCCACGATCACGGCGAGGACGGTGATGCCGGTCAGGACGGTCCGCAGGGGGCGACTGGTGACGGCCACCGTGTAGAGCGCGGTGAGCCCGGCCGGGACCGTCGCGGTGTGGTTGTTGTCGAAGGCGTTGTACGTCGCGATGAGGGTCACGGCGGCGGCGAGCACCAGCAGCGGGCGGCGGCGCCGCCACACGAGCGGCACGTGTGCGGCGAACAGCAGCGCCCAACCGAGCGCGTCGGGGCGGCGGCCCGGGTCGGTGAACAGGGCGATGCACACGGCCGGCACGGTGAGGGCGAGGGCGAGCAGGGCGTCGTTGCGGGTGGCGTGCGGGGCGGTGAGGGGATTGCGGTTGATCGCCGCGACGATCCGCTCGCCCTGGCGGGGGCGTCCCGCCGCCGGGACGCCGCGCACCGCCGCCGGGATGCTCGGGGGCCGGCGGCGGCCTGTCGTGCGGCGGCCGGGCACTGTCGTGGTTTCCTGCACGGGGTTCATCTTCCGGTAGGCGGGCGCCCCCGCCGAGGGCAGGGGCGCCCGACGGTTCAGCCCACGGGTTCCGGTGCACGCTCGGTGCGCGCCGCCTCCGGTGCCCTGGACAGCCGCCCCGGCCACCACACCGCCCTGCCCAGCGCCACGCTCGCGCTGGTCACCAGGTAGGTGCGGACGAGGAAGGTGTCCAGCAGGACCCCGACCGCGATGACGAAGCCCAGCTCGACGAGTTGGACGAGCCCCATGTTGGTCAGCACCGCGAAGGTGGCGGCGAGGACGAGTCCGGCGGAGGCGATGACCCCGCCGGTGGTCCGCAGTGCCGTCAGCGCGGCCGCGGCGGGCTCGGCGCCTCGCAGCGACTCCTCCCGCATCCGGTGCATCAGGAAGATGCCGTAGTCGACGCCGAGGGCGACGAGGAACACGAAGGACAGCAGGCCGAGGCCGGGATCGGTGCCGTGGAAGCCGAACAGCGGCTCGAAGACCAGCCCGCCGAGGCCAAGTGCCGCCCCCCACACGGCGACCACGGCGACCACCAGCAGCAGCGGGGCGACCAGGGACCGCAGCAGGGCGATCAGGATCAGCAGCACGGAGAGCAGGACGATCGGTACGACGACCATCCGGTCGCGGGCGCTGGTGTCCGCGAGGTCGAGCTGCTGGGCGCTGAGCCCGCCGACGTGGGAGCCGTCCAGCCGGTGCCTCAGTGCCTTGATCGTGGCGGTCTCGGCGGCGGACTGGGGCGGGGCGGACGCGGTCACCGTGATCTCGGTCCAGCCGGCGCCGATACGGCCCTCTCGCGCCTGCGCCACTCCCTTCGTGCCCCGGATCGTCGCCAGGGCGGCGTCGGCGCGGCCGGCCGGGGTGAGGATCTCGATGGGCTGCGCGGACTGCTCCGGGTAGGCCTTCGCCACGGTCTGCAGGGCGGTGACGGAGTCGGGCCGGTCGACGAAGGTGTCCACTTGCTTGAGCGGCCCGGGCAGGTTCAGCGCGCCCAGCGCCAGCGCGCCGAGCAGGGCGGCGCCGGACGCGAGGACGGTCAGCGGGCGGCGCCCGGCCGAGGAGCCCATCGCGGCGAACAGCGACCGGCGGGTGGCCTTGGGCGTGGCGCCGTAGGCGGGGATGAGCGGCCAGAACAGACGGCGGCCCAGCAGGACCAGGACGGCGGGCAGCAGGGTCAGCATGGCGGCCAGCGCGCACAGCACGCCGACCGTGCCGAGCGGGCCCATGCCCCGGCTGGAGTTGAGGTCCGCGGCGAGCAGACACAGCAGGCCGACGGCCACCGTGCCGGAGGAGGCGAGGACGGCGGGCCCGCAGCCGCGCAGCGCCGCCCGCATCGCGTCGTACGGCCGCTCGTGGCGTCGTAGCTCCTCGCGGTAGCGGGAGACGAGGAGCAGGGCGTAGTCGGTGCCGGCGCCGAAGACGAGGATCGTCATGATGCCGGTGCTCGCACCGGTCACGGCGGTGCCGAAGGCCTGGTTGAGGGCGTAGGCGGCGGCCTGGGCGAGGAAGTCGGCGACACCGGCGACGACGAGCGGGACCAGCCACAGCAGCGGGCTGCGGTAGATGAGGATCAGCAGGATCGCTACGACGGCGACGGTGGTGTAGAGCAGCGGGCCGCCGAGGGACTTGTAGACACCCGAGGCGTCGGTGGCCAGGGCGGCCGGGCCGCCGACGTCGACCGAGAGTCCGCCGGTGTCGTGGACGATGCTGCGGGCGTCGTCGACGAAGGCGTCGCGCTTCTTCTCGTCGGTGCCGGGCTCGTTGCTGGTGACCGGGTACATGAGGGTGGTGCCGTCGGCCGACGGGATGCCCTGCGGGGTGCGGCCGGTGAGGGCGTGCCGGTGGGCGAGGGCGTCGACCTGCGCGGCGGCGGTGGCCCGGTCGGCGGCGGTCAGGCCGCTCGCGCGGTGGTAGACGAGGACCAGTTCGGTCGTCTGGCCGCCCGGGAGGCGGTCCTGGAGCCGGGCCACCTGGGTGGAGTCGGCGGAGGCGGGCAGGTAGTCGGTCGTGCGGTTGTGCTGGACGTCGCCGAGCTTGGCGGCGAACGGCCCGGCCAGGGCCAGCAGGACCACCCACAGGCCCAGCACCAGCCAGGGCAGGCCTCGTCGCCCACCTCTCACACGTGTTGTCGCGGCCCCCATGGAAACGGGCCCTCCCTCCGGAGCGGATGTCTGGATACGGCTTCCAGACTTCCGCCGGAAAGGCGCGCGTTCGTCGGGCTCGGGAGCGAGTTCGGCGGTACTGCGCAGGGCGGCCGGGCGGGCGGACTACTCCCTGGGGAGTATCAGGAGGGCGTCGCCGCGGGTCGATCGGGCACGTCCCGGGCGGGCGCGGTCCGGCCGGGCGCGGATCCGCTCGGGGCCCGCGCTGATCCGCCTGGGGCGTCCCCATGGTCCCGGGGATCACCCGCCCCGGCTCGTGACCCAAGCCTCTTTCCGGGTTCCCAAGCCCCTTTCCGGGTCTCCGGTCAGCAGGGCGCCGTAGCGAGGCGGAGGCGTCCGTCGTGGACCTCGGCGATCCTGTCGACGGCGGTGAGGTGCGTGCGGTCGTGGGTGACCAGGACGGTGGCGATGGCCTGTTGATGGGTGAGGCGGGTGATCAGGTCGACCACGGCGGCGCCGCGTTCGTGGTCCAGGGCGCTGGTGGGTTCGTCGACCAGCAGGACGGCGGGGCTGTTCATCAGGGCGCGGGCGATGTTGACGCGCTGGCGCTGACCGCCGGAGAGCTGGTGGGGCCTGCGTCCGGCCTGGGTCGCGACCCCCACCGCGTCGAGCAGTTCCATGGCCCGGCCGTGGGCCTTGGCCGGTGACCGTCCGGCGATCCGGGCCATGACCTGGAGCTGTTCGGCCGCGGTGAGGGAGGGCAGCAGGTTGGGCTGCTGGAAGACGATGCCGATCTTGTCGCGGCGCAGCCGGGTCAGTTCGTCGCGGGTCATGCCGGTCGTGGCGGTGGAGTCGATGGTGACCGTGCCGGCGTCGGGGGCGATGAGGGTGGCGGCCACGGCGAGGAGGCTGGACTTGCCGGATCCGGAGGGGCCGACCACGGCGGTCAGACTGCCCTTGGGCACGTCCAGGGTGACGTGGTCGAGGGCGGTCAGGCGGGAGTCACCGTCGGGGTAGGTGAGGGTGACGTCGGTCAGGTTCAGGCTCATCGGGCGCTCCCCAGGGCGGTCAGCGGGTCGACGGAGGTGATGCGGCGGACGGACAGGGCGGCCCCGAGCGCGCCGAGCAGGATCATCACGGCGGCGGGGACGAGGACCGTGGTGGGAGTGAGGAGGAACGGCACCGCGCTTCCCGTGACAAGGGCGCCGAGACCGGCGGCGATGCCGGTGCCGAGGAGGGTGCCGCCGGTCAGGAGGACCGCGGCCTGGCCGAGGGCGTCCTTCAGCAACTGGGCGGTGGAGGCGCCGAGTGCCTTGAGGACGGCGATGTCGCCGCTGCGCTGGATGGTCCAGACGGTGAAGAAGGCGCCGACGACCAGGGCGGAGATGGCGAAGAGGAAGCCGCGCATCAGCTGCAGGGAGCCGTTCTCGGAGGCGTACGAGCCGATCGCGGACAGCGAGTCGCCCTTCGAGACCGTTCTGGTGCCGATGGCCCGGTCGGCGGCGGCGATGTCGGCGCCGGAGCCGGTGTTCAGGGCGATCACGGTCGCGGTCGACCCGTCCCCGGCGTCGGCGGGGGGCGCCGTCCTCGCCCAGGTGTCGAGGCTGGTCCAGATCACGGGGGTGTGGCTGAAGGAGGCGTCGCCCTTTACGGCGGCCACGGTCAGCTTCTGTCCGGCCAGGGTGAAGCCGTCTCCGGGCTCCAGGCCCAGGTCGTCGGCGGCCGTGCCGGACAGCACCGTCGCGTGCCCCGTGATCCTGCTGCCGTCGGGGGCCAGGCGGGAGCCGGGCCGGACGCCGAACACGGAGACCCCGGTGCTCCGGTCGCCCGCGGTGGCCCTGGTGGTGCTGATGCCCAGCGGTTCGGCGCCGGTGACTGAGGGGACCTCGGCCCACCGCCGCCACTGCTCGGCGGTGACGGTCGAGTTGGCGTACGACAGCTCCTGGGCGCCGCCGGGTACGTGGAAGGCGATCCGGTCGGCCGGCAGGCCGGTGATGGCGGAGATGTTCTGCCGGCCCAGGCCCGCGGTCAGTCCGGAGAGCAGCCCGACCAGCAGGGTGATGAGCACGATGACGGTTCCCATGAGGGCGAACCGCCCCTTGGCGAACTTCAGATCTCTCCAGGCGACGAACACCTTGGCCTGCCCTTTCCGGCGGTGGAAGCGATAGGCCCCAGCCTGGCCTCCGGTGCCTCGGCCGGGCATCCGGCGACGGACGGCACTTCGCGGACCGAAAGGCTGCGCGTGGGTTGTAACTTTCGGCGGAGGCCCGGCCCGGACCGGTTCCTTAGGCTGGAGGGACTGTGAACACCGCTGCTCCCGCGAACACCGCCGCTCCCGCCCTGACCCCGACCACCCGGACCCTGTCCTGGTGCCTGCACCTGCTGATCGTCGCCCTGCTCGCTCTGGCCGCCGGCCGCGCCGTGGCCGAAGGCCGGCCGCACACCGCGGTGACGGTCGCCGTGGCGGTGGCGTGCGGGCTGGTGTACGCGGCCGGCCCGCTCGTGCCCCGCATCCGCGGCGAGCGGCGGGCCGCCGCCTGGTGGCTGGCCGTCGTCGGCGCGGTGTGGCTGGTGCTGCTGGGCCTGACCGCCGACGGGGTGTGGGTCGCCTTCCCGCTGTACTTCCTCCAGCTCCACCTGCTGTCGCGGCGGGCCGGCCTGGCCGCCGTGGCCGCGACCGTGCTCGCGGCGGTCGCCGCGTTCGCCCTCCACCGGGGGTCCTTCAGCGCGGCCATGGCGATCGGCCCGGCGATCGGCGCCGCCGTCGCAGTCGCCGTGGTGTGGGGATACCAGGCCCTGTACCGGGAGAGCGAACAGCGCAGGCGCCTGATCGAGGAACTCACCGCCACCCGCGCGGACCTGGCCGAGGCCCAGCACACCGCCGGTGTGCTGGCCGAACGCGAGCGGCTGGCCCGGGAGATCCACGACACCCTCGCCCAGGGGCTGTCCAGCATCCAGTTGCTGCTGCGCGCCGCCGAACGGGCCCTGCCCGACGCTCCGGAGAACAGTGCCCGCTACGTCGGTCAGGCCCGCCAGGCCGCGGTCGACAATCTCGCCGAGGCCCGCCGTTTCGTCGCCGCCCTCGCCCCGCCCGCCCTGGAGGGCACCACCCTGGCCGGCGCTCTGGAACGGCTGTGCGCCACCACCGGTGCCCGGCACCGGCTCACCGCCCGCTTCCGTCTCAGCGGCGATCCGGCCCCGCTGCCGACCTCGTACGAGGTCGTGCTGCTGCGCGTCGCCCAGTCCGCCGTCGCCAACACCGTCCGCCACGCACGGGCCACGACCGTCGAGGTCACCCTCGGCCGGTGCGGCGACCATGTCGTCCTCGACGTCGTCGACGACGGCATCGGTTTCGACCCCGCGAAGCTGCCCGCGCCCGACCCGGAGAGGGGCGGCTTCGGTGTGGCCTCCATGCGCGCCCGGCTCGACGCGCTCGGCGGCATCCTGACCATCGAGTCCGCCCCCGGCCACGGCACCGCCCTGGCCGCCCGGCTCCCCCTCGCCCCACCCACCGAGACCGAGGCCCGCCCGTGACCGACTCCGCCATCCGCCTGCTCGTCGCCGACGACCATCCCGTGGTGCGGGCCGGGCTGCGCGCCGTCCTGGAGACCGAACCCGGCCTCGCCGTGGTGGCCGAGGCCGCGACCGCCGAGGACGCTGTCGCCCGCGCCGCCGCGGGTGACATCGACGTCGTGCTGATGGACCTGCAGTTCGGCAAGGGAATGGGCGGCGCCGAGGCCACCGCCCGGATCACCGCCCGGCCGGGCGCTCCCCGGGTGCTGATCGTCACGACGTACGACTCGGACGCCGACACTCTCCCGGCGATCGAGGCCGGCGCCACCGGCTATCTCCTCAAGGACGCCCCGCCCGAGGATCTCGCGGCCGCCGTGCGCACCGCCGCCGCGGGACGCACCACCCTGGCTCCCACGGTCGCCGACCGGCTCATGAACCGGCTGCGCGACCCCGGCGCCGCCCTGACCCGGCGGGAGACGGAAGTCCTCACCCTGGTCGCGGCAGGCCTGTCCAACCAGGCCATCGGCCACCGGCTCCACCTCACCGAGGGCACGGTCAAGTCGCACCTGGCCCGCGTGTACGCCAAGCTCGGCGTCGACTCACGCACCGCCGCCGTCGCCACCGCAACCGACCTGGGCCTGATCAGGCGCTGACGGATCAGCGGGCCCGGTGTCGCGTCGCGCGTCACGCCGAGATCGCTCGTCACGTCGAGGAGATCGAGGAGATGCCGTGGAGCCGCTTCCTCGGCTCGGGTTCGGTGCTGCCGGCCGAGCGTCGGGCGATCCGGGCGGCACCGGGTCAGGCGGCATGAGTCAGGACGGAGTCCGCGCAGCGGCCAGCAACCGGTTGACGTCGTCGGCGCAGATGGTGAGCGCGGCGCCGATCGTGGCCAGTGCGTCCCGTTCCGCGGGTGTGTAGGGGCCGTCGGCCAGGGCGATGCGCGCGGCCTGGAGGAGCAGGGACTCGCGGCCGACCGGGGCGAGGTGCGGGGCGAGCGGGTCGAGGGCCTCGTGCAGCTCTATGGCTAGGCTCGCGCCGCACGGGCCGCCGAGGACCCGGCCGGTGTCGGCGGCGAGGGCCTCGACCAAGGCGGCCAGTTGGTCCTCGGTGCAGTCCTCGAAGCCGGCGGCGCGGACCGCGGTGGCGGCCGTCTCCAGGGCCGTACGGGAGGAGGCACCGCCGGCGGCCAGGACGGCGAGGGCGACGGTGTGCACGGCGTCGCGGAGCATCGCGGAGAAGCGGCGGGTGGTGGGGTGGTCGAGGACGTCGGTGCCGAAGTGACGGCGGCAGGAGGCGCACTCCACGACCGGTCCGGTCGCCCCGCGCGGCAGCACGGGCACCCCGAGGAGGGTGAAGCGGCGGCGGCCGGTGAGCCGCTGGTAGTTGCGGTCGCCTCCGCAGCCGGGGCAGTAGAACTCGCCGTCCCCCACGGGTGTCCATGCGGTGCGGGTACCCAGGAGGCGCACAGCCCGGGTGGCACGGTCGTCTCGTCCCCGTACTGGCAGCACGTCGCACCTCCGTAACGACGCGGCAACATCGCCGCGCTGGCGTGATGTTAGCCACATCACGGAGGCTGAGTCAGCACCTCGTACGAGACCCGTTCGTGATCTTAGGGGTGCGATGGCCGATAAGTGACGGGGCCCTGACCGTCGTATACAGCGGTCAGGGCCCCGAAAGTGCTGGTCGGCGAGGGTCAGCGGGCGGCTCGGTTCACCGCGGAGACGACGGCCTTCAGCGAGGCACGCGTCGTGTTCGCGTCGATGCCGATACCCCACAGAACCTTGTCGTCGATCGCGCATTCGATGTAGGAGGCGGCCTGCGCGGAGGCACCCTCGCTCATCGTGTGCTCCTGGTAGTCCAGCAGGCGTACGTCGATGCCGATGGACTGCAGGGCGTCGAAGAACGCCGAGATCGGACCGTTGCCGGAGCCGGTCAGCACCGTGTCGACGCCGTCGACGGTGGCCTCGACGGTGAGGGTGTCCACGCCGTCGGTGTCGGTGGTCGACTGGCCGGTGCGGACCTGGATGCGGCCCCAGGGGTTCTCCGGGTTGGGCAGGTACTCGTCCTGGAAGACCGACCAGATGTCGCCGCCGGTGACCTCGCCGCCCTCGGCGTCCGTCTTGGCCTGGATGATCTTCGAGAACTCGATCTGCATCCGGCGCGGCAGGTCCAGCTTGTGGTCGTTCTTCAGGACGTACGCGATACCGCCCTTGCCGGACTGCGAGTTGACCCGGATGACGGCCTCGTAGGAGCGGCCGACGTCCTTCGGGTCGATCGGCAGGTACGGGACCGCCCACTCGATGTCGTCGACGGTGACACCCTTGGCCTTCGCGTCGGCCTCCATGGCGTCGAAGCCCTTCTTGATGGCGTCCTGGTGGGAGCCGGAGAAGGACGTGTAGACCAGGTCGCCCACGTACGGGTGGCGCGGGTGGACCTCCATCTGGTTGCAGTACTCCCACGTACGACGGATCTCGTCGATGTCGGAGAAGTCGATCTGCGGGTCGACGCCCTGGGAGAACAGGTTCATGCCCAGGGTGACCAGGTCGACGTTGCCGGTGCGCTCGCCCTGCCCGAACAGGCAGCCCTCGACGCGGTCGGCGCCGGCCATCAGCGCCAGTTCGGCGGCGGCGACGGCCGTACCGCGGTCGTTGTGCGGGTGGACGGAGATGCAGACGTACTCACGGCGGGAGATGTTGCGGCTCATCCACTCGAAGCGGTCCGCGTGCGTGGAGGGGGTCGAACGCTCCACCGTGGCGGGCAGGTTGAGGATGATCTCGCGGCCGGGGCCCGGCTGGTAGACGTCCATGACCGCCTCGCAGACCTCCAGCGCGAAGTCCAGCTCGGTGTCGGTGAAGATCTCCGGCGAGTACTGGTAGCCGAACTCGGTCTCCGGGCCCAGCAGCTTCTCGGCGTACTCCATCACCAGGCGGGTGCCGTCGACGGCGATCTGCTTGATCTCGTCCTTGGAGCCGCGGAACACGACCCGGCGGAAGACCGGCGCGGTGGCGTTGTACAGGTGGACGGTGGCCCGGCGGGCGCCCTTCAGGGACTCCACGGTCCGCTCGATCAGGTCCTCGCGGGCCTGGGTCAGCACGGAGATGGTGACGTCCTCGGGGATCGCGCCCTCTTCCTCGATGATCGAGCGCACGAAGTCGAAGTCGGTCTGGCCGGAGGCCGGGAAGCCGACCTCGATCTCCTTGTAGCCCATCTTGACCAGCTGGTCGAACATCCGGCGCTTGCGCTCGGGCGACATCGGGTCGATCAGGGCCTGGTTGCCGTCCCGCAGGTCGGTGGAGAGCCAGCGGGGGGCGACGGTGATGCGCTGCTCCGGCCAGGTGCGGTCCGGGATGTCGACCTGCTCGTAGCGGCCGTACTTGTGGATCGGCATGGAACTGGGCTGCTGGCGGTTGGCCATGATGGCGTGGGCTCCTTGGGGTGTCCGGAGATCCGGATGTCCGGGTGGACGGCCGACGACGCAACGCCAAGCTCCGCGGGGAGGGAGTCGGCCTCGACTACAGGCCCTCGCCGCGGCAGCTAAGAAGGAGCAGCCCGAAACGCATGATGCTCCGCATGCTAGCCGAGCGGCGCCTCACCGCGAGGGTTCGTATCAGTATGCGGGACCGTGGGGGCAAATCGGACAAAAAGTGCGCCATACCACTATGGCTACGCGGAGTGAGCCCGATGTCACCGTATTTCACCAATCATGGTTGCGAGTAGTGACAGCCGGATCACACAGTGCAAGGGTGCCGGGCATGACGACCAACGGGGGCTTCCAGCCCGTCTTCTGCACGATCGTGCCGCCGCACGTCCTCGACAGGCTCGCCCGGAACGAGGACCCCGCGCTCTCCGGACCCGCCCGCCGGTCCCTGGAGCACGACGCCTACCAGCGCACTCACCGCCGCCTGACCACGGTGATCGGCGCGCCCGCCGTCGCCGCGCCCGCCGGGGCCGTGGCCGACCAGCCGCACCGCACCATCTACGACGCCGGCCACCAGCAGGACCTGCCCGGCACGAAGGTCCGCGAGGAGGGAGCCGAGCCCGGTGCGGACGCCACGGTCAACCGCGCCTACACGGGCCTCGGCGCCACCTTCGAGCTGTACCTGAAGGCGTACGGCCGCAACTCCATCGACGGCGAGGGGCTGCCGCTGGACGCGAGCGTGCACTTCGGCACGGACTACGACAACGCCTTCTGGAACGGCGAGCAGATGGTGTTCGGCGACGGCGACAACGAGATCTTCCTGGACTTCACCATCCCGGTGGACGTCATCGGCCACGAGCTGACCCACGGCGTCACCCAGCACACCGCCAACCTGACCTACTTCGGCCAGCCCGGCGCGCTCAACGAGTCGCTCTCCGACGTCTTCGGCTCGCTGATCAAGCAGTACGCGCTCGGCCAGTCCGCGGCCGAGGCCGACTGGCTGATCGGCGCGGGTCTGCTCGCCCCGCGCGTCACCGGCACCGCCCTGCGCTCCATGAAGGCGCCGGGCACGGCGTACGACGACGACGTCCTCGGCAAGGACCCGCAGCCCGCGACCATGGAGGACTACGTCCACACCGGCCGCGACAACGGCGGCGTGCACATCAACTCGGGCATCCCGAACCACGCCTTCTACCTGGTCGCCACGGCCATCGGCGGCAACGCCTGGGAGCGGGCCGGACAGATCTGGTACGACACCCTGACCGGCGGCGAGCTCAAGCAGGACGCCGCCTTCGCCGACTTCGCCACGCTGACCGTCAAGGCGGCCCGCGAGCGCTACGGCGCGGGCGACGAACTCCAGGCCGTGCAGAAGGCGTGGGAGCAGGTGGGGGTGCGGACGTTGTAGTTCCGTACTAGAAGTGACCCATGCGTATCCAAGTGCGGCGCACGGGCGGCTTCGCGGGCATCGAGCGCCGGGCCGAGGTGGACACCTCGGGCCGGCCCGACGCCCATGAGTGGCGTGCCCTGGCCGAACGCGCCCTCGCGTCCGGCCGGGGCACGCGCCCGGCCGGGGTCCCGGACGGTTTCAGCTACGAGATCACTGTGGACGGCCGGACGGTTTACGCGGCCGACCCCCGACTGTCCGAGGCGGAGCGGGAGTTGATCTCCCGGGTGCTGAAGGAGGGTGCGTAACCGCTGTTTCACGCCGGGGCGTTGACTTCCGTTACCGGGGGTAAGGATGATCCCGGCCATGGCGACCGATGCAGTCAATCCGATCCCCCGCTTCCCGGCCGGCTTCCTGTGGGGTGTGTCGACCTCCGCCCACCAGATCGAGGGCGCGGCCGACGAGCGCGAGGCGTCCGTGTGGGACGTGTTCACGGCCGAGCCGGGGCGGGTGAAGGACGGCACGACGGCGGCGGTGGCCTGCGACCACTACCACCGCTACCGGGAGGACGTGGCCCTCCTCGCCGGCCTCGGCGTGGACGCGTACCGCTTCTCCGTCTCCTGGCCCCGCGTGAACTCCCCCGGCGGCCTGGACTTCTACGACCGCCTGGTGGACGAGCTGTGCGCGGCCGGCGTACGGCCCGTTCCCACCCTCTTCCACTGGGACCTGCCCGCCTCGCTGGACTGGCTGGAGCGGGACACGGCGGCCCGGTTCGCCGACCACGTGTCCGTGGTGGCCGAGCGCCTCGGCGACCGCGTCACCAAGTGGATCACCCTCAACGAGCCCGCCGAGCACACCCTGCTGGGTCACGCGCTGGGCGCCCACGCCCCCGGCAAACGGCTCCTCTTCGACGCGCTCCCGGTCGCCCACCACCAGCTCCTCGCCCACGGTCTCGCGGTGCAGACCCTGCGCGCGGCCGGCGTGACGGACATCGGCATCGCCAACTCCCACGGCCCGACCTGGCCGGCGTCCGCGGAACCCGCCGACCAGGAGGCGGCGGGCTTCTACGACCTCCTGCTCAACCGGCTGTTCGCCGAGCCGGTCCTGCTGGGCGCCTACCCGGAGGGCATCGGCGACCTGATGCCCGGCGACGTGTCCGCGGACCTGAAGGTGATCTCGGAGCCGATCGACTGGTACGGCGTCAACTACTACGCGCCGACCCGGGTGGGCGCCCCGCAGGGCACCGAGATCGAGTTCGGCGGCCTGACCATGCCGGCCGAACTCCCCTTCTCCGTCCGGGAGATCGAGGACCGCCCGGTGACGGACTTCGGCTGGCCCGTCGTCCCGGAGGGTCTCACGGAGCTGCTCACGACCTTCCGCGACCGCTACGGCGACCGCCTCCCGCCGATCGTCATCACCGAGAACGGCTGCTCCTACGAGGGCATCGACGACCAGGACCGCATCGCCTACCTGGACGGCCATGTCCGCGCCCTGCACGCGGCGCTGGAGTCCGGGGTGGATGTGCGCGGCTACTTCGTCTGGTCCCTGATGGACAACTTCGAGTGGGCGGAGGGCTACGCGCGCCGCTTCGGCCTGGTCCACGTGGACTACGAGACCCAGCGGCGCACCCTGAAGGCCTCCTACCACTGGTTCCGGGACGTGCTGCGGGCGCAGAGATGACCACCGCCCGCGCCTCGGCCGCACTCGCCGAGCCCGTGGAGCGGGTCGGCCGTGGCTGGACGGTGGCGCTCTCGCTGGCCAACGGGGCGATCTGGGTGGGCTGGTTCGGTCCGCTGCAGATCCTGCTCGCCTCCCAGGCGGGGGACTTCGCGCCCGGCTCCGGGATGTCGAAGGAGACGATGCTGGCCTGGGTGACGGGGGCGGGCGCGGTGGTCTCGCTGCTCGCGAACCCGTTCTTCGGCGCCCTCTCCGACCGGACGACCGCCCGCCGGGGCCGCCGTACCCCGTGGATCGTGGCGGGCGCGGCGGGCGGTGCGCTCTCCCTCCTGCTGCTCGCGGGCGCGGGCGGGCTGTGGACGATGACGCTGGGCTGGTGCCTGGTGCAGCTCACGCTGAACGCAGCCTTCGCGGCGGTGACCGCGGCCGTGCCGGACCGGGTGCCGCGGCTCCAGCGGGGCTCGGTGGGCGGCTGGCTGGGGGCGGCGCAGATCCTGGGCGTGGTCGGCGGGACGGGACTGGCGACGGCGGCGGGCGGGGTCGGTGCCGGGTACACGGCCTGCGCGGTGTTCACGGTGGTGGGCGTCCTGCCCTACGTACTGCGCTACGAGGACCTGCGGCTGGCGCCGGAGGACCGGTCGCCCTGGTCCTGGCGCGGCTTCCTGGCGTCGTTCTGGCTGAGCCCACGTCGCCACCCCGACCTGGCCTGGGCCTGGCTGACCCGCTTCCTGATCAACCTCAGCAACTCGCTGGTGCTGCTGTATCTCCTCTACTACCTGCGCGACCGCCTGCACTACTCCGACCCCGACCGGGGTGTCCTCGTCCTCACGGCGGTCAACAGCCTGACGCTGGTGGCGACGGTCGTGGCGGGCGGTGTCTGGTCGGACCGGGTGGGCCGGCGCAAGCCGTTCGTCGTCTGGTCGGGTGTGCTGATGGCGGTGGCCACGGCGGCCCTGTCCGGCTGGCAGACCTGGCCGGGGGCGGTCGTCGCGTCGGCGGTGCTGGGGATCGGCTTCGGTGTCTTCACCTCGGTCGACTTCGCCCTGATGACCGATGTCCTGCCGAAGGCCCTGGACCGGGGCAAGGACCTCGGCGTCATCAACGTGGCCAACGCCCTCCCCCAGGTGGCGGCCCCGGTCCTGGCGGCGCCGATCGTGACGTACCTCGGCGGCTACCGGGTGCTGTACCTGGTGGCGGCGGTGATCGGGCTGGCGGGGGCGGTGCTGGTGGGGCGGATACGGGGCGTGGCGTGAGCTGCCGGGGCTGGTCAGCCGGCCAGTCCTGACCGCACCGACTCCTCCTGGGCCAGGGTGCCGGCGTCCCGCCTGGCAACCCTCACGGAGGCGGGCTTCCCGACTCCGGCCGCGAACTAGAACCCCAGCCGCCGCAACTGCTTCGGGTCCCGCTGCCAGTCCTTGGCGACCTTCACGTGGAGGTCCAGGCTGCATCGACATGCGGCTACCGCCGCGCGGCCGGCGCCCCGAACGGCGCCTCGATCTGCCCGCCGGACCCGACCGCCCTTCAGCCCACCGAGACGGGCGGCCAGCGGGTAGCGGGGGCCGGGGCAGAGCCCCAGGAGGCCTCAGAACCCCAGCCGCCGCAACTGCTTCGGGTCCCGCTGCCAGCCCTTGGCGACCTTCACGTGGAGGTCCAGGCTGCATCGACATGCGGCTACCGCCGCGCGGCCGGCGTCCCGAACGGCGCCTCGATCTGCCCGCCGGACCCGACCGCCCTTCAGCCCACCGAGACGGGCGGCCAGCGGGTAGCGGGGGCCGGGGCAGAGCCCC
>NZ_JBIATY010000003.1:312787-481627 GCF_042892235.1 Streptomyces sp. NPDC001816
AGGAGGCCTCAGAACCCCAGCCGCCGCAACTGCTTCGGGTCCCGCTGCCAGTCCTTGGCGACCTTCACGTGCAGGTCCAGGAAGACCGGTGTGCCCAGCAGGGCCTCGATGTGCTTGCGGGACTTGATGCCGACCTCCTTCAGGCGCTTGCCCTTGGGGCCGATGATGATGCCCTTCTGGCTGGGGCGCTCGATGTAGACGTTGGCGTGGATGTCCAGGAGGGGACGGTCGGCCGGGCGGTCCTCGCGCGGGAGCATCTCCTCGACGACGACGGCGATGGAGTGCGGCAGTTCGTCGCGGACGCCCTCCAGGGCCGCCTCGCGGATCAGTTCCGCGATCATGATCTGCTCGGGCTCGTCCGTGAGGTCACCCTCCGGGTAGAGCGCCGGGCCCTCCGGCAGCAGCGGGACGATCAGGTCGGCCAGCAGGCCCACCTGCTTGTCGCCGACCGCCGACACCGGCACGATCTCCGCCCACTCGAAGCCCAGCTCCTTGCCCAGCTGGTCGATGGCGATCAGCTGCTCGGCGAGGGTCTTGGAGTCGACCAGATCGGTCTTGGTGACGATCGCGACCTTCGGGGTCTTCTTGATGCCGGCGAGTTCCTTCGCGATGAAGCGGTCGCCGGGACCGATCTTCTCGTTCGCGGGAAGGCAGAAGCCGATCACGTCGACCTCGGCCCACGTGGTGCGGACCACGTCGTTGAGGCGCTCGCCGAGCAGGGTGCGCGGCTTGTGCAGGCCGGGGGTGTCCACCAGGATGAGCTGGGCGTCGGGCCGGTGCACGATCCCGCGCACCGTGTGCCGCGTGGTCTGCGGCTGGTTCGCGGTGATCGCCACCTTCTGCCCGACCAGAGCGTTCGTGAGGGTGGACTTGCCCGCGTTGGGACGGCCCACGAAGCAGGCGAAGCCGGCGCGGTGGGCGGTCTCGGCCGGCTGCTCGGATGACTGGGTACGAACGCTCATGGCGACCATTCTCCCTGATCCACGAAGCCTCGCGGTACCAGTGGGGCGCACCACGCCCGCACGTGAGGTTCCGGAAACCCCCACGCAACGAAACGTCACGGAAACACACCTGTGCGCAACCGGAAACGATCACCGGTGACCCTCTGACGAGCCCGCACACCGTTGGAGACGCTCGTGACCCTCGCCGCCGCGCACGTGAACACCGGCGACACCGCTTGGCTGCTCGCAGCCACCGCCCTCGTCCTGCTGATGACTCCGGGACTGGCCCTGTTCTACGGCGGCATGGTCCGCACGAAGAGCGTCCTCAACATGCTGATGATGAGCTTCGTGTCGATCGCCCTGGTGACGGTGGTGTGGCTGGCGGCCGGCTACTCGCTGGCCTTCGGCGACGACATCGGCGGCGGCCTGATCGGCGGGCTGGACCACGCCGGCATGAGCGGCCTCGGCCCGGACAGCGTGCACGGCTCCGTGCCCACCCTCCTGTTCGCGACCTTCCAGCTCACGTTCGCGATCATCACGGCGGCGCTGATCAGCGGCGCGGTCGCGGACCGTACGAAGTTCTCGGCCTGGCTGGTCTTCGTGCCGGTGTGGACGCTGCTCGTATACGTTCCGGTCACCCACTGGGTGTGGGGCCCGGGCGGCTGGATCCTCGACAAGCTCGGCGCGCTCGACTTCGCGGGCGGTCTGCCCGTCGAGATCACCTCCGGCGCCTCCGGCCTCGCCCTGTGCCTGGTCCTCGGCCCCCGCCTGGGCTTCAAGAAGGACGCGATGCGTCCGCACAACCTGCCCATGGTGATCCTCGGCGCCGGTCTGCTCTGGTTCGGCTGGTTCGGCTTCAACGCGGGCTCCGCGCTCGGCGCGAACGGCCTGGCCGCGGCCGCCTTCCTCAACACCCTGGCCGCCGGCTGCACCGGCCTGCTCGGCTGGCTCTTCGTCGAGCAGCGGCGCGACGGCCACCCGACCACCCTGGGCGCCGCCTCCGGCGCGGTGGCCGGCCTGGTCGCGATCACGCCCTCCTGCGGCACGGTCTCCCTGCTCGGCGCGCTGGTCGTGGGCCTGGCCGCCGGTGTCGTCTGCTCCTACGCGGTGAGCTGGAAGTTCAGGCTGAACTACGACGACTCGTTGGACGTCGTCGGCGTCCACCTGGTCGGCGGCGTCATCGGCACCCTCCTCATCGGCCTGTTCGCCGAGAAGGCGATGACCGGCGGCGTCGAGGGCCTGTTCCACGGCGGCGGACTCGCCCCGCTCGGCAAGCAGCTGCTGGCCGTCGTGGTCGTCGCGGCGTACGCCTTCGCGGTGTCGTACGGCCTCGCCAAGCTGATCGACCGGGCGCTGGGCTTCCGGGCGAGCGAGGAGCAGGAGCACACCGGCCTGGACCTTACGGTGCACGCCGAGACGGCTTACGATCACGGGGTCCTAGGGCATGGCGCCCCGGTCTCCTCCTCCGTCGTCCCCACCGCCCAGAAGGTCAAGAGCCAGGCATGAAGCTCATCACCGCGATCGTCAAGCCGTACCGCCTGGACGCGGTCAAGACCGCCCTGCAGGAGCTGGGTGTGCACGGTCTGACCGTGACCGAGGCGAGCGGCTACGGCCGTCAGCGCGGCCACACCGAGGTGTACCGGGGGGCCGAGTACCGCGTCGACCTGGTGCCGAAGGCCCGGATCGAGGTCGTGGTCGAGGACGCGGTCGCCGAGGACGTGATCGACGCGATCGTCAGCGCCGCGCAGACGGGGAAGATCGGGGACGGGAAGGTGTGGGCACTGCCCGTGGAGACCGTCGTACGGGTGCGGACCGGCGAGCGCGGCCCGGACGCCCTCTGAGCCGGGGGCGGTCGCGGTGGTCGACCATCGACGAGAAGGCCGTCACGTACAAGCAGTACGCCCGGCTGTCCGTCGCGCAGCTCATCTCCTCGACGGAGCCTCCTCCCGTCGAGCGCCCCGCGCCGAAGGAGGGAAGGCTGCGCCGCGCCCTCGGCCGTGCCTGACGGCCCGTGCCCGACGTGCTCTGACCAGCAGCACTCCGGTGACCACTCCGGCCACGAACACGAGCCCGGCGAGCAGCCACGGCAGCGCGAAGAAGGAGGCGCTCGCCGACTGACGGGTGTCCGGCGCGCTCGCGGTCAGGGTGATGTCGCCCCAGTCGAGCTGGGGTGCCCCGTACCAGGTCTCGGTGAGCCGTACCCGCTGCCCCGGCAGAAGCTCGGACGGCACCCCGGTCAGGTCGCGGTCGAGCAGCGTACGGCCGAACAGGCCGCGCGCCTTCAGCTCCACCTTGGGGTCGAGGGTGACGTTCCCGGTGTTGCGCAGGGTGTAGCCGATGGTGGCCGTGCTGTCGCCGAGGCCGGGGACGAGCGGCTGGTGATGGCTGATGTGCACCTGCTCGACGGAGATCGCGGACAGCGTGGGCCCGCCGACCCGGAGGTAGACCCGGGCGCCGACGGCCCGCTGCACGCCGAGCGCCAGCCTGCCGCTGCCGGGGTCGACCCGCTCGTCGAGCGCGACGATCGCGCCCGGGTGGTCGCCCGGTTCGGCGCCCCGGGGCACGCGCAGGGTGAAGGGCACGGTGACGGTCCTGTGGCCGGGAACGGTGACGCGTGACCTCGCGGGCCGCGCCCAGGCGCCCACCCCGCGCATCCGCTCCTTCAGGGTCCGTACGGCGAACCCGCCGTCGCGGGCGGTGTTGTAGGCGTCGGCGGCGTAGAGCCGGAACGTGAGCGGCCTGCCGGTCTTGTTGGCGACGGCGACCTTGTCGGCGAGGGTCTGCCCGGGGTCGGCCGAGAGGTAGAAGTAGGGGCGCGCGGCGACCTTGGAGGCGACCGGGTAGACGGACCAACTGCCGTTGTCGGCAGCCCGCGCGGGGACGGTCGTCACGCCGAGGAACAGGCCGATGAGGCTCAGGAGGAGGACGTACGGCTTGCGCATGGGCGCGGACCCCCCATGGGCTCGGGTCGTGGCGGTCGGGCGGGTGCGGCCCCGTGGTGCGGCGGGCGCCCGGCCACCGTGGTGGGTGTTTCGGGTCAGGTGAGGGTGAGGGTGAGGACGCCGGAGTACGCGCCCGGAGGCGTGAAGGCCGGTACGTCCAGGGAGAGTCCGGCGTCGACGGTGAACTCGCCGCCGGTGAGCGTGGCGTCGGGGGTCGATGCGAGGGTCGCTCCCGAGGTGCCCACCGCGCCCGTCGAACCGGCCTTGCAGGTGCTGGGGCTGCCCGCCTTGGTGACGCAGGCGGGGGTCCAGCTCAGTCTGCTCGCGTCGATCTTGGCGCCGGGGCCGGTGAAGTCGGTGACCTTGCCGGTCAGGGACCAGCCCGCGGGCCCGCCGCGGAAGTCCTTGACCGTCACCGTCTGCAGGGCTCCGCTGGAGGCCCCGCCCTTGCCGAAGTCGACCGACGACAGCGCGACGGCGTCCCCGGCCTGGGACATGGACAGGGTGCCCGCCTTGACGCTGGTGGTCAGCTTCTGGCTGCCGGCCGGGACGGGCGTGTTGTCGTTGACGACGTAGGCCGCGGGGCCCGCGCCCTTGTCCGCGCTCCAGGAGCCGCCCTCGTAGGCCACGATCCCGGTCGTCGTCTTGTCGTTGACGACCAGTGAACCGCTGAAGGAGCCCGAGGCGCCCGCGGTCACCGTGGCGGTGTCCGCGGTCTGGGTGCCCCCGGCCCGCCCGGCCAGGGTGACGGTGGCGCCCGGCGTGAAGTTGCTGCCGTTGACCGTGACACTGGCACCCGGGTCACCCGAGGCCGAACCCAGCGAGATGGCACGGGTGTTGGCCGGCGTCCCGTCGGTCGCCGTGACGGTCTGCGACACCGGGGCGGGCGGGTTGGTGACCGTGCAGGGGGTGTCCAGTTCGAGGATGTAGCTGGTGTGGATGTTGTAGTCGCCCGGCGAGAGGGTGATCTGGCCGGCCTTGGTGACGGTGAACGTCCCGGTCATGGAGAAGGACGGGAACGCGGCCTTCCCCGGCACCGGGGGGTTCTTCTTCGGTCCGGCGACGGTGACGGCACCGCTCTGGGCGCCGCCGACGGTGACCTTGCCGGTCGGGGTCATGATGTCGGCCGGCAGGGCCAGGTCCGTGGGGTTGCTGGCGGCGGCCGTGACCACGGTGTAGGTCACGGTGACCGTGTCGCCGACCTTCGGGCTGGTGTTGTCCACCGAGACGCTCGCGGTGGTGGTGCCGTCGATCGGCGGCAGACCTGAGACGGCGGGCGGGATGCAGTGCGTGGCGAAGTCCACGTTCGTGCCGGCGGCACCGGCCGGACCGGCCAGCGCGCCGCCCGCGGTGACCGCGAGGGCGGTCGCCCCGAACAGTGACGCCCAGCGCCACCGTCGGGATCTTCGGGGTGTCGAACCCATGGGGGCCCCTCCTGAGGGTTGCGGGCGCAGCGGCTCATCTGCGCCGACAGGGGGCATTGATGTGGAGCCCGCGTGAGAAGTCAATGGAGACGCCGCAGAAATCTGACGGATCATCAGTTTCTGCGGCATCCCCGGGAGATCCGGAACTATCCGGAACAGATCACTCAGGCCACTCGGGCCCCTCGGGTCGCTCAGTCGAAGACGAACGGGCCGGGCGACTGCTTGCCGGTGGCCGTGCAGGTGACGTTGACCCCGAAGATCGTCATCTGCAGCGAACCGCCGTACGCCTCCAGGCTGTCACCGGAGGCCACGGTGCCGGTGAGCGGGCCGGCGGTGACCGGGTCGCCGGCGGCCATGGCCGGGTTCTTCGTCCCGGTGAAGACGGTGGTGCCGCCGCCCGCCTTGACCAGGGTGAGCTTGGAGGTGATGGAGTCCTTCGCCACCGCGACCGGCGCCTTGACCGCGCTGGAGGTGAGGGTGATGGTGGCCGAGGTGCCGCTCTGGGTGGCGGTGAGCGTGGCCGCGCCACCGCCGAAGATGCCGCAGCTCGCGTTGATGGTCGCCGTCTGGGGGGTGACGGCGGCCGCGGTGGGCGCGAAGGCCAGTCCGGTGACCGCGAGGGCCCCGGCGACCAGCGCCGCACCTGTTGCCGTGCGCTTGCCTCTCATGGGGATCCGCTTCCTTCCCTGTGGGGATGCCATGTGGGGATGGTCGGAAGGTGCGCCGACGAACGAGCAGGCCTGAGCAGGTGGGTGCGGGCACGCTGCGGCGGCGGTGCGGATCTGACGGATCGTCGGAACTTACGGCTCCATTGATGCGCGAGAGGCAGGCGACGGCAAGGATGAATTCCGGACTACTCCGTGGCGCCCGCCTGGACCGTCAGCTTCACGGCCCCGTCGGGCCCGGCGAGCAGCACCGGCGT
Source organism: Streptomyces sp. NPDC001816 (assembly GCF_042892235.1). Taxonomy (NCBI): domain Bacteria; kingdom Bacillati; phylum Actinomycetota; class Actinomycetes; order Kitasatosporales; family Streptomycetaceae; genus Streptomyces; species Streptomyces sp. NPDC001816. The sequence continues at coordinate 319,017 of NZ_JBIATY010000003.1, forward strand.
CTCAGGCCCCCCAAGGTCGGCCACAGCGGCCCGGTCCTGCTCCGGGACGGACTCCGCCTCGCTCACCACGGCCGCCGCCTCCAGCGACTTGGCACCGGAGGCCACGGCCATGGCGACGGCGGTCTGCAGGGCGCTCAGCTCCAGCGAGGCGAGCTGCACCGACCCGGCGACGTACGTGCGCCCGGTCTCGTCCCGTACGGCCGCCCCCTCGGGCACACCGTTGCGGGCCCGGGCGGAACGGGCCAGGGTGACGATCTTGCGGTCCTCGGGGTCGAGCGCGTTGCTGTCGGTCATGCCCCGAGCATACGGACCGGCCCCGACCTGCGCCGAGGTCAGTCCAGGGTCTGAACGATCTCGCTGCGGGCGGCCGTGTGCAGCACGCGGGCACGGGCGCCGTTCACCAGCGGGAGGTAGGGCGCCACGTGGCCGCACTCGACGTCCGAGACGATCGGTACGCCCAGGGAGCCGAGGGCGTCGAGGACGGCCTCGTGCTGGGTGAGGGTGCCGCCGTCGGGGGCGTGGGTGCGGCCCACGAGGACGGCGGCCGCGCGGTCGAAGAAGCCGGCCAGGCGCATGCCGTGCAGATTGCGGCAGATGGTGAACGCGTTGTCCTCGCAGGCCTCGACGTAGACGAGCAGCCCCTCGTCGCCGGCGAAGGAGGAGGTGTTCAGGTACGGCGTCCCGGCGAGGTTGGTGAGGGTCTCGATGCAGCCGCCGATCAGCCGGCCCTCGACGTCCACGTCACCGGTGCCGTCGAGCCGGGTCCAGGTGCCCTCGGCGTCCAGGGTGAAGTCGCGTACGTCCGCGTGGAACCGGTAGTCGTCGAAACCGCCCGAGCGGTGACGGCCCGGCGGGGTCTGGGAGAGCGGCCCACCCTGCGGCGCCGTCACGATGTCGAGCCAGGACAGCAGGCCCTCGGGCGTCCGGTACGGCGTGTCCATGAGGTTGTTGCCGTGCACGGTCGCGACCCCGGTGAGCAGGGTCAGGGGCGTGATCAGGGTCGACATGTCGGACCAGCCGACCACCCACGTCGGCTCGGCCCGCCCGATCTTGTCGAAGTCGAGCAGCGGCAGCAGGTCGATCGCGGTCTCCCCGCCCCACGGCGGTACGACCGCCCGGATCGTCGGGTCGGTCAGCATCTCGGTCAGTTCGGCGGCGCGCTCGGCGGCGGGGGCGCTGATGTGCGTCGAGCCGTCCATGCACCGGCCGACGACCACCTCGTACCCCCGCGCCTCCAGGTCGCGTATCGCCACGTCGAGGCGCCCGCGCATCGTCTCGGGCACCCCGCTGGAGGGGGAGGTCACACCGACACGGTCACCGGGGCGCAGCGGGCGCGGGTATCGCACAGAAGACATGCGCCGGATTCTGACACGCGGTCAGAGGGTCCCGGCAAACGGATTTACGGCCGGTCGAGCCGCAGCTTTACGGCCGGTCAAGCCGCAGCCGCTGCGCCCTCGGCAGGCCCGCGACGACGAGGTCGTACGAGTCCTCGATCAGCTCGCGGACCAGGCGGTCCGGGAGTTCGCCGTCCACGGTGACGGTGTTCCAGTGCCGCTTGTTCATGTGGTAGCCGGGGATGATCAGTCCCTCGTGCTCACCGCGCAGCCGGACCGCGTCCTCCGGGTCGCACTTGAGGTTGACCGTCAGGGGCCGCGCGTCCAGCCAGCTCAGCGCGAACATCTTGCCCAGGACCTTGAAGACCGAGACGTCCGGGCTGAACGGGAAGTCCTCCACCGCCGCGTTGAAGGACAGGCAGAAGGCGCGCAGCTCCTTGGGGGTCACTCGGGCCTCTCCTCCTCGGGCGGGTCCGCCGGGCCCACCGGCTCCACCAGGACGGTCACGATCTTGTTCCGGCGGCCGGCCGCGGCCTCCGCGGTCAGGCGCAGCTCGCGGCCGTCGGGCAGTTCCACGACCGAGGACGCACCGGCGATGGGCACGCGGCCGAGCGCCTTGGCGAGCAGGCCGCCGACGGTCTCCACGTCCTCGTCGTCGTACTCCTCCAGGCCGTACAACTCGCCGAGGTCGGTGATGTCGAGGCGCGCGGTGACCCGGTAGCGGTCGTCGCCGAGGTCCTCCACGGGCGGGAGTTCACGGTCGTACTCGTCGGTGATCTCGCCGACGATCTCCTCGAGGATGTCCTCGATGGTGACGATGCCGGCGGTGCCGCCGTACTCGTCGATGACGACGGCGACGTGGTTGCGGTCCTTCTGCATCTCGCGCAGCAGGTCGCCGGCGTTCTTGGTGTCGGGGACGAAGACCGCCGGGCGCATGGCCGTGGACACCAGGTCGTTCTCGGCGTCGCGGCTGATGTGCGTCTTGCGGACCAGGTCCTTCAGATACACGATCCCGACGACGTCGTCCTCGCTCTCACCGGTGACCGGGATCCGCGAGAAGCCGGAGCGCAGGGCGAGGGTGAGGGCCTGCCGGATGGTCTTGTAGCGCTCGATCACCACCAGGTCGGTGCGCGGGACCATGACCTCCCGTACGAGGGTGTCGCCCAGCTCGAAGACCGAGTGCACCATGCGGCGCTCCTCGTCCTCGATCAGCGACTCCTTCTCGGCGAGGTCGACCAGCGCGCGCAGCTCCGCCTCGGAGGCGAACGGACCGCGCCGGAAGCCCTTGCCGGGGGTGAGCGCGTTGCCGATGAGGATGAGGAGCGACGGGATCGGGCCCATGATCCGGGCGAGGGGCAGCAGCACGTACGCCGCCGCCGTCGCCGTGTTCAGCGGGTGCTGGCGGCCGATGGTGCGCGGGGAGACGCCGACCGCGACGTACGACACCAGGACCATCACGCCGATGGCGACCAGCAGGGCCTGCCAGGTGGCCGCGAACTCCTGCAGGCAGGCGTACGTCACCAGGGCCGCGGCCGCCATCTCGCAGGCGACGCGGACCAGCAGGGCCACGTTCAGATAGCGGGTGGGGTCGGCGGCTACCTGGGCCAGCTTGGCGCTGCCGCGCCGGCCGTTGCGCACGGCCTCCTCGGCGCGGAAGCTGGAGACGCGCGCGATGCCCGCCTCCGCACACGCGGCCAGCCAGGCGACGACGACCAGGGCGATCGCGCCGATCACGATCTGCGGACTCATGCGAAGACCGGCCCTCGGACTACGAGACGGTCGGCGCCGGCGACGGGCCGGTCAGCCCGCGCTCGGCCCGCCACCCGTCCACGATGGCGGCCTGGAGCCCGAACATCTCGGCCTTCTCGTCGGGCTCCTCGTGGTCGTACCCGAGCAGGTGCAGCACTCCGTGGACGGTGAGCAACTGGAGCTCCTCGTCCATGGAGTGCTGCGTCGGCGCTTCCGCGCCCTGCTTGGTGGCGACCTCCGGGCACAGCACGATGTCGCCGAGCAGCCCCTGCGGCGGCTCGTCGTCGTCCTTCGTGGGCGGCCGCAGCTCGTCCATCGGGAACGACATGACATCGGTGGGACCCGGCAGATCCATCCACTGGATGTGCAACTGCTCCATGGCGTCGGTGTCCACGACGATCACCGAGAGCTCGGAGAGCGGGTGGATGCGCATCCGCGCGAGCGCGTAGCGGGCGATGTCGAGGATCGCCTGCTCGTCTACCTCGGTGCCGGACTCGTTGTTGACGTCGATCGACATGGTCGTGCTGGTCTACTTCCCTTTGTGCCCGGACTTGCCCCGGCTCTTCTGCATGCCGTTCTGGGTGCCGTGCCTGCTGTCGTACTTCTCGTACGCGTCGACGATACGGCCGACGAGCTTGTGCCGTACGACATCGTGCGACGACAGCCAGGAGAAGTGGACGTCCTCGACGCCTTCCAGGATCTCCTGGACCTGCCGCAGGCCGCTCTTGGTCCCGTCGGGGAGGTCGACCTGTGTCACGTCACCGGTGATCACGATCCGCGAGTCGAAGCCGAGGCGGGTGAGGAACATCTTCATCTGTTCGGGGCTCGTGTTCTGTGCCTCGTCGAGAATGATGAAGGCGTCGTTGAGCGTACGACCGCGCATGTACGCGAGCGGCGCGACCTCGATCGTGCCCGCGGCCATCAGGCGCGGGATCGAGTCCGGGTCGAGCATGTCGTGCAGCGCGTCGTACAGCGGGCGCAGGTAGGGGTCGATCTTCTCGTAGAGCGTGCCCGGCAGGAAGCCGAGGCGCTCGCCGGCCTCGACCGCGGGACGGGTCAGGATGATCCGGTTGACCTGCTTGGACTGCAGGGCCTGCACGGCCTTGGCCATGGCCAGGTAGGTCTTGCCGGTACCGGCGGGGCCGATGCCGAAGACGATCGTGTGCTTGTCGATCGCGTCGACGTACCGCTTCTGGTTGAGCGTCTTGGGGCGGATCGTGCGGCCGCGGGAGGACAGGATGTTCTGCGTCAGTACCTGGGCCGGGGTCTCCGGTCCGTCGCTCGTCCCTGCCTCGCTCGCCTTGAGCATCGCGATCGAGCGTTCCACTGCGTCCTCCGTCATCGGCTGCCCGGTGCGGAGCACCAGCATCATCTCGTCGAACACGCGCGAAATGAGGGCGACGTCCGCAGGGTCGCCGACCGCGCTGATCTCATTGCCCCGGACATGGATGTCGGCTGCCGGGAAGGCCTTCTCGATCACGCGCAGAAGGGAGTCACCGGAACCCAGCACGGTCACCATGGGGTGCTGGGCGGGGACGGTGAGCTGCGCTCGTGCCTGCTCCTGCGCGGGGGTGTGAGCTGTGGGTGTCTGAGTCATGGGCCGGCGCTGTAGGCCTGCGGTTCCTCCTCGTCACGGCCGCATAGCTGAGGGCGGCCTCGCGATTCCAGGGTACGACGGTGGACTGACAAGACCGTAGGGCTTTTCAGAGGGCCACTTCGCAGCCGACCGAGTCGGGTGGTGGGTGGGCATAGGCCGGGGGTCCAGGGGGCGGGAGCCCCCTGGTACGTCAGCTGGACCGACCGAACCCGATCGTCGGCACGGCCCGCCGCAACGGCCACACCCGGTCCAGCTCCTGAGGCACCAGCCCGTCAAGGAACCCAAACCTCTGCAACGCCACCCGGTCCTGCCCCGGAAGGGACTGCACCTTCCGCCACCACGCCCCGACCTCCGACCACCCCGGCGCCGACAGCGAGCCCCCGAACTCCTGCACCGACAGAGCCGCCGTGAGCCCGGCGAAGGCAAGACGATCGGCGAGCGGCCACCCCGCCAGCGTTCCGGTCACGAACCCGGCCACGAACACATCCCCCGCCCCGGTCGGATCCAGCGCCTCCACCGCGATCGCGGGCACCTCGGCCGTCTCCCCCGTACGCCGGTCCACCGCGTACGCCCCCTCCGCCCCGAGCGTCACCACCGCCAGCGGCACGTACTCGGTCAGCGCCCGCGCCGCCGCCCGCGGGCAGTCCACGCCGGTGTACCGCATCGCCTCCTGCGCGTTGGGCAGGAACGCCTCGCAGTGTTCGAGGTCGGGGAGGCCCGCCAGGTCCCAGGCCCCGGTGTCGTCCCAGCCGACGTCCGCGAAGACCCGGGTGCCCGCGCGGGCGGCCTGGGCGATCCAGGGGGCGCGTTTGCCGGGAACGAGGGAGGCGACGGCCGCACGCGCGCGGGGCGGGAAGTCCGGCGCCGGCTCCTCCGGCGGCGGCTCGTGGCCGTGGGACACCATGGTCCGCTCGCCCTCGTAGGCCATGGAGACGGTCACCGGCGAGTGCCAGCCGGGCACGGTCCGCGAGAGGGTGAGGTCGATGCCCTCGCCCTGTTCCAGCGCGTCCCAGCAGTAGTCGCCGTAGTGGTCGTCGCCGAAGGCCGCCGCGAGGGACGTCCGCAGACCGAGGCGGGCGAGCGCGGCGGCCATGTTGGCGACCCCGCCCGGGCTGGAGCCCATCCCCCGGGCCCAGGACTCGGTGCCGCGCACGGGCGCCGAGTCCAGGCCGGTGAAGATGATGTCGAGGAAGACGGTGCCCGTGAGGTAGACGTCCCAGGGCGGATCGTCCGGTGCGCGCAGGGCGACCAGCGGGTCGACCTGGGCCCGGCAGGGCGCTGCACGGGTGAGGTGCTCCGGTTCCTCTCCGGCGATCGCGTGGGACGGGGTCACGGTGCGCTCCCTGAGGTGATGCGGATCTGGCCAGTGTGCACCAGATCCCACCCGGGGCGCGGCTACCAGCGGGGCATCACCGGCGTCCGCCAGTGCGGCTCGGCCACCCGCATCGCCGCCGCGTCGTCCCGCTCGCGCATCGTGCCGTCGTCCTCGGCCCACCGCCGGTGCAGCCGGGCCAGCTCGTCCCGGTCCAGTTCGACGCCGAGGCCGGGTGCGTCGGACACCGCGACCCTGCCGTCGGTGAACGCGATCCGCTCGGTGAGGACGTCCTCGGACTGCCAGGGATAGTGGGAGTCGCAGGCGTGGTGGAGGCCGGGCACGGTGGACGCCACCTGGGTCATGGCGGCGAGGCTGATGCCGAGGTGGGTGTTGGAGTGCATGGACACCCCGACGCCGAAGACGTCGCAGATCGCGGCGAGGTGCTGGGTGTTGCGCAGTCCGCCCCAGTAGTGGTGGTCGGAGAGCACCACCTGGACGGCGTCCTTGGTGAACGCCTCCTTGATCTCGCCGAACGTGGTCACGCACATGTTGGTGGCGAGCGGGACCTCCGTCCCGGCCGACACCTGGGCCATCGCGGGAGTGCCCAGGGTCGGGTCCTCCAGGTACTCCAGGACGTTCCCGAGTTCCCTGGCCACCTTCAGCGAGGTCTCGACGGACCAGGCGCCGTTGGGGTCGAGCCGCAGCGGATGCCCGGGGAAGGCCTCGGCGAGGGCGCGTACGGCCGCGATCTCCTCCTCGGGCGGAAAGACACCGCCCTTGAGCTTGAAGGAGGTGAACCCGTACCGCTCCTTGAACTTCCGTGCCTGGGCGACGACTCCGGCCGGGTCCAGGGCGGCGCCCCAGTCGTCCGGCTCGGCCGTGACGCCCTCCGGGTGGCCGGCCCACTTGTAGAAGAGGTAGGCGCTGTATTCGACCGCGTCCCGCACCCTGCCGCCGAGCAGTGCGTGCACGGGCAGCCCGAGCGCCCGGCCCTGGGCGTCCAGGCAGGCCACCTCGAAGGCGGAGAGCACGGAGAGCCGCAGTTTGTCGGCGCTCTGCACGCCCCGCAGGCCGCCGGCGTCCACGGCGCCCCCGATCCGGTCCTCGTCCACGGCGAGGTCCAGTGCGAACAGTCCGTTCACATCCATGACCGAGCGTCCGGGGAGGCGCTCGGCGAGGGAGCGGGCCGGCTCCAGGTACTTGGTGTCGCCGTAGGTCTCGCCGAGCCCGGTGATCCCGTCGGCCGTGACCACCTCCACGATCAGCCGGGGGGTGTACGCCTGGTGCACACCCTGGGTGTTGAGCAGCGGCGCGTCGGCGACCAGGATCGGCGTCAGGCGTACCTCGGTGATGGTCAGGTCACGGGTCACAGGGAGGCTCCTACGAGGTCGAGTCCGGCGGTGAGGAGGGCCAACATGCCCACCTGACTATGTCCCCTTATGAATGTTGTCTACGTATGAGAACAGAGGCTAGATACACGGACACACGAGAGTCAATGAGGGAACAGGGGGAGCAGAAAAAGAGCCCCACCCCGCACACAGCGGGATGGGGCTCTACTGGAGCGCCGGGCAGGCCTTGCACCTGCATCTCCCCGCAGGAAGCGGGGCGTCTTTCCTTGGACCACCAACGCACTGTCCGGCACCGGCAGTTCCGGCGACCGCGACGTGATCAACCATAGCGCATCCGACCGGGTCCAAGCCAACTCACCGACAAGGGGCACCCTTTTACCCCGACTCCCTGACCGCAAACACAGAAGTGACCTGGATCACGCCTGACGACCTTCTTCCCGAACCCACGTAATTGATACAACTTGCTCGCCCCCCTGTCTGAGCCGCTGCTCTCGTCTGCCCTGGAACGCCCGTGTCCGCCCCCCGCTCCCTGCCCTGGCCCCTCGTCGCCCTTTTCACGGCCGGGTATCTCGCCCCGTATCTGCTCCCGACCACTGTCGGCCGGCTCGACACCGGGCTTCCGCTCTCCGTCACCCAGGCCGGTGCCATCGGCAGTGCGCTGCTGCTGACTTCGGCCGCGGCGGGCTTTCTGCTGGCCTCCCGGGTCGAGCGGATCGGCGCCCGTACACTCGCCCGGCTCGGGCTCGCCCTCGCCTTCCTCGGCTACGGCGGCGCCGCGCTCACCGGAGTCGTACCGGCCGTCGTCGCCGGCGCGCTGATCGGCGGGTTCGGGTCCGGCACGGTCACGGCGGTCGCCGCAAGCGGCATCGCCGGACAGCAGGACCCGCACCGGGTCACCACGTTCGGTCTGCTCGGTGTCTCCGCCCTCGCGGGCGCCCTTTACCTGACGATCCCGCACCTCGGCCCCGGCCACGGGCAGCCCCTCGCCGCGATCGCGCTGACCGCCCTCGCGGCCTGGCCGCTCACCGGCCGCCTGTCCGGCCCTGCGGCTCCGACCCGCACCCACGTCGAGCGCCGCCGGCTCCCCCACCTGCGCGCCGGTCTGCTGCTGGCCGCCGCCATGCCCTGCTGGTCCCTGGCACAGAACGCCCTGTGGGGCGTCAGCGGCCGCATCGGTCTCGACCAGGCACACCTCACCGAGGTCACCGTCGGCGCGGTGTTCGCGGTCGCGCTCGGCGCCGGCCTTCTCGGGGTCGTGGGCGCGGGGGCGCTCGGGCCGCGGCTGGGCCGGGCGGTGCCGATCGGTGTGGGTACGGCGCTCATCGCGGGCTGCATCGCGCTCAGCGCCTCGGCGACCGACCTGGCGTCCTTCGCCGGGGGCGAGATCGCCTGGAACGTGGTCTACCCGGTCGTGCTGTCGTACGTCATCGGCCTCGCCGCCTCCCTCGACCCGCGCGGCCGCTGGGCGGTGTTCGTCGGCTCGGCGGCGTCCCTGGGCACCGCGGCGGGCCCGCTGGCCGGGAGCATGCTGGCGGCGTGGGCGGGCTTCCCGGTCATGGGCGAGGTGCTGGCCGTCGGGCTGCTGGCGGTGGCGGTCCCGATGACGGTGGTGGCGCTGCGGGCGGGCGGGCAGACGGTCTCCGTGGTGGAGATCCAGCTGGACACCCCGGTCGTGCCCGCCCAGCCCGCGTACGACACCGCCTACCCGAACTCGTACGCCTCGACCTCGGCGATGTAACGGGCCCGCCGCTCCTCGTCGTCCTCCAGGAAGGACGCGAGGAAGGAGTTGCGGGCCAGCTCGCGCATCTGCTCCCTGGGCAGCCCGAGGGCGTCGTGCACCGCGTGGTAGTTGTCGGCGACGTACCCGCCGAAGTAGGCCGGGTCGTCGGAGTTGACCGTGCACAGCAGACCCGCGTCGAGCATCGCCGGCAGGGGATGGTCCGCGAGGACGTCCACCGCCCGCAGCCGGACGTTGGACAGCGGGCACAGGGTCAGCGGAATGCGCTCCCGGACCAGCCGCTCGACCAGCTCAGGGTCCTCCATGCAGCGCAGGCCGTGGTCGATCCGCTCGACGCCGAGGACGTCCAGGGCCTCGGTGATGTACGCGGGCGGACCCTCCTCACCGGCGTGCGCCACCCGGCGCAGCCCGAGCGCGGCGGCGGCCTCGTACACCTCCCGGAACTTCACCGGCGGGTGCCCGACCTCGGCCGAGTCGAGGCCGACACCGGTGATCCGGTCCAGGTAGGGCCTGGCCGCCTCCAGGGTCTCGAGCGCCGAGTCGGCGGACTCGTCGCGCAGGAAGCACATGATGAGCTTCGTGGAGACGCCGTGGTTCTCCTCGCTGCGGCCGAGCGCCCGCCACAGCCCCTCGACGACCGTGCCCATGGCCACGCCCCGCGCGATGTGGGCCTGCGGGTCGAAGAAGATCTCCGCGTGCCGCACGCCCTGCGCGGCGGCCCGGGCGAGGTAGGCGTCGGCCAGGTCGGCGAAGTCCTGCTCGGTGCGCAGGACTGCCATCAGCTCGTAGTACAGGTTCAGGAAGGACTGGAGGTCCTCGAACTGGTACGCCTTGCGCAGCTCGTCGGTGTCGGCGTAGGGCAGCTCGACACCGTTGCGGGCGGCCAGCTCGAACGCCAGCTCGGGCTCCAGGGTGCCTTCGATGTGGAGGTGCAGTTCTGCTTTGGGGAGGGGCATCAAAGCATCGTAAGCGTGTTTTTATACGCGCTTCGGAACCGGCACTCGCAGAAGGTCGTGCGCCACGGTCAGCTCTCCCTCGAACCCGGCGGAACGCGCCTGCCGCTCGAAATCGTCGGGGTCGGAGTAGCGCTGGCTGAAGTGGGTGAGGACGAGGTGTCTTACCCCCGCGTCCCGTGCCACGGACGCTGCCTGACCGGCCGTCAGATGGCCGTGGTCCCCGGCGAGTTCGAGGTCCTCGTCGAGGAACGTGGACTCGATGACCAGCAGGTCGCAGCCCTCGGCGAGCGCGTGCACCCCGTCGCACATCCGGGTGTCCATGACGAACGCGAACCGCTGCCCGCGCCGTACCTCACTGACCTCGTCCAGGGTCACGTCCCCGAGCCGGCCCTCGCGCTGGATCCGGCCGACGTCCGGCCCCTTGATCCCGTGCGCGGCGAGCCGGTCGGGCAGCATGCGGCGGCCGTCGGGTTCGACCAGCCGATAGCCGTAGGACTCGACGGGGTGCGACAGCTTGCGGGCTTCGAGCGTGTACGCCGGGGTCCGTGCGAGGGTGCCGTCGGCGTCGACCGGTGCCTCGGTGAGGCGGACGGTCTCCCGGTAGGCGGTCGCGTACCGCAGCCGGTCGAAGAAGCGCTGCCCGGAACGCGGGTAGTGCGCGGTGACCTCGTGCGGCACCTGGTCGAGGTTGATCCGCTGGATCACCCCGGCGAGGCCGAGGGAGTGGTCGCCGTGGAAGTGCGTGACGCAGATCCGGTTCAGGTCGTGGGCGGCGACCCCGGCGCGCAGCATCTGCCGCTGTGTGCCCTCGCCGGGGTCGAACAGGATGCCCTCGCCGTCCCAGCGCAGCAGGTAGCCGTTGTGGTTGCGGTGCCGGGTCGGGACCTGGCTGGCGGTGCCGAGGACCACCAATTCACGTACGGACACGACGTCTTACCCGGGGGGCCATTCCATGCCACGGCCACCGAGGATGTGCGCGTGGGTGTGCCAGACGGTCTGTCCGGCGCCGCTGCCGGTGTTGAAGACGATGCGGTAGCTCTCCAACTTGTCCTCGTCGGCGACGGCCTGGGCCTCGCGCAGTATGTCGGCGGCGACGGCCGGTTCCGCGACGGCGAGTTCGGCCGCGTTCTTGTAGTGCACCCTGGGGATCACCAGGACGTGCGTGGGCGCCTGGGGGTTTATGTCCCGGAAGGCGACGGTCGTCTCCGTCTCCCGCACGATCGTCGCCGGGATGTGCCCCGCGACGATCTTGCAGAACAGGCAGTCGTCCTGCGGTTCTCCCGCCATGCGCTGCGCTCGCTTTCGCCGGTTGATCAGTACGGGGGCATGGTAGTCGGTTGGGTGCGGGCCGTATGTGGCTGGGCGCGCCCCGCGGCGGAGCCGCATATCGACACGGCCCCGCGCCCCTTTAGGTGGGCAGGCCTGGCGGAGTCTTGGCCGGCTGCTCCTCCAGTGCCTCCAACGCCAGGCTGATCGCCTTGTCCAGCTGGGTGTCCCTGCCCGCCGCGTAGTCCTGTGGGCGCTGGACTACCTCCACATCGGGGTCCACCCCGTGGTTTTCGACGTCCCACTCGTATCCCTCCAGCCAGAACGCGTACTTCGGCTGGGTGATCAGGGTGTCGTCGACCAGGTGGTAGCGGCTGTCGATGCCGATGACGCCGCCCCAGGTGCGGGTGCCGACGACCGGGCCGATGCCGAGGGCCTTGATCGCCGCGTTGACGATGTCGCCGTCGGAGCCGGAGAACTCGTTGGCGACGGCGACGACGGGGCCGCGCGGCGCGTCGTGCGGGTAGCTGTACGGCCGCATGCCGCGGGGCAGCGCCCAGCCGACGATGCGCCGGGCCAGCTTCTCCACGACGAGCTGGGAGGTGTGGCCGCCGCGGTTCTCGCGGACGTCGACGACCAGGCCCTCGCGGGCCACCTCGACGCGCAGGTCGCGGTGGATCTGGGCCCAGCCGGGTGCCTGCATGTCGGGCACGTGGAGGTAGCCGAGGCGGCCGCCGGACGTCTCGTGGACGTAGGCGCGGCGGTCGGCGACCCAGGCGTGGTAGCGCAGGGGCTCCTCGTCGGCGAGGGGGACCACGACCGCGTGCCGGGGGTCGCCCCCGCCGGCGGGCGAGATGGTCAGCTCGACCGGCTTTCCGGCCGTGCCGATCAGCAGCGGGCCGGGGCCGGTGACCGGGTCGACCGGCTGTCCGGCGACCGCGACGATCGCGTCCCCGGGGCGCACGGCGACACCGGGCGCGGCGAGCGGGGAGCGGGCCTGGGGGTCGGAGGTCTCCGCGGGCAGGATGCGGTCGATGCGCCAACTGCCGTCCTCGTGACGGGAGATGTCGGCGCCGAGCAGTCCCTGCCGAGCGCCGTTGCCGAAGCCGCCGCGCGGGGTGACGTAGGCGTGCGAGGTGCCGAGTTCGCCCTGCACCTCCCACAGGAGGTCCACCAGGTCGTCGTGGGTGGCGAGGCGGCCGAGGAGGGGGCGGTAGCGGTCGAGGACGCCGTCCCAGTCGACGCCGCTCATGTCCGGCCGCCAGAAGTTGTCCCGCATGATGCGGCCGGTCTCGTCGTACATCTGCCGCCACTCGGCGGCCGGGTCGACGGTCTGCCGGATCCGGCTCAGGTCGACGGTGATGTTCGAGTCGCTGTCCTCGTCGTCGGAGGCGCGCCGGTCGGCGGGTACGACCTTGAGGCGGCTGTCGGTCCACAGCAGCACCCGCTTGCCGTCGCCGCTGGCCTCGAAGTGGTCGGCGTCGGCGGCGAGGTGCTCCAGGCGCTGCTGGGCGAGGTCGTAGCGCTCCAGCTCGGTCTTGGGATCCGGGTCGTCGGGAGTGGCCCGGGAGGCGCCGAGGACGCCGCGCACCGGGTAGCGCAGCCAGAGCACGCCGTCCTTGGCGGCCCGCAGGTTGGCGTAGCGGCCGGCCTCGACCGGGAACGGGACTATCCGGTCGGCGAGCCCTTCGAGGTCGATCCGGGTCGCCGGGGTGCCCTCGGCGTCGGGGGTCTCCTCCTTGTCGGGGGTCCCGAAAGGCCGGCCGTGCCGCTGCGGCCCGAACGGGGACGGTGTGGTCGCGGCGAGGGTGATCAGGTGCGGGCGGACGCCCTCGACGAAGGCCAGGTCGAAGACGTGCTCGTCGTAGACCGGGTCGAAGGAGCGGCTGGAGAGGAAGGCGAGGTGCTTGCCGTCCAGGGTGAAGGCGGGCGCGTAGTCCTGGAAGCGCAGCGGGGTCGCCTCGGTGACCGACAGGTCGGTGGTGTTGGCGATGCGGAGCTGGCAGAGCGGATGCGGGCCGGGGTGGGACCAGGCGAGCCAGCCGGAGTCGGGCGAGAAGGCGAGGCCGCTGACGTCCCCGTCCTCGCTGCGGTCCACCTCGCGGACCTCGCCGGTGTCGCGCTCGACCAGCAGCAGCCGGCCGTCGTGCGAGGCGACGGCGGCCCGGCTGCCGTCGGGGGCCATGGCCAGTTCCAGGACGCGGCCGAGCTGTCCGGCGGCGATCCGGCGCGGGACGGCGCCGGGTGCGACGCCGGTGGCGGGCGCGAACTCCAGGGCGTCCTCGCCCTCGGCGTCCGTCACCCACACCACCCATTCCTCGCCGTCCGCGCGGAAGGTGCGCGGCAGCCGGGCCCGTACGCCGGGCTGTGCGGCCAGCGCGCGGGCCGGGCCGGAGCGGTGGGTGACCCAGTGGACGGCGCCGCGCACGGCGACCGCGCTGCCGCGCGCGGTGTGGTCGGGGGTGGCGTGGTCGAACCAGCGGGAGGCGTTCACCGGGTGGGGCTGCAGGTCGACGCGCGCGCCGCCGAGCCGGACGTCCAGGCGGCGTGGCTCCGCGCCGTCGAGGTCGTCGAGCAGCCAGAGTTCGCCCGCGCTGCAGTAGACGACGCGGCGGCCGTCCGAGGCGGCGTGCCGGGCGTAGAAGCCGTCGAGGGGAGTGTGCCGCCGCAGGTCGGACCCGTCGGCGAGGGAGGAGTAGAGGGCTCCGGTGCCCTCGTGGTCGGACAGGAACGCGATCCGGTCCCCCACCCACACCGGGTACTCGATGTTCCCGTCCAGCTCCTCGTGCAGCCGCACGAACTCGCCGGCGCCTGCTTCGCCTTCGGCGGCACGGTCGATCCACAACTTTCCCGCCGTGCCGCCCCGGTAGCGCTTCCACCAGGCGGCCTCGCGGCCCATCGGGGCGGACAGCAGCACGGTGTGCGGGCCGTACGCGACGTCGCCGACCGGACCGTACGGCAGCGTGGTGGCTGGGCCGCCGTCCAGCGGGATCGCCCGCGCCCAGCTGCGGCGCAGGCTCGCCTGGCCCTGGGTGCTGACCGCGAGGACCTCGCCGTCCGGGGTCCAGCCGCGCACCTGGGTCTTCGAACTCCCCCAGTACGTCAGCCGCTTGCCGGGGCCGCCGGCGACCGGGGCGACGTGCACCTCGGGGGCGCCGTTGCGGGTGGAGGTCCAGGCGACGCTCGTACCGTCGGGCGAGATGCGAGGGTGGGTCACCGGCACGTTGTCGGCGCTGACCCGCCAGGCCCGCCCGCCGTCCAGGGGTGCGAGCCACACGTCGTCCTCGGCGGTGAAGGTCACCAAGTCGCCGTGGAGATGGGGGAATCGGAGGTAGCCGGAGGTTCCCGTCGAAGCGCCCTTAGTCACCCCGTCACCTTACGCAGCGACCGCCGTCCGCGCCCCCGGTTTCGATCACTTGCCCTGCGCTGGCCAACAGGTCGGGTCGCCCTTGCACCAGATCGTCCGGGTCACGGTGACGGTGACGGTCGGCTGCGCGCCGGAGGGCCGGTAGGTGACGGGCGGGGCGTACGTCGGCCCCGGCTTGGCGTTGCAGTTGCCCAGTCCGCCGACGTGGAACACCTGCTTGCCCTCGACCCGGGCCGTCAGATCCCCGCGCACACAGGCGCCGTCGACGGCCTTGGTCACCACCCCGACGACGGTGATCTTCCGCAGGTCGTCGGTCTGTCCCTGACAGTCGACGGAGACGACGGTGGTCTGTGTCGGCGAGGGTGCCCGCCCGGGCGTGCGGCTGCCCGAGCTGCCGTAGTTCCCGGTGCAGGTGAGCCAACTCACGTGCACATGCTGCCGTTTCAGCTCTGCGGTGGCGGTCGTGTCGGTGGTGTACGCCACCGCGGCCGAACCGGGACCCCCCGGCTGGCACCCCACGACCGCTCCCACGGCCATCACGGCAAGCCCGGCCACACCCAGCACACGCACGGGCCGCGCCCGACACCGAATCCGCCTCGACACCCCCATGCAGGGCAGCGTGCCACCGGCCCACCCACGACGGAAGACCGCTTACGGTCACTCGTCAGTTCGGAGCGGTCACCTTCGGATGACCTCAGCTGCGCAGCAGCAGCCACTCCTGCAGCTCCACCAGGTTGCCCTCGGGGTCCTTGAGGTGGGCCACGCGCATGCGGTCGGTCATGGGGGCCGGGCCGTGGAGCAGGGTGGCGCCGCGGGAGGTGATCTGCTCGCAGTAGGCGTCGAGGTCGTCGACGCGCAGGACGACCAGGGAGCGGTGGCCGTTGGCCGGGTCGCCGAGTTCGTTCAGGATCTCGGCCATCATGGCGCGGTCCTGGAGGGCGATCCCGGCGGAGCCTGCGTGCGGGCTGAACTTCTCGTACGGGCCCTCGGTGGCGCCGGACTGCGGCTTGAGGCCGAGGACTTCGGCGTAGAAGTGGTAGCAGGCGGCGAAGTCGGTGACGAGGAGCCGTACCTGTGCGAGTTCCATCGTGTTCCCCCAGGTTCGTGTCAGGACCAGCGGCCGGTGCGGCCCAGGAGCAGCGCGGTGGCCGCGGTGCCCGCGGTCGACGTGCGCAGCACGCTGCGCCCGAGCCGGTAGGCCTTCGCGCCCGCCTCCTCGAAGAGTGCCAGCTCCTCGGGGGAGACGCCGCCTTCGGGCCCGACGACCAGCACGATCTCGCCCGTGGCGGGGAGTTCGGCGGTCGCGAGCGGCTCGCTGCCGTAGTCGCGGTCCTCGTGCAGGACGGCGGCGAAGTCGGCTTTGGCGAGAAGTGCGGCGACCTGCTTGCTCGTCGCCGCGTCCGCCACCTCCGGGAAGCGCAGGCGGCGGGACTGCTTGCCGGCCTCGCGCGCGGTGGCCCGCCACTTGGCGAGCGCCTTGAGGCCCCGGTCGCCCTTCCACTGGGTGATGCAGCGGGCAGCCGACCAGGGCACGATCGCGTCGACGCCGGTCTCGGTCATCGTCTCCACGGCCAGCTCACCGCGGTCGCCCTTGGGCAGGGCCTGGACGACGGTGATACGGGGGCTCGGCTCGGGTTCCACCGGGAACTCGAAGGGCTCGACGACCAGGTGGTCCTTCCCCGACGCGCTGAGGACGACCCCGGCCGCCCCCCGGCCCTTCCCGTCGGTGACCACCACGTCCTCACCGGGCTGCAACCGCCGTACGGAGACCGCGTGCCGCCCCTCGGGGCCCGTCACGTCGATGATCGACCCGGGGCCCACGCCCTCCAGGGAGTCGACGACGAAGACCGGAGCCGTCATCGCCCGTCACCTCCGTCCGACAACGCTGTCCTCGCCGCATCGAGCTCGCCGACGAGGACCTCCACCAGCTGCCCGGCGGGCAGCTCGCGGGCCATCCGGTGGCCCTGGCCCGCCCACAGCGCCATGCCCTGGGCGTCGCCGGCCTTGGCGGCGGCCCTGCGCAGCTGTGCGGTCAGGTGGTGGATCTCGGGGTAGGCGGCGGGGGCGTACGGGCCGTGCTCGCGCAGGAAGCGGTTGACCAGGCCGCGCGCCGGGCGGCCGGAGAAGGCGCGGGTCAACTCGGTGCGGGCGAACAGGGGGTTGGTCAGCGCCTGCTTGTGCAGGGCGTGGGCGCCGGACTCCGGGGTGGCGAGGAACGCCGTGCCCAGCTGGGCCGCGCTCGCGCCCGCCGCGAGGACGGCGGCGATCTGGCTGCCGCGCATCAGGCCGCCGGCGGCGACGACCGGGATGTTCACGGCCTCCCGGACCTGGGCGACCAGCGAGAGCAGGCCGATGCCGGAGCCGTCGTTCTCGGGGATGTCCCGGTGGGTGCCCTGGTGGCCGCCGGCCTCCACGCCCTGGGCGATCACCGCGTCCGCGCCGGCCCGCTCGACCGCGAGGGCCTCCTCGGCGGTGGTGGCGGTGACCAGGGTGAGGGTTCCGGCACGGCGCAGGGAGTCGAAGACGTCCCGGCTCGGGATGCCGAAGTGGAAGGAGACCACCGGCACCGGGTTGTCGAGGAGGACCGCGAGCTTGGCGTCGTAGCCGTCGTCCCGGCCGCTGTCGGGGTCGCCCAGCTCGGTCTCGTACCAGGCGGCCTCACCGGCCAGCTGGTGCGCGTAGACCTCGACGGCGCCCGACTCCGCGTACTCCGGCTGGGGCATGAAGAGGTTCACGCCGAAAGGCCGGCTCGTGAGCCCCCGCAGCTGCTTGATCTCCTGGTACATGCCGTCGGCGGTCTTGTATCCGGCGGCGAGGAACCCGAGGCCGCCCGCCTCGGACACGGCGGCGGCGAGCTGCGGGACGGAGACACCGCCCGCCATGGGGGCCTGCACGATCGGGTGGGGGAAGAGATCGGTCAGTGCGGAGGACATGACGGCATGTTGTCACGTCCTTTGAACAAGTCCGAATCCGGGCGTCCCACGGCATAGGCCACCGGCATACGGGGTGCCGAGGCACCCCGCAGCCGATGGTTCAGCGCCCGTTGAAAGCGTCCTTCAACCGCGAGAAGAGCCCCTGCTGCCCCGGCTGGAACTGTCCCTGCGGACGCTCCTCGCCGCGCAGCTTCGCCAGCTCGCGCAGCAGCCGTTCCTGCTCGGGGTCGAGCTTGGTCGGGGTCGTGACCTCGACGTGGACGATCAGGTCACCCCGGCCGCCGCCGCGCAGGTGCGTGACGCCCCGGTTGTGCAGCGGGATCGACTGGCCGGACTGGGTGCCGGGCCGGATGTCGACCTCCTCCATGCCGTCCAGGGTCTCCAGCGGCACCTTGGTGCCGAGGGCCGCCGCCGTCATCGGGATCGTGACCGTGCAGTGCAGGTCGTCGCCGCGCCGCTGGAAGGTCGGGTGCGGCAGCTCGTGGATCTCGACGTAGAGGTCACCGGCCGGACCGCCGCCGGGGCCGACCTCGCCCTCGCCGGCCAGCTGGATGCGGGTGCCGTTGTCGACACCGGCCGGGATCTTGACGGTCAGCGTGCGACGGGAGCGGACGCGCCCGTCACCGGCGCACTCCGGGCACGGGGTCGGCACGACCGTGCCGAAGCCCTGGCACTGGGGGCAGGGGCGGGAGGTCATGACCTGGCCCAGGAAGGACCGGGTCACCTGGGAGACCTCACCGCGGCCGCGGCACATGTCACACGTCTGGGCGGACGTGCCGGGAGCGGCGCCTTCACCGTTACAGGTGTTGCAGACGACCGCGGTGTCGACCTGGATGTCCTTGGTCGTCCCGAAGGCCGCCTCGTCCAGCTCGACCTCGATGCGGATCATCGCGTCCTGGCCGCGCCGGGTGCGCGAGCGCGGGCCGCGCTGCGACGCCGTGCCGAAGAACGCGTCCATGATGTCGGAGAAGTTGCCGAAGCCACCGGCCCCGAAGCCGCCCGCTCCGGCGCCGCCCGCCTGGGAGAGCGGGTCGCCGCCGAGGTCGTAGACCTGCTTCTTCTGCGGGTCCGACAGCACCTCGTAAGCGGCGTTGATCTCCTTGAACCGCTCCTGGGTCTTCGGATCCGGGTTGACGTCCGGGTGCAGCTCGCGCGCGAGCCGACGGAACGCCTTCTTGATCTCATCCTGCGACGCGTCGCGGCGCACGCCGAGAACGGCGTAGTAGTCCGTGGCCACTTACGACTCCGCCAGGATCTGTCCGACGTACCGTGCCACTGCGCGTACCGCTCCCATCGTTCCCGGGTAGTCCATGCGGGTCGGTCCGACCACGCCTAGCTTGGCAACCGCCTCGCCGCCCGAACCGTAGCCGACCGACACGACGGAGGTGGAGTTGAGTCCCTCGTGGGCGTTCTCGTGCCCGATGCGCACGGTCATGCCCGGATCCTTCGCCTCGCCGAGGAGCTTGAGGAGCACGACCTGCTCCTCAAGGGCCTCCAGGACGGGCCGGATCACGAGGGGGAAGTCATGTCCGAAGCGGGTGAGATTGGCGGTACCGCCGATCATCAGCCGCTCCTCGTTCTCCTCGACCAGTGTCTCCAGCAGGGTGGAGAGCACTGCGGAGACCGTACCGCGGTCCTCGACGTCGAAGGCCTCGGGGAGGTCCTCGACCAGGCGCGGCACGTCGCTGAACCTGCGGCCCGCGACCCGGCTGTTCAGCCGGGCCCTGAGGTCCGCCAGGGACGCCTCGCCGAAGGGGGCCGGGCAGTCGACCATCCGCTGCTCGACCCGGCCGGTGTCCGTGATCAGCACGAGCATCACGCGCGCGGGGGCGAGCGAGAGCAGCTCCACGTGCCGCACGGTGGACCGGGTCAGGGACGGGTACTGCACGACGGCGACCTGCCGGGTCAGCTGCGCGAGCAGCCGTACCGTGCGGGCCACGACGTCGTCGAGGTCGACGGCGCCCTCCAGGAAGTTCTGGATCGCGCGGCGCTCGGGCGCGGTCATCGGCTTGACGCCCGCGAGCTTGTCCACGAACAGCCGGTAGCCCTTGTCGGTGGGGATGCGCCCGGCACTGGTGTGCGGCTGGGCGATGAACCCCTCGTCCTCCAGGGCGGCCATGTCGTTGCGGACGGTCGCCGGGGAGACGCCGAGGTTGTGCCGCTCGGTGAGCGCTTTCGAGCCCACCGGCTCCTCGGTGCCCACGTAGTCCTGGACGATGGCGCGCAGCACCTGAAGCCTGCGTTCACTCAGCATCCGCGCGCACCTCCAGCATGTCGTCCCCTCGGTTCTTCCGGTCGCCCGCCTGGCACTCTGCGTGTCCGAGTGCCAGCCTTCCCCAGCCCAGTGTACGGGCGTGGGGTACTCACTGGGCAAGGTCGGTCCTGCCGTACCTGGTCGTACCGCTAGCGTCGCGGTATGACGGTGACTTGGGAAGAGCTGGGGTGGGAGCGGCTGGCGCCCGGGGTGGGGCGGTGCCGGCTGCCCGGCTGGGACTGCACCGTGGGCCTGGTTCTCGGGGCGGGTACGGCGCTGATGGTGGACGCCGGGTCGAGCCCGGCCGAGGGCGAGCGGCTGCGGACGTGGGCGGAGCAGTTGGCGGGGCACGGTGTGACCCATCTCGCGCTCACGCATCCCCACTTCGACCACGTCTTCGGCGCGGCCGCCTTCGCCGGGGCGCAGACGTACGCGGCGGTGGGCATCGACGCGGTGTTCGCGTACGAACGCGAGGAGCTGTGCCGGGACGCGGTCCGGCACGGGCTGCCGGCCGCGGACGCGGACGCGGCCGTCGCCGCCCTGACTGCTCCCCGCCACCTGGTCTCGGGCGAGTGGACGCTGGACCTCGGTGAGGGCCGGCAGGTGCTGCTGGCCAACGTGGGCCCCGGCCACACGGCCCACGATCTCGCGGTGCTCGTCCCCGGCCCGGTCTCCGGCGCCGCGGAGATCGTCTTCTGCGGCGACCTGGTGGAGGAGTCCGGCGAACCCCAGGCGGGCCCGGACGCCGTACCGTCCCGCTGGCCCGACGCCCTGGACCGGCTGCTCGCCCTCGGCGGCGAGGACGCGTTGTACGTCCCCGGTCACGGTGCGGTGGTCGACGCGGCGTTCGTACGACGGCAACGCGACGAGCTGGCAGCGCGTTTCGGCGTGTCGTGAGTGCGGGTCGGCGGCTTCTCCTATCGTCATCCGAATGCGCCAGTACTCACCGGACCTGACCCCGCCCTGGAAGAAGCCGAAGCCCGTGCCGGAGGTCCCGGCGGAGCCCGGCCTGGTGGTCGAGGAGCCCGGCACCGGTTTCTGCGGCGCGGTGATCCGCTGCGAGGCGGGCACGGTGACGCTGGAGGACCGCTTCGGCAAGCACCGGGTGTTCCCGCTGGAGCCGCGCGGCTTCCTGCTGGAGGGCAGGGTGGTGACTCTGGTGCGGCCCGCCTCGGGCCCTGTCCGCCCCACCCGTACGGCGTCCGGTTCGGTGGCCGTCCCCGGCGCACGCGCGCGCGTGGCCCGCGCCGGCCGCATCTACGTCGAGGGCCGGCACGACGCCGAACTGGTCGAGAAGGTGTGGGGCGACGACCTGCGCATCGAGGGCGTGGTCGTGGAGTACCTGGAGGGCGTGGACGACCTGCCGGCGATCGTGGCCGAGTTCGCGCCGGGTCCGGATGCGCGCCTGGGCGTACTCGTGGACCACCTCGTGCCGGGCACGAAGGAGTGGCGCATCGCCGAGTCGGTGACGAGCGAGCACGCGCTGGTGCTCGGTCACCCGTACATCGACATCTGGGAGGCCGTGAAGCCATCGTCCCTGGGCATTCCCGGCTGGCCCCGGGTGCCGCGCGGGGAGGACTGGAAGACGGGGGTGTGCCGGGCGCTGGGATGGCCGGAGAACACGGGGGCGGCGTGGCAGGGGATTCGGTCGCGGGTGCGGTCCTACAAGGATCTTGAGCCGGAGTTGCTGGGGCGGGTGGAGGAACTGATCGACTTCGTCACTGCCCCGGCCGGGTGAACCCGGCGGCAGCCGGCTGTCTCAGGTAGGAGCCGGGCTGCTCGACGCGCCCGAACCACAGCTCGGGCGGGGCCCAGCGGCGGAGCGCGCGGTCGTACACGCTGAAGAAGTGCCGTACGTCCAAGCGGTAGCGCAGCCGGGGCAGCTCCTCGCGCAGCGGCGCCGCCTCGCGGACGAACTCGCGGAGCAACGGGTCGTCATGGTCGATGTCACCGCCGGGGCACAGCTCCACCGTGTGGACCAGCCTCCGGCCGACGCGCGTCCAGTAGAGGCCGACCCCGGCCAGCGAGTCCCAGGGGATCAGCACGGCCTTCCCCCGCCGCAGGACCCAGAACCCGTTCGCGTCGAGGGCCGTGACCATTCCGCGCCACCGCAGCACCGTGCGCAGCGCGAACCCGGCCCAGACCAGGCCGAGCAGGCAGACCAGGGCGACGACGTGGAATCCCTTGTCCATCAGGGCCAGCAGGCCGAGCACGCCCACGCCGCCGAGCAGCACCACCAGCGGCAGCGTCCACAGCAGCCACCGCAACCCGTACCGCACCACGGTGGCGTCCGGATCCGGCCGTCTGTCAGAGATCATGGCCGGGAACTGTACCCAGCCCGACGATCAGTCGACCAGATCCCGCACCACCGCGTCCGCCAGCAGCCGCCCGCGCAGCGTCAGCACCGCCCGTCCGTCCTCGTACGGCCCTTCCTGAAGCAGCCCGTCCGCCAGTGCCCGCTGGGAAGCCGAGAGCCCCTCCTTCTTCAGCAGCGACAGAGGTACCCCCTCCCGCAACCGCAGCTCCAGCAGGATGCGCTCCACCCGGCGGTCCTCGTCGGACAACAACTCACGCCCGGCCCCCGGCGACCGCCCAGACGCCAGCGCCGCCGCATACGCCCCCGGATGCTTGACGTTCCACCAGCGCACCCCGCCCACGTGCGAGTGCGCCCCCGGCCCGGCGCCCCACCAGTCCGCGCCCCGCCAGTACAGCTCGTTGTGCAGGCAGCGGGCCGCCTCCGAGGTGGCCCAGTTGGAGACCTCGTACCAGTCGAAGCCGGCCGCGGACAGCATCTCCTCGGCGATCAGATAGCGATCGGCGTGGACGTCGTCGTCCGTCATCGGGACCTCGCCCCGGCGGATCCTTCTCGCCAGCTGGGTGCCCTCCTCGACGATCAGGGCGTACGCGCTGATGTGGTCGGGCCCCGCCCCCAGCGCCGCGTCCAGTGAGGCCCGCCAGTCGTCGTCCGACTCCCCCGGCGTGCCGTAGATCAGGTCCAGGTTGACGTGCTCGAAGCCCGCGGCTCGTGCCTCCGCCACGCACGCCTCGGGGCGCCCCGGAGTGTGCGTGCGGTCGAGCACGCGCAGCACGTGCTGTTTCGCGCTCTGCATGCCGAAGGAGATCCGGTTGAAGCCGCCCGCGCGCAGGGCGGCGAGGTAGGCCGGGTCGACCGACTCCGGGTTCGCCTCCGTCGTGATCTCCGCGTCCGGCGCGAGACCGAACTCGTCGCGGATCGCGCCCAGCATCCGCACCAGGTCGTCGGCGGCCAGCAGGGTCGGCGTGCCGCCGCCCACGAAGACCGTGCGGACCTCGCGCGGGTCGTCGCCGAGCACCTTGCGGGCCAGGCGGACCTCGTCGGTCAGGGTGTCCGCGTAGTTGTCCCGGGAGGCGAGCACTCCGCCGGTGCCGCGCAGCTCGGTCGCGGTGTACGTGTTGAAGTCGCAGTAGCCGCAGCGGGTCGCGCAGTACGGGACGTGCAGATAGAACCCGAGGGGTCGGTCGGCGGTGCCGGCGAGTGCGGCGGCGGGCAGCGTGCCGTCGTCGGGGACCGGCTCGCCGTCGGGGAGTGCGGAAGGCATGTCCTCCATTGTCCCGTACGGCGTCGGTTACTCCGCCTGGAGCACCAGCAGGGCCAGGTCGTCCTCCGGCAGGCCGCCGCCGAAGTCGTGCACCAGACGACGGATCCGGTCCGCGATCAGCTCGGCGCTCAGGCCCGCGCAGCCGGACAGGGCCCGCGCGAGCCCGTCGCCGTCGTCGAACTGGCGGGAGCCGGAACGGCGCTCGGTCACCCCGTCGGTCACGCACAGCAGGCTGTCGCCGGGGCCCAGCTCGATGGTCTCGCTGGTGTAGGTCTCGTCCTCCACCACGCCCAGCAGGGTCTGCGGGCGGGCGGCGGTGCGCACGTCGCCGTCAGGGCGCAGCAGCAGCGGCAGGGGGTGTCCGGCGGAGGCGAGGGTGCAGCGGACGCCGCCGTCGTGCGGGGTCAGCTCGCCGTACAGAAGGGACAGGAAACGGGTCTGCGGGCCGTCCCCGGGGGCCACGGGCCGGGCGCCGCCGGCGACCAGTGCGCGGGCGGCCGCGTCGGCGGCCTCGGTGGCGTCGTCCAGGAGGAGCTGGTTGAGGCGGTCGAGGACGTCGGCGACCCGGTAGCCCTCGCGGGCGAGCAGCCGCAGCCAGGGGCGGGCGAGTCCGATCACGACCGCCGCCTCGGGGCCCTTGCCCTGTACGTCGCCGACGGCGAAGCACCAGCGGCCGTCGCCCGCCGGGAACAGGTCGTAGAAGTCGCCGCTGGGGCCGCCCTTGTCGCAGGGTTCGTAGACGAGCGCGCTGCTCATTCCGGGGATCTCGGCGACCGCGCCGGGCAGCAGGCCGCGCTGCAGGACGGCGCTGATGGTGGCCTGCCGGGCGTACTGGCGGGCGGCGCCGATGGCCAGGGCGACCCGGCGGGCGAGATCCTCGACGAGCCCGGTGAGCTCGTCCGGGAAGTGCTGCAGCCCGCAGCGCCCGATGACCAGCGTGCCCAGCGGGCGGCCGCCCGCGATCAGCCGGTACGCCAGCGCCGCGCCGTGGGCGTCCTGCGGGCCGAGCGCGTCGCCGGGCCAGGGGTACGGCTCCGGGCCGGACCTCCCCCACTCCCGGCTCTGCTCGAGCGGGGGAACCCCCATCCTCCCGTCCCGCGAGCAAGGCGGATCCTTCTCCAGGGCGCGGGACAGCTCCTCGATGCGGTTCTCGCTGGCGTGCCAGACCCGCGTGGGCGCGCCGCCGTCGCCGCCGCGCACGGTCGCCTCGTCCTCCAGCCACACTGCGCACCAGTCGGCGAGCCGGGGCACGATCAGCTGGCCGGTGAGGGCCGTGACCAGGTTCTCGTCCAGCTGCCCGGCGAGCAGGTCGGAGGCCTCGGCGAGGAAGGACAGCGCGCCCCGGCCGAGCCAGTCCCGGTCGGCTGCGGGGCGCTGCGGCTGTGGGGCGAGGGCCTCGGCGGCCGCCAGGGTGTGCGCCGGGGCGGGCCCGTCCGGGTCCTGCCCGCCGTCGGCGGACAGCCGCGCCCACACCGTCTTGGTGCCGGTGCGGTAGGTGACGCCCCAGGACTCGGCGAGGGTGGCGACCAGGCGCAGGCCGTGCCCGTGCTCGGGGGTGTCGTACGGCCCCTCACTGCGCGCTGGGTCGCGCGGCGCGCGCGCCGGGTGGTGGTCGCGCACTTCCACCACGAACGCGCCGGACTCCTCCAGGCGCCAGTCGACCTCCACCTCCGTGCCCGCGTGCACGACGGCGTTGGTGACGAGCTCGCTGACGACGGCCATGGCGTCGTCGGCCAGCCGTGGGGACCGCTCCGGGTCCACGAGCCCCCGGTCGGACCACTCGGCGAAGGCGGAGCGCACCAGCGCACGGGCTGATCCGGGCGCGAGGGGACCGCCGGGCAGGGTGGCGAGTCCCTGTGCCCCACAGTCGTAACTCTCGCTCTCCCGCTGCGTCGGTATGGCCGCCATGTCCATGCGGCCAGGGTGACAGAGTGACCCCACGCCGGTGCGCTGAGTTACCGAAGTGGACAGGCGCGCGTGAGAACTGTGCTACGGGTGTGCTCGAACACGGTCGGAAAATGTGCGGAATTCGAGCATCCCGAGTTTGTCCGGGTCCTCGACGCCGACCAGGCATCCCGGTACGACGACGGCACCGTGCAGGACGGGTCGGGGACGACCTGATCGAGCACGTGCTGCACCCGCTCTAGTTCCCGCTGCACCCGCCGGTGGGCGCCCAGAGTGATCCGGTCGACCCGAGGGCGCGGCGACATTCGCTCGGAAGGGGGAACGGTCCGAGTGACGGCGGCACACGCCGGCCCCGGCAGGCGAAGTGCCTTCCGGGGCCGGACGGTTGTCTCATGCCTCGCGGGTGCCCGAGTACATCTCGTCGATCAGGGCCTTGTACGTCCGCTCGACCACCGGCCGCTTCAGCTTCAGGCTCGGGGTGATCTCGCCGTGCTCGACGTCGAGATCGCGCGGCAGCAGCCGGAACTTCTTGATGGTCTGCCAGCGCTGCAGGCCCTCGTTGAGCTGCTTGACGTAGCCGTCGACCATCTCGACCGTCTGCGGGGCCGCGACGATCTCGGCGTACGACTTGCCGTCCAGGCCGTTCTCCTTGGCCCACTGCAGGACGGCGATCTCGTCGAGGGCGATGAGGGCGGTGCAGTAGTTCCGGTCGGCGCCGTGCACCAGGATGTTGGAGACGTACGGGCACACCGCCTTGAACTGGCCCTCGACCTCGGCCGGCGCGATGTACTTGCCGCCGGAGGTCTTGATGAGGTCCTTCTTGCGGTCGGTGATGCGCAGGTAGCCGTCGGGCGACAGCTCGCCGATGTCGCCGGTGTGGAACCAGCCGTCGCTCTCCAGCACCTCGGCGGTCTTCTCGGGCTGCTGGTGGTAGCCGTCCATGACGCCGGGGCCGCGCAGCAGGATCTCGCCGTCGTCCGCGATGCGCACCTCGCAGCCGGGCAGCGGCTTGCCGACGGTGCCGGTGCGGTAGGCCTCGCCCGGGTTGACGAAGGAGGCCGCGGAGGTCTCGGTGAGGCCGTAGCCCTCCAGGATGTGGATGCCGGCGCCGGCGAAGAAGTAGCCGATCTCGGGGGCCAGCGCGGAGGCGCCCGAGACGCAGGCGCGCAGCCGGCCGCCGAAGGCCTCGCGCAGCTTGGAGTAGACGAGGGCGTCGGCGACCTTGTGCTTGGCACCGAGGCTGAACGGCACGGCGTGGCTGCCGGTGCGGCGGAAGTTGTCCTGCGAGACCTTGGCGTACTCGCGGGAGACCTCGGCGGCCCACTGGAAGATCTTGTACTTCGCCCCGCCGCCCTCGCGGGCCTTGGCGGCGACGCCGTTGTAGACCTTCTCGAAGATCCGCGGCACGGCGGCCATGTACGTCGGCTGCACCACCGGAAGGTTCTCGATGATCTTGTCGACACGGCCGTCCACGGCGGTGACGTGGCCGACCTCGATCTGGCCGGAGGTGAGGACCTTGCCGAAGACGTGGGCGAGCGGCAGCCACAGGTACTGCACGTCGTCGCCGCTGATCAGGCCGGTCGCGGCGATGGCCTTCGCCATGTACGCCCAGTTGTCGTGCGGCAGGCGCACGCCCTTGG
Organism: Streptomyces sp. NPDC001816; assembly: GCF_042892235.1. NCBI lineage: Bacteria > Bacillati > Actinomycetota > Actinomycetes > Kitasatosporales > Streptomycetaceae > Streptomyces > Streptomyces sp. NPDC001816. The sequence goes on from NZ_JBIATY010000003.1 coordinate 345,998, forward strand.
GGCGGCCGGTGGTGCCGGAGGTGTAGATGAGGGTGGCGAGCTGGTCCTTGGTGAGCGCGCCGACCCGCTCCTTGATCAGCTCGGGGTGCTTCTCCAGATAGGCGGCGCCCCGCTGCTCAAGATCGGTGAGGGTGATGACCCACTCATCCGTCTCGACGCCGGCCGGGTCGATGACGACGACCTTGGTCAGCGCGGGCAGCTCGGCGCGCTTCTCCAGCGCCTTGGCGACCTGGGCCGCGTCCTCGGCGATCAGCACCCGGCTCTCGGAGTCGGAGAGGATGAACGCGGACTCGTCGGCGTTGGTCTGCGGGTAGACGGTCGTGGTGGCGCCGCCCGCGCACATGATGCCGAGGTCGGCGAGGATCCACTCGACGCGGGTCGAGGAGGCGAGCGCCACCCGCTGCTCCGGCTGCAGACCCAGTTCGATGAGCCCTGCCGCGATCGCGTACACCCGCTGTGCCGCCTCGGCCCAGCTCAGCGACTTCCAGTCGTCGGGACCCTGGCCGGAGGCGGGCGGGACCGGGTAGCGGTAGGCCTCGGCGTCCGGTGTGGCCGCCACGCGCTCCAGGAAGAGGGCCGCGACGGACGGCGGGCGGTTCTCGATCAGGGTCTGTGTGTCGGTCACGACGTCCTCCGGGGCCCGCGACAGTGCGGCTGACTCGGTGCGGCTGGGTTAACTCACGGTGGGGTTCAGGCTCTGTTGTTTAACTCGCGAGTAACTATCGAGCAGGGATCAGAGTAAGGGGCGACCGGCCGCTGCGTAAGGGGCATCGGCCTGTCACTTTCCACGCAGAGCGACGCTACGCACGCGTAGGGGCCCGCCATGCTTTCGCACGACGAGCCCCTGTTGTGCCCGGTTTGCGGACACCGCGCGCTGTTACCGATGGTTACTTCTTGCCCTTGCCCGACCCCGCGCTGTCATCGCTGGACAGGACCGCGATGAAGGCCTCCTGCGGAACCTCCACGGAACCCACCATCTTCATCCGCTTCTTGCCTTCCTTCTGCTTCTCCAGCAGCTTCCGCTTACGGGAGATGTCACCGCCGTAGCACTTGGCGAGGACGTCCTTGCGGATAGCGCGGATGGTCTCGCGGGCGATGACCCGGGAGCCGATGGCGGCCTGGATCGGCACCTCGAAGGCCTGCCGCGGGATGAGCTCGCGCAGCTTGGCGACGAGCCGCACCCCGTACGCGTACGCGGCGTCCTTGTGGGTGATCGCCGAGAAGGCGTCCACCTTGTCGCCGTGCAGCAGGATGTCGACCTTGACCAGGCTGGAGGTCTGCTCGCCGGTGGGCTCGTAGTCGAGGGACGCGTAGCCGCGGGTCTTGGACTTCAGCTGGTCGAAGAAGTCGAAGACGATCTCCGCGAGCGGAAGGGTGTAGCGGATCTCGACCCGGTCCTCGGAGAGGTAGTCCATGCCGAGCAGGGTGCCGCGCCGGGTCTGGCACAGCTCCATGATCGAGCCGATGAACTCGGTGGGCGCCAGGATGGTGGCGCGCACGACCGGCTCGTACACCTCGCCGATCTTCCCCTCGGGGAACTCGCTCGGGTTGGTGACGACGTGCTCGCTGCCGTCCTCCATGACCACGCGGTAGACCACGTTGGGCGCGGTGGCGATCAGGTCGAGGCCGAACTCGCGCTCCAGCCGCTCCCGGATCACGTCCAGGTGCAGCAGGCCGAGGAAGCCGACGCGGAAGCCGAAGCCGAGGGCCGCGGAGGTCTCCGGCTCGTAGACCAGCGCGGCGTCGTTGAGCTGGAGCTTGTCGAGGGCCTCGCGCAGCTCCGGGTAGTCGGAGCCGTCCAGCGGATACAGACCCGAGAAGACCATCGGCTTCGGGTCCTTGTAGCCGCCGAGCGCCTCGGTGGCGCCCTTGGCCTGGCTGGTGACGGTGTCACCGACCTTGGACTGGCGCACGTCCTTCACGCCGGTGATGAGGTAGCCCACCTCACCGACGCCCAGACCGTCCGCCGGGAGCATCTCGGGCGAGTTGACGCCGATCTCCAGCAGCTCGTGGGTGGCGCCGGTCGACATCATCTTGATGCGCTCGCGCTTGTTGAGCTGGCCGTCGATGACACGGACGTAGGTCACGACACCGCGGTAGGAGTCGTAGACCGAGTCGAAGATCATCGCGCGGGCCGGCGCGTCGGCGACCCCGACCGGCGCCGGGATCTCCTTGACGACCTTGTCCAGCAGTGCGTCGACGCCGAGGCCGGTCTTGGCGGAGACCTTCAGCACGTCCGACGGGTCGCAGCCGACCAGGTTCGCCAGCTCCTCGGCGAACTTCTCCGGCTGCGCGGCCGGCAGGTCGATCTTGTTCAGCACGGGGATGATCGTGAGGTCGTTCTCCATCGCCAGGTAGAGGTTGGCGAGGGTCTGCGCCTCGATGCCCTGGGCGGCGTCGACGAGGAGGATGGTCCCCTCGCAGGCGGCCAGCGACCGCGAGACCTCATAGGTGAAGTCGACGTGCCCCGGGGTGTCGATCATGTTGAGGATGTGCGTCGTGCCCTGGTCGGGGCCCTCGGTCGGGGCCCAGGGCAGACGCACCGCCTGGGACTTGATCGTGATGCCGCGCTCGCGCTCGATGTCCATCCGGTCGAGGTACTGAGCACGCATCTGCCGCTGCTCGACCACACCGGTCAGCTGGAGCATCCGGTCGGCGAGCGTGGACTTGCCGTGGTCGATGTGCGCGATGATGCAGAAATTGCGGATCAGAGCCGGGGCGGTACGGCTCGGCTCGGGCACATGGTTAGGGGTCGCGGGCACGCAGGGTCCTGTCTCTTGAGGCGCCTTATGCCTCGGGTCGGATCGATACGTAGTCTCCATGGTCCCACGCGACGGGACCGGGGACCGTTTTGGGCCGCCCGGAGGGCCACTGGTACTGTAGATGGCTGTGCCTCATGCCCTCTCAGCGCGAGGCGCGAACAGAAAATTTTGGATCACCGGTACGGGACCCGAGCGGCCCCGCACCAGAACCTGAAAAGGCTCCTTCGTGGCGAACATCAAGTCCCAGATCAAGCGGATCAAGACCAACGAGAAGGCTCGGCTGCGCAACAAGGCCGTCAAGTCCTCCCTGAAGACCGCGATCCGCAAGGCCCGTGAGGCCGCTGCCGCGGGTGACGTCGAGAAGGCCACCGAGCTGCAGCGCGCTGCCGCGCGTGCGCTCGACAAGGCCGTCTCGAAGGGCGTCATCCACAAGAACCAGGCCGCCAACAAGAAGTCGGCGCTTGCTTCCAAGGTCACGTCCCTCAAGGGCTGAAACTCCCTTTTGATCTGACCGCCGGAAGGACCCAGAGCGGGCCCTCTCTCATCCGCTCCCGTCCGGCACCCCAGAGCCTGTTCGCGGCCTGCGTTCGCCACGCGGGAACGGGCTCGCAGCTTGGTCCGAGGCCCCGTGCCCTCCCTTCCCCAGGGTGGGCGGCGGGGCCTTCGGCATGACCGCCCCGGGCCTTCGCGTCACGACCAGAAGGCGTTGTCCCTGTCGATGTCCGGTACGCACTCGTCGATGTCGGTGATCTTGTCCCCGACGATCCGGAAGACCAGGCATCCGTCCTCCCCGTAGCGCTTTTCCCCGCGCTCCGCGGTGACGTGGTGCAGGGCCACGACATGCCCCCGGCCGTCGACGAACACGCTGCGCAGCTCGACGCGCAGACTGCCGCCGCTGTCCTGGAAGAGCCGGCCGTACATCTTGATCACGGCTTCCCGGCCCTTGAAGTCGCCGGAGAGCGGATGACTGCCGGGCGCGTGATAGGTCACGTCCGCCGTCATCAGCTCCCGCAGGGCGTCCATGTCGGCTCGGAAGAAGGCGTCGTAACCCTTACGGACCAGGGCTGCGTGCGGATGTTCAGCCATGGCGATCGCCACCTTCCAGCATTTCGGCGATGTACGGCTGACAGCTCCGATTCTCCTCGCCGCCGGCCACCGGGCGACTGGATCAGCGCTCCGGCCCCAAGGCTCAGCCCCGCCCTCTGGACCGCGCGGCGCGGGCGATCGTCACGACCGCCTTCTCCAGCGCGTACTCGGGGTCGTCACCGCCGCCCTTCACGCCCGCGTCGGCCTCGGCGACCGCCCGGAGCGCCACCGCCACCCCGTCGGGCGTCCAGCCCCGCATCTGCTGGCGCACACGGTCGATCTTCCACGGCGGCATGCCCAGCTCGCGGGCGAGATCGGCGGGCCGGCCGCCGCGTGCCGACGACAGCTTCCCGATCGCCCGCACCCCCTGGGCCAGCGCGCTGGTGATCATCACCGGAGCCACCCCGGTGGCCAGCGACCACCGCAGCGCCTCCAGCGCCTCCGCCGTACGGCCCTCCACCGCCCGGTCGGCGACCGTGAAGCTGGAAGCCTCGGCCCGCCCGGTGTAGTACCGCCCGACGACGGCCTCGTCGATCGTCCCCTCCACGTCGGCGACGAGCTGCGCCACCGCCGAGGCCAGCTCGCGCAGGTCGCTGCCGATCGCGTCGACCAGCGCCTGGCACGCCTCGGGCGTGGCCGACCGCCCGAACCCCCGGAACTCGCCCCGCACGAACGCCAGCCGGTCCGCCGGCTTGGTCATCTTCGGGCAGGCCACCTCCCGCGCCCCGGCCTTGCGTGCGGCGTCCAGCAGGCCCTTGCCCTTCACACCGCCCGCATGCAGCAGCACGAGGGTGATCTCCTCCGCGGGCGCCCCGAGGTACGCCTTCACGTCCTTGACCGTGTCGGCCGAGAGATCCTGGGCGTTGCGCACGACCACGACCTTGCGCTCGGCGAAGAGCGAGGGACTCGTCAGCTCGGCGAGCGTGCCGGGCTGCAACTGGTCCGGGGTCAGGTCCCGTACGTCCGTGTCGGCGTCGGCGGCCTTTGCGGCGGCCACCACCTCCTGCACGGCACGGTCGAGCAGGAGGTCCTCCTGGCCCACGGCAAGGGTCACCGGGGCGAGAGGGTCGTCATTCGCAGTCTTCCTGGCCATCGCCTACAGCATCCCACGCGGCACTGACAACGAACCGGCCGCGCACCCCGACCGGTCCCGGACCGTCCCCGCAGCCGGCCCCGGGGTCACGGCTCCTCGCGCCAGCCGTCCCACTCCCCCGCGAAGGCGTCCAGTTCGGCGGGGTCCAGGCGTCCGGCCTCGTCGTGCAGGACCAGCAGCCACTGGGCGTCCTCCGCGTCGTCCTCGCCGGCCAGGGCGTCCCGGACGAGCTGGGGCTCCTCGTCGACGGCGAAGCGCTCCCCGAGCGCCTCGGCCGCCTCCTCGGCGGCATCGCGGTCGGGCAGCACCAGCACGTGTCTCACATCGCTCACCGCCCCATTCTCCGGCACCCGCCGCACACCTGACGGCCCGGTCAGCCCCTCCGATTCAGTCGTTGTCAGTCGCTATCGGTCGTTCCGAGTCCGCACGGCCGGCACTCGGCTCACCCCGATCTCGAACCGGTCCCGGTACACCGCCAGCACCTCCTCGTCCGTCCCCAGTTCCGTCGTCTCCTTCTTCCCGTCGGGGGCCGTCGTCGTCAACGCCCGGCCGCTGAGGGTGATCCGCCCGCCGTCCTCCGTCACCCGTGAGCACACCAGGGACCGGGTGAAGTGCGACTGCGGCGAGGTGCTGTGCCACCAGGCCCCGGCCGCGAAGTCCCCGAGCGCGCGGGGCCGCGTCTCCAGCCGGTACTGCGGCCTGCCGTTCCGTACGACGTCCAGGTCCGGGGCCGCGGCCGAGTCGCCCCCGCCACCGAGCACTCCGGCGAGGTCCGGGCCGGCCTCCGCCACCCGGAACGTCCCGCCGGGATCCGGCTGCTCCCCGCGTTCCGCGAACGCCAGCGGATAGTGGCTGTGCGCCCCGAACCCGACGTCGGCGAGCCAGTCCCCGCCGTCCGCCGTCCGCACCCGCAGCGCGAGATGGTCGTACGGGATGCCGAGGCGCCCCTCGTCCCCGTACACCCGCCCCGCCAGCAGCTGGACCTCGTATCCGAGAGCGGCGAGCAACGCCCCGAACAGACCGTTGAGTTCGTAACAGAAGCCGCCCCGCCGCCCCTCGACCACCTTGTCCAGCAGCCGCTTCTCCTCCAGCACGATCTCCTCGCCGAGGTGAATGGACAGGTTCTCGAAGGGCACGGTCCGCAGATGGCGCAGGTGCAGCTCGCGCAGGGCCTCGGTGGTGGGGCCCGGCGGGCGGGCGGCCCCGAGGCGGCGGAGGTAGGCGTCTGCTTGTCCTGGGTTCATGCACCCAGTCTGGTCGAACACCCACTCCTCACTCTCTCGCCACCCGCACCTCCCCGTCCGTCCCGCCCCCGCCGACCGCGAGCGCGCCGTCCCGGTCCGTACGCAGGACCACCGCCCCGCCGGCCCGCAGCGCGGCGACGGTCGCCGGTGCCGGGTGGCCGTAGGGGTTGTCGGCGCCGCAGGAGATGAGCGCCACCCGCGGGGCCGCCAGCCGTATCAGGTCCGGGTCCTGATAGGCCGAGCCGTGATGGGCCACCTTCAGCACGTCCACTCCCGCCAGCCGGGCCGCCGCCGGGGAGCGCAACAGAGCCTGCTGAGCGGGGGGTTCGAGGTCCCCGAGAAGCAGCATCCGCAGTCCGCCGGACCGGACGAGCAGGGCGACACTGGCGTCGTTCGGTCCATCCGGCTCCGGTACCAAGGCCTGCCCCGGGGCCGGGGCGGCGGGTGGCCACAGCACCCGCCAGGCCAGCGGTCCGCTGCGGCGCTCCTCCCCGGCCACGGCCCGGGTGAGCGGGATGTGCCGCTCGGCAGCCTCCCTTCTCACGAACTCGGCCTGCTCCGCCGGTTCTTCGAAGTCCGTGGTCTCGATCGCGGCCACCGAGCGGCCCCGCAGGACACCGGGCAGCCCCGTGACGTGGTCGGCGTGGAAGTGGGTCAGGACGACCAGGGGGATGCGGGTGATGCCCAGCTCCCGCAGGCAGTGGTCGACCAGCGTGGGGTCGGGTCCGGTGTCCACGACCACCCCGGCCCCCTCGCCGGCCGCCAGCACGGTCGCGTCGCCCTGCCCGACGTCGCACATCGCGTACCGCCAACCCGGCGGCGGCCAGCCCGTGATCACCCGGGTCAGCGGCGCCGGGCGCACCACCACCAGAAGAAGCAGTACCCCGAGCGCACCGCACCACCAGGGGTGCCGCAGCAGGCGCCGGCCGGCCACGACGACGGCCACGGTGACCGCCGTGAGCAGCAGCGCCCCGGGCCAGCTCCCCGGCCAGTCCACTCCCGCTCCGGGCAACGCCGCCCCGGTCCGGGCGATCTGCGCAATCCATCCGGCGGGCCAACCGGCGCACCAGGCCAGCACCTTGGCCGCCGGCATCGCCACCGGCGCCGTGGCGAGCGCGGCGAACCCCAGCACGGTGGCCGGCGCGACCGCCACCTCGGCCAGCAGGTTGCAGGGCACCGCCACCAGACTCACCCGGGCCGACAGCACCGCGACGACCGGCGCGCACACGGCCTGTGCGGCGGCGGCCGCGGCCAGTCCCTCGGCGAGCCGGGCCGGCACCCGGCGCCGCTGCAGCGCCTCGCTCCAGCCGGGCGCCAGTACGAGCAGCGCACCGGTGGCCAGCACGGAGAGCAGGAAGCCGAAGCTGCGGGCCAGCCAGGGGTCGTACAGCACCAGCAGGAGGACGGCCGTGGCCAGCGCCGGGACCAGGGATCTGCGGCGCCCCGTCGCCAGGGCGAGCAGGGCGACCGCCCCGCAGGCCGCGGCCCGCAGCACGCTGGGGTCGGGCCGGCACACGATCACGAAGCCGAGCGTGAGCGCTCCCGCGAGCAGGGCGGTGGCCCGCAGCGATAGCCCCAGGCGCGGGGCGAGTCCGCGGCGCTCGACGCGCTGGGCGAGACCGGGCGGCCCGATCAGCAACGCGAGCAGGATCGTGAGGTTGCTGCCCGAGACGGCGAGCGTGTGCGCCAGGTCCGTCTCCTTGAAGGCGTCGTCCAGTTCGGGTGTGATCCGGGAGGTGTCGCCGACGACCAGCCCGGGAAGCAGCGCCCGGGCGTCCGCCGGCAGTCCTTCGGTCGCCTCCCGCAACCCGGCCCTGAGCCGGCCCGCCAGCCGCTGCGGCCCGCTCGGCCCCGCGACGACTTCCGGCACGGGCTCGCTCCGCACCCGCAGCACGGCCGCTGTCCGGTCACCGCCCGTCAGGGCGGGCGCCAGCCGGGCGTTCACCCGCAGCCGGGTGGACGGCAGCAGCCCGAGCCAGCCCGGGCGCGCACCGCTCGTGCCCCGCACTCCGGTCGCGTCCCCCGTGGGAGGGGCGCGCGGCGCGGGCACGTCGGTGTCGACGACCATCAGCACCGGAGTCCGCGTCCGTACCCCGGCCCCGTCGCCCTCCGCCACGCGCCGCACCTCCGCCCTGACCAGCACCGCCACGGGCGCCGCGTGATCACCCCGCACCCGTGGCCTGCTCAGCCAGGGGTCGCCGGTCAGCTCGACCTCGGCGGTCACGGTCGCGGACCGCCGCGCCAGCTCGGGCACCGGCCCGCGTCGCACATCCGCCCCGTGCAGGCCGGCGGAGGCGGCGGCCGCGGCCACGCACAGGAGCACGGCGGCGACCGGGGCACGGGCCCAGGCGAACCGGACGGACACCCCGACCGGTCTCCCCCACCGCCGGGCCGACAGCAGGACTGCTCCGGCGAGCACACAGGCGAGAGAGAGGCCGGCACTCCATCCCGGCGGAGCATCGAGGGCCAGGGCAGCTGTCGCCCAGGCCGCGAGTGCCGGGGGCACCAGACGGAGGTCGGTCGGGGTCGGCGGCGGCTGCTCGGAGGGGGCGCTCATGGCTGCACCATGGTCCGCAGGTCGGAGAAGCGGCGGGCGCCGATGCCGTTGACCTGGCGCAGCTCGTCCACCGAGCGGAAGCCGCCGTGCCGGGTGCGGTAGTCGATGATGTGCTGGGCCAGCACGGGGCCGACTCCGGGCAGGGTGTCGAGCTGGTCGGCGGTCGCCGTGTTGAGGGAGACCGGGGCAGCCGGTCCCGTCCCCGCCGGTCCGGAAGCCGCACCGCCGCCCGGCCCGGGCGGGCCGGCCGCCGCTCCGGCGGTCGCGCCGACCAGGACCTGCTCGCCGTCCACCAGGAAGCGGGCCCGGTTGAGCCCCTCGGTCCTCGCACCGGGCCGCACCCCGCCCGCCGCCCGCAGCGCGTCCGCCACCCGCGAGCCGGCCGGCAGCCGCCGGATCCCGGGCCTGCGGACCTTGCCGCTGACGTCGACGACGATCTCCCCGCCCGGCTTCGCCGAGGCGCTCACGGCGCCACCGGGCTTCGCGTCCTCTTCCTTCCCGGCGAACGGCGTCTCGGCACGCACCACTTGGGGAGGGCTCACGGTCTGTGTCCGCCCGGCCCAGAAGTGCTGGACGGCGAACACGGCGGCCACCACGAGCACCACGGTGAGCGCGACCACTCCCCGCCGCTCCACCCCGCACCGCACCTGCAACCACACCGGCAACCGCTCCCGCAGAGCGAGCCCGGCCCGCTCCCGCAGGCCCGGCACTACAGGCTCCGTCGGCTCCGAATGAACTGCCGGGTCGGCCAGTTGCTCGTCGGGCGCTTCAGCCGGCCTCGGCTCGGTGGTCGGCAGGCGAGCCCCGGCGGATTCGAGCAACCCCGTCCTCAACCCGGGCGCCGGCCCCACCGCCATCGCCGTACGCGCCGACTGCCGCCTCTGTGGCGGTGCGTTCCCCGGGTCCCGCCACTGCACGGCTCGTTCGCCGAAGAGGAGTTCCGCGCGGCGGCGCAGCTCATCCGCGGGTGCGGGCACGCGGTGACGGGCGCGGCGACGGTCGGCGGGATGGTGGCGGACGCGCCCGTCGGAGGTGGGGCCACGGCCCGGTCCGCTGGTCGGGGTGGCGGTGCGTGAGCGTGATCGAAGTGCCATGCGACGAGGATGGAACATCTCGCCACTTCACGATGATCTTGGTCAATTCCCGGGGATTACCGCCCGGTTGTGGAGAACTCCACCACTCACACGAGTGACAGCAGCCCGGGAAACGGGGGTGTCAGCGCGGCGAGACGACCGCTCCCAGCAGCCCGGGCCCGGTGTGCGCTCCGATCACCGCCCCGACTTCGCTGACATGCAGCTCGGACAGCCCGGGCACGCGCTCCCGCAGCCGGTCGGCGAGGGCGGCGGCCCGCTCGGGGGCGGCGAGATGGTGGACGGCGATGTCGACCTCGGCGCCGCCCGCCCGGTCGGCCACGATCTCCTCGAGGCGGGCGATGGCCTTGGACGCCGTACGGACCTTTTCCAGCAGTTCGATGCGGCCACCGTCCAGCTGGAGCAGCGGCTTGACGGCCAGTGCGGAACCGAGCAGGGCCTGTGCGGCGCCGATGCGACCGCCGCGACGCAGATAGTCGAGGGTGTCGACGTAGAAGTAGGCGGAGGTGCCCGCGGCCCGCTTCTCGGCCGCCGTCACGGCCTCGTCCACCGTGCCGCCGGCCTCCGCGGCCTCGGCCGCGGCGAGCGCGCAGAAGCCCAGCGCCATCGCGACCATCCCAGTGTCCACCACCCGCACCGGCACCGGTGCCTCACGCGCCGCGAGGACCGCCGCGTCGTAGGTGCCGGACAGCTCGGCGGACAGATGCAGGGAGACGATGCCGCTCACGCCGGACTCGGCGACCCTGCGGTAGGTCTCTGCGAACATCTGGGGGCTGGGGCGGGACGTGGTGACCGGGCGCCGCTTCTGCAACGCCTGGGCCAGGGAACGGGTCGAGATCTCGGTGCCCTCTTCGAGCGCCTGGTCGCCGAGGACCACGGTCAGGGGCACCGCTGTGATGCCGTGACGCTCCATCGTCCGCGGCGGCAGGTAGGCCGTTGAATCGGTGACGATAGCGACATGGCGGGACATGAGCTGGAGGTTACCTGCCGTAGCGCTCGCGCGGCAGCCCAGCCCCTGTCTGCCGGTCCGGAAGCGGACCGGTCATGTGGTGCTCTCGGGGCGCGGCTTCTTCTCCCAGGGGTAGGAAGGGCGCTGTGCCGGCGGGGTGATCGCCCGGGCCGCCGGCGCATCGGCGGTGCGGGAGCCGGGTGTTTCCTGCCAGGTCTGCTGCTGCGCCTCGGGGCCGTCGGCGGCGGCCGGCGCGTCGGGCCACGGCGGGGGTGCCGGAGTGGGCTCGTCCCGCGTCCAGTGGCGAAGAGCCCCGGCCTCGACGTCGATCTGGGCGCTGAGCGAGTCCAGGTCGTCCTCGGAGAAGCGGCTGGCCCGGTCGCGGGCGGCCCAGCGCAGGGAGTCGGCGGACTTGGTGATGCGCTCGGTGCGGCCGCGCAGCTCGGGCAGCCGTGCGGCGAGCGTGGCCCGGTCCGGCTCGGACTCCAGACGCTTGAGGTCGGCGTCCAGCTCACGGCCGTGCACGCTGAGCCGCTCGAAGAGGCCGAGGGACTCCTTCAGCGACTCGTCCTCGGGCACGCCCGCGTGCAGGGCTTCCTGGGTGGCGCGCATCGAGGTGCGCAGCGTGAGCCGCAGCTGGGCGATCTCCCCGGCCGGGCCGACCTGGGCGAAGGACTTGGCACGCAGCGTGTGGTCCTCGACCGTGCGTCTGGCCTGCGCGATCGTACGGTCCACTCCGCGCTTGGCGGCGCCGAACGCCTTGATCGTGACGAAGGCGCCGAGGCCGACGAAGAGCAGGAAGAGCAGGGCGAACACGGTGATCACTGCTTCCATGACGCTTCTCCTCCGCCGGATGCGGCACAGCCGCTGTGTTCTCCACGGTAAACGCAGCGGGCAGGCCCGGAGTTCCAGAAAAACCCCGAACCTGCCCGTAGGGGACTACCCCGACGCCGGATTCCCCCGGCGCCCGGGACCCCGGGTGTTCCGGTACTGGGATGTCCGCTCAGACGTCGTCTCAGGCCGTAACGATGTTGACCAGCTTCGGCGCCCGCACGATCACCTTGCGGATGCCCGCGCCGTCCAGCGCCGCGACGACCTTCTCGTCGGACAGCGCCACCTTCTCCAGCTCCTCCTCGGAGATGGCCGGCGGCACCTCCAGGCGGGCCTTGACCTTGCCCTTGATCTGGACCACGCAGGTCACGGTCTCGTCCACCACGTACCGCGGGTCGGCGACCGGGAAGTCCTGGTGGACGACCGAGTCGGTGTGGCCCAGCTTGCGCCACAGCTCCTCGGCGATGTGCGGGGACAGCGGGGCGACCAGCAGGACCAGCGGCTCGGCGACCGACCGCGGCAGGGCGCCACCGCCCTTGGTCAGGTGGTTGTTCAGCTCGGTGACCTTGGCGATGGCGGTGTTGAAGCGCAGGCCCTCCAGGTCCTGGCGCACGCCGTCGATCGCCTTGTGCAGGGCACGCAGCGTGTCCTCGTCGGGCTCGGCGTCGGTGACGGTGACCTCGCCGGTGTTCTCGTCGACGATGTTGCGCCACAGCCGCTGCAGCAGCCGGAACTGGCCGACCACCGCACGCGTGTCCCAGGGCCGGGAGACGTCCAGCGGGCCCATCGCCATCTCGTACAGGCGCAGCGTGTCCGCGCCGTACTCGGCGGCGATCTCGTCCGGAGTCACCGCGTTCTTCAGGGACTTGCCCATCTTGCCCAGCAGCCGGGTGACCCGCTCGCCCTCGTAGTAGTGCGCGCCGTCGCGCTCCTCCACCTCGGCGGCCGGCACGGCGATGCCGCGGCTGTCGCGGTAGACGAAGGCCTGGATCATGCCCTGGTTGAACAGCTTGTGGAACGGCTCAGCGGAGGAGACGTACCCCAGGTCGTACAGGACCTTGGACCAGAAGCGCGCGTACAGCAGGTGCAGCACGGCGTGCTCGGCGCCGCCGACGTACAGGTCGACACCGCCGTGCGGCTGGCCCTCGCGCGGGCCCATCCAGTACTGCTCGATGTCGGGGTCGACCAGCTTCTCGCCGTTGTGCGGGTCCAGGTAGCGCAGCTCGTACCAGCAGGAACCGGCCCAGTTGGGCATGGTGTTGGTCTCGCGGCGGTACTTCTTCGGCCCGTCGCCCAGGTCCAGGGTGACGTTGACCCACTCCTCGTTGCGCGACAGCGGCGTCTCGGGCTGGGTGTCGGCGTCGTCCGGGTCGAAGGTGCGCGGCGAGTAGTCCTCGACCTCCGGCAGCTCCAGCGGCAGCATCGACTCGGGCAGCGCGTGGGCGATGCCGTCCTCGTCGTAGACGATCGGGAAGGGCTCGCCCCAGTAGCGCTGGCGGCTGAACAGCCAGTCGCGCAGGCGGAAGTTGACGGTGCCCTCGCCGATGCCCTTGCGCGCCAGCCACTCGGTGACGCGCGCCTTGGCCTCGGCGACGGGCAGGCCGTCCAGGGAGATCTCGTCGTTGGCGGAGTTGATGATCTTCGCGTCGTACGACCCGAAGGCGTCCTCCCACGTCGAGGTGTCGGTGCCCCGGCCGTCGGTCGGCTCGACGATGCAGTGGATCGGCAGCTCGAAGGCGCGCGCGAACTCGAAGTCGCGCTGGTCGCCCGCCGGGACGGCCATGATCGCGCCGGTGCCGTAGCCCATCAGGACGTAGTCGGCGATGAAGACCGGGATCCGGTCGCCGTTGACCGGGTTGGTCGCGTACGCGCCGACGAAGACGCCGGTCTTGTCCTTGGCCTCGGCCTGGCGCTCGACGTCGGACTTCGAGGCGGCCTGCGCGCGGTAGGCGGCGACGGCCTCGGCCGGGGTGGCGTGGCCGCCGGTCCACACGTCGTGGGTGCCCTCCGGCCAGGCGGCCGGGGTGAACTTGTCGACCAGCGGGTGCTCGGGGGCCAGCACCATGTAGGTCGCGCCGAACAGGGTGTCCGGGCGGGTGGTGAAGACCGTGATGCGCTCGCCGTCGATCGGGAAGTCGACGCGGGCGCCCTCGCTGCGGCCGATCCAGTTGCGCTGCTGCAGCTTGATGGCCTCGGGCCAGTCCAGCTCCGCCAGGTCCTCCAGCAGCCGGTCCGCATAGGCGGTGATGCGCATGTTCCACTGGCGCAGCTTGGCCTTGAAGACCGGGTAGTTGCCGCGCTCGGAGCGGCCGTCGGCGGTGACCTCCTCGTTGGCCAGCACGGTGCCCAGGCCGGGGCACCAGTTGACGGGCGAGTCGGAGGCGTAGGCCAGGCGGTACTCGCCCAGGACGTCGGCGCGCTCGGTGGCGGTCAGCTGGTTCCAACCGCGCCCGTGGTCGCCCGGTACGGCGCGCTCACCGGACTCGAACTGGGCGATCAGCTCGGCGATCGGGCGGGCCTTGCGGGCCTCGTCGTCGTACCAGGAGTTGAAGATCTGCAGGAAGATCCACTGGGTCCACTTGTAGTAGTCCGGGTCGATCGTGGCGAACGACCGGCGCTTGTCGTGGCCCAGGCCCAGCCGGCGCAGCTGGGACTTCATGTTGTTGATGGCCGCCTCGGTGGTGACGCGGGGGTGCTCGCCGGTCGCCACGGCGTGCTGCTCGGCGGGCAGGCCGAAGGCGTCGAAGCCCAGGGTGTGCAGGACGTTGTGGCCGGTCATGCGCTGGAAGCGGGCGTAGACATCGGTGGCGATGTAGCCCAGGGGGTGACCGACGTGCAGGCCCGTACCCGAGGGGTACGGGAACATGTCCATGATGAACTTCTTGGGCTTGGCGACCAGCTCGGGGTCGCCGGCCAGGTCGCCCTTCGGGTTCGGCGCCGCGTAGGTGCCGTCGACGTCCCAGAAGTCCTGCCAGCGTGCCTCGATCTCGGCAGCCAGGGCGGCCGTGTAGCGGTGCGGCGCGGCCACCTCGGCGGGGGCAGCGGGGTTCGTCTCGCTCATGATCCTCAAAGCTCCATCGATCGTCTCTGCCTGCGGCTGTGTCCTTGAGAAACGAAAAAACCCCTCGCACAGGAGGGGACGCCGCGCCGATGCCGACCCGCCCGGCTCGACCGGGGGTCGGTACTGATCAGCGCGGCCCGCTAAGCAGAAGGCGTACGGCACGCATGGCGCTAGGGTACCGCAGCCCTTGAGCAAGCGGCGACGAACGTCCGTATGCCATGTGGACATGCCACGAACCCGACCAGAACTGAACGAAGGTCAAAGATTACTTCGCGTAACACCCACTAAAGGGCATCGGCACGGTCACATTGTCCTTTGATAACAACGCAATAACTCAAACCTCGTACTGATCGGTATGGCGCCACCTAGAGTTCGGCAGCGGGACCGCCTTCCCGAAACTGCTCGGAGTTGCCCCCATGAACCCTCGTCGTAGTAACAGCTCACTCCCCAAACCGGGCCGGTCGGCCTATGGGGTGGCGACTGCTGTCGTCCTGCTGCTCATACCCGTGGTTGTGGTGTACGGAGGCGGCTGGCTCCAGGACTTCCTGAACTTCGGTGCGGGCGTCCTGTCGCTCGTCAGCCTCACCTGTTCGGTGATCTGGGGTCTGGTCACGCAGGACCGGCTCATCCTCAACACCCGTCAGCGGATCGTCGCCCAAGCCATCCACCGGGTGCTCGCGGTGGCCTCGATCGCGTTCCTCCTGGTGCACATCACGATCAAGCTGGCTCTGGGACACACCGTCCTGATCGCCGCGCTGATCCCCTTCAGCCTCGGCGTCGCGGGCAGCGGGGGGCTGATCGGCCTCGGCTCGCTGGCCGCCCTGCTCATGATCTTCGTGGGTGTCACCGGCGCGCTGCGCAACCAGTTCGCCTCCCCGGCCCCGGTGGCGGCGCGCTGGCGCGCCATGCACATGCTGGCCTACCCGGCCCTGTGCGCGGCGCTGATCCACGGCCTGTTCGCGGGGCGCGCCGCGAAACCGTTCTTCATGATCTCGTACGAGTTGTGCCTGGTCGGCATCATGGCCGCGCTCGCGCTGCGGGCCGCGCCGCGCCCGTTCAAGCGCAAGGTCGCCGACCGGATCGTCGCACTCATCGGCACCGAGGAGCGGCAGGGCCTCGAGGGCCTGGAGGCGAGCCGCTCCCGGGTCACCGAGTCCGGCCCGCAGGGCTTCGAGGGCCGACGCGAGCCGAAGGCCGCGCCGGCCGAGAGGCCGGCCCCCGCCGCCTCGTCGCTGTACCAGACCCCCGCGAGCCCGGCACCCGAGCCCGCGTCCGGCTTCGCGGCGGCCTACCGCGCGGTGTCCACTCCGGGACCCCAGCAGCAGTCGTACGCGGCCGGCCAGACCACACGCATGGACCTGCCGCTGGATCTGCAGGCCACGGAGGCGATGCCGCGCGTGGACGGCCCGTCCAGCACCTCGGGGAACTGGCCGATCCCGTCCCCGCCGCCGGTCGGCGAGGCCCCGCCGTCGGCGTACGACCCGCTCCAGGACACGGGATACACCATCCCGGTCTACGGCAATTCGGGCACCGGTGGATACGGCGGAAGTGACATGTACGACACCGGTGAACCGAACAACCTCTATGGCACGTACAACTCGGGTGACACGTTCAACAGCGGTCCCGCCACAGAACCAAACCCCGGCACCTCGTACGAGACGCCGGGTTCGGGCGAACCTTGGAACACGCCTTCCGGAGGCTATAGGTGAACGAGGCCCTGCCCGACGTACCCGAAGTCCGCGTGGTCGGACTTCCGCAGCTCACGTCGGGCTTCGACCTTGTGGAGCGGCTCGACCTGCCCATGCATCTGAAGGTGCACGGGCCGCTCGACCCGCTGAGCGGCGAGAAGCTCGCCCAACTCGCCGAGGCCATCAACCTCAAGGGCCGCGGCGGCGCGGGCTTCCCCTTTCACAAGAAGCTGCGATCGGTCGCCGAGTCCGCCATCAAGCGGGGGGTGCGGCCGGTCGTCGTCGTCAACGGCAGTGAGGACGAGCCGGCCTGCCGCAAGGACACGGTGCTCATCAACCGTGCCCCGCACCTCATCCTGGACGGCGCCCTGCTGTGCGCCGAGGCCCTCGGCGCCCGCACGCTCGTGATCGGGGTCACCCGGGAGTCCACCCAGCGCTCCATGGAGGCCGCGCTCGCCGAGCGCGGCCTGAGCAACAGCCGCAGATCGGCACTGCGCGCGTGGGTGCAGCGCAACCCCGTGCGCATGGTCACCGGCGCAGCCGCGTCGCTGATCCGCTCGGTCGACGGCGGCCCGGCGATCCCGCCCGGCCGCAAGATCAGCGCCTCGCAGTCCGGCGTCGGCGGGGCGCCCACCCTGCTGTCGAACGCGGAGACGTTCGCGCAGCTGGCCATCGCCGCCCGCATCGGCCCCGAGCGCTACGGCAACACCGGTCTGTACGACGAGCCGGGCACCGTCATGCTGACGGTCTCCGGCGCGGTCGCCCGCCCGATGGTGCTGGAGGTCCCGACGGGCGTGCCGCTGCGCTACGTCCTGCAGCTGGCCGGCGCCCCGCCGGTGCCGCAGGGCGTGCTGACCGGCGGCTACCACGGCAAGTGGATCGACGCGGCCACGGTCAACGAGGCGATCGTCTCCCGCAACTCCCTGGACGCGGTGGGCGGTGCGCTGGGCGCGGGCGCGATCCTGCCGATCACTCAGGAGACCTGCCCGCTGGGCGAGTCGCTGCGGGTGGCCCAGTGGCTGGCCGAGGAGAGCGCCGGCCAGTGCGGTCCCTGCTATCTCGGACTGCCCGCCGCCGCGCGCGGTATGGAGGACATCCTCAACGGCGGCGGACCCGCCGCCCTGGAGGCGCTGAAGCAGGTCGCGAAGAACGTGAAGCGGCGCGGGGCGTGTTCGCACCCCGACGGCTCCGCGATGTTCCTGGAGTCGACCATCAAGGCGTTCACCGACGACCTGGCCGCGCACGTCCTCGGAAACGGCTGCGGACGGCCCGTGGAGGGCGTTCTGCCGCTCTTCGAGGGAGGCAGGGCCCCTGCGGGCATCCCGGGCGGCTCAGAGGCCGAGGAGAGCGGCTCCAGCCGCCAGAAGATCTACGTCGACTGGACGCTGTGCCGGGGCCACGGTCTGTGCGCCGACATCCTCCCGGAGGTCTTCGAACTGGGCGCGGACGGTTTCCCGACCGTGGCGCAGGCACAGGTGCCGCGCTACGCGGAGGCGAAGGCACTGCGCGCGGTGCGCCGCTGCCCGGCGCTGGCGCTGCGCATCGAGGAGGACACGCGCGGGCAGGCGCCCTCGCGCAACCTGCCCGTCCTGTCCCAGGGCCGCGGCCGCCGCGCCCTCGGACGCTGAGCGAAACCGATGGCGGTCACCCGGCTCGGGTGACCGCCATCGGCCTGCCTCGGAAATAGTGCAGAACACGCCGAAGGCGGACCATCCGTTCGGATGGTCCGCCTTCGACTTCTGTGGAGCTAAGGAGAATTGAACTCCTGACCTCCTGCATGCCATGCAGGCGCTCTACCAACTGAGCTATAGCCCCTTGCCTTGTTCCGCCCGGTTTCCCCGGCGGCGACGCCAACATTACACGGTCCCTGGGGTGCAGCACCAAATCGATTTCCGCTCTGCCCTTGTACGGGAGCTAATGTCTGCTTTCGTGACCCTGATCGCGTTCGCCGGAGCCCGGCGCCGGGTGCCGGTGGCCGTGGGTGCGTGCCTGGTGTCGTTCACGGCGTTCTGGCTGGCACAGCGGGCCGCGCACGTGACGATGATCGACCTGATGGTGTACCGGGCCGAGGGGGCCGCCGTCCGCGCGGGAGGCGACCTGTACGCGCTGCGGGCGACCGCCGCGCACCTGCCCTCCACCTACCCGCCGTTCGCGGCCCTGCTGTTCACCGCGCTGACCCTGCCGGACCCCCTGACGCTGCGGATGTTGGCGACGGCGGGGAATCTCGCCCTGCTCGTGGTGTTCGTACGGCTGTCGCTGAAACTCGTCGGCCACGCGCGCGCGGAGAGCGTCTGCTGGGTCGCGGCGGTGGCCGTCTGGTGCGAGCCGGTGTGGACGACGCTGCGCTACGGCCAGGTCAACCTGCTGCTGGCCGCCCTGGTGCTGTGGGATCTGACCCGTCGCCCCGCCAGTGGGTACGGCCGTCTGGCCGGGGCGGGGCTCGGGCTCGCCGCAGCGGTCAAGCTGACCCCCGCGCTGTTCCCGGCGTTCCTGCTCGCCACGGGTGTCGTGGCCCGGCTCGGGGGCGGGGAGGGCCGGCCCTGGCTGCGGCACGCGCGCGGGGCCGCCGCCGCGTTCGCCGGGGCGACGCTGCTCGCGGCGGCCGCGCTGCCGTACGACTCGTGGCGGTTCTGGACGGACACGGTGTTCCGCGCGGACCGGGCCGGGCACGTCGAGGACACCGCGAACCAGGCCCTGCGCGGCGTTCTGGCCCGTCTGCTGCACACACCCGACCCGGGGGCCCTCTGGGTCGCCGCCGCGGCCGTGGCGGCCGTCCTGGGGCTCGCGACGGCGGTGACGGCGGAGTTGCGGGGGATGCGGCCCTGGGCGGTGTGCACCTGCGCGGTCACGGCACTGCTGATCAGTCCGGTGTCGTGGACGCACCACTGGGTGTGGTGCGTGCCCGTGGTGCTGCTGCTGTGGACGCGCGGACACCGGGCGGCCGCCCTGGGCACGGCGCTGGTCTTCTGCTCGTACGCCCCGTGGTGGGTGCCGCACGGCCCGGGACGGCCCGAACTGCATCAGACGGGCATCCAGTTGACACTGTCGGCTCTCTACGGAGGGTCCGTCGCACTGTTCCTCGCGCTGGCCCGGACATCGTTGCCGAGCCCGCGGCCGCGGTCAGCGGCGCGTCAGGCGGTCACGAAGGAGTAGAACCTCTTGAGCGTGCAGTGCTCCTCGAGCAGCCGGCCGTAGATCGGCTCGCCCTCCAGCTCGCGGTAGGTCTCGATCGGGTCGCCTTTTATGATCAGCGCCCGCGCGCATTCCTCGCACCAGTACTGGTAGTCGGGGTTGATCGGTTCCATGTCCCGGACGATCGGCGTACCGCTGCCGCACCAGTCGCACCTTCGCCTGTGTGCACCCATCGATCAGCTCCAGCTGTGGCCGCAGGCCGTGCACACGTAGGAGATTCCGCCGTTGTCCCCGAGAACCTGGGCGACACGCGCGGAACCGCAGGAAGGGCAGCTGAGCCGGGTTGCCGTGTCCCGTATCAACGCCGCACCGAGGAGGTGGCCGCCCTCCTCAAGGATGCTCGCAGGCATCGCTACTCCTCCCGTCGGGCCGCGTCCCCTTCCGGCCGTTTGATTCTGCCACGGCCGGACCAATACGGTCAGCGACGCCTCAGTACCAGTCCGGACACGGGTCTCGGCGCGGGCGCCTCCACGGAGGGATACGAGCGCAGGGCCACGAGTGACTCAAGCCTGAGGTGGTCATCTGCCAGGAAAGTACTGCCCGGAAGTAGCAGAAGATCCCGCCCCTTGGAGGGACGGGATCTTCGTCACTGTGGAGCTAAGGAGAATTGAACTCCTGACCTCCTGCATGCCATGCAGGCGCTCTACCAACTGAGCTATAGCCCCTGGTGCCACGCGGCGGAGCCGCATGTCTTATCCGCCCCGCTCAGCGGGGCGAACAAGAAGAACTCTAGCCTGTGACCTGCCGGAAAGTGAAATCCGGGGTCAGGGGTCAGTCGTCGTCGCCGAGGACGGGCTCCGGGAGGGTGCCCGCGTTGTGCTCCAGCAGCCGCCAGCCGCGGGCGCCTTCGCCGAGCACGGACCAGCAGCAGTTGGAGAGGCCGCCGAGGCTCTCCCAGTACTGGGCCTCCAGGCCGAGGAGCCGGCCGATGGTGGTGCGGATCGTGCCGCCGTGGCTGACCACCACCAGGGTGCCGTCCTCGGGCAGCTTCTCGGCGTGCCGCAGCACGACGGGGGCGGCGCGGTCGGCGACCTCGGTCTCCAGTTCGCCACCGCCGCGGCGGACCGCCTCGCCGCGCTTCCAGGCGGCGTACTGCTCGCCGTACCGGGCGATGATCTCCTCGTGCGTCAGGCCCTGCCAGACGCCCGCGTAGGTCTCCCGCAGGCCCTCCTCGCGGACGATGTCGAGGCCGGTGAGGGTGGCCAGCTCGGCGGCCGTCTTCGCGGCCCGCTGCAGGTCCGAGGAGACGATCGCGTCGGGGCCCAGGGAGGCGAGCAGCCGGGCGGCCCGGCGGGCCTGGCCGAGGCCGGTCTCGGTCAGCTCGACGTCCGTGGTGCCCTGGAAGCGGCGCTCCACGTTCCACGAGGTCTGGCCGTGCCGCCACAGGATGATGCGGCGGCCCCGGTCCTTGCGGTCGCTCACCTCGGCGGTGGCGGTCATCACCACTCCCCGCCCGGCTCGTCGGCGACCTCGGCGGCCTGCAGCTTGGCGTGCTCCTCGGCCTTGCCGCGGGTGGCCTTGGCGTCGGCGGGCAGCTCGAGCTCGGGGCAGTCCTTCCACAGCCGCTCCAGGGCGTAGAAGACGCGCTCCTCGCTGTGCTGGACGTGGACGACGATGTCGACGTAGTCGAGCAGGATCCAGCGGGACTCGCGGTCGCCCTCGCGGCGTACCGGCTTGGCGCCGAGTTCCTTCTGCAGGCGCTCCTCGATCTCGTCGACGATCGCCCTGACCTGGCGGTCGTTCGGCGCGGAGGCCAGCAGGAAGGCGTCCGTGATCGAGAGCACGTCGCTGACGTCGTAGGCGATGACGTCGTGGGCGAGCTTGTCGGCCGCCGCCTGGGCGGCGGTGTTGATGAGCTCAAGGGAACGATCAGTGGCGGTCACTACATGGCTTTCCGTCAAGGGGTCACTTGACACCAAGGGTCTCACGGACCGCCGGGCGCACCCCATGTGATTAACGGATCACACGGGGTGCCCCGGCCGCTGTCAGAGGCGGGCCGGTGGTCAGGGCCGGTAGTTGCTGCCCAGGACGACCGAGACGTCGGCGCCGGAGGAGACGGTGCCCTTGGTCACGGAGCCGGCGGGCAGGCCCAGGGTCTTGGCGACCTCCGCGGCGTTCGCCTTGTCGGCGGCGTCGGCGTAGAGCACCTGCGAGGTGGTCCGGGCGGCGGAGGCGGTGCCGCCCTCCAGGAAGGTGAAGCCGCCGTTGAGGAGGACCACGCGGGCCTTCTCGGTGTTGTCCTTCACACCGGTGGCGTTCTGGACGGAGACCCGGACCGCGGAGCCGGCGTCGGGGCTCTTGGCGGTGCCGCCGAGGATGTTCTTCACCACACTGTCGCTGGTCCGGGCGCTCAGCGTGCCGTCGGACTGCACGGGCAGCAGGGCCGTCCTGTAGTCGCCGCCCTTGGCGAGGTCGGCGAGCTTGGCCAGGAAGGCGCCGAGGTCCTTGTCGGTCAGCGGCGGGTCGAGGATCTGCGCGAGGGTCTGCACGGTGACCGTGGCGCCCTGCGCATCCGAGGAGATCTTGCGCAGCACGCCCTGCATGACCTGTCCGAACCGCTCCAGCTGGGCGTTCTGGGCCTCGCCGGAGGCGCGGTAGGTGGCGTAGGCCACGGCCGCCTTGCCGCTGAGGGTCTGGGCCTTGCCCTTGTGGACCAGCGGCGCGGTGCCCTTCTTCTTGGCGTCCGGGTCGGGTACGTCGGTGTCGGTGTCGATGTCGATGTTGCCGACCAGGTCGACGAGGTTCTGCAGGTACGGGGTGTCCAGGCGCCAGGTGCCCTGGATGTTGGTGCCGAGGACGGTGTCGAGCTGGTCGCGGGTGCCGGAGGCGCCGTCGTCGTCGACCGACTTGGCGAGGGTCGTGGTGCTGCCGTCGTCGCCGGCGAGCGCGAGGGAGTTGGGCAGCAGGACGGTCGTGCCCTGCTCGGTGGTGGTGTTGTCGACCAGCAGCGCCGTGGAGGTGCCGCCCTTGCCGGTGATGTGCAGGTGGACGACGATCACGTCACGTTTCTGGGCGGCCGCCGGCGTCGCCGTGCCCGACTTGGAGCCGGAGGAGGACAGGCCGGGCAGCTTTCCGGCGTACCAGAGGTAGCCGACACCGCCGACGGCGACGAGGGCGAGGACGACGAACAGGGCGACGATCCGGCTGCGGGCGCGGCGGCGGGCCTCCTCGCGGCGCTCGGTGCGGTTCTCGGTGAACTTCAGCCAGTCGATGACGTCTTCGGAGTCGTCGCTCGGCTCCTCGACGAAGGCGAACTGCCCGGTGTGGTACTCGCGTTCGGCCTGGGGCTCCGGCTCGCCGGCCGGGCCGGCCTGCTGCGGGATGTAGGCGGTCTGCTCGGCGACGCGCGGGTGCTGCCCGCTGGTCGCGGTCTGCCCGTACGGGTCGTACGCGTTCGCCGCGCCCCTGCCGCCGCCGTAGGTGTCGTAGGAGGAGCCGGGCTGGGCCGGCGTCTGGCGGCCGGTGTCGTACGCGTCGTAGGACGGGGCGGGGCGCTCGTTGCCGGTGCCGTAGGGCTGAGCCGGCTGCTGCCCGGTGGCGTACGGGTCGTAGCCGTAGCCCTGCTGGGCGTACGGGTCGTAGGGCTGCTGCGGAGACGGCTGTGCCGGGACCTGCTGGTACACCGGCCGGCCGTACTCGTCGTAACCGACGAGTTCGTACTGGCCGTCTCCGTACCCCGCGTCGTATCGGTCGTTCACCGGTGCCCCTCTCGGCTCACTCGCCGCGGTACAGCTCGCGCTTGTCGATGTAGCGCACGACTCCGTCCGGCACCATGTACCAGATGGGCTCGCCCTTGGCGACTCGCGCACGGCAGTCCGTCGAGGAGATGGCGAGCGCGGGCACCTCGACGAGTGTGACACCGCCCTCCGGCAGGCCGGGATCGGTCAGGTGGTGGCCGGGCCGGGTGACGCCGATGAAGTGCGCCAGGGAGAACAGCTCCTCCGAGTCGCGCCAGGTCAGCAGCTGGGCGAGGGCGTCGGCGCCGGTGATGAAGAAGAGGTCCGTGGCGGGGTTGAGGGCCCGCAGGTCGCGCAGGGTGTCCACGGTGTAGGTGGGGCCGCCGCGGTCGATGTCGATGCGGCTGACGGAGAACTGCGGGTTCTCGGCGGTCGCGATGACCGTCATCAGGTAGCGGTCCTCGGCCGGGGAGACCTTGCGGTGGGTCTTCTGCCACGGCTGGCCGGTGGGTACGAACACCACCTCGTCCAGCTGGAACTGCGCCGCGACCTCGCTGGCCGCCACCAGGTGTCCGTGGTGGATCGGGTCGAACGTTCCGCCCATGACGCCGAGGCGGCGCTTGCCCGAGTGGGCGGGGCCGCTGCCCGGGCCGTGGGCCGGGGTCTTCACCGTGCCTGCCGCCGTTCCGGCGTGCTGGATGGCGTCGGCGGCCGCGGGTGCGGCCGTCTCGTGCGCCGGGCCGGTAGGCATGTCCTGCTCTCCCATGCGTGCAGACCCTACCGGCCCCACCTGAGGGCCCCGGCGGGGGACGGGGTCCCGGGTCAGCGGTCCCGGTTGAAGCGGGTGGTGATCCACAGGAGCAGAAGCAGGATGACGAGGGCACTGCCGCCGGTGACGGCGGGGTTCAGGCTGTCGTGGTTGCCGCCGTGCTCCTCGCCCCCGGCGGCGAGGGTGACCAACTGGGCTGCGGCGCTGTGGAAGCTCATCTTCGGCAGGACCTATCGCGTGTGGGCGGGATAAAGACGTCGGCTCATCGTAAGCGGGCGGCCCGGCGGCGATCACCCCGACTCCGCCGTTGGTGCGGGCGCGGGCGCGGTTCGGCCGTCGGCGAGGGAACTTTCGCCGGCGGTCAGTCGTCCTTCCGCTTGTAGCCGCGCAGCAGGAACCACGCGGTCAGTGCGCAGCCGAAGACCATCACGATCAGGACGACCCGGAGCAGATTCCCCGACCCATGCTGCTGGACGGCACCGCCGGCGGCCTCGGTCAGCCAGGCGGCTGCGGGGTGGTGCTCCATGACGTGGACTCCTTCGGCTGCACTGCCCGTCCACGGTATCTCCGCCTAGGCTGGCTCCTGCCTCGGGGGCACAGTGAGGCACTCATACGCACATGGGGGATGACATGTCCGACGACGGCCGCGAGCAGACGGGGCACGAGCGCGTGCCGAGCAGGCAGCGCAGGCGCTTCCCCGGGATCTCCTCGCGCGCGTACGAGCACCCGGCCGACCGGTCGGCCCTGGTGGCGCTGCGCAAGCTGAGCGGTTTCGACACGGTGTTCAAGGCGCTCAGCGGGCTGCTTCCGGAGCGGAGCCTGCGGCTGCTGTTCCTGTCCGACTCGGTGCGCGTCTCCGAGCGGCAGTTCAAGCATCTGCACGACATGCTGCTGGACGCCTGTTACATCCTGGACCTGGAGAAGGTCCCGCCGATGTACGTCAACCAGGACCCGCAGCCGAACGCGATGTGCATCGGCCTGGACGAGCCGATCATCGTGGTCACCACGGGGCTGGTCGAGCTGCTCGACGAGGAGGAGATGCGGGCGGTCGTCGGGCACGAGGTGGGCCACGCCCTGTCCGGGCACGCGGTGTACCGCACGATCCTGCTGTTCCTCACCACCCTGGCGCTGAAGGTCGCCTGGATACCCCTGGGCAACTTCGCGATCATGGCGCTCGTGACGGCGCTGCGGGAGTGGTTCCGCAAGTCGGAGCTGTCCTCGGACCGGGCCGGGCTGCTGGTGGGGCAAGACCCGAAGGCCTCCATGCGCGGCCTGATGAAGATCGCGGGCGGCAACCACCTGCACGAGATGAACGTGGACGCGTTCCTGGAGCAGGCCGAGGAGTACGAGGCGGGAGGCGATCTGCGCGACTCCGTGCTGAAGATCCTCAACGTGCTCCCCCGCTCGCACCCCTTCGCCGCCATCCGGGCGGCCGAGCTGAAGAAGTGGTCCGAGTCCCGGGACTACCAGCGGATCATGGACGGCCACTACCCGCGGCGCGCCGAGGACAAGGACACCTCGGTCAGCGACTCCTTCCGCGAGTCCGCCGCGAGCTACAAGGACGACGTGAAGACCTCCAAGGACCCGCTGATGAAACTGGTCACGGACCTGGCGGGCGGCACGGCGGGCCTGGGCGGCCGAGTCCGCCGGGGCTTCGACGGCTTCAAGAGCCCGGCTCCGCCGAAGGACGCGCCGGCCGACACCCCGCCGCAGGACGAGGAGTGACCGCAACTCCCTGACAACGCACCCTCACCCCGTCGGCTGAGCCCCGGCGGCCAGCGTCCCGCACAGCGCGGTGGCACTGTCCGTCGCATAGGGGTCGGTCCCCGCCGGCCCGCCCGCCCTCGCGGTCTCCCCGGCCAGCAGGGGGTGGAGGTAGGAGGTCGCGTCCTCCGCGCAGGACATGGGGCCGGCCTGGGCGTAGGAGGTGACCAGCTGGAGCTGGCCCACGCGCAGTGCGTCACTGTCGAAGTGGAAGGTCATCTCACGGCGGACCGTGAACAGCGACACGGGCGCGTCGGCGGCGGCGCCGGTCCGGCGCAGGGCGTAGACGAAGATCGTGTCGGCGCTGACCTCGAGCGTGGCCGCGTCGGTCTCGTCGGCCTGCAGGGTGCCCTGGACGCGGATCCGGTCGTCGGCCAGTTGCGCGCGGGAGGGGTCGAGGCGGACCAGCCAGCCGGTGGGGGCGTGGCGGCCGTCCGCCGCGGGGTGGTCGAAGCTCTGGTCGAACTGGTCGAGCTGCTCGGAGTCGAGGAGGGCCCGGGCCGGGCGGGACTGGCGGCCGGTGAGCACGTCGGGGTCGAGGGAGGAGCGGACCAGGTAGGTCCTGGCGATGCTCAGGGCGGCCGTGACCTGGCTGTCGGAGAAGTGCGGGGTGCTGCGGGTGGCCGGCAGCGGGATCCCGGCGGCGCCGACCTCGAACTGGCGGGCGGGACTGTGCGCGTAGAGCAGCTCGGCGTCGGCACCACCGGGCACCTTGCCCTGGGGTGCGAGCGGGATGACGGTCATCCGCAGGGCCTCGGCGGAGCGCCGGGCCTGCGGTGAGCCGTACGGGTGACGGACGCCCATGTAGATCGCGGTGCCGAAGGCGACGGCGAGCAGCAGGACGAGAACCAGGAGCTGCCGGGTCAGTCCCCGGCGCAGGTGCGGGCGGCGGCGCACGGCGGGCGCGTGGTCGCCCATGCGCTCCTGTGCGGAGTACTCCTGGAGGCGGGCAGCGCGAACGAACGACTCGTCGAAGACGACGGATCGGTACTCGTCCTCTCCACCTCCGGGGCCGCCCTCGGGTGTCCCCTCAGGTGGGTCTCCAGGCCCGCCCATACTTTCAGAGTAGGTCTCGTGGGCCTCGGGTAAACGCCCCGCTACGCGACAACTTCTGACAGGTTCTCAACAGGTGCCGGTACGGGAGTTCAAGGGGTCCGCGGGAAGGCCGAGACGGCCGGCGGGTTGGAGTCGGCGGAGGCCGAGGGGGGCGATGCCGCGCCCTGTTCCAGGCCGGTCGCGGCGGGGGACGGCACCCGGTCGCGGGTGTTCGAGGAGGCGCCCCGGTAGACGGCGGCGAAGGCCAGCGCGACCATGCCGATGCCCATCACGAGGGCGAGCACCCAGGCGACGGGACGGTGCCAGCGGACCTGCTTGCCGTGCGTCCCGAAGAAGCCGCGGCCGTCGCCGAGGACGTAGGTGTCGTCCAGTTCGTCGTCCCGATCATGACCGAAATCGGTACCCTCGGGGCCGTACGCGTCGTCGTAGCGCTCGCCTCTGGCGTGGGCGCGGCGGGCTTCTGCCTCGGAGGCCTCGGCTCTTGCCTGCGCGGCGGCCAGGAGGCGTTCCACGGCGGTCGGCTCGTGCACCACGGCCGCCTGCACGAAGGCCTCATCGAAGACCACGGAGGCGAACTCTTCGTCCGACACCCCGTGGTCGTGGTCGTCGTCGGGCTCCCAGCCGTCAGGGAACGGCGTGCCCCCCACGTCCTCCGGCACGGATCCAGAGTAGACCTGGGGGGTCAATTTGGGCAGACGGTATGGAAATTCATCCGCCTGCTGAGACGCCTTTTCGCCAGCGCCGTCAGCGGCGCACGTGACCGTCGCCGGTGACGATGTACTTCGTGCTGGTCAGTTCCGGCAGGCCCATCGGGCCGCGGGCGTGCAGCTTCTGGGTGGAGATGCCGATCTCGGCGCCGAAGCCGAACTGGCCGCCGTCGGTGAACCGGGTGGAGGTGTTCACGGCGACGGTGGTGGAGTCGACCAGCTGGGTGAAGCGGCGGGCGGCCTGCTGGGAGGTGGTGACGATCGCCTCGGTGTGGCCGGAGGTCCACAGCCGGATGTGCTCGACGGCCTTGTCCAGCGAGTCGACGACGGCGGCGGCGATGTCGTACGAGAGGTACTCGGTCTCCCAGTCCTCCGGGGTGGCCTCGACCACGGTGGCCTTGGAGTCCTTGGCGTAGGCCATGACGCGCTCGTCGGCGTGGACGGTGACGCCGGCCTCGGCGAGGGCGTCGAGGGCGCGCGGCAGGAACTCGGGGGCGATGTCCTGGTGGACCAGGAGGGTCTCGGCCGCGTTGCAGACGCTGACCCGCTGGGCCTTGGAGTTGATGAGGATCTCGATCGCCATGTCGATGTCGGCCCGGGCGTCGACGTAGACGTGGCAGTTGCCGGTGCCGGTCTCGATGACGGGGACGGTGGACTCGTTGACCACGGTCTGGATCAGGGAGGCGCCGCCGCGCGGGATGAGCACGTCGACGAGGCCCCGGGCGCGCATCAGCTCGCGCACCGAGTCGCGGCTCTCACCGGGCACCAGCTGGACGGCGTCGGCGGGCAGCCCGGCGCCGCCGACGGCGTCCCGGATCACCCGGACGAGGGCGCTGTTGGACTCGTAGGCGGAAGCCGAGCCGCGCAGCAGGACGGCGTTGCCGGACTTCAGGCAGAGGGCGGCGGCGTCGACGGTGACGTTCGGGCGGGCCTCGTAGATGATGCCGACCACGCCCAGCGGGACGCGGACCTGGCGCAGGTCGATGCCGTTGGGGAGGGTGGAGCCGCGGACGACCTCGCCGACCGGGTCGGGCAGCTTCGCGACGTCGCGGACGTCGGAGGCGATGGCGCGGACCCGCTCGGGGGTGAGGGTGAGCCGGTCGACGATGGCCTCGCTGGTGCCGTTCTCCCGAGCCTTGGCCACGTCCTTGGCGTTGGCCTCGACGATCTCGCCGGTCCGGACCTCCAGGGCGTCCGCGATGGCGAGCAGCGCGTCGTCCTTCACGGCGCGCGGGAGCGGCGCGAGGTCGGCGGCGGCGGCCTTGGCCCGGTAGGCGGCCTGGGTGACCGGGGACATGGAGTCGTAAGGCGAGAGCGTGGTCATGAGGGAAGGGTAGTGCGCCGGACGGGGCCGTCCATCGCTCGTTCCACACCCCGAGACGGGATCAAGGGGGCACAGACACCCGTACGACCTCAGAAGGGATGAACCCCTACCGGAGTCGCGGGCGGCGGGCCGTAGCCCTCGGCGATGCGCTGGTGGTAGGTCTCCCGGTCGATGACCTCAAGGCCGACGATCTCCCAGGCCGGGAGTCCGGCGGTCTGGCGGTGCTCGCCCCACAGGCGCAGGGCCACGGCGGCGGCGTCGTGCAGGTCGCGGGCCTCTTCCCAGTAGCGGATCTCCGCGTGGTCGTTCGCGTATCTGCTGGTCAGCAGGAAGGGGTGGTCATGGGCCAGCTGTTCCAGGGCGCGCCGCAGATCCTTGAGGGGGACCTCCTGCCCGGAAACGCTGAGGGTGACGTGCCAGAGGCGGGGCAGGTCCCTGGGCTCCTCGTAGGTGCCCCCGGCCGCAACGCTCGTCAGAGCACCGCGGGACGCCGCCGCCCCAGGGCGCACTCGTCTCACGACGGCCTCCTTCACGCAGCGCTCGGGAACGTGTTCCTGAGACAAAGTTGAGCAGGCCCCAAGGCTCCGCGGGGCGGTTTTACGGAACGTCCCCCACCGGGGGCCGTCGTTACGGCCCGTTTTTACGGGTGCAGGAGCACCAGATCGTCCCTGTGTACGACCTCGCGTTCGTACGCCGGCCCCAGCTCGCGCGCCAGCTCCCGGGTCGAACGCCCGATCAGCTGGGGGATTTCCTTGGCGTCGAAGTTGACGAGCCCGCGGGCCACCGCGCGGCCGGTGCCGTCGCGCAGCTCGACGGGGTCGCCGGCGCTGAACTCGCCCTCCACGGCGGCGATTCCGGCGGGCAGCAGCGACTTGCGCCGCTCCACGACCGCGCGGACGGCACCGTCGTCCAGGGTGAGCGAGCCCTGCGGGGCGGAGGCGTGCTGGAGCCACAGCAGGCGGCCGCCGGAGTGCTTGCCGGTGGGGTGGAAGAAGGTGCCGGTGTCGCCGCCGCCCAGCGCCTCCGCGGCGTGGACGGAGCTGGTGAGCACCACCGGGATGCCCGCGGCGGCGGCGATCCGGGCGGCCTCGACCTTGGTGACCATGCCGCCGGTGCCGACGCCGGCCTTGCCCGCGCTGCCGATCTCGATGCCCTCGAGATCGGCGGGCCCGCGCACCTCCGCTATCCGCGAGGTGCCCGGCTTGCTGGGGTCGCCGTCGTAGACGCCGTCGATGTCGGAGAGGAGCACCAGCAGGTCGGCGTGGACGAGGTGGGCGACGAGGGCGGCGAGGCGGTCGTTGTCGCCGAAGCGGATCTCGTCCGTGGCAACGGTGTCGTTCTCGTTGACGATGGGGAAGGCGCCCATGGCCAGCAACTTGTCCAGGGTGCGGGAGGCGTTGCGGTGGTGGGCGCGGCGGCTCATGTCGTCGCTGGTGAGCAGGACCTGTCCGACGCGCACGCCGTAGCGGGCGAAGGAGGCGGTGTAGCGGGCGACGAGCAGTCCCTGGCCGACGCTTGCGGCGGCCTGCTGGCGGGCCAGGTCCTTGGGGCGGCGGCGCAGGCCCAGCGGTGCGAGGCCCGCGGCGATGGCGCCCGAGGAGACCAGCACGATCTCCTTCTCTCCCCCGCTGCGGACCTTGGCGAGGACGTCGACCAGCGCGTCGACGCGGTCGGCGTCCAGGCCGCCCGCGGCGGTGGTCAGCGACGAGGAGCCCACCTTGACGACGATCCTGCGGGCCTCGCCCACGGCCTGCCTTGCCCTTGCCACCTTGCCTGCTGTCCCCTCGCCCGGTTCCGGCTGCTGTGCGGCAATCTACGCGAAGGGGGCCGTGCGCCGCGCACCGGTCCAGCCTCCGGACGGGCGGTGGGTAACCGCTTGCTCACCGCTTGCGTACGGCAGAAAGGTCGTACTGGTTGCAACGCGGGCAACCTGGTCTTCCAGGACGCGGCGCACAAGATCCTCGAGGTCCCGGGAACCGAGGTCGTCTCGAACGGCGGACGGACCGAGGTGGCCGCGGCCGCGCGCATCAAGCGGAGTACGACGCCTTCGTCGTGCCGCTCGCCAACGCCTTCCGGCCGTCCTTCGAGACCGCGCTGAAGCGCCTGACCCGGCTCATCACCCGGCTGAGGATCCCGGTCGTGGTCCTCGGCGTCGGCGCGCAGACCGGGGTGAGTTACGACCCGGCGCGGCTGAAGAGCATCGAGCCGACGGTGCGCGAGTTCTGCGCGACGGTACTGGAGCGCAGCAGCTCGATCGGGGTGCGCGGCGAGTTCACCGAGCAGTACCTGCGGGACATGGGCTTCCGGGACGTGGAGGTCATCGGCTGCCCGTCGCTGTTCCTGTACGGCAGCGAACTCGACGTGCGCAAGCGGGTGCCGCACTGACCGCCGAGTCGCGGATCGCGATCAACGGTTCGCACAGCGCCCCTTCGACTTCTCCTTCGGTTCGCGCATCCACGGCAACATCGCGGCGCTGCTCGCGGGGACGCCCGCGACGGTGCTGTGCGGCGACTCGCGCACGCTGGAGCTGTGCCGGTACTTCGAGATCCCGCACCAGCGGCTGGACCAGGTCGCCAAGGACCCGGAGGCGGCCGACCCGGCGCGGCTGTACGAGCAGGCCGACTTCGGCGCTCTGGTCGGCAACCACCGGGAGCGCTTCGAGCGGTTCACCGGCTTCCTGGACCGCAACGGGCTGCAGAACACCTTCACGCACGGCGACGGCGGCGCGGCCTTCGAGAAGAAGATGGACTCGCTGTCGTTCCCGCCGGGTGTGCGCCCCTGGAACGACACCGACCTCGCCTCGCTCAGCAGCCGGTTCGGCTGGCTGCACAACCGGGTGAGCGAACTGACGCAGGACAACACCCAGTTGCGCCGGGAGCTGGCGCGGGCGAGGAAGGCCCAGGACGGCGTGCCCGCGCCCAGCGCCTCCGTCTACCGGCGCGCCCGCCGCGTGGTGGGCCGGCCGTTGCGCCGGGCGCTGCAGTCCGGCAAGCAGTGACTCCCCCGGCCGGCGGGGGCCCTCAGGTCGCCGCCGCTCCGAATCCTCCGCTCGGCAGCATCCGCCGGATCTTCCTGAGCGCCCGACGCAGGAAGGAGTTGGCGGCGGCCTCCCGGTAGCCCTCGAAGGCCCGGGCCTCGCGGGCTTCGGCAAGGTAGACGTGGTCGGGGATGCCGGCCGCCTTGGACCGGAAGTGCGGGTAGACGAGGTAGACGCGGGTGCCGCGCTTCTCCAGGATCGCGGCGGCCTGTCTCTTGTCCTTGACGAACTTCACGACGTCCAGCAGCAGTTCGGGCCGCTGCATGGCCACGAGGTGCAACCGCAGCCGCTCGTGCACCTTGAGCCGGCGGGCCACCCCGGGCGTCCAGTGGGCGTCCATCAGCGGCTTGGCCAGCTCCAACTTGTGCCGGCGCACCTCTTCGCTGTCGGTCAGGAACTTGGGCCCGAACTGCGGCAGCAGGGTGATGAGGAAGGGCCGGATCATCAGGGTGTCGCGCTTGTCGCCCGCCGGGACCATGTCGGCGATCAGCTTCATCAGGGCGCGCGCGGAGTCGAAGCGGAGCGTGTAGCTGCCGGTCTTCGTGACGTGCTTGCCGTCCTCGCGGCCGACCAGGTAGTAGCAGGGGTGGTCGGCGACCACCGAGACGCCGTCCGCCCGCAGATAGGCCTCCATGGTGAACAGCGCGTCCTCGCCGGTCCACAGGGACTCGTCGAACCGCATGCCGTGCTTCTCCAGCAGCGCCCGGCGGAACAGCTTCTGCGCGCTGAGCGTGAACTTGATGTTGGACGAGAAGACGTCGGTCCGGTCGAGGGTCTTGCCCCACATGGACTTCGGCGGGGTGCGGTTGATGCCCTCGACCTTGCCGAGCACCACGTCGGTGCTGTTCTTGTCGGCCATGGCGACCATGCGCTCCAGGGCCTCGGGCCCGAGCCGGTCGTCGGCGTCCAGGAAGAAGACATAGCGTCCGGCCGCCTTGCCGAGGCCGACGTTGCGCGGTCCGCTGGGGCCGCCGGAGTTCTCCTGGCGGATGACGGTGACCGGCATGAGGGCACGGTCCGCGAACTCCTCCAGGTACTCCCCGGTGCCGTCCGTCGAGCCGTCGTCGACCGCGATGACCTCCATGCGTGCCGGGTCGATGGTCTGTGCCTCGACGGATGCCAGGCACTCGACCAGGTACGGCATCGCCTCGTACGCCCCGATGATCACGGTGACATCAGGCTGCGTCACGACGGTCACGTTTCCCCCTTGCTGCTTTCCCGCTGGTCAGCGGAACATTTCCCCCGTATCGCCTCACGCAACCTGATAGACGGGCACCTGTGGGAAGCGGTTGCCTCACAGCGGGTAATCAGTGACGCATGTCACACCACTGCCGCCCTCACAGGAAGCGGACAGACACGGAGTACGACGGGCGGTACGAGACAGTACGCAGCCGGAGTAAGAGCGGTTCAGCAGTGGTTAAGAGCCGCGCAAGACGGCCGGACACGGCAGCGGCCCCCGAGGAGTGCTCCTCGGGGGCCGCGTGCCAGGGGGGCGGGTCAGCCCGCGGTAACGCCGTCCGTCTCACCGGCGGACGCCCCGCGCTGGCCCGGTACCGCGTTGGTCAGCTCGGCGGTGTCGGCGTTCTGGGCGACCGGCCGGGAGTCCTGGCCGACGTTGCGGGCCTCGGCCTTGAGGGCCAGGTCGGCGATCGCGGTGTTGAACTGGTCGATGGACTTCGGCTCGTCCGGGCCCAGCAGGTACCGCTTCAGCTCGCCCCGGTCCTCGGCCAGCGGGTCGGTGGAGGGGTCGCGCACGGCGTCCAGCAGGCCGCCCAGCTCGGCCGCGCTGTTGGACAGGATCGTCGCCGCGCGCACGGCCGTGTTCTGCCGCTTGAACTCCTCCACGCCAAGATCGGCGGAGTCGGTAACGGCGTAAGGCTTGCCGCTCGCGATGAAGTCGGAGACCACGGAGGAGATGTCGGAGACCATCGCGTCCGAGACGTTGAAGCAGTCGTACAGGCGCGGCTCGGCACCCGTGATGACGCGGTGCTCGTACGAGGGGAAGGAGCGCCAGTAGACGTCGTTCCACTCGGCGCGCAGCCGGGCGATCTCCG
Source organism: Streptomyces sp. NPDC001816 (assembly GCF_042892235.1). Classification (NCBI taxonomy): domain Bacteria; kingdom Bacillati; phylum Actinomycetota; class Actinomycetes; order Kitasatosporales; family Streptomycetaceae; genus Streptomyces; species Streptomyces sp. NPDC001816. The sequence goes on from NZ_JBIATY010000003.1 coordinate 379,940, forward strand.
CGTGCAGCTGGACGTCTACGACGCCGTCGCGGGTGGCCTCGGCCTCGTCGCCCTTCTGGCCGCCGGCGGCGGCCAGCTCGGCGAGGCGGGCCTCGATACGGGCCAGCTCGGCCTCGGCCCGGGCCTGCTCGGCGGTGTCCGCGCTGAAGCGGGAGTCGGCGGCGCGCTCGGCGGCGGCCTGCTCGACCAGGGCGGTGATGCGCTGGTGCGCGGCGCCCGCCTCCTTGCTGACGGTGCCGGTGAAGGGGTGCGGCTTGTACAGGACGCGGACCGGCGGGTCGGCCTGCACCAGCGCCTTCACGATGTTCTCGCCGGCGAGCACGATCGAGGTGTTGCCGGGGTTGCCGTCCCAGCCCTCCCAGGTGGGGGCGTAGAGAACGGTGGCGATACGCCCCTCGGGCACGCCCTGCCAGCTCTGGATGGGGGCCAGCTGCGGGCGGCCGACCTCGACGATGTCGTCGTCGCGGACACCGACGTCGGCGATGGCGTAGCGGTCGCGGCCGGCCCGGCCGGCCGTCCAGACCTCGTCGTACACCTTGCTGTACGGGTTGACGCTGGCCAGCTTGTCGCTGTCGCCGTGGCCGATGAAGACGTGCTTCATGGTGGGCACGCGCAGCAGGTGGATGTTCTTGCCGACGTTGGCCGCGTACAGGGCGACGCGCACGGTCGACAGGTCCAGGTTCATCAGGTGCACCCCTCCGGGCACGCAGATGACGGGGACCGTGGTGGGCGCCAGGTTGTTCAGGATCGCGCGCTCGCGCAGGATGATCAGCGGCCGGGTCTCCAGCTGCTCCATCGTCTCCAGCCACATGTTGACCTGGTACGCGGAGTCCTTGGAGCCGGAGAAGTACAGGACCGTCTCCGGCTTGTAGCCGGCCAGCCACTCGTCGACGGCGGCGAGGACGACGTCGGCCTTCGGCGGGACCTTCGTGCCGCGCACGTACGGCACCAGCACCAGCACGTACAGGCAGCCGAGGCCCACGGTGAGGCCGATGCCGACGAAGCCGGCGACGGCCGAGCCCACCATCGCCGAGAGCACGATGCCGACGACGGCGAAGAGGTCGAGGTGCAGCATCTTCTCCGCGGAGCGGTGCAGCAGGCGGCGCGGCGGGGCGTCCGGGATACGGATGCGGGACTTCAGGTCGACGTTGCGGGTGGCGACCGGCATCTTGCGGCGGTTGCGGATCAGGGTGACCAGCGCGCCGTGCGGGGCCTGGAGGCCGTAGAAGGCGATGAAGCAGGCGACCGCGCCGTAGAAGATCAGGTCGTTCGCGTGCGCGAGCCGGGCCAGCAGCAGGATCAGCAGCAGCTGCCGGATCAGGAACCGGATCGACAGACCGGCCCGGACCTTGCTGAGGCGGTTGATCAGGTAGCTGCCCTTGCGGTGCAGATAGTGGTCCGCCAGGTACGTCACGGCTGCCACGGCCGCGAAGGCGTAGACGCTCGGGACGAGCGCGGCCAGCATGAGCGCCGGGAAGCCCAGCATCACGAGGGCCGCCGCGGCCAGCTCGGCCACGCTGCCCACCCGGGCGACGCGAATAGCGGTGGATATCACAGAGAAACCTGCTCTGGGAGGGAGTGCCGGTTTTGTTCAGTAATGTCGGGGATGCCGATAATTCGAGCGGCGTAAAGACATCGGCGATGTACGGACTCAGGCCCCTGCGAATGCCCGGTGAGTGAGCGCCGCAGAGGCCTGATTCCTAAATCCTATTGATCCGCAATTATTACACCCCGTCCTGACGGTCCAGGACGGAGGCCAGCGCCTGCTCGAACCCGGAGGCCTTGGCGGCGCCCGCCGTCGGGTCCTGCTGACGGACGTCGATCACGTGACCGGTCAGCTCGGAGAGCAGCACGTCCAGGGAGGTGCCGGCCACGGCCTCGGAGGAGAGCAGCGAACCCGCCGGCTCCTGGCCGAAGGCCTTGGTGCGCATCGGGGTGGCGGTGCGCTCCGGGTTGATGCAGTTCACGCGGATGCCGTCGCCGGCCCACTCGTCGGACAGCGCCTGAGTGAGGTTCACCATGGCGGCCTTGGTCGAGGAGTAGAGGCTGTACTCGGCGCGGCCGCGGGTGTAGCTGCTGGAGGTGTAGAGCAGCAACTGGCCCTTGGTCTCGGCCAGGTACTTGTACGACGACCGGGCGATCTGCACCGGGGCCAGGTAGTTGACCTTCAGCGCCTCCTCGATGGTGGCGTTGTCGGTCTCGGCGAGCTTGCCGATGCGCAGCACGCCCGCCGTGTTGACGACGTAGTCGATCCGGCCGGTCTCCGCGTACGCCTTGGACAGCGCGTCGTCGACCTCCTCCGGGTTCTCCACGTGGGTGCCGGTGGTGGAGCGGCCCAGCGCGTAGACGCGCGCGCCGTAGGACTCGGCGAGTTCGGCGATGTCCTTGCCGATGCCGTAGGAGCCGCCGAAGATCACGACGGTCTTGCCGGTGAGGAGTTCGCGGTAGGCCTCCTCGCCGTTCTGCTCGGGGGCGGCGGTGGAGGCGAGCTGGAACAGCTTGTCGGCGATGAAGACGTCGACCGGCTGCGTCACCTTCATGTTGTACTCGTCGCCCGCGACGACGTGGATCGGCACGTCCGGCAGGTACTTGAGGACGACGGAGCAGTCGTCCGTGGCCTGGAAGTTGGGGTCACCTGCGGCGACCTCGTAGGCCCGCTTGATCGTGGACAGCTTGAAGGCCTGCGGCGTCTGGCCGCGGCGCAGCCGGGAGCGGTCCGGGATCTCGGTGATGAACTCGCCGTCCTCGCCGTGCGTGCGCGTGACGATGATGGTGTCCGCGGACGGGATGGCGACGTCGACCGCCTGGTAGCGCTCCAGCGCGACGACACAGTCGTCGATGACGCGCTGCGACAGCAGCGGGCGTACCGCGTCGTGGAAGAGGACGTTGAGGTCCTCGCCCTCGGCCAGGCCCTCACCGAGGGCCTCGATGGCGCGCTCGGTGGTCTCGTTGCGGGTCGAGCCGCCCTCGATGATCTTCTTGACCTTCCGGAACCCGGCCTTGGCGACGATCTTCTCGATGTCCGGCACATAGCCAGGCGCCATCAGCACGATGACGTCGTCGATCGACTCGGCGTTCTCGAAGGTGGTCAGGGTGTGCTCGATGACTGCCTTGCCGGCGATCTTCAGCAGCTGCTTGGGGATCGACAGACCCACGCGCTGACCGGTTCCACCAGCCAGGATCACTGCGGTGGTTCGGGGCTTGGCTATGTGCTGGGACACAGGCTGACCTACCTTGGGACGACAGGGAACCGTGAAAGGCTCTCACTTTCGATAAGCGGGATGCAAGGCGGACGACATCCCCTGCCTATGCGAGCGCAACCCGTCATTCACCTTAGACTCCGGATCGTTGGACATGGTTGCCGCGTACGGTTGTGAAATTCCTGTGAGTAAGTACACAGCCTGTGCTCAGCGCCGCCCGAGCCGCTTCAGAAAGCGGTGTCCGAGCACCCTGACCAGCTCTTTCGACGACGTCTGGTGCACGGTCCGGGCAGGGGTCGCACCGAGGGGTGTTGAGGCGGCAGCGGCAAGCGCGCCGTACAGGGCGCGGGCCGCCGCTTCCGGGGAGATCCGCGGCTCCGGCCCAGCCGGCAACGGGAGTTCGGGCACCGCCGAGAGCAAGGCCGGGTCGCCGATGACGCGCACGGCGAGCGTACCGATCCTTTCGGCCATCTCCGCGCCGCTCTCACCGGCCGCCCGGGCCGCCCAGCGGGGAGTCGGGATCTTCACGTCCCGGGGCGTCGGGCTGCACGTGTTCTTCATATGCAGCACCGCGCCGTTGCGAACACGCCGGGAATACAGCTCCTCGGGGAGTCCATTGCCACGGAATTCCACATTGAGATTCCGCAGCATCTCGGTCTCGGCCAAAGTAAGAGAACGGTTAGCGGTGTCCGCGGCCGGATGAAGAAAATTTACCGGCAAGCCGAGCAGTGTCTCGAAAGTGCGCATCAGACCGCCGCGGTCGCGGTCGTCCACCACGACGACGGTTACACGTTCCGGTCCGGCGATCCGGGCCCAGCGCTCCGCCAGCCGGTCGTGCCGGTGCCGCTGCCAGAAGCTGGGGTTCGGCTTCTCGTACGGCGGCTTGCGGAGCATGTGTTCCAGCCAGTCCTCGTAGCCCATGCGCAGCCCGTTCTGCACGTACTGCTGCCACTGCGAGGGCATGATCCTCGCCAGCGGACGCAGCGTGACCAGGGCGTGCACCCGGTCGCCGCCGAGCTGCTCGACGATCCGGGTGATCGTCCCGTCGTCGGGGGCGTCGGCGAAGAACTCGCTGCTGATCACCGAGGTCTTCGCAGTCCGTCTCCATGGCCAACGGACGGTAAGAGGCTTACCCGGGTCTCACCTGGACGTACCTGGGTCTCACCTGTCAGACCAGGCGCACGCCCGGCTCGTCCGACTCCACCCGCAGCCGCGCCAGCGTGCTCGCCGTGGCCTGCGGCTTGACCACCGTGTCGACGACCCGGACCTGTGCGTCGATGCCGTCGCGGCGGATGTCGAAGAGGTGGTAGCCGCGGTGGGCGTCGATCACCTTCCAGTGCGGGTTGTCCGCCATCAGCGGGTCCCACTGGGCGTGGAAGGCGGCCTGGTCCTGGTCGCCGTTGCTGGAGATGGAGGTGCCGACGAACTCGGCGCCGACGACGTCGGAGTCCGGGTCGGCGAAGTCCTCTTTCAGGTCGCTGATCATCGTCAGGTGCCGGTCGCCGCTGAGCACGACCGGGTTGCGGATGTCGGCGAACTCCTCCAGCAGGGCGCCTCGTTCGGCCTGGTAGCCGTCCCAGGCGTCGTAGTACCAGAGCTTGCCCTCGCCGAGCAGCAGGTCGGTCTCGGCCATCATGATCTGCGAGGCGATCAGGTTCCAGCGGGCCGGGGAGCCGTACAGCCCGTCCAGCAGCCACTGCTTCTGCTCGGCGCCGAGCATGGTCATCGACGGGCTCTCGGCGCCGTCCTGGGTGGTCGCCTGGTCGGTGCGGAACTGCCGGGTGTCGAGCACGTTGAGCCGGACCAGGCGGCCGAACTCCAGCCGGCGGTACATCTGGATGTGCGGGCCGTTCGGGATCGCGGTGGCGCGGACCGGCATGTGCTCGTAGTACGCCTGGTAGGCCGCGGTCAGCCGGGCCACGAACGCGTCGTGCGACTGCTTGCCGGGGTCCTGCGGGATCTCGCCGGCGAAGTCGTTGTCGACCTCGTGGTCGTCGAAGGTGACCACCCAGGGCGCGCTCGCGTGCATCGCGGCGAGGTCGGGGTCGGTGCGGTACTGGGCGTAGCGGTTGCGGTACTGGACCAGGGTGTACGGCTCGTCGCTGCCCTCGTGCCGGCGTACGGCGGTGGCGGAGGGCTTGGACTCGTAGATGTAGTCGCCGACGAAGAGCACGACGTCGGGGTCCTGGGCGAGCATGTCGGCGTACGGGGTGAAGTAGCCGTGCTGCCAGTTCTGGCAGGAGGCGAGCGCGATGCACAGCGAGCCGCCCCTGCGGTGCGGGTGGGGGGCGGTGCGGGTGCGGCCGGTGGGCGAGAGCTGGCCGTCGGCGCGGAAGCGGTACCAGTACGGGCGGTCCGGGCGCAGTCCCCGTACATCCACGTGAACGCTGTGCCCGTACTCGGGCCGGGCCTCCACGGTGCCTGTGCGGGCGGTCTTCGCGAACCGCTCGTCCTCGGCGATCTCCCACTCCACGGGGACGACCGCGTCGGGCATGCCGCCGCCGTGCAGGGGGTCGGGGGCGAGCCGGGTCCACAGCACGATGCCGTCGGGCAGCGGGTCGCCGGAGGCCACGCCGAGGGTGAACACCCCGTCGGGCAGCGGGGTTTGGGCTGCCCGGGCCACCGTGGCCGGCAGCCAGAGCTGGGCGGAGGCCGCGGCGCCGAGGACGGCGGCACCGGCGGTCAGAAAGCGGCGTCGGGCGGGCGGTAATGCTCCGGTCATTCGCTGACTCCCTTGCCACGGAGGCCTCTTGGGCTCGGACCTTCGGAAGCTCCCACGGCCGGACGTCCCGCCCGCTGAACGAGAGCATTCGCGTGCATGACAAACAGGCAGACAACAGAAGACCCGCCGCGACACAGGAACCACGGATGGAACGTGACCTTGCCGCAACGGGTCTCACTGGCTGTCAGGAGATGCCCACGGTAACGGGAGTCAGCGGGCGAATCCCGAGCCGATCCGGCCATTCGCCGCAGGTGTGCCCGGCGCCGGGACACCGCAGGCGCGGTGCCCGGCGCTCACCTTCTCGGCCCGGGTGGTGCGACCGGCTACTCGAACGGGTCGAACTCGTCGTACTCGCGCTGCGTCTCGTCCCGCTCGGCCTGCTTGTCGCGGCGGCGCTGCGCCGCGGGCCGCGGCTCCTCGAAGCGGTGGTCCTCGCCGCGCCGGCCGAGCATCTCCGCGCCTGCCATGACCGTCGGCTCCCAGTCGAAGACGACCGCGTTCTCCTCGGGGCCGATGGCGACGCCGTCGCCGGAGCGGGCGCCCGCCTTCATCAGCCGCTCCTCGACACCGAGGCGGTTGAGCCGGTCGGCGAGGTAGCCGACGGCCTCGTCGTTGTTGAAGTCGGTCTGGCGGACCCAGCGCTCCGGCTTCTCGCCGCGCACCCGGAACAGCGGCTCGCCGTCGACCTCCTCGCGCGTGACCGTGAAGCCCGCGTCGTCCACGGCCTTGGGCCGGATGACGATCCGCGTCGCCTCCTCCTTCGGCTTCGCGGCGCGCGCCCTGCCGACCAGGTCACCGAGGGCGAACGACAGCTCCCGCAGCCCGATGTGCGCCACCGCGGACACCTCGAAGACGCGGTAGCCGCGCGCCTCCAGGTCGGGGCGGACCATCTCGGCGAGGTCCTTGCCGTCCGGCACGTCGATCTTGTTCAGGACGACGATGCGGGGACGGTTGTCGAGGCCGCCGTACTGCCGCAGCTCCTCCTCGATGATGTCGAGGTCGGAGACCGGGTCGCGGTCGGACTCCAGGGTCGCGGTGTCCAGCACGTGCACCAGCACACTGCACCGCTCCACGTGCCGCAGGAACTCCAGGCCGAGGCCCTTGCCCTGGCTGGCGCCCGGGATCAGACCGGGCACGTCGGCGATGGTGTAGACGGTCGCGCCTGCGGTCACCACGCCCAGGTTCGGGACGAGGGTGGTGAACGGGTAGTCCGCGATCTTCGGCTTGGCCGCGCTGAGCACGGAGATCAGCGAGGACTTGCCCGCGCTCGGGTAGCCCACCAGAGCCACGTCGGCGACCGTCTTCAGCTCCAGGACGATGTCCTGGAGGTCACCGGGCACGCCCAGCAGCGCGAAGCCCGGCGCCTTGCGGCGGGCGCTCGCCAGCGCCGCGTTGCCGAGGCCGCCCCGGCCGCCCTGCGCCGCGATGTACGAGGTGCCGTGGCCGACCAGGTCGGCGAGCACGTTGCCCGCCTTGTCCAGGACGACGGTGCCGTCCGGCACCGGCAGGACCAGGTCCTCGCCGTCCTTGCCGGAGCGGTTGCCGCCCTCGCCGGGCTTGCCGTTGGTGGCCTTGCGGTGCGGGGAGTGGTGGTAGTCCAGGAGCGTGGTGACCGACTGGTCCACGGTCAGGATGACGTCACCGCCACGGCCTCCGTTGCCGCCGTCCGGGCCGCCGAGCGGCTTGAACTTCTCACGGTGGACGGAGGCACAGCCGTGACCTCCGTTACCCGCGGCGACATGCAGCTCGACGCGGTCCACGAAGGTGGTCATGGTTCAGTGCCTCCAGATACGTACGGGAATCTCTACTGCGTAACACGCGAAAGGCGGACCCGCCTTCCCGACCGGGAAGTGAGGTCCGCCTCGCGAAGTGAACGTTCGGTCAGGCGACCGGAACGATGTTCACGACCTTGCGGCCACGGTGGGTACCGAACTCCACCGCACCGGCCTGCAGCGCGAACAGCGTGTCGTCGCCGCCACGGCCGACGCCGGCGCCCGGGTGGAAGTGGGTGCCGCGCTGACGGACCAGGATCTCACCAGCGTTGACGACCTGACCGCCGAAGCGCTTCACGCCGAGCCGCTGGGCATTGGAGTCGCGACCGTTCCGGGTGGACGATGCGCCCTTCTTGTGTGCCATGTCTCCTCAGTCCCTTACTTCGCAGCCGCGGGGATCGACGTGACCTTGATCGCCGTGTACTGCTGGCGGTGGCCCTGACGACGGCGGTAGCCGGTCTTGTTCTTGTAGCGCAGAATGTCGATCTTCTGGCCCTTGTGGTGGTCCACGACCTCGGCCTGGACCTTGATGCCGGCCAGCACCCACGGGTCGCTGGTCACAGCGTCGCCGTCGACAACGAGCAGGGTCGAGAGCTCGACCGTGTCGCCAACCTTGGCGGTGGAAATCTTGTCAACCTCAACGATGTCGCCGACAGCAACCTTGTGCTGGCGACCACCGCTGCGCACGATGGCGTACACGCGGATCTCTCTTTCGCTCGAAGAAACGGCACCCCCGCAGGCCAGCCGCCCAGCGATGACACGGGCAACCTCTCCCGGCCAACCGTGTGCCCGGGAGGAAGAGGTTTACGGGGATGTGGCGTGCTCAGTGGACACGCCGACGGTCAAGGTTACGGGGCCGTGGCCGAAGGGGTCAAACCGGGCCGGGCCCCCGCGGTATGCGGCCGGTCACACGGACCGGCCGCACACCGCTCAGCGGGTTCAGCCCTCGTCGGCGGCCGCGGAGACCGTGGTGGTCTTCTTCGCCGTCGACTTGGCGGCGGCCGTCTTGGCGGTCTTGGCCGCCTTCTTGGCCGTCGTCTTCTTGGCGGCCGTCTTCTTGGCCACGGTCTTCTTGGTGGCGGCCTTCTTCGCCGTGGCCTTCTTGGCCGCCTTGCGGGCGGTCTTCTTGGCCGGCACGGCCTCCTCGACCGCCTCCTGCGCCGCCTCGGCAGCGGGCGCCTCGGCGGCAGCCGCCTCCGACGCGGTGGCCGGGACGACCACGACGGCCGTCTCCTCGGACGCGGACGGCGCGGTGGCCTTGCGCACGGCACGGCGGCGCGGGCGGGCCGGGGCGGCGCTCTCGGCGGGCGCCTCCTCGACCGCAGCCGGGGCCTCGGCCTCGGGCTGCTCCACCGGCGCCTCGGGCGCGGTCTCGGCGACCGTCACCACGGCCGCCTCCGCGCCCGCCGGGGAACCGGCCGGCGCCGACACCTTGCGGGTCGCCCGACGACGCGTACGGCCCTTGGGCGCGGCCTCCTCGACAGCGGGCTCCGGGGCCGCCACGGCGACCGGCTCGGCCTGCGCCTCGACCACCAGCTCCGCCTCCGGCTCCGGCAGCGTGGGAAGCACGGCCTCCTCGGCGGGCGTGACGGCCTCGACGGTCTCCGCGGCCTCGGTGGCCTTCGCGGCCCTGCGGCGCTCGGCCTTCGGCGCACTGGCCGGAGCCGAGGCACGACGGCTGACGCGGCGACGCGAGCGGCCACGGCCGGCCGCCGCCTCCGCCTCGGCGACGCTGCTGTACAGCTCCTCGTCCGGCTCGAAGTCGGGGGCGGGCAGGGCGAGCGGCTCGGCCAGCTCAGCGGCGACCTCGACAACCGTCTCCGCCGCCGGCTCGACGGCCTCGCCCGTCTCCACGGCCACGGCGGCGACCTCGTGCTCGGGCAGCTGCCCGTCACCGCCGCGCCCGCGCTTCTTGCGCTTGCCGCCGCCACCGCCGCCGACCGCGGTCGGCTGCTCCATGTGGACGATGACGCCACGGCCGTTGCAGTGGACGCAGGTCTCGGAGAAGGACTCCAGCAGGCCCTGGCCGACCCGCTTGCGGGTCATCTGGACCAGGCCCAGCGAGGTCACCTCGGCGACCTGGTGCTTCGTACGGTCGCGGCCCAGGCACTCCAGCAGGCGGCGCAGCACCAGGTCCCGGTTCGACTCCAGGACCATGTCGATGAAGTCGATGACGATGATGCCGCCGAGGTCGCGCAGCCGCAGCTGGCGCACGATCTCCTCGGCCGCCTCCAGGTTGTTCCTGGTGACCGTCTCCTCCAGGTTGCCGCCCTGACCGGTGAACTTGCCGGTGTTGACGTCGACGACGACCATCGCCTCGGTCCGGTCGATCACCAGCGAACCGCCGCTGGGCAGCCAGACCTTGCGGTCCAGCGCCTTGGCGAGCTGCTCGTCGATCCGGTAGGTGGCGAAGGCGTCGACCTCGGAGGTCCACTTCGACAGCCGCTCGGCCAGGTCCGGGGCCACGTGGGAGACGTACCCGTGGATCGTCTCCCAGGCCTCGTCACCGCTGACGACGACCTTGGAGAAGTCCTCGTTGAAGATGTCGCGCACGACCCGGACGGTCATGTCCGGCTCGCCGTACAGCAGCGTCGGAGCGTTGCCGCTCTTGGCCTTCTTCTGGATGTCCTCCCACTGCGCCTGCAGCCGCTCGACGTCCCGGCGCAGCTCCTCCTCGCTCGCGCCCTCGGCGGCGGTGCGCACGATGACGCCCGCGTCCTCGGGGACGATCTTCTTGAGGATGGTCTTCAGACGCGCGCGCTCGGTGTCGGGCAGCTTGCGGCTGATGCCGGTCATCGAGCCCTCGGGGACGTACACGAGGTAACGGCCCGGCAGGGAGACCTGGCTGGTCAGACGGGCACCCTTGTGGCCGATCGGGTCCTTCGTCACCTGGACGAGGACCGACTGGCCGGACTTCAGGGCGGACTCGATGCGCCGCGGGCCGTTGGCCATGCCCAGCGCCTCGAAGTTGACCTCACCGGCGTACAGGACGGCGTTGCGGCCCTTGCCGATGTCGATGAAGGCGGCCTCCATCGACGGCAGCACGTTCTGGACCTTGCCCAGGTAGACGTTGCCGACGTACGAGGTCGACTGCTCCTTGTTGACGTAGTGCTCGACCAGCACACCGTCCTCGAGGACGCCGATCTGCGTGCGCTCGCCGTGCTGGCGCACGACCATCACGCGCTCGACGGCCTCGCGGCGGGCCAGGAACTCGGCCTCGGTGATGATCGGAACGCGGCGGCGGCCCTGCTCACGGCCCTCGCGGCGGCGCTGCTTCTTCGCCTCCAGACGGGTCGAGCCCTTGATGGACTGCACCTCGTCGGACGGCTCGGCGGGCTTGCGGGGCTCGCGGACCTTGACGACCGTGCGCTCCGGGTCGCCGTCGCCGGGCTCGGTGTCGGCGGAGGTGTCACCGGCGCGACGACGGCGCCGGCGGCGGCGACGACTGCTGGAGGAGCCGGCCTCGTCGGCGTGTGCCTCCTCGGCGTCCTCTTCCTCCTGCTCGGCGGTGTCCTCGGCGTCCTGGGCGGCCTGCTCGGCGGCCAGTTCGTCGGCCTCGGCCTCCGCGCCCTCACCGGCCTCGCCCTCGACGGCGTCACCACGGCGACGGCGACGGCCGCCCCGGCGACGGCGGCGGCGCGCGCCGGCCTCCTCGGCGCCCTCGGCCTCTTCGGTCTCGTCGCCCTCGGCGAGGTCCTCGGCGGCGGCCTCCTCGGCCTCCTCCGGCTCCTCGTCCTCGGCGGCGACCTCGACGGCCTGCGTCTCCTCGGCGAAGGCGGCGCCACGGCGGCGACGGCGACGGCGCGAGCCGGCCTCGGCGCGCTCCTCCGCGTACGCCCCGGTCTCCGCGGCCTCCGTGGTCTCCTCGGTCTCCTCCGACCCGGCGGCCTCGGCAGCGGCCTCGGCGGCGGCCCGCTCGGGGGTCTGGAACTTCGGCTCGGCGAACACCGGCGCCTGGAACACGGCCACGGCGGGCCGGGCCGGGCGACGCGGTGCCTCGGCCTCGGCCTCGGCGGCCGGGGAGTGCGCGGGTGCGGAGAACCCGGTCGCGGCCTGCCGCACGACCCGGCGGCGACGGCGCGGCGCACCCTCGGCGGGGGTCTCGGCGGTGGCCTGGACGGCGACGGGCTCGGCGGGCTCGGCGGCGGCCTGCTCGGCGGCCACAGGGGCCTCCTCGGTCACAGGAGCACCGACGGGCGCCGAGACCTGGCGGGTGGCGCGGCGGCGGGTACGGCGCGGCGCGGCCTCTTCAGCGGCCTCGGCGGCCGCAGGGGCCTCAGCAGCCTCGACGGTCTCGGCAGCCGCGGGCTCTTCCACGGCCTCGGGGACGGGCGCGGCGGCAGCGGCCGGTACGACGGTCTCGGTGGCCTCGGCGGCGGCCGGGGCGCCGGCGGGCGCGGACGCCCGACGGGTGGCACGACGGCGCGTACGAGCGGCCGGCGCGGCCTCCGCCTCGACGGCGGGCGCGGCTTCGGCTGCCGGGGCCTCCACGGCGGGGGCGGCTTCGGCGGCGACCGGTGCCTCGGCGGCGGGCGCGGTCTCGGGCACCTCGGTGGCCTGCGGCGCGCCGGCGGGGGCGGAGGCGCGGCGGGCGGCGCGACGGCGCGGACGGGCGGCGGGCGCGGCCTCGACGGCGGGCGCGGTCTCGGCCGCCGCCTTCTCCTCGGCCTTCTCCTCAGCCTTCACTTCGGCCTTCTCCTCGGCCTCGGCCGCGGCCGGTGCTCCGGCCGGCGCGGAGGCGCGGCGGGTGGCACGGCGGCGGGTACGGGGGGCGGGCGCGGCCTCTTCGGCAGTCTCGACGACCTCGACGGCCTCGGTCGACTGGGCGGCCTCAACCGGCTGGGCGGCCTCGGCGGCAGCGGTCGTCACAGCCGTAGCAGCCGGAACGGCCGTCTCGACGGCCTCGGCAGCCGCGGGCGCCCCGGCGGGCGCGGACGCACGGCGCGTGGCGCGGCGGCGGGTACGAGCGGCGGGCGCGGGCTCCTCGACGGCGGCGGGCGCCTCGACGGCCTCGGCCTGCTCCTCGGCGATCTCGTCGGCCTCCGCTGCCGGTATGGCCGGCACGGTGACCTCGGTGGGTGCCTCGGCCGCGGCGGGCGGACCCGCCGGGCGAGAGGCGGCACGGCGACGCCTGCGCGGCGGCAGGGTGTCGCTCGGAGTGTTCAGTTCAGAGCCCTCTTGGGGCTCGGTCGGCTCGAGCATGCGGGCGTTTCTCCCGTCAGGCTCCCGGGCGCCGCGCCTGGTCCGGCGTCGGTCTCCAAGGACCGTCCGCCGTTGACGTCCGCGGCCCGCGCGATGCGCGGTGGCCGCCGTCCGGGGCGCGGGCGCCGCACGGGAGCACTCTGTGTCCTGTCTCGCCGGTTCCGTACGCCTTGTCGGTACGGCCTGGCGAAAGTCTTCTGGTCGGTGCGCTGCCCGACCCAGGTGGCTCCCGAGTACGAGGGCTGCGCTACGACGTCCGTCCCTACGCGGGACCTTCCGGCGTCGGCGCCGTCGCGGCGGCAACCGGTTGGGCCGTCAGGGCCTCGGCTGCCTCGCGGTCGGGCGCGAGCGGGTCGGTCACCGTGCCGGTCTCTTCATCGAGCAGCCCCTGCGCCAGCCTGGTCACCGCTGCGGGGACCGGCGGCGCCAGGTCGGCCACGGCGCGGAGACCGGACAGGACGTCGTCGGGTCGTACGGCAGGCGTCACGTGCCGAACAACCAGCCGCAGTATCGCACAGGGCTGGTCGCTAGGCCTATCAGCCAGTGGACTGTCGGTTTCCAGGTGCACGACCGCGGGGCGGGCGTCGAAGGTGCGGACGCCGTTCTTGGTCATGCGCTGCACCTCGACGGTGTCGGCCTCGGTGAAGGCCTCGACCGCGCGCTGTGCGTCGACCGGGTCGACTCCGTCCAGCCTCAACTCCCAGACGGAGGCCGTGAGCCGGTCGGCGAGGCCCGAGGTCCGTGCCTCGACCGCGTCGACGATGTCGAGCCCGGTGGGCAGCGACTCGTCGAGCAGGTCGCGCAGGGTCTCGGGGTCGCGCGACTCGGTCAGCGCGATCTCCAGGTACTCCGCCTCACTGCCCGTGCCGGTGGGTGCGGCATTGGCGTACGACACCTTCGGGTGCGGTGTGAACCCCGCCGAGTACGCCATGGGCACCTCGGCGCGGCGCAGCGCACGCTCGAAGGCGCGCTGGAAGTCACGGTGGCTGGTGAACCGGAGGCGGCCGCGCTTGGTGTAGCGCAGTCGGATGCGCTGCACCGCGGGTGCGGGCGGCGGGCCTTCGGGCTGTCGCTTGCCCAGTGTCCTAGTCCTTCGTGAGAGCGGTCGTACTGCTACCAAGAGTACGTGTCCCGGGTCCCGAGGGTTCCCGCCGGTCGACCGCGACCGGCTGCCGGGGCTCGCCGAAGAGCATCCGCCTCAGGTCCGCGCGGGCCTGCCGCACGGTGTCGCGGGCGGTGGTCAGCGCCTGCCGCGCGGTCCGCCCCACCACGCGCGCGGCCTCGGCGACGGGCCGCAGGACGAAGTCCCGTACGACGTGCCCGACGGGGGTCAGGACCGTGCGGTACACCCAGCGCAGCGGCTCCACGAAGATCCACCGGAAGAGGGTCGCGAGCGCCCTGCCGACCGCGCGCGAGATCCGTCCCGCGACCCGCCAGGCGTGCCCGAGGGCCTCGCCCACCTCGCGGGCGACGACGGCGAGGAACCGGCCGACGGGTACGAGGACCCAGCGCCACAGGGCTTGGGCGGGCAGGACGACCAGGACGCGGGCGGTCCAGTACAGGACCGCACCGATCGCGGTGACCACGGCGCCGGCCACCCACGCCACCGCTCGCCCGACCGGGGCGAGGACCCACTCGTACAGCCACCGCGCGGGGACGACGAGCAGGTACCGCACCAGCCAGGCCACGGCGGCGAACACGCCCGCCCCGGCGGCGGCGAGCAGGAATCCCACGCCCTTCAGCAGCCACAGGACGCCCCGGCCCAGCGGTGCGAGCACGCGCGCGTACAGCCACTCCAGGCCGGCCCCGATCCCCCGCGCGACCCAGGCGACGGCGCGCCCGAGCGGGGTCAGCACGTAGGCGTACAGCCACCGCAGCGGTACGACGACGAGGACGTGCCCGAGCCAGCCGAGCGCCTTCCCTACGGGCACGAGGACGTAGCGCCACAGCGCCACCCACGGCCACACGAAGACCGCCCGGCCGATCCACAGCAGCGCGCGCCCCAGCGGCCGCAGCACGGTGTCGGTGAGGAACCGGCCGCAGACCACCAGCGCGTCCCACGCCATGCGCACGGGCAGCACCAGCACGAGCACGACGATGCGCACGGGAATGCGGATCGCGACGGCGAGGCATCCCTCGGGGTACTGCGGCTCGGGCGGGGGCTTCTGGAGGTCCATACCGAGGTAGACGCCTGGGCAGCCCCTACGGATGCAGTCGTCCGTCGGTCCCGTCCGCGGATGTTGGTCCGATCCATGGACAAGGCGGCGCGTTCCGGCGTGACACACGCTCGGTCCGGTCGTGCAAGGGCCACCCTCGCTCTCGGTTTCGGGACACCTCCCGGAACGGATGACCGGATGAACGGATGAACGGTGCCGGGAGCCGCCATGACCTACCGCTTCAGCCAGAACGACCAGTTCGACTACGAGATCCTGCTCGCCCTGGGCGCCGCATGGCGGCAGGGTGCCGACGTGGGCGAGGTGCTGGCGACCGCTGCCGCCGTGGCGGACGGTGACGGCGAGGCCTGGTTCACCGCCTGGGTCGAACTGGCCCGCAGAGTCCGGGAACAGGCCGGCCGCAGCGCGGCGGCGGGGCGGACGGTGAGCGCCCGGGACGCCCTGTTGCGCGCCGCCGGTTACTTCGGCACCGCCCTCGTGGGCGTCGACGCGGTCGCCGATCCCGAGAGACGGCTGGCCGAGGTGTTCCCGGAGCACCGCGCCTGCCTGGACCGCTTTCTGACGTCCTTGGACCCGCCCGCCGAGCCGGTCGCCATCCCGTACGAGAACACGCCCCTGCCCGGTTACCTCGTCAGCCCGCCCGGCGCCCCCGGCCCCCTTCCCACGCTGATCGCCAACAACGGCAGCGACGGCCCGCTCAGCTCCGCCTGGACGCTGCTCGGCGCGCCGGCGGTGGCCCGCGGATACCGCGTACTGCTCTTCGACGGCCCGGGCCAGCAGTCGATGCTCTTCGAACGGGGCGTGACCTTCCGGCCCGACTGAGAGAACGTCATCACCCCGGTGGTGGACTTCCTCCTCTCCCGGCCCGACGTCGACCCCCGCCGGATCGTCCTGGCCGGCATCAGCCAGGCCGGCTACTGGGTCCCGCGCGCGCTCGCGTACGAGCACCGGATCGCGGCCGCGGTCGCCGACCCGGGGGTGACCCGTGTCGTGGACAGCTGGTGGCACAACCTCGGCCCCGATCTGCGCCACCTGTGGGAGTCCGGTGACCGTGCCACCTTCGACCGCGTCATCGAGGACGCCCTCGCCGAGGACGGGCCACTCGCCGCGACCTGGCGCTGGCGGGCCAAGCCGTACGGCATCGACTCGCCGTTCGACCTCGTCGCCGAGATCTCCCGGTACGACCTCATGCCGGTCGTCGACCGGATCACCACCCCGCTGCTGATTACCGACCCGGACGGCGAGCACTTCTGGCCAGGCGCTTCGCGGGAGTTGTACAACGCCCTGACCGGCCCGAAGCACCTGGTCCGCTTCACCGAGGCGGAAGGGGCGCACCGGCACTGCGAGCCGTTGGGCCGCGCTCTGTTCGAACAGCGTGTCTTCGACTGGCTGGACGATCGGCTCGGCGCCGCCGACGGGGTCTGATCACCGAACGGCAGCGGCCGGATAACACATTGACTCGCGCACGCCAAAACTATGGTTTCAAGTCAGCCTGACTGATTCGATGGGAAGCAATCACGCGGATCCCAGGGGGGACGAGACAATGCACTGGTATGTGGACGTACTCAAGAAGTACGCGGTGTTCAGCGGCCGTGCGCGGCGGCAGGAATACTGGATGTTCTTCCTGTTCAACCTGATCATCAGCATCGTGCTGACGATCGTCGACCGCGCCATCGGCTCGAACGTCATCAGCCTCATCTACACCCTCGCCGTCCTGCTCCCCGGCCTCGGTGTCACGATCCGCCGCCTGCACGACACGGGCCGCTCCGGCTGGTGGATCCTCATCTCCCTCATCCCGCTGGTGGGCACGATCATCCTGATCGTCTTCCTCGCCACCGAGGGCAAGTCGGAGCCGAACCAGTACGGCCCCAACCCGAAGTACGCGCCGGCCCACTGAGCCGACGTCAGCGAAAAGGCCCGCCGGGGTTCTCCGGCGGGCCTTTCTCGGCTTACTCGGGCCTCCTGGCGATCGTGTTCACCCGCGTCGGGTGAAGCCGTCCGGTGTCCGCCGTGGCCAAGCTGGACGCGACGACGGCTTCTGCGACTTCTTTCGAGGTGTGCCACGCACACAGTGAGATCGGCTTCTGGCCCGGCTCCCGCCCGCTGGGCCCGTGCGGCGCTGCTCGCCCTGCTGGGCAGCGTGACGGTGCCGCTGGTCGTCGCCGGGCTGAAGAGCGTGCTGTGGATGCTGGTGGGGGTCGCGGGGCTCGCCCTCACCGCCGCCGGGGTGTGGTGGGCCCTCGCGCACACCGGAGTGGTCCGGGCCGTGGGGACGCTGCTGTCGGTGGCCGCGCCTGTGGCGGTCCTCGCGCTGTACGCCGCGCACGACCTGCTGTGGGCGGTCTTCCTCTCGCTGGGCCTGTGGGTGCTGGCGGTGGTGGCCGCGCAGATCGCCCTGACGCCCGCGGGTGCTTCCGCGCGCCACCGTGACCGGGGTCCCGTCGAGCCGCCGCGCCATCCGTGGGTCCTGATGAACCCGAACTCCGGCGGCGGCAAGGTGGCCCGCTGCCACCTGGCGGAGCGGGCACGGGCGGCGGGCGCCGAGGTCGTCCTGCT
This sequence comes from Streptomyces sp. NPDC001816, assembly GCF_042892235.1. Lineage (NCBI taxonomy): Bacteria > Bacillati > Actinomycetota > Actinomycetes > Kitasatosporales > Streptomycetaceae > Streptomyces > Streptomyces sp. NPDC001816. The sequence goes on from NZ_JBIATY010000003.1 coordinate 397,566, forward strand.
GGACCCGACACGGCACCAGGACGTGGCGGAGCTGGCCCGGCGTGCGGTGGCGGACGGCGCCGACCTGCTGGGCGTGGCCGGCGGGGACGGCACACAGGCTCTGGTCGCCGAGGTCGCGGCCCGGCACGGTCTGCCCTTCGTCGTGATCCCGGCCGGCACCCGCAACCACTTCGCCCTGGACCTCGGCCTGGACCGGGAAGACCCTGCGGCCGCCCTGGCGGCACTCACCGACGCCGACGAGTTCCGCGTCGACCTCGGGTTCGCCGCCGACCGGGTGTTCGTCAACAACGTCTCCTTCGGCACCTACGCGGTCGTGGTGGCCAATCCCGAATACCGGGACCAGAAGGTCCGCACGGCCCTGCGGGAGCTGCCCGATCTCCTCACCGGTGACAAGGCCCCCAGCCTGCGCATGCGGGCCGGCCGGTCGCGGGCCTCGGGCCTGCAGGCGCTGCTCGTCAGCAACAACCCCTACCGGCGTGCCGTCGACGTCTCCCGCCCGGGGCGCCGGGTCTGCCTGAACTCCGGACGGCTCGGCGTGCTGTGCGTGCGCGTCGGCAGCACCGCGCAGGCGGCCCGGCTGCTGCGCGGCCCGCGCTCGCCGGGGCTGACCCGGCTGACCGCGCGGGAGGTCGTCGTCGAGGCGGACGCGCCCACCGTCCCGGCCGGTATCGACGGAGAGCACGTCGAGCTGCCCGTACCCGTCGTGTGCCGGATCGACGCCGGGGCCCTGCGCGTCCGCGTGCCGCGCCGCCGCCCCGGTTCACCGGTCGCCCGGCCGGCCGCCGACTGGCCACGGGTGGCGCGGCTCGCGCTGGGCAGGTGACGTCACCCGGCGCCGGTGGTCCACTGGGCGCCGGTGCGCAGGCGGTAGGCGGCGACGGCGGCCTCGACCGTGGGGAAGAAGTGGTCCGGGTCGATGGTGCGGGTGAGTCCGTAGCGTTCGATCTTCCGGCGCACCGGGTCCTTCAGCTCGGCGAACACCAGATGGATGTGCTCGGCGTTGAGGGCCTCGTCGAGGTCCTCCAGGACGTCGGCGGCGGTGGTGTCCACGTCGGTCATCGGCTCGGCCGCGACCACGATCCAGCTCGGCCGCGGGTCCCCGTGGGCGAGCCGGCGGACCTGGTCGCGGAAGGTCCTGGCGTTGGCGAAGAAGAGCGGCGCGTCGAACCGGTAGATCACCAGGCCGGGCAGCCGCTGCGCGCCGGGGTGGGAGCGGATGTCGTGGAAGCCCTCCAGTCCGGGCACCCGGCCCAGCACGGCGTCGTACGGCCACCAGGCGCGGCGGAAGACGTTGAGGACGGACAGGGCGACCGCGATCGCGATCCCGGCCAGCACCCCGAGGAACGCGACGCCGACGAAGGCCGCGAGCGACAGCAGGAACTCGACGCGGCGCTGCCGCCACAGCCGTACGGTGCCCGGCAGGTCGGCGAGGGACAGGGACGCGACGATGACCACGGCGGCCAGCGCGGGCTGGGGCAGGTTCCGGAACAGCCCCGGGACCAGCAGGAGCATGAGGACGATCAGGGCCGCGCCGACGACCCCGGTCAACTGGGTCCGCGCGCCCGCCCGTTCGGCCACCGCCGTGCGCGAGCCGCTCGTGCTGACCGGGAAGCCCTGGAAGAAGCCCGCCGCCAGGTTGGCGGCCCCGATCCCGGCCATCTCCTGGTTGCCCCGGACCTCCTGTCCGGTGCGGGCCGCGAAGGCCGACGCGTTGGAGATGGTGTCGGCCAGGGAGACCACGGCGATGCCCAGGGCGCCAGCGGACAGCGGCCCGAGGTCGTCGAGCCGGACGTCGGGCACGGTGAACGGCGGGAAGCCCTTCGGCAGCACCCCGACCAGCCCGACCCCGTGCGCGCCCAGCTCGAACACGGCGGCGGCGCCGATCGCCAGCACCACCATCACCAGCACCGCGGGCACCTTCGGCAGCCGGCGCTGCAGCACCAGCAGCAGCACGACCCCGCCGATCCCCACCGCGGCCGCGGCCGGTACGACCGCTCCGGCGGCCAGCTTCTCGACGAGGCCGACGCACTCCCCGATCAGGGTGTCCGCCTCGACCTTGAAGCCGAGCAGCTTGGGCAGCTGTCCGATCAGGATGGTCAGGGCCAGCCCGTTCATGTAGCCGATCATCGTGGGCTTGGAGATCAGGTCGGCGACGAAGCCGAGCTTCGCCATCGAGGCCAGGATCATCACGAGCGCGACCATCAGGGCGAGCATCGAGGCCAGGGCGACGGCCCGGTCGGGATCTCCGCCCGCCCCGGCCAGCGGGAGCACGGTGGCGGCGATCATCGGCCCGAGCGAGGAGTCCGGGCCCAGCACCAGGATCCGGGACGGTCCGCAGACCGCGTAGCCCAGCAGGCACAGGATCGACGTGTACAGGCCGGTGATCGGCGGCAGGCCCGCGAGTTCGGCGTACGCCATGCCCTGCGGCACCAGCAGCGTCGTCAGGACGACTCCGGCGACCAGGTCCTTGGCCAGCCACTCGCGCCGGTACGACGACACGGCGCGGACCCCGGGAACGGCCCGCAGCCGGGTCAGTACCCATGCGGTGGCGTGCCGGGTCGCCATCTACGGCCTCTCACGTCCTTGCGGCCCGCCTGGCGACGAACTTGCCCAGCTCCCACAGCCCGAGCAGCACCAGCGCCGGCACCAGCGCCCAGCCGAACTGCCGCACGTTGATCTGTGTCGTGCCCAGCAGCCGCTGGAAGCCGTCCATCTGGGTGACCAGCACCGCGAGGGCGAACTCCACGAGCATCGCCCAGTTCATCTGCTTGCTGTCGAAGCTGGCGGTGGTCAGGACGGTCTCGGTCTCGCTGCGGCATTCGAGCGCGGCCACGATCAGGCAGAGCGCGAAGGACGTGAACGCGATGGACTGGCCGACGACGGTGCTGCCGTAGTGCGCCTCGCCGAGCTTGATCAGGGCGAGCAGGCCGATCGTGATCACCAGCCCGGACAGCCCGACCGTGACCATCACGCCCCTGGTGAGCACGGGTTCACCGCGCGGACGCGGTCTGCGCTCCATGAGTCCGGGGCTCTGCCGGTCGAAGCCGAGCGCGAAGCCGAAGGCCGCGTTGACGAAGAAGTGGATCCACAGCACCTGGGCCGGGCTGAAGGGTTCGCCCGCCGCGATGTCGAACAGGGTCGCGCCGAGGAAGGTCAGGACGAACACCACGAGGAGCACGAGGACGAAGCGGATGTACTTCGTGAGGTTGTCGTAGATCTTGCGGCCCTGCTCGACGGCGAAGACGATCGTCGCGAAGTTGTCGTCGGACAGCACCATCCGCCCGGCGTTCTTGGCGACCTCCGTGCCGGAGCCCATGGCGATGCCGATGTCGGCCGCCTTGATGGCCGGGGCGTCGTTGACGCCGTCCCCGGTCATGGCCACCACGTCGCCCTTCTTCTTGAGCGTGTCGGCGAGCAGCACCTTGTGTTCGGGGGCGACGCGGCCGACCACCCCGATGTCGTCGATCCGGGCGAGCCGCTCGTTCTCCGGCAGCGCGGCGAACTCGGCGCCGAGGAGCGCCTCGCCCTCGATGCCCAGCTGCCGGGCGATGGCGGCACCCGTGACGACGTCGTCGCCGGTCACCATCCGCACCCGGATGTGCGCGGCCTGCGCGTCGGCCACGGCGGCCCTCGACTCCGCGCGCGGCGGGTCGACCATGCCGACCAGGCTCGTCATCTGCAGGTCGGTGACGTGGGCGAGCAGGTCCCCGTCCGGATCGAAGGCAGCCGGGTCGAGGTCGCGGCGCGCGGCGGCCATCACCCGCAGCCCCTCGCCGCCCATGCGCTCGACGTGTGTCCGGGCCCGCTCGCGCAGCTCCGCGTCCCAGGGGACGGTCGTGCCGTCGCGCAGCGCGGTGGCGGCCCGGGCCATGACCGCGGGTGCCGCCCCCTTCACGAAGCACCGCACGACCGGGCGGCCGGCCGCGTCCGTGGCCGAGTGGAAGGTGGCCATCAGCTTGTACGACGGGTCGAACGGCAGCGTGGCCAGCCGGGGCAGCCGCTCCCGGGTGGCGTCGATGTCCAGCCCGGCCTTGTGGCCGAGCACCAGCAGGGCGCCCTCGGTGGGGTCGCCGACCACCGTGCCGTCCACGAGCCCGGCGTCGCTGGCGACCACGTAGGGCAGGATCGCGTCCTCGATGCCGGGTGTGCTGCCGACGGCGTGATGGACCTTGCCCTCCAGGCCGTAACCGGTGCCGGAGACGGTGTAGCGGTCGCCGGGATCGATGACCTCCACGACGGTCATCTGGTTCATGGTGAGGGTGCCGGTCTTGTCGGAGTTGATCGCCGAGGTGAACCCCAGCGACTCCACCGACGGCAGGTCCTTCACGATCGCCTGACGCCGGGCCAGGTCCACCCCGCCGATCGACAGGATCGTCTGGGTCACCGTGGGCAGGGCCTCCGGGATGGCGGCGATGGCCAGCGAGACGGCGCTCACGAACAGCACGTCCCACGCCTCGCCGCGGCTGCGCCCCAGGACGAACATCACGACCATCGTCAGTCCGGCAGCACCCGTGATCCACAGGGTGAGCCGGTTCAGCTCCCGGTCCAGCGGGGAGGCCTCGCGGGGCGTCGCCGACAGCATCCCGGAGATACGGCCGAGTTCGGTGCCGGCGCCCGTGGCCGTGACGATCACCGTCGCGCTGCCGTGCGTGACCGGCGTGTTCATGAACGCCATGTTCGTCCGGTCCCCGGGGCCCAGGTCGCCGCCGGCCAGGGTCGTCGCATCCTTGGCGACGGGCACGCTCTCGCCCGTCAGCGCCGACTCGTCGATCTGCAGGGCGCTGGCCGCGATGATCCGGCCGTCGGCGGGGACCTCGTCCCCGGCGGTGAGGAGGACGACGTCACCGACGACCACCTCCTCGGCCGGGAGCTCGGACTCCGTCCCGTCCCGGCGCACCCGGGCGCTCGCCTTCAGCATCGACTTGAGCGCGTTCATGGCGCTCTCCGCCTTGCCCTCCTGTCGCATGCCGACGACCGCGTTGAGGACCGTCAGCACCATCAGCAGGATGCCCGTGTTCCACTCCGCGATCAGGAACGACACCACGGCGGCGGCGACCAGGACCAGCTGCATGTAGCTGCGGTACTGGGCCAGGTAGCGGCGCCAGCCCGGCAGGGGTTTCTCCTCCGGCAGCGCGTTCGGACCGTTCGCCCGCAGCAGCTCCGCGGCCCTCGCCGAGGACAGCCCCACGGCCGGATCCACCCCGAACCCGGCGGCGACCTCCTCCGCGGAGCGCGCGTACCAGGCCCGGTCGTCCGTCGCCCCCTCGTGCGGGGCGTCCGTCTGCGCGGTCATCGCGCGCGCCTCCTCGGCTTCCCGTTGCCGGATTCGCCTTTGGAAACCGATGCGGCGTACGGGTCGGGCGCGGCACCCTTGGGCGCCTCACGCTCCAGCTCCCGCCTGACCTCGGCCAGCCCGCGCCGGGTCTCGTCACTGACCCGCGGGTACTGCGGGTTGATCTCGATCAGCGTGTGCGCCAGCACCGCGGCCGCGCAGACCCGCGCGAACCACTTGTGGTCGGCGGGTACGACGTACCAGGGTGCCCATTCCGTGCTGGTGGCGGACAGCATCTGCGAGAACGCGCGCTGGTAGTCGTCCCACCGGGCCCGCTCCCTGACGTCGGCGGGCGAGAACTTCCAGTTGCGCTCGGGAACGTCGATGCGCTTGAGGAAGCGGATCCGCTGCTCCTCCTTCGACAGGTTCAGGAACAGCTTCACGATCCGGAACCCGTTGTCGGTCAGATAGCGCTCCCAGTCGTTGATCTCCCGGTACCGCCGGTCCCACACGTCCGGGCCGCGCACCGAGTCCGGCAGCCGCTGCCGGTCGAGGTTCTCCGGGTGCACTCGTACGACCAGGACCTCCTCGTAGTGGGACCGGTTGAAGATGCCGATCTCACCGCGCCCGGGCAGCCGGCAGGCGTAGCGCCACAGATAGTCGTGATCCAGCTCCTCGGTCGAGGGCACCTTGAAGCTGGACACCTGCACGCCCTGCGGATTGACGCCGCTCATCACATGGCGGATCGTCCCGTCCTTGCCGCCGGCGTCCAGCGCCTGCAGGCACACCAGCACTCCGTAGGTGTCCTGGGCCGCCAGCCGCCGCTGGTAGTCGGCGAGCAGCTCGACACCGGTGCGGAGCAGCTCGACGCCCTCCTTCTTCTTCCGGATGCCCGCCTTGTAGCCGGGATCGAAGTCGTCCGCCAGATGCACCTTCCTGCCGGGCTCGACCCGCAGGGGCCTGATGAACTCCGCTATGCGTTCGGCCCTGTCGTCGGCCATCGTCCGCCCGCCTTCCACCCCGGCCCGACCCGTCGGCCCGGCCTCGCGCCGGGTCGCCTTCCCGACAGGATCGAACCGATCGGCGGGGCCGGCCTCACCCTCCGCGGGTGGTTGCGGGGGGGCTACTGGCCGTCCGCCGGCTGCAGGTCCTGCTCGGTCCAGATCGTCTTGCCGGTGGGGGTGTAGCGCGTGCCCCAGTGGTGGGTCATCTGGGCGATGATGAACAGGCCCCGGCCGCCCTCGTCGTCGTTTTCCGCGTGCTTCAGGTTGGGCGTGGTGTGGCCGGTGTCGGAGACCTCGCAGATCAGGTTCCGGTCGCGGATCAGGCGTACCTGGATCGGGCCGCCGCCGGCGTAGCGGATGGCGTTGGTGACCAGTTCGCTGACGATCAGTTCGGTGGTGAACGCCAGGTCGTCCAGCCCCCAGTCGCCGAGCTGCTTCGCGACGGCGGAGCGGATGGTGGCCACCGCCGCCGGGTCCGAGGCCAGTGCCCACTCGGCGAACTGGTTCCGGTCGAGCATGCGGGTGCGGACCGTGAGCAGTGTCGCGTCCACGTCCACCGCCCCGGGCAGCAGGGTGTACACCACCCTGTCGCACAGCCCTTGCAGGGACCTGCAGTCGCCGGCGAGCACCTGGGACAGCTGCGCGAGCCCGGCCGCACGGTCGTCGGCCGCCTGGAGGAGGCCGCCCGTGAAGAGGGCGACGACACTGCCCGGCGGGAACTCCAGTTCCGTGCTCTGGTAGGGCAGGCCCCCGACTCCCAGCGGCGGCCCGGACGGCAGCTCCGGGCACTCGACGACACCCGGGTGCGGTACGACGGCCGCCAGCACCGAGTCCCCGGCCCGCGCCAGACGGCAGTTTCCCGAAGCGGGGTCGTACACCGCGTAAAGGCAGGCCACGCCCAGCACCGCCGCGGCCCGCGGCCTCAGGTGGCCGGGGCCGTGTCCGGTCCCGCGCTCGTGCGCGGTCTGCTCTGCGAGGTCGTCCAGGCGGGACAGCAGCTCGTCCGGGCTCAGGTCCAGGCGGGCCAGGACACGCACCCCCGTGCGCAGCTGCCCCATGGTCACCGCGGCGTGCATGCCATGACCGAGCACGTCCCCGACGACCAGGCCGACCCGGCCGCCCGACAGGGGGATGACGTCGTACCAGTCGCCGCCCACCCCGGACCCGCTGTCGGCGGGCTGGTAGCGGCTCGCCGCGTCGACGGCGGTGTGCGCCGGCAGGTGGCGCGGCAGCAGGCTCCGCTGGAGTTTGAGGGCCACCGTGTGGCCACGGGTGACCACCGGCATCAGCAGGAGACCGATCAGCAGGGCACCGAGGCCCAGGACGGTGACCCCGCCGGTCGGTCCGATCACCGGCAGGTCTACGCTGGTCGTGCCGTACCTGGGGTTCGCGTAGACGACGAAGGTGGCGTACACGAACAGCACGAGCATGATCAGCCCGCCGAGGGCCGGGAACACACCCTTGAAGACCATGTCCCGGACGCTGCGGGTGAGGACCTTGCGGTAGTACCAGAGGCAGGCGAAGCCGGTCAGTCCGTACTGGAACGCGATCGCGAGCCCGACCGAGTCGATCGAGTCGGCCACGATGTTCTGGCTGAACGACGTCAGCAGGATCAGCAGGGCGATCGAGACCGCTCCCATGCCGATGGTCCCCCAGGTCGGGGTGAGAAACCTGCGGTGGATGCGGGCGAACCGGGCGGGGACGGCCTTGTGGACCGCCATGGAGAAGACGGTCCTGGCCAGGGGCAGGATGGTGGTCTGGGCGGAGGCCAGCGCCGAGGTCAGCACCATCAGGATCAGCAGTGTCGACAGGGCCAGCCCCGTTTCGTGGCTCCCGAAGACGGCATCGCCCAGTCCGGAGAACACGTCGTCAGAGTTGTCCGGGTTGCCGAGCCCGATGCCCGAGGTGCCGACTCCCGCGAACGCCTGCGCCGACGTGGACACCAGCCCGTACATGACCAGGAGCAGCACGATGGACAGGACCGCCGCGCGCCCGGGGATGCGTGTGCTGTCGACGGTCTCCTCGTTGACCGCGAAGGAGGTGTCCCACCCCCAGTAGATGAAGACGCCCGCGAGGATGCCCGAGGTGAGGGCCCGTGTCGAGGACACGTCGAAGGGGTTGAACCAGGAGACGGAGACATGGATCGCCGTCGCGGGAGGATCGGTGTAGACCCTGACCAGCGCGGCGACGGCGAACAGGATCAGCATCAGCACTTCGAGGCAGAGCAGCCAGCGCTGGACGGCCGCCGAGACCTCGATGCCGACGTAGCAGATCGCGGTCAGCAGGGCGATCCAGACGATGCCGGCCACCGTGGTCCACAGCCGGCTCTCCCCCAGTGCGTCCAGGCCCACCAGCCGGAAGCCGTAGACACCGGCGATCTCGGCGAGGTTCACCATGACGATGACGTCGGCGACGACGATGCCCCAGCCGCCCATCCAGCCGGTGCGCGGCCCGAAGGCGCGGGTGGCCCAGGTGAAGGTGGTCCCGCAGTCGGCGTTGCTCGCGTTGAGCTCCCGGAAGGCGTACGCGACCAGCAGCATCGGGATGAAGGCCAGGATGGTGACGATCGGGGCCTGCAGTCCGACCCCGGCCACGATGATGCCCAGCGTGGCGGCGATGCTGTACGCCGGGCCGGTGGAGGCCAGACCCATGACCACCGAGGAGAACATGCCCAGGGCGTTGCTCTTGAGCCCTTTCCGGCCGGCTCGCGTCCCGGGCGCGGGGCGGCCGACGGACTCGACGCCGCCAAAGTGCCTCACACTTGATTCCAACGCGGGGCCGCTGCATTCCGCAACAGCGCGGGCGGGCCACCGCCGCGCCCCCTCGGCACCCGGGTGACGCATCCTGCGAGGCCCGGACCGGCGACTCGCACTCCGTGCTTCACGTGCCATGCGAAGCTCACATCTTGCTCAGAAGATCCACGGAAGCCGACAGTCCGCCCCTCGCCGCTGACATGATCAGCCGCCGGCGACCGATCGATCCCGGCGCGTCACCACGCTGGACCGAGGAAGAAGTGTCATGCACACATCCAAAGCGGCTTTGCGAACCCTCGCAGGACTGAGCATCGCGTGTACCTCACTGCTCGCTCCGCTCACCGGCTGCACCTCGGGCCACACCGAGGCCGAGAAGCCTGCGCAGCCCGCACGTTCGTCCGCGCCGGGTTCAGCTGCGGCGACGGCCACCCCGGACAGCAGCGCACAGCCCTCGGTCCGACAGCCCCCAAAGCTGGACGCCGACGAAACACTCGCCGGCCGCCAGAAGGCGACCACCGGGAACGCGAGCATCTCCTTCGGCAAGGGCAGGAAGGGGGACGCCCTGATCGTCGCGGTCAGCTGCCAGGGCACGGGCAGGATCAAGGTCGCCGTGCGGCCCGTGCGCGCCTCCTTCCTGCTGGAGTGCCGCGCCGACCAGGTCAGCACCACCTACAACCAGCTGGCTGTCGGCGGCGTGGACCGCAGCGGCGTCGCCTCCGTCGAGGCCCCCTCCTCCGTGCGCTGGTCGATGACCATCGGCCGCGGTGCGCCCGCGCAGGCGGAGACCCCCGCGTGGCCGTCGGCCGTTCAGTCCAGGAAGTAGGACCAGAACGGGATCGTGGCGTACTGATGGCCTTCGGGTGTAGGCACGGGCGCGCCGAACTCGTGGTGGAAGTAGTCGACCAGATCGGTGCCGTAGTGAATGATGTCGGTCTGGTACATCGACAGCACCGGTGTGCCCGTGCGGTCCGGATCCGCCAGCAGGTACCGGTGCGAGTGGATCGGCACCATGACCGGGACCTCGGCCAGGTACGCGCGAGCCACCTCCAGGGCGTCCTGCGTGCCCGCCGGCCGCACATCCCAGTCCGGATGCCAGAAGCTGTTGCACTCCACGTCGAACAGCACTCCGTCCACCGGCCAGGCGAGCCGTTCCGCGAGGTCCTCGGGGTCGCCGTCCCGCCAGTCGGGCCAGTTGCGGCCCCCGGTCGGCAGTCCCGCACGCAGGAGGGTCCGGTGCTCCGGAGCGAAACGGAATTCCCAGCGCTCCTCGACGCGACCGAGTGCCCGCTCGCTCATGCCCGGCTTCAGCTCAACTCGGGCGGGGAGCATGGCAAGCAGGGCCTGGGCGCCTTCTGAGGTCAGCGGGTTCTCGGGACTGATCGGAGTCATACGCCGAACAGTAGCCCGGCCGCGCCGCTGGAGTTGATCATGTTCAGAAACGGTGCCGGCATGACGGGGCCGCAACCGCCGGCTCGTCAGGAAACCAGAACGCCGATGCCGTCCCCCAGCAGCTTCAGCCCGAACACGAAGAACAGCACCGCCATGACGGCGGTGTTGTGCCGCGCCGCCCATTCCTTCCAGTTGCCCAGCATGTTCTTCGCCCGTTCACCCATGACCAGGAAAACCCCAAGAGGGGTCAGCAGTCCCACGGAAGCGATGAAGACGAAGATGGCCAGAGTGGCGATCTGCTCTGCGACCGGCAGCCCCGACGAGCTGATGGTCGCTGCCGCGGAAATGGTCAGCGGGGCGTTCTTCACGTTCCCGGCCGACAGCAACAGGGCGAGAAGGAAGATCTTCGCCGGTGTGAAACGGTCGATCGCCGCCATCCATTTCGGCAACTGTGCCTGCGTGACATCGGTCGGCCGATGACGCCAGAGCTTCGCACCGAAAAGAGCCAGTGCCACGCCCAAAGCGAGCTTGAGAGCCCCCACCCAGTCGGCCGGCTGCCCGTGGTCGGTGGAGCTCCCCCGGCCGCCGATGACCAGCATCACCGCGCCCAAGGCCGACAGACCCACCACCCAACCGGCGGCGAACACCAGTCCGTTCACACGTCCCCGAGGCGTGGCCAGCACGATGATGATGGCGATGATCGGAAGGGGACTGACGGCGACACCGGCCGCCAAGCCCAGCACATCGCCCAGCACTTCACCCATGCGTAAAGAATCAACGACAGCGCACGGTCCTGGCCGCAGGGCCACGCGGCACGCGAGTGAATGGCACTCACGCATGCCCTGGTTCCCCGGGTGCGGGTGATGTGCACGCGGGATAGGCTTTTGACGGCAAGGTCAGGTTCTCTGGGCGGTTTACAGACGCCGGTCGCCTCATGCGCGACGTTCAGTTCTTTCTGTTGAGACCCGACGAGCGCGGTGCGCCCCCTCGCACTTTCCCTCCTCTCGAAGCCTGTGTCGCGCTGTGCGTGCCGGAGTGGCACCGACTTCCGGGTCCGCAGCCTGCAGTCCCTGTGGAGGTCGGGATGAGAATTGTCGTGGACCTTTCCCGGTGTGAGGGGTACGCGCAGTGCGCGTTCCTCGCTCCGGACGCGTTCCGGATGCACGGCGAGGAAGCGCTGATGTACGACCCGAGCCCCGACGACGCCCGGCGCGAGCAGGTGCTGCGCGCCGCGGCGGCCTGCCCGGTCCAAGCGATTCTGGTCGACCAGCTGGAGGGGCGGGAGGCACCGGTGGAGGCGTCGCCGTCATGACCCGCGCGGACACCCTGCGAGCGCTCAAGCGCGAGGGCAACATCGTGATCGTCGGGGCCTCGCTGGCGGGGCTGCGAGCGGCGGAGGCCCTGCGCGACGAGGGTTTCACCGGCTCGCTGACCATGATCGGTGACGAGTTGGGCGAGCCCTACGACCGGCCTCCCCTGTCCAAGCAGGTACTGACGGGGTGGGTGCCGGCTGGAAACACCGCACTGCCACGACGCCGTGACATCAATGCGGAGTGGCTGCTGGGGGTGCCCGCCAGCGGGCTGGACCTGGCAGCCAACGTCGTGCGTCTCGCCGACGGACGCGAGATTCCCTTCGACCGGGTGCTGATCTCCACGGGGGTACGGGCCCGGCCCTGGTTCGTCGAGAGCGAGGCGGCCCTGGACGGAGTGTTCGTCGTCCGTACGCGCGAGCACGCCGAGGGTCTGCAGCGAGCCCTCGCCGCCGGACCCTCCCGCGTCCTGGTCATCGGCGCGGGATTCACCGGCTCCGAGATCGCCTCCATCTGCCGCGAGCGCGACATCCCGGTGACCGTCGCCGAACTCGCGCCGGCCCCGCTGGTCGGGGCGCTCGGTGCCATGATCGGTGAGGTCGCGGCCGACATGCAGCGCGCTCACGGTGTCGACCTGCGCTGCGGCGTCAAGGTCACCCGGCTGGAGGGCGACGCTCAAGGGCGGTTCCGCCGCGCCCACTTCGACGACGGCAGCACGATCGACGCCGACGTGGCGGTGGTGGCGCTCGGGGGCATCCGCAACACCGAGTGGCTGCGGGGCTCGGGACTGGCGGCAGGTGTCTGGGGAATCGCCTGCGACACGGGCTGCCGCGCCCTCGACATCAACGGCCTGATCACCGACGACGTCTTCGCCGCCGGAGACGTGGCACGCTGCCCGAACCCCATCTACGAGTACCGGCTCATCTCGCTGGAGCACTGGGCCAACGCCGTGGAGCAGGCCGAGGTCGCGGCGCACAACATGGTCAGCGGCCAGGCCGACCGCTGGCCCCACCTGACCATCCCGCTGTTCTGGTCGATCCAGTTCGGCGCCAACATCAAGTCCGTCGGCGTGCCGACCTTCGCCGACGAGGTCGTCGTCACCCAGGGGTCGGTGTCCGACCGCCGCTTCGTCGCCGCATACGGCTACCGGGGCCGCGTCACCGCGGCGGTGAGCTTCAACAACGCGAAGTGGCTGGACCACTACCGGCAGTTGATCGAGACGGCCGCGCCCTTCCCGCCGCCGTGCCCCACACCCGACCAGCCCGTCGACAACAAACCGGTGCCCGTCGACTTCCCCGGCCCCGAGCTGATCGCCCAGGGAGCCACTGTGGTCGTCACCGGCAATGACCCGAGTGAGCGGCGCGTCACGTCGATCACGCAGCACCACCGGTAAGGGGGAAGGCAAGATGACCACGACCGAGACGCCCGACACGCTGCGCCGGATCCTCGACTACTCCTCCCGGGCCGACCCGTACCCGCTGTACGCCGAGCTGCGCAGGACGCCGGTGGCCCAGCAGGAGGACGGCAGTTACGTCGTCAGCACCTATCGCGAGCTCACGGACCTCCTGCACAACCCGCACCTGAGTTCCGACGTCCGCAATCTGTCGCACCCGATGCCCGCGAGGGAGGGAGAGACCACGCCGGCGTTCATCAACATGGACCCGCCCGAGCACGACCGCCTGCGGCGGATGGCGATGCGCCACTTCGGCCCTCCGCACACCCCGGGACTGGTGGCCGGTCTCGACCCCACCCTGACGAGCATCGTCGGCAGCCTGATCGACGATTTCGCGGGCAAGGAGCAGATCGACATCGTCGACGACTTCGCCTACCCGTTCCCCGTCACGGTGATCTGCCACCTGCTCGGCGTGCCGCGCGAGGACGAACCGAGGTTCCACGTCTGGGTGAACGACCTCATCAACTCGATCGACTACGACCCCAGGACCGACCCCAAGGAAAAACTGGAAAAGGGCGTGCAGGCCCGCACGAACCTGCACGAGTACCTCGGCGGGCTGCTGGAGCAACGCCACGGCCGGCCGGGGGACGACCTGCTGTCGAAGCTGGCCCACGACGACGGGCCGGACGGGCGGATGACCGACGAGGAGATCGTCTCCACCGCCAACCTGCTGCTGATCGCCGGCCACGAGACCACCGTCAACCTCATCACCAACGGCATGCTGACGCTGCTGCGCCACCCGGAGATGCTCCAGCGGCTGCGCGACGAACCGGGTCTGGTCGTCCCGCTGGTCGAGGAACTGCTGCGCTACGAGCCGCCCGTGCACATCATTCCCTGGCGGGCGGCGTACAGCGACATCACCGTCGCCGACACCGTCATCCCCAAGGGCTCGCAGATCATGCTCATGCTGGCCTCGGGCAGCCGCGACCCGGACCGCTTCCACGATCCCGACCGCTTCGACCCCGATCGCCGGGACAACCAGCACCTCGGCTTCGGCAGCGGCATCCACCTGTGCTTCGGCGGCCCGCTGGCCCGACGGGAGACCCAGATCGCGCTGACCGAACTGGTCCGCCGCCTCGACCGGCCCAGCCTGCTCGCCGACCCGCCGCCGTACCGGCGCAGCCCTGTTCTTCGCGGCCCGATCCATCTGCAGGTCGAGCAGAGCGAGGGTTGACGCGACAGCCGAGGGGACCGGCAGAGCAGCAGCCCCTTCCTCGCACGCCCCCGAACATCAGACGGAGGCGGCAGGGAGGGGCTGTTCGGTCCAGATGGACTTGCCGGTGCGGGTGTGGCGGGTGCCCCAGCGCTGGCAGAGTGCGGAGATGAGCTGCAGGCCGCGGCCGCCCTCGTCGGTGGCCGAGCTGTGGCGGATGTGCGGCGTGGTCAGGCTGGCGTCGGAGACCTCGCAGATCAGTGCGCGGCTGCGGAGCATACGCAGCCGCATCGGGCCGCAGGCGTGCCGGATGACGTTCCCGACCAGCTCGCTGACCAGGAGTTCGGTGGTCATGATCAGGTCCTCGTCGGCCAGCTCCCACTCGGTGAGCTGGGCGCGGACCAGCTCACGGGCCCGGCCCGCCGCCACCGGGTCCTCCGGCAACGGCCACTCGGCGACGTTCTCCGCGTCCAGCGGGTGGGTGCGGGCCAGCAGCAGGGCGGCGTCGTCGGTCAGCGCGCCGTGGGCGGGGAGGAGAGCGGAGGTGAGGTTCGCGCAGAGGGCGTCCAGGTCGGACGCGTCCGCCGGTGAGGCCGGCAGGGCGTGCACGGACTGGAGGAGCAGCTCGGCCAGGTGGTTCATGCCGGTGGTGACATCCCGGTCCTTGCTCTCGACCAGGCCGTCGCTGTAGAGGGCGAGCAGGCTGCCGGCGGGCAGGGGGGTCTCCAGCGTTTCGAAGGGCGGAGCGGCCACCCCCAGGGGCGGGTCCGGGCTCATGGACAGGAAGGTGACGGTGCCGTCGGGGTGGGCCACCGCCGGGGGCGGCTGACCGGCGCTGGCGTACGACAGACACCGGCTCACCGGGTCGTAGATGCCGTAGAGGCAGGTGGCGAGGGCGTCGTTGCCCAGCTCACCGACGATGTCGTTGAGGTGGCCGAGGACTTCGTCGGGCGGCAGCTCCAGCTCCGAGAGGGTGCGCACGGCTGTGCGGAGCCTGCCCATGGTGGCGGCCTCGGCCATGCCGTGGCCCATGACGTCGCCGATCACGAGCGCCACCCGGGCCGCGGAGAGGGGAATCACGTCGTACCAGTCGCCGCCGACGTCGGCTCCCTGTTTGGCCGGCTGGTAGCGCGCTGCCGTCGTCACCTCGGGCAGCTCGGGCAGTGCCTGTGGCAGCAGGCTGCGCTGGAGGGTACGGGCCCGGGTCGTCGCCTCGTCGTAGAGCCCGGCTCGCTCCAGGGCCTGCGCGGTCAGTCCGCTGAGCGCGGTCAGCAGCGTTCGTTCGTCGTCGTCCAGTACCCGCGGTCGGCCGAAGGAGATCACCACCGTGCCGATCTCGCGCCCGGACACCGCCAGCGGCAGAAAGGACCATGCCTGCTTGTCGCTCTCCCGGATCAGGGTCTCGGCCGCCGGGTAGCGCCTCAGGAACTCCTCCGGGGAGGAGATGCAGAGGGGGGTGCGGGTGCGCAGGGCGTGTCCCACCGGGTTCATGGTGTCCCGCACGGTCCAGTGCCCGTCCAGCAGTCGGGTGAAGCGCTCCGTGTATCCCCGGGAGCCGACCACGTTCAGCCGGTCGCCGACCACGCCGAGCATGATGAATCCCGTGGCCCCGAGGGGTGTCATGACGCCGTCGGCCACCGCCGCCATCACGTCCTGGGCCGTGACAGCCTCGGCCAGCTCCCGAGTGATCCGCTGCACCAGGGCCGCCCGCTCCGCGGACGCCCGCTCCGCGGCGGCCCGCTCGGCCTCGCGCAGATGCCGCTCGGTGGTGTCGGTGATGTAGAGCGTGAGGCCTTCCGGCACCGGCACCAGCCGCACGTGGTACCAGGACCTCCCGTCCGGCCCCGGTACGTCGAACTCGGCCGGCCGGCCCTCGGCCGCCGTCGCCCGGCACTGTTGCTCCAGCCCCGGCACGGCACGTACCGCGGGGATGTTCCAGAGCAGGACTCCGGCCACGTCTCCCGCGGCGCCGAGGAACCGCTCGGCGGCCTGGTTGAGAAATCCGATGCGCCAGTCCGTGTCCAGGGAGACGAAGCCGTCCCTCATGTGTCGTAGCGCCCGCCCCACCGACTCGGCGGCGGCATGCGTTTCGCTGCTGTCCCGGAGGGTGCCGATCACCTCCACCGGCGCCCCGTCCTCGTCCGTGATCGTCCGGGCACGCGCCTCGATCCAGAGGTACGTGCCGTCCTGCCGGCGGACCCGGTACTCGTTCTGGAAGCCGCCGCGGAGCTGGATGCCCGTGTCGAAGCCGGCCACCGCCGATGGCAGGTCGTCCGGGTGGATCAGCTCCGCCCACGCCTCGATGCCACCGCTCATCACCCCTGGATCGATGCCGGCCAGCACCTCCTCGACGGGCCGGTCGGAGGTCAGCTCGCCGGTGCGCAGGTCCCAGGTGTACGTGACGGAGGGCGCCCCTTCCACGTCCCACGGCGGGGCGGCCTCCCGCGGTCCTGGCTCGTTCTCCAGGGCGCGCAGCAGGGTGGGGGACGGATTGAGGATCCCGGACGACCCGAGCCTCCTGGACATCCAGGCCGCCACCTCGTCCAGGAAAACGCACTCCGCCGCGCCGGGCTCGTCGCCCGGGGCGAAGAGGACGGAGAGCGCGCCGCGTCGCCCGCCACCGCCCGGAACGGGGACGGCCAGGTGACCGATGCCGGCGGGGAGCCGGGAAGGCCAGAGGGCGGCGGGGTCCCGGCCGGGCACCGGGTCGGGCGGGGCCAGGTCGGGCTGCCAGGTGATGGTGTCGTTGCGGGCGGCCCTGCTGGGCGGGGCCGTGCCGCGTACCGGGATGATCAGCCAGGGCCGGGTCATCGACTCCGGCAGGCCGCTGTCGGCGACCAGGTAGAGGATGCCGCTCATGCCGCCGCCCGGGAGATGCACCATGCCGCCCAGGCCGTGCACCTCGGCCACCGCCTGCTGGAGCGCGGTCATCAGCACGTCGACATCGCGCCGGTCCTCGTCCACGGCATTGAGCAGCCGCATCCGTATGCGGTGTGATTCCGAGGGCCGTGCGGTAGGTATGGCCCGCAGGCCCTGGGGGACGTGCGGCATGGACGGTTCGGTGCTGTGCGCTTGGCCACCTCTGCTGTTCACCACTGTCGACTGTCGCCTCCGCTCACCCGCCGGGCTGCAAGTGATCGGATGTGGACCTGCGGCGGTCCACATCCGTCCGATACATCCTAATCGGAATAACTTAGGTGATTTGATCCGCTCCGGGGAACCGTGCTTACCGGAGAACTCAGACCCCGTGCGTCGAGGAGGGCGCCTGAGCCCTACTCGGGCGGCTTCCCGACGATGGGCGTGGCCACGTCAGGGTGGGCGGCTGCTGCGAGCTGGACGGCGAGGGCGTTCGCCTTCTGACGTTCGTTGTCGGACTTGTCCCGCCCCGACTGACCGGCCTGGAGACCGAAGAACGCGCCGACGAGTGTGCCGGTGACTCCGGTCAGCCCGGCGTACACCGCTGAAATGCTCGTCGTCTCAACCTTGAAAACGGCGACGAGGAACCCGACGAGGACCACCGCCAGGCCGACGAGGACCACCCAGAGCCCGTACGCCCACCGCTTGTCACCGGATGCATCCGCCCCGGTTCCACCATTGGCGCTCATCGGGGCCCCTTCCGCGAAGCGTGTCCCTACGACAAGCGTCCTGCTCGCGCAGAGAGCGGCAAGTCGAGGTGCTCCGCCTGGCGGCACTCCACAGCGCCGAACCCGGTATTAGCCCACCTGGTCGGGTGCAGCTGTGCCGATGAGCGGTCGACGCGGTCTCCCGTGCTTGCATCCTGAGTGGAGGCCCATGACATGACTGACGAGAGACAGCAAGACACCCGCTCCCGACTCTCCGCGTCCCGGCGTCGTGTGCTGGCGGCGGCCGCCCTGGCGCCCATAGCTGCCGGTGTGCCGGCCCGGGCCCACGCCCTGTCCGCCGGACCGACAGACCGCGCCCTGGTCGCACCGGTGATGACCAAGCTGACGGACTGGGCGGACGTCGGCGACTCTCTCGGCCGACCCGGTGACATGCGGCGGTTCATGTACCACACGGCCTTGCCGCGTCAGGACCTCAAGGTCATCTCGCGAGGCGTTCTGATCGACCCCGCGCTCGCCCTCGGTACGCACGTGTCCTTCGTCCGATACGCGGACCAGAGCACGCTCCTGATGGGCGACGCGGTGGTCACCGAACGCGAACTGCAGCGCTTCTGCGACGTCCTGAACGAGCACGGGATCATGCAGACCGCCAT
This sequence comes from Streptomyces sp. NPDC001816, assembly GCF_042892235.1. NCBI lineage: Bacteria > Bacillati > Actinomycetota > Actinomycetes > Kitasatosporales > Streptomycetaceae > Streptomyces > Streptomyces sp. NPDC001816. The sequence continues at coordinate 416,134 of NZ_JBIATY010000003.1, forward strand.
CCACAAGCACCTGCTCGCCCATGAACCGGACGTCTGGTGGGTCCACCTGCACGCCCACGGTCACGACCCGGTCGCCGTCGCCCGCGGTCTGCGCGCCGCATTCGACCGCACCCGTACTCCACCCGCCGCACCCGCCACCCCCTCGCGGCCCGTCGACCTGGACACCGCCGCCATCGACGCCGCGATGGGCGTCAAGGGCTCCCCCGACGGCAAGATCTACAAGTCCACCTATGTCCGCCGCGAGACCGTCGCCGACGGCCATCTGGCCCTGCCTCCGGGACTGGGCTCCACCACCTCCGTCAACTTCCAGCCGCTCGGCGGCGGAAGGGCCGCCCTCAGCGGCGACCTGGCCATGATCGCCGGCGAGGTCCAGCCCGCCCTCACGGCCCTGCGACGCGGTGGGGTCGAACTCGTCGAGGTGCACCACCACAACCTCACCGACGAACCACGCCTGTTCTTCGTCCACTACTGGGCCGTCGGCGATGCCGTCAGGCTCGCCCAGGCCGTTCGCCGGGCCGTGGACGTCACCAACGTCGTACCCATGCCTGGAGGAACCGGCTGATGGACGCGGACAACGAGACAATCACCTGCCCGTTCGACTTCAGCGAAGCACTCGACTTCGACCCCGCGCTCGCGGACCTGATGCAGCGCCGCTCCCCCGCGCGCATCCGGCTCCGCTACGGCGCTGCGGATGCCTGGCTGATCACCGGCTTCGACGCCGTCAAGCAGGTGACCACCGACCCACGGTTCAGCCGGGCGGGCATCATCGGTCACGACTACCCCCGGATGACGCCGGAGCCCATCGTCTCGCCGGAATCGATCAACGTGATGGACCCGCCGCAGAGCAGCCGCGTCCGCCACCTGGCCTCGCAGGCCTTCACGCAGCAGCAGGTCGAAGGCATGCGGCAGCGGATCACCTGGCTCACGGACCGCCTGCTGGACGACATGGAGAAGCAGGGACCGCCGGCGGACGTGGTCCAGCACCTCTCCAACCCGCTCCCCCAGCACGCCATCCTGGACCTGCTCGGTATCGAACGGGAGGAATGGCCCCGGATCGAGGAGTCCGTGCACCAACTGCTCGTCGTCGGCGCGGGCACCAAGGAGGCCGCCGCGACGGCCAAGGCCGATCTGACGGCCTACTTCGCCAAACTCGTCGAACAGCGCCGGAACTCACCCGGCCCCGACCTCATCAGCGCGATGGCCGCGGCGCGGGAGGGCGAGGAACAGCTCGACGACAGGGAACTGGCGGTCATGGCACTGACGCTGGCGCTCAGCGGCCAGGACACGGCGACCTGCCAGATCAGCGACATCACCTACCTGCTCCTGACCCGTCCCGAGCTGATGCAGCACCTCAGACGCCGGCCCGAGACCGTGACCGACGTCGTGCACGAGATGCTCCGCTGCATCCCGTTCCGCAAAGGCGTCGGAATCCCACGCGTGGCTCTCGAGGACGTGGAACTGGACGGTGCGCGGATCAAGGCGGGCGACTTCGTGCACGTGTCGTACCTGACGGCCAACCGTGACCCGGAGCGCTACCCGTCCCCCCACGACATCGACCTCGACCGCCCCATCGCTCCGCACATGACCTTCGGCTGGGGCGGACACCGGTGCATCGCCATGCCGTTGGCCATGGCGGAGCTCGAAGTGGCCATCGGCCGCCTTGTGGAGAGGTTCCCCGGCCTGCGGCTCGCAGTGCCGCCGGAGGAGCTGCGGTGGGACACGGAGACGATCAGACGTTTTCCGCTGGAGCTGCCGGTGGCCTGGTAGGAAGGCCCGCATCGCGTCGGACGCACGGACTTACGGACGCACGGACGCACACACCCCACCGAACACCGACGAGCCCCCTTCCCAGCCAGGAAGGGGGCTCGCGGGGCCACGCAGTCGCGCAGCGGGCGTCGGACCAGCGTTCTTGACCACGCTAGTCGGTGTCGTCACCGCACTTCGGCTCGGCGGACCTGTCCTGCCGAGCCGTTCGTGTCGGCGGGGACGGCTGGGTGCCGTCCTCGGCAACCGGCTGGAAGTAGTGGTCCAACGCCCAGGCGGCCACGTGGGTGCCGGCCCGACAGCCGGCCACGTCCGCCGTGCGGGAGTGGACGCCGCCCCACACACGGGCGTCGACGACGTCCCGGTTGAGGTCGTCGGCCGACCCGTAGAATCGTGTGGTGCCGGTGACCTCGGAGGGGACGTAGAGGTCGATGTGCGAGGTGCCGAGGACGCCGGTCAGGGCGCGTACCACGGCAGCGGTGACGGTCGTATGGCCGGCGATGTAGTCCGGGTGCGGTGGGGTGGGGAGCAGCGGCTCCCAGGCCGGGTCTGCCGTCGTCGCGGGGTTGCCGTCGGTGTCCGCGAGGCGGATGGCGGTGATCGGCCGCCAGGAGCTGTAGTGGAGCTTGGCGTCCCATGCGGTGACGACGGCGTCGGTGGCCGACGCGTTCACGGCGGCGAACAGCCGGGCCGTCTCGGCGATGCCGAGCCGGTGCCGGGCGGCGTGGTCTCGTACGGCTTCCTGGACCTGTGCGACCAGGTTGCCGCTGAAGAAGAGGGCGGTCTCGGTCTGCTGCGCGCTCCTGCCCGAGCCGGTCTTCGCGCCCATGACCTTCAGCTCCTGGACATCCTCGGCGTAAGCGGCCGAGGAGAGGGCGGGCGGTCCGCCGGGGCGGAACTGCTGCGGCGAGGAGAGCAGGAGGGGGCGGAGCCTGGCGAGCCAGGTGTCGATGAAGGGCTGGAACGCGGGCGGGGTGGGACGCCAGACCCCCGGTGCCGGGGAAGCGGTGAACGGAACGTCCGCGAACCTGCCGTCACCTTCCCGGAGTTCGATGATGCGGGCGGCAGCGCGCTTTCCGTAGTCCACACCCCGGTCTCTGGCCTGACCGGCCGGAAGAGCGGCGAGCGAGTCGGCGTAGGCGGCGTCGAGCCGCTCCTTGAAGGCAGGGAAGTAGGCGAGCAGCACGTCGTGGGCCGCGGTGGCGGCAGCCGCTGCGGAGGATGCCTTGGCCGGACCGCGCTCGTGCCATTTGTACAGGGCGTAGCCGCCTTCGATCCCCACCACGGCGTTGTACACGGCGACGGAGACGAACCCCTCCCAGATCGCCACCTGCCCGGAGGGGCGTGGGCCGAGGCTGGTCTTGATCGTGTCGGTGGCGACGGCGTTCCACTCGCGGACCACGGCTGCCGGGTCCGCCGCGGTCCGGGTGTCCACGTCGGGGGGACTTGTCGCAGCGGTGACCGTCACGAGGGCGATGGCCGCGACGGCGCAGATGAATGCCCGGACTCGTGAACGTGGGGGAACGGGAAGCGGGGGCTCTTGATGCACAGCGTGCTCCCTAGCGTCGAGTGCCCAAGGCTTAGCAACGGCCCACTGCGTGATCAAGACAACTCGCCGATACCGGGCGGACCCAGGACACCCTCGAACACCCCACCGATGAGTTCCGCCGACTGGTCCGGTCTACCAGGACGTACGCCATCGAGCCACCGACTGGAGACCCACCATGACCAATCCCGCACACCCCGGCCGCACGCTGTTCGTGAACATCCCCGTAGCGGACCTCGAGCTCAGCAAGGCGTTCTTCGCCAAGCTCGGGTTCAGCTTCAACCCGAAGTTCACCGACGAGACCGCCGCCTGCATGCTGGTCGGCGAGCACGCCTTCGTCATGCTGCTCAGCCGCGAGAAGTTCGCGGAGTTCGCGAAACTGCCGATGGCCGATCCCACCACACACACGCTGGCGCTGTACTGCTTCAGCGTGTCGTCCCGCGATGAGGTCGATACGGTCAGCGCCGCCGCGCTCGCGGCGGGCGGCTCCAAGGCGGATGACGCCGAGGACTACGGCTTCATGTACTCACGCAGCTTCTTCGACCTCGACGGCCACGGCTGGCAGGTCATGTGGATGGACCCGGCGACGGTGGAGCAGGGCCCTGAGGCGTTCGCGGCCTCCATGCCGGACGCCGACACCCCGGCCTGACCCACCGCGTTCCGCACGTGCGCCGTCGACGTGCGGCCGACCGCCCCACCTGCCGGTCGGCCATCCATGATCAGGCCGGTGCCGGCCAGGCAGCCTTCGACCAGGTCCGAGCGGTACTGGATCTGCTTGAGTCGACGCTTCACGGCCCTGGTGATCTGGCCGAGGAAGGCACGCCCCAGTCGCTCCGTGGGATTAGCAGGCGATCGGAACCCAGGTGTGCACGGGGTAGGTGAAGGTGGAGGAGTCCCGGATGCTCGACAGGATGTCGAGTTCGGCGCCGGTGGGCGGGGCGACCAGCCTGAACGTCTGCCAGGCGTCACCGGTGGAATTGGTGGTGCCGGACGCTCCCGAGGTGTAGCCCTTCTTGCCGGGGATCCAGTAGTCGGTCCAGACCGGCACTCCCGCGAGGCCGGGCCCGTCGTGCGAGCGGTGCACGGTCACGTCCACCGCGCGGACGGAGAACGGCCATGTGCCGACGGTGGTGCACTGCTGGAAGACGGTGGTGGGGGCGAGGTCCGGCCACCACCTTTTGTCGACCTCGCTCGTGTTGTCCCGCGTGCAGTGGAGCAGGGGGCGCGTCAGCGTGTTGCTGTAGTAGGTGCCGTCGGTCCAGGCGATCTCGAAACTGATGCTCAGCGTCGAGTCCGCGGGTGGGTAGTCGATCGTGTAGTTGAAGGTGGCGTTTCCCCTGACGGGGTCGTACTGGCCGAAGAGGGTGCCGTACTTGCTGGTGCCGGGGATGGTGTAGACGACGGTGATCTTGGACCCTGCGGGGTCGTGCCCGATGGCTTCCAGGTTCAGGCTGAGCCGGTCCACGGGTACGGCGATGGTCGTCGTACCGCTCCCGATGGTGTCTATACCGCAGTGCTGGTCGATGTAGGGATCCCGGGCATCTATGCCGGCGAAGGCGGGTGACGTTCCGGCGGCGGTCACGCCGATGAGTACGGCCAGACTCGCCATCAGTGCTCTCCAGGTTCTCCAGGTTCTCCAGGTCATCGCGGATGCTCCCTCAGGTGATCGGTGCCGACGGTGCTGTCCACTTGCGGCGGCAGAGACGCCGCCACAGGGCACCCGGTTCCGGCTCTGAACGGCTTGCGCTGGAGCCAATCAGAGAGGGGTCCGAGGCCCGCCGCCGCGCTGGCCACCGAGTCACGACCACGACCGTATCCACGGGGAATGGGAGCCTGTCCCCGTGGACGTTGCCGCGTAGGCCGAGCGCGTTGGTGACTGCGTTGGCATGCATCCGGCAGGGCCTCTCCTCCCGCAGGCCACTCCTTCGCTGCCCGACACCGGTGACTTGCCGCAGCCCTCCTACGCTTCACCAGCTTGATCATCCCCTGGGGCAGACGCTCTCCGGGCAAGGAGTCCTGAAACGCGGAAAGCATGCGGCCGACATGCCGCGCATGGCGTAATGAACCGCTCCGGCGGCTTCCCAGGTCACGTTGTGCGGAGGCGGTGACCAGCGTGGACGCGGGAAGGTGGGTGGCAAACCGGGCCATGGGCGCGCAGAGCTTTGACCGATCGGAAGGTTTCGGCGAGCGGCTGCTCGGCCTACTGCTGGACAGAGCACGGCTGCTGCCACCCCAGATGATCGCCCCGCTGATCGCGGAGGGGGTGGCCAGGATCGGCGGTCGTGACGTCTCCGTCCTGCTCCAGGACTACGCGCAGGAGTTGCTGGTGCCGCTGCCGGGCAGGAAGCTGCACGTCGGCCAGCCCGAGCCGATGGCCGACTCCCCCGCCGGGCGGGCCTTCCTTCGCGGGGACATTGTCGAAGTACCGCAGGCCCGCCGCGGCGTCCGGATGTACCTGCCGCTGCTGGACGGCAGTGACCAGGTGGGCGTGCTGGCCCTCACCCTGGACACAGTCGGCGACGACGACCGGCGCCTGCTGCGCAGGCTCGCCAGCCTGGTCGCCGACATGCTGGTCACCAAGAATGCCTATACCGACCAGTTCTTCCAGGCCCGGCGTCGGGAGCCGATGAGCGTGTCCGCAGAGATCCAGTGGAGCCTGCTGCCGCCGCTGACGATGTCCGTGCCCCAAGTCGATGTGGCCGGCGCCCTGGAGCCCGCCTACCGCGTCGCCGGCGACAGCTTCGATTACGCCCTCAACGACAACATCCTGCACATGGCCGTCATTGACGCCATGGGCCACGGTTTGGACGCCGCCACGATGGCGACCGTGGCCATCGGCGCCTACCGGCATGCCCGGCGCGTGTTCATCAGCCTGGACGAAAAGTACGCGTTCATGGACGAGGCCATTTCCCGGCAGTTCGGGCCCGACCACTTCGTCACGGCGCAGCTGATGCACCTGAACATCTCCACCGGTGAGATGGAGCTGGTCAACGCGGGCCACCCCGCGCCGCTACTGATCCGCGACGGCCAGGTCGTGCAGCAGCTGGAGAGCGCGACGACGCTGCCCGTCGGCTTCGGCGGCGAAATGCCCCGAGTCCGGGAGCACGTGCTCCAGCGAGGCGACCGGGTGCTCTGCTACACCGACGGCATCATCGAGGAGCGTGGCGCCGGCGGGGAGCCGTTTGGCGAGGAGCGCCTCATCCGCTGCGTCAACCGCCTGGGGGATGAGCCGTCAGTGGGTGTGCGGGCGGATCTGCGCCGGCTCTCGCACACGCTGAAGCGCGAACGGGGCGGGCGCACCACCGACGATGCCACCCTCTTCATGATCGAGTGGCACGGGGGCACCGCCGACCACCTCGCGTCCCTCGGCTGAACGTCTCGACGACGACCGCGTCCGCACCCGACACCGCCGCCCACGCCGACGACGATCCGTCCCCAGCGGTGTCGCGCTGCGACGGGGTGGCCTCACGTGCCGGCGCTGAGGCGACACCACGGGCCCTCCGCGCTACGGAGAACTAGAGCAGACCGCCAGCCACTCTCACGAGTGAGGGCCAGGATCAGACCGCTGCATCGCAGTAGCAACGTCATCCTCGCTCGCCCCCGCCAGCGCATCGGCGATGCGCCCCAGAGCCTCACTCACGTCAGTGAGCGTGTCCGCTCGGAGCAGGCGCCGCGTTCTTGACCGTCAGATGCAGCAACTTCTTGCCGGTCGGGCCGATTGGGATGTGGGTGTCCATCTGCGGGCAAGTAGCCACGCACACTGATGCCACGGCCCCAGAGAGCAGCAGGTGTGTGGGCACCTGCTGATCGGTAGCTCGATTTGCATCGTCCGATGGCGGTCACCAGGACGGCTGCTGAGATTGCTGTACCGCAACGGCCCTGGAGAACGCACCTCTACGCACAGTTGACTCGGAGTTCCGCACACACTTACCGAGAAGGCCGCCCGCGTCCAAGGGACGCGGAAACTGCACCGACGCGAGGCGCACAGCGGCACACTGCCGACTTGGCCAGCCGAAGGCGATCTTTGAGGGGGCCGAGCCGATGACCTCCCGTATCCCGTGCCCCCTCGCGGAGGTTACGCGTCCTGTTGGGCGTCGATTTCGGCGATCAGGGCCTCGATACGGGTCTTGATCTGGTCGCGGATGGGGCGGACGGCCTCGACGCCCTTGCCCGCCGGGTCTTCCAGCGCCCAGTCGAGGTACTTCTTGCCGGGGAAGATCGGGCAGGCGTCGCCGCAGCCCATGGTGATGACGTAGTCGGACGCCTGGACGGCCTCGGTGGTCAGGATCTTCGGCTTGGCCTCGGAGATGTCGACGCCGACCTCCTTCATGGCCTCGACCGCGGCGGGGTTGACCTGATCACCCGGGATGGAGCCGGCGGAGCGGACCTCGATCCGGTCGCCCGCAAGGTGGTTGAGGAAGCCGGCGGCCATCTGCGAACGCCCGGCGTTGTGGACACAGACGAACAGCACGGAGGCGAGCGGGCTGGAGGACATCGGTACTTCCTTCGTAAGTGGATCAATAGGTGGTACGGGAGTCGGGTTCAGCTGCTCGGCAGCGAGGTGAGCAGCTCGGTGATGTGGGCGTCGATCTCGTCGCGGATGCCGCGGACGACGGCGATCGGCGCGCCCTCAGGGTCGGTGACCGGCCAGTCGAGGTACCGGCGCCCCGGCAGCACGGGACAGGCATCCCCACAGCCCATCGTGATGACGATGTCGGCGGCTTGCACGACCTCGTCCGTCAGCGGCTTGGGGAACGCGTCTGTAAGGTCCACCCCGGCCTCGGTCAGCACCCGCGCGACGACCGGCTCGACCGCGGCGGCCGGATGCGTGCCCGCAGAGGAGACCACCACATGGCCATGGGCGCGATGGGCGAGCAGGGCGGCGGCCATCTGGGAGCGGCCGGCATTGTGGCTGCACACGAACAGCACCCGCGGCAGGCCACTTCCCGGTGCGCCCTCGATGTGGGAGAGGGCGTCGAGGCGCTCGGTGGCCAGGTGCTCGGCCAGCACGACCAGGTGCGTGCGGACACGGGCGTGCTCGGCGAGGCGCTCGTAGGAGTCGACGATCAGGCGCTGGATGGTCTCCGGGGAGAAGTGCCCGCGGTAGCGCACCGAGAGCCGGGCGATACCGGACGCGAGGCGTTCGTCGGGCAGGACAGGGGGCGGCGATGCGGTCATGGGAACCCCCTTCGGGGCATGGGTCCCAACTCGTGCTGGGATGCGGGTCCCAAGGATCAGCCCAGGCTGGTATCAGCCGGGAGTGATGTGAGAGTATCAGCCCATGCTGACGTCAGTCGACACTGATCTGTTGCGGGTTCTGGCCGACCCGCTCCGCCTCCAGATCGTCACCCTGCTCGCCAAGGAGACGCTCTGCACCACGCACCTGATCGAGGAGACGGGGGCCAGACAGACCAACCTCTCCAACCACCTGAAGGTGCTGCGCGAGGCGGGGATCGTGGAGACGGAGCCCTGCGGCCGGTTCACCTACTACCGGCTCAAGCCCGACGTCATTGCCTCACTTGCCGGTCAGTTCGCCGACCTCGCGGAGACCGCGCGCGCAACCGCCGAGAACAACACCAAGCGGTCCTGTCCCTGATCTTCCGGCGCCCGTCCATCGCCGCGTCCTGTCGCTTTTTCGAACGCACCGAGGAGTCCTGTTGAGCGCCACCGAGGCCACCGAGCACGACAGAGCCGAGGAATCCGCCATAGCGGCGGGTGCCGAGCCGCAGCCCGCCCCGGGCGCTACCCCGCGGCAGAGCCCTCCGCTGGTGGCCAAGGCCGCCGCTGAACTGGTCGGCACGGCGGCGCTCGTCGCCATCGTGGTCGGCTCCGGCATCCAGGCCACCGAGCTGACCAAGGACGTCGGCCTGCAGCTGCTGGCCAACTCGACGGCCACCGTCTTCGGTCTCGGGGTCCTGATCGCCCTGCTCGGACCGGTCTCCGGCGCGCACTTCAACCCCGCCGTCACGCTGGCCGAGTGGTGGACTGCCCGCCGCGGCGGCGCCGGCGTCACCCTGCGCGAGGCATCCGTCTACGTCCCCGCGCAGATCGCCGGGGCGATCGCGGGCTCTGTGCTGGCCGATGCGATGTTCGGCGAGCCCCTGGTGAAGTGGTCCACCCACGACCGCTCGGCCGGACACCTGCTCCTCGGCGAGGTCGTCGCCACCGCGGGCCTGATCCTGCTGATCTTCGGCCTGGCCCGCACCGACCGCCTGCGCTTCGCCCCAGTCGCGGTCGCCTCCTACATCGGCGCCGCCTACTGGTTCACCTCGTCCACGTCGTTCGCCAACCCGGCGGTGACCACCGGCCGCGCCTTCACCGACACCTTCGCGGGCATCGCACCGGGATCGGTCGCGGCGTTCATCGGCATGCAGCTCGTCGGCGCAGTGGTCGGACTCGCTCTGGTAGCCCTCATCTTCATGCCCGGCCGGACGGCTGAGGAGCAGCCGACCGTATGACACCGGTCTCGCAGGTGGTGGTGATCGGCGGCGGCCAGGCCGGCCTCGCCGCCGGCTACCACCTGCGCCGCCTGGGCTTCGACTTCGTCATCCTCGACGCCCAGACCACACCGGGCGGCGCCTGGCAGCGCACCTGGGACTCGCTGCGCCTGTTCTCCCCGGCCGCCTACTCCTCGCTGCCCGGCCGCCTCATGCCACCACAGCCCGGTGAGACCTACCCCGAGGCACAGTACGTCGTGGACTACCTCGCCGACTACGAGAAGCGCTACGAGCTTCCCGTCGAGCGAGGCGTGAGCGTCCTCGGTGTCCACCGGGACGGTGGGCGACTGCGCGTGGAGACCGACTCCGGCACCTGGCGCGCCCGTGCTGTCATCAGTGCGACCGGAACCTGGTAGCGGCCCTTCCTCCCTGCTGTCCCGGGCCGCACGGCCTTCGGGGGACGCCAGTTCCACACCGTCGAGTACCAGCGACCGCAGGACTTCGAAGGCCGCAGAGTGGTCGTAGTGGGCGGCGGAAACTCGGGAGCACAGATCGCCGCCGACCTGGCCCACCACACCGAGCTGACCTGGGTCACCCAGCGCCCGCCCCGCTACCTCGCCGACGACATCGACGGACGGGACTTGTTCGACGCGGCCACCGCCCGCCGCCGCGCGCTCGACGAGGGCCGCACCGACAGCGGGGGCGTCGCCTCCCTCGGCGACATCGTCGCCGTCCCGCCCGTACGCGCGGCACGCGACCGCGGCCTGCTCAAGACGAGCCCGATGTTCACCCGGATCGTCCAGAGCGGCGTCGAGTGGGCCGACGGCACCCGGGCCGAGGCCGACGCGATCATCTGGTGCACCGGCTTCCGGCCCGCTCTCTCCCACCTCGCCCCACTCCGACTCCGCAGCCGGCGCGGCCACATCGCCACCGAAGGCACCCGGGCGGTGGACGAACCGCGCCTGCATCTACTCGGATACGGCGACTGGACCGGCCCCGCCTCCGCCACCCTCATCGGCAGCGGGAGACCGGCCCGCGAGGCTGCCCGCGAGATCAGCACGCTACTCGCCGGGGGCGCGCGTTAAATCGAAGGGCGCGACCCCGGTTTCCCGCCTCAGCGGTCCTCGTGGGGCAGCGTGAGCTGTCGGCGATGGAAGTCGAAGTGCTGGGTCGGGTAGCGGTAGAGGTCGGCGATGGTCATGACGTCGCGGAAGAACGGGTCCCAGCGGGTGGGGTAGTGCATGGCGAGCGCGAGGTCGCTCTCCCGTTCGGCGTCGAGGCGGCCGTGCAAGGAGGCGATCACGCGGTCAAGGACAGTCCCCATCCGGCAGCGCCCGAGCACCCTCGCCCCGCCGATGGGGCCCAGATAGTTGACGACGTCGAAGGGCTTGGTTCCCGCGTTGAGGAGCCGGGCGAAGGCCCGGCTGGCACCGCGCGGCAGCCGCCCGAAGATCCGCAGCAGGACCAGCAGCGGCCAGATCAAGAGGTAGCCGAAAAGCATGTGGAACAGCAGTTGCTCGTTGGTCCACCGGGTGCCGTCGGTGGGCCGACGCAAGTCTTCCTTGGTGGCTTCGTCGAGGAGCCCATGGAACGTCGCACGGGCGCGGTCCAGCTCTTCGTGGACCGCCTGACGGTCCACCGACGGCTCATCCATCGGGCCCTCCTGCTCGCCGTGCGGTTTGTGCGGTCGACTCAGCCGAGAGTGCCGAGCATCTGCCCCATCGCGGCGACCACCGACGGCTCCACCCGGTAGTACACCCAGGTGCCACGCCGCTCGGAAGTCAGCAGCCCGGCCTCCTTCAGCTTCTTCAGGTGGTGGGAGACGGTCGGCTGGGAGACACCGACGTCGGAGATGTCGCACACGCACGCCTCGCCACCCTCGTGCGAGGCGACCAGCGAGAACAGCCGCAACCGCACCGGATCGCCGAGCGCCTTGAACATCCGAGCGGTCTTCTCCGCCTCGTCAGCGGTCAGCGGGCGCTCGGTGAGGGGCGGGCAGCACGGCACCACAGCGTCGGAGCCCTCCGGCTCCAGCAGCGGCAGCACCTTCGTATTCGACATATGTCTATGTTGACACATGTCGAACCAGGATGGCGAGGGTCAAGTATTCGATAGATATCTATATTGACGTCTACCTAATCAGGTGCCATGCTGGCCGCACAAGCCATCGACAAACGTCGAATCAAAGGGGAACCCCGTGGCCGTGTCCATCAACAGCGTGCCCGCCACCGACCAACTGCCCGTCGTGGTCATCGGAGCCGGCCCCATCGGCCTCGCCGCAGCCGCCCACCTCGTCGAGCGTGGCCTCGAACCGCTGGTCCTGGAAGCCGGACCGTCTGCCGGCTCCGCCGTCCGGGACTGGGCGCACGTGCGGCTGTTCTCCCCTTGGGCCGAGGTCACCGACCCCGCCGCCGAGAAGCTGCTCGCCCCGACCGGCTGGGTGCGCCCCGACGGCGCCACCTGTCCCACCGGCGGCGACTGGGCCGAGAAGTACCTGCAGCCGCTCGCCGACACCCTCGGCGACAAGGTCCGCTACGGCGCCACGGTCACCGGCGTCGCCCGCGCCGGCCGGGACCGCATCGTCGACTCCGGCCGCGACGAGCAGCCCTTCACCGTCCACATCCGGCACACCGACGGCCACGAGGAGCGCATCGCCGCCCGCGCCGTCATCGACGCCTCCGGCACCTGGTCCGTCCCCAGTCCGATGGGCGCCGACGGCCTGCCCGCCCTCGGCGAGAAGACGGCCACCGACCGCATCTCCTACCGCGTCCCCGACCTGGGCGACCCGGCCGTCCGTGCCCGGTACGCGGGCAAGCGCACCGCCGTCGTCGGCTCGGGCGCCTCGGCCTTCACCGCCCTCGCCCACCTCGCCGACCTGGCCAAGGAGGAGGACGGCACGCACGCGGTGTGGATCCTGCGCCGCGGTATCAGCGCGAACACCTACGGCGGCGGCGAGGCCGACCAGCTTCCTGCCCGCGGCGCACTGGGCCTGCGCGCCAAGGCCGCAGTCGAGGCAGGCCACGCCGGCGCGGCCACCGGCTTCCGCACCGAGGCCGTCGAGCGCGACACCGACGGCCGCCTGATCCTGGTCGCCGAGGACGGCCGCCGCCTCGACCCGGTCGATGAGATCATCGTCCTCACCGGCTTCCGCCCCGACCTCTCCTTCCTCTCCGAGGTCCGCCTCGGCCTCGACGAACGCCTCCAGGCCCCGACCGCGCTCGCCCCGCTCATCGACCCCAACGTCCACTCCTGCGGCACCGTCTACCCGCACGGCGTGAACGAGCTCTCCCACCCCGAGCAGGACATCTACCTGGTCGGCATGAAGTCCTACGGCCGCGCCCCCACGTTCCTCGCGATGACCGGCTACGAGCAGGCCCGCTCCATCACCGCCGCCATCGCCGGAGACCGCGAAGCCGCCGAGCGCGTCGAACTGACCCTCCCCGAGACCGGCGTGTGCGGCGGCGCCGGCCTCTTCGACGACCCCGAAGCCGCCCAGAACGGCGAGGGAGGCGGGTGCTGCGCAGCCCCGGCCACCCTGCAGATCGGCATCGGGGCCCCGGCCGCCTCCGGCGACTGCTGAACCCACACCCACAAGGAGGTTCGCCATGTCCCGCGTACAGCTCGCCGTCCGCGTCCCCGACCTCGACGCGTCCATCGCCTTCTACACCAAGCTGTTCGGCACCGAGCCCGCCAAACTCCGCGACGGCTACGCCAACTTCGCCATCGCCGAACCCCCGCTCAAGCTCGTCCTCATCGAAGGCACCCCGGACGAGCCGACACGCATGGACCACCTCGGCGTCGAGGTCGAGACGACCGAGGCCGTCCATGCCGCCACCACCCGCCTCGGCGAGGCCGGCCTGGCCACCGACGTGGAGAACGACACCACCTGCTGCTATGCCCTCCAGGACAAGGTCTGGGTCCACGGCCCCGGTCAGGAACCCTGGGAGGTGTACGTCGTCAAGGGGGACGCCGACTCCCTGGCCAAAGAGCAGGGAAGCACCTGCTGCACCGGCCCGGCCGAGGCCGACCCGAAGGAACCAGCCGTCGCGGGCGGCTGCTGCTGATCCACCGATGACCAACTTCCCTGCACCAGGGAGGCGCACGGGCACCCGGCAACCATCAGACACGACTGAGCCCCTTCCCCATCAGGTAAGGGGCTCAGAACGTCACGCAGCTCAGGGAGGCCCACTGCGTGGCCTCCCTGCTCCGGCAACAGCGTCCGCGGCGTGCGCCGTGGGACACGAGGCTGCGTCCGAGCGGAAACGCCAGCAGCCGCCAGCGCAGCGACTACCTCGTCCTCGCTCGCCTCCGCCAGCACTTCAACCACCCGATCGAGTGCCTCACTCACCTCAGTGCGCGTGACCACTCGCAGCAGGCGTCGGCCCAGCGTTCTTGACCGTCAGCGGCAGCAACTTCTTCCCGGTCGGGCCGATTTGGATGTGGGTGTCCATCTGCGGGCACACCCCGCAATCGAAGCAGGGCGTCCAGCGGCAGTCCTCGACCTCGGTCTCGTCGAGGGCGTCCTGCCAGTCCTCCCAGAGCCAGTCCTTGTCCAGGCCGGAGTCGAGGTGGTCCCAGGGGAGGACCTCCTCGTAGGTGCGCTCGCGGGTGGTGTACCAGTCGACGTCGACGCCGAAGGGGGCGAGGGCCTTGTCGGCGCAGGCCATCCAGCGGTCGTAGGAGAAGTGCTCGCGCCAGCCGTCGAAGCGGCCGCCGTCGTCGTACACCGCGCGGATGACCGCGCCGATGCGGCGGTCGCCGCGGGACAGGAGGCCCTCGACGATGCCGGGCTTGCCGTCGTGGTAGCGGAAGCCGATCGAGCGGCCGTACTTCTTGTCGCCGCGGATCTTGTCGCGGAGCTTCTCCAGGCGGGCGTCCGTCTCCTCGGCGGAGAGCTGGGGTGCCCACTGGAAGGGGGTGTGGGGCTTCGGGACGAAGCCGCCGATCGAGACGGTGCAGCGGATGTCGTTGGACTTCGACACCTCGCGGCCCTTCTGGATCACGTGCATGGCCATGTCGGCGATCTGGAGGACGTCGTCGTCCGTCTCCGTGGGCAGGCCGCACATGAAGTACAGCTTCACCTGGCGCCAGCCGTTGCCGTAGGCCGTCGCGACCGTCCGGATCAGGTCCTCTTCCGAGACCATCTTGTTGATGACCTTGCGCATGCGCTCGGAGCCGCCCTCGGGGGCGAAGGTGAGGCCGGAGCGGCGGCCGTTGCGCGTCAGTTCGTTCGCCAGGTCGACGTTGAAGGCGTCCACCCGCGTCGACGGCAGGGACAGGCCGATCTTGTCTTCCTCGTAGCGGTCGGCCAGGCCCTTGGCGATGTCGCCGATCTCCGAGTGGTCCGCGGAGGAGAGGGACAGCAGGCCGACCTCCTCGAAGCCCGTCGCCTTCAGGCCCTTGTCGACCATCTCGCCGATGCCCGTGATCGAGCGCTCGCGGACGGGGCGGGTGATCATGCCGGCCTGGCAGAAGCGGCAGCCCCGGGTGCAGCCGCGGAAGATCTCCACCGACATGCGCTCGTGGACCGTCTCGGCCAGGGGGACGAGCGGCTGCTTGGGGTACGGCCACTCGTCGAGGTCCATGACTGTGTGCTTCGACACGCGCCAGGGGACGCCCGACTTGTTGGGGACCACGCGGCCGATGCGGCCGTCGGGGAGGTACTCGACGTCGTAGAACGCCGGGATGTACACCGCGCCCGTCTTGGCCAGGCGGAAGAGGACCTCCTCGCGGCCGCCGGGGCGGCCCTCCGCCTTCCACTCGCGGATGATCTTCGTCATGTCCAGCACGGCCTGCTCGCCGTCGCCGATGATCGCCGCGTCGATGAAGTCCGCGATCGGCTCGGGGTTGAAGGCCGCGTGGCCGCCCGCCAGCACGATCGGGTCGTCGATCGTGCGGTCCTTGGACTCCAGGGGGATGCCGGCCAGGTCCAGGGCCGTGAGCATGTTCGTGTAGCCCAGCTCCGTGGAGAAGGACAGGCCGAACACGTCGAAGGCCTTCACCGGGCGGTGGCTGTCCACCGTGAACTGCGGGACGCCGTGCTCCCGCATCAGGGCCTCCAGGTCCGGCCACACGCTGTAGGTGCGCTCGGCGAGGACGCCCTCCCGCTCGTTGAGTACCTCGTAGAGGATCATGACGCCCTGGTTGGGCAGACCGACCTCGTACGCGTCCGGGTACATGAGCGCCCAGCGGACGTCGCAGCTGTCCCACTCCTTGACGGTGGAGTTCAGCTCGCCGCCCACGTACTGGATCGGCTTCTGCACATGCGGGAGCAGAGCTTCGAGCTGTGGGAAGACCGACTCGACAGACATCGCGGGGATTACCTTCGTGAGCTGGCAGGGGTGACCATCAAGCGTAACCTGCTCGCGCGCCTCCCCCGTACGCTCAGACGGACGCCCCGGCTGTGATCTCCCGCCACAGGCCCGGCAGCTCCGCCTCCACGGCCGCTGCGGCCGCCTCTTCTCTGCCGTACAGCAGCCCGTACGTGAACGCGCTCTCCCCCGCCGCGTGTGCCACCGCGGACAGCTCGCGCAGGGTCTGGCGGGCCATGACGCTGTCCTGGTGTTCGCCGAGCAGGCTGGTCAGGGACTTCATGGACTTGGCCAGGGAGCGGGCGGGGCCGCCCAGGGCCTCGATGGCCGCCTCCCCCGCGTACCGGGTGCGCTTCGCCTTCTTGCGGGCCTCGTGGATGGCGGTGTCGCGTTGTTCGCCGGGTGGCTGGTCCAGGGCCTCGGTGACCAGGCGGGAGACCTTGGCGAGGTCCTTGCGTACGGCCTTGGCGATCACCTTCTCCGGCTTGCCCGCCGCCTTCTTCCCGAGCGGCGGGTCGGCGAGCAGGGCGTCCAGGGTGTCGAGCAGGGCCAGATACCGGTCGGAGTCCAGGATCCCGACGACGTGGCCGCGGGCGCTGTCGTGCTTGGCGGTCGCCCAGGTGGTGAGGCGTTCGTGCACGGGGCCGGTCACCAGGGCGGGCGGCAGGGTGTCGAGCAGGGTGATCAGGCGCTCTGCCAGCACCTCCTGGTCGCGGCCCACGCCCAGCTCGCCCGCCAGCCACTTCAGCTCGTCGGCGATCGGGTCGGTGACAGTGCGGTCGAGGACGGTGCCGAAGGTGCGGAAGGTGCTGCGCATGCGGCGGGTGGCCACCCGCATCTGGTGGACGGAGTCCGGTACGTCCCGGCGGACGCCCGGGTCGTACCCGAGGATCGCCTCGCGCTGTTCGCGCACGTAGGCGAGGACGTGGTCGCCTGCGGTCACGGGTTTGGCACGCCGTCCGGAGCCGGGCCGCGGGCCGCCGGTCTGCTCCAGCGCCCGGGCCAGCTTCGACGGCGCCTTCGAGGGCCGTACGCCTGCCTTGCGCAGACGTTTCTCCACCTTGTCGAGGAAGGCCGGATCGCCGTCGTCGGCGAGTTCGACCTCGATCTCGGTCCACTGGGCGGTCCCACCCGCGCCGGAGAGCCGCTCGGCGGTCACCGCGTCCACGCTCGCCTCGGCCAGCAGCGCGCCGTCGGCGTCCACGAGGTGGCGTACGTCGCGGGCGGAGCGGAGCCGGACGAGGGGGACCAGTTCGGTGTGGCGGACCCGGGAGCGGACCAGCGCGGCGATCTCGTCGGGGACGGTGTCGGACAGCGGTGCCCTGATCTCGTCGCGGACGCCGGGGGCGACCGGGAACTTCAGGTGCCAGCCCGCGTCCGAGCCTCCGGTGCGGCGGCGCAGGGTGAGGGCGGCGGCGGCCAGCCGCTCGTCCGCGGTGTCGTAGTAGGTGGCGTCCAGTTCGACGAGGCCCTTGTCGAGGACGTCCGCCACCCCGCCGACGCCGGTCAGGTCGGGCAGGCCACTGTCGTCGGATTCGTACTTGCGCTCGATCTCGCGTTTCGCATCCGCCATGAATTGAATCTAGTGGCAGAACGGTCGGGAGGGCAGGGGCCAACCAGGGTGAATGGCGGGAAAACTCCCGTCATGCATCCGGTGAACGCCCCTGCCCGCCCGGCGGACGTCCTCACGCGGACATCGGCCGCTGCACCTTGATCGACTGCAGTAGTCCCACCGCCACCCACACCGCGAACATCGACGATCCGCCGTACGAAACGAACGGCAGGGGCAGACCGGTCACCGGCATGATGCCGAGGGTCATGCCGATGTTCTCGAAGGCCTGGAAGGCGAACCAGGCGACGATGCCGGCGGCGACGACCGTGCCGTACAGCTCGGTCGAGTCGCGGGCGATGCGGCAGGCGCGCCACAGGACGATGCCGAGGAGGAGGATTATCAGGCCGGCTCCGAGGAAGCCCAGCTCCTCCCCCGCGACCGTGAAGACGAAGTCGGTCTGCTGCTCGGGCACGAACTGGCCGGTGGTCTGCGAGCCGTGGAAGAGCCCGGCGCCGGTGAGGCCGCCGGAGCCGATGGCGATGCGGGCCTGGTTGGTGTTGTAGCCGACGCCCGCCGGGTCCAGCTCCGGGTTGGCGAAGGCCGCGAAGCGGTTGATCTGGTACTCGTCCAGGACGTGCAGCTGCCAGATGGCGACACAGCCGAGCACACCGGCGGTGAGCAGGCCGAAGATCCAGCGGTTGGAGGCGCCGGAGGCGAGCAGCACGCCCAGGATGATGGCCACCATGGCCAGGACCGTGCCGAGGTCGGGCATGAGGAGCACGATCAGGATCGGTACGGTGGCCAGGCCCAGCGCCTGCACGACCGTGCGGTGGTCGGGGTACGGCTTGTCCCCGGCGTCGACCCGGGCCGCCAGTATCATCGCCATGCCCAGGATGATCGAGACCTTCACGAACTCGGCGGGCTGGAGCGAGAAGCCGCCGCCGAGCACGATCCAGTTGCGGCTGCCGTTGATGGTGGCGCCGAGCGGGGTGAGGACCAGCAGCACCCCGAGCAGCGACATGCCGTAGAGGACCGGCACGGCGTTGCGCAGGGCGCGGTGGCCGAGCCAGATCGTGCCGATCATCAGGGCGAGTCCGATGCCGAGGTTCATCAGATGGCGGACCAGGAAGTAGTACTGGTCGCCCTGGTTGATCTCGGTACGGTTGCGGGTCGCGGAGTACACCAGCAACGAGCCCAGCAGCGACAGCACGAGGGCTGCCAGCAGCATCGGCCAGTCGAGCCGGCGGGCCAGCGAGTCGCGGGCGAAGATCCTGGTCCAGCCGGCCCGCTCGGGGCCGTACCCGGAGACGGAGAAGCTGTTGCCGGTCATGTGAGCTTCCTCCGGCTCCCCCTCCGGCGCGGCCGCCTGCGGGTGTTGCTGTTGCCCGTGCTCGGCGAGGGGCTGGTGGCGGGCTGCTGGTTGTCGTCGTTGGTGGGGTTGTCCTGCTGGGAGGCCTCGACGTCCTTGCCCGGGTCCCCGGTGATCTTCGGGGCGGCGATCGTGCCGTCCGTGCGGACCTTCGGCAGGCCCTTCTGCGGCTCGGGCAGCAGCGCCTTCTTGTTGTCGATGGAGCCGTCGCCCTGGACGCCGTAGAGCGCGCTGTAGATGTTGCGCACGGCCTCACCGGAGGAACCGGAACCCGTACCGGCCTGGGCGATCGTCATGATCACCGAGTAGTCCTTGGTGTACGTGGCCAGCCAGCCAGTGGTCTGCTTGCCGTAGACCTCCGCCGTACCGGTCTTGGCGTGCAGCGCGATCTTGTCCTGCGGCCAGCCGCCGAACTTCCAGGCGGCGGTACCGCGGGTGATGACGCCCGCGAAGGCGTCGTCCATGCCCTTGAGGGTGGCCTGGGTGACCGGCAGCTTCCCGGACTTCCTCGGCTTGATCGGCGTGATCGTCTTGCCGTCCGCGCTGATGACCGCCTTGCCGATGGTCGGGTGGTACATGGTGCCGCCGTTGGCGACGGCGCCGTAGATCACGGCCTCCTGGATCGGCGTGACGAGCGTGTCGCCCTGGCCGATGGAGTAGTTGATCTCGTCACCCTCGCGCATCTTGTTGCCTTCGAGGCAGTTCTCGTACGCGATCTTCTCGACGTAGGAGCCGTCCTTCTTACCGGACTTGCACCAGGCGTCCTTGTTGGCCTTCCAGTAGTCCAGCTTCCACTGGCGGTCGGGGACGCGGCCGGTGACCTCGTTGGGCAGGTCGATGCCGGTCTCCTTGCCGAGGCCGAACTGGTGGGCGGTCTTGAAGAAGTAGTCCCTCGGCTGCCCCTTCTTGGGGTTGATGCCGCCGTCCTTCTTCCACTCGCGGTCCGCGAGGCCGTAGAAGACGGTGTCGCAGGAGACCTCCAACGCCCGGCCGAGCGAGATCGGGCCGAAGCTCTCGCCCTCGAAGTTCTTGAAGACCTGGCCGCCGACCGAGTACGAGCTGGTGCACGGATACCCGCCGTCCCACTCGTAGCCGGCCTGGACCGCGGCGGCCGTCGAGACCACCTTGAACGTCGAACCGGGCGCAGCCTGACCCTGTATGGCCCGGTTGATCAGCGGGTAGTCGCTGTCCTTGCCGGTGAGGGCCTTGTAGTCCTTGGCGGAGATGCCGCCGACCCACACGTTCGGGTCGTAGGTGGGGGCCGAGGCCATGGCGACGATCCGGCCGGTCTTGGCCTCCATCACCACGACGGCGCCGGAGTCGGCCTTGTAGTTCTCGCCGGTGATCTTGTCGAACTGCTGACGGGCCTTCTTCATGGCCTTGTTCAGCTCGTACTCGGCGACCCGCTGCACCCGGGAGTCGATGCTGGTGACCAGGTTGGAACCGGACTCGGCGGCGTCCGACTTGGCCTTGCCGATGACCCGGCCGAGGTTGTCCACCTCGTACCGCGTCACGCCGGCCTTGCCGCGCAGCACCTTGTCGTACTGGCGCTCGAGGCCGGAGCGGCCGACCATGTCGGAGCGCAGGTAGGGCGAGTCGGTGTCCTTGGCCTTCTGGATCTCGTCGTCGGTGACCGGCGAGAGATAGCCGAGAACCTGGGCGCTGTTGGACTTGCCGGGGCCCGCGTAGCGGCGCACGGCCTCCGGCTCGGCGGTGATGCCGGGGAAGTCCTCGGCGCGCTCACGGATCTGCAGGGCCTGCTTGGGCGTCGCCTCGTCGGTGATCGGGATCGGCTGGTACGGCGAGCCGTTCCAGCAGGGCTGCGGGGTCTTGGCGTCGCACAGCCGGACCTTCTGGGCGACCTCCTCGGGCTTCATGCCGAGGACGCCGGCCAGCTTGGCGAGGACGGCCTTGCCGTCGTCCTTCTGCTTGAGCAGGTCGGTGCGGGAGGCCGAGACGACCAGACGGGTCTCGTTGTCGGCGAGCGGCACACCCCGGGCGTCCAGGATGTCGCCGCGCACGGCGGGGTCGACGACCTGCTGGACGTGGTTCCCGGAGGCCTCCTTCTGGTACTCGGCGCCCTCCCGGATCTGCAGGTACCACAGGCGGCCGCCGAGCGTGCCGAGCAGGGAGAGGACGAGGATCTGGATCACGACCAGCCGGGTCTGGACCCTTGGGGTCCGTCCGGTCTCGGGAATGTTGGTCACTGCGGCTGTCTCCCCCTCTCAGTACGTGTACGTGTATGTGTCATATACGACGAAGCTGTGCGTGCTCCTGAGCAACTCGCGCGTGCTCACAGCCGCTTGACCCCCTTGATACGACCGACCCGGGTCGAGCGGGTGCGGGCCTTGGCCTTGAGGCCGCCGAGGCCGCCGCGCTGGCTGCCGATGCGCAGGCCGGTGCCGGAGGAGAGCCAGCCGGAGGAGATGTCACCGGCCTTGGCGGCGGGGCTGGTCTCGGCGAGCGGGTCGTTGTCGGAGCGGCGGGCCAGCCACATGATCCCGGGGACCACGAAGGGCGCGAGCAGCAGGTCGTACAGGGCGGCCGAGAACAGCAGCCCGGTCAGGCCGACATGGCGGGCGGCGGTGTCGCCGACCAGGGCGCCGACGCCCGCGTACAGCAGAGTGGAGCCGACGGCTGCGGCGACCACGACCGCCATCGGGCCGGTCGCCGACTTCAGGCGGCCGTTCTCCGGCTTGATGAGTCCGGCGCCGTAGCCGATGACGCACAGCACGAGGGCGTAGCGGCCGGCCGCGTGGTCGGCGGGTGGGGCGAGGTCGGCGAGCAGGCCGGCGCCGAAGCCGACGAGGGCGCCGCCCACATGGCCGTACACCATGGCCAGGCCGAGGACGGTGAGCAGCAGCAGGTCCGGGACGGCGCCGGGCAGGTGCAGGCGGGCGAGGACGCTCACCTGGATCACCAGGGCGACGACGACCAGCGCGCTGGAGAGCAGGATCCGGTTGACACGCATGGGGATTCAGCTCCTACTGCTGCTGCTCGTCGGTGGCGTTCGCGTCGGCGGACGGTGTGACCGTGACGGTCACCGTCGGTGTCGGTGTCGGCTTGGGCTTGGTCGGCAGGACCTCGTCACGCGGGTCCTTCTTCGGGGCCTCGACGACCACACCGACGATGTCGAGCTGGGTGAAGCTGACGTACGGCGTGACGTAGAGCGTGCGGGTGAGGCCGCCGCCGGAGGGGTCGATGCGGGAGACCACGCCGACCGGCACGCCCGGCACGAAGGGCTTGTCGGCCTGGGAGCCGAAGGTGACGAGCCGGTCGCCCTTCTTCACCTCGGCCTTGCCGTTGAGGAGTTCGACGCGCAGCGGGCGGTCGCCCTGCCCGGAGGCGAAGCCGAGTTCGTCGCTGCCCTCCATGCGGGTGCCGACGGTGAAGTCGGGGTCGTTGGCGAGGAGCACGGTGGAGGTGTCGGGGCCGACGGTGGTCACGCGGCCGACGAGGCCGTCCCCGTTGAGGACGGTCATGTCCCGCTTGATGCCGTCGTTCGCGCCGGCGTCGATGGTGATGGTCCAGGAGAAGCCCTGCGCCGACCCTATGGCGATGACCTGGGCGCCCTTGATGCCGTACTGCCCCTCGCCGGAGATCTTCAGCATCTTGTCGAGCTGTCCCAGGCGGCTGCGGTTGCGGTCGTCGCTGCCTAGCTTCGCCTTGAGGGCCGCGTTCTCCTTCTCCAGCGCGGCGAGCCGGTCGTGGCGGCTGCCGGAGTCACGGACGGCGGAGACGGCGTCGCCGACGGGATCGACCGCCGAGGACATCCCGTTCTCGATCGGACCGAACACCGCTGCCGCGGCCTGCCGGGCACCGTCGACCGGCGAGTTCCGGCCTCCGCGGATGTCCACCGTGATCAACGCGAACGCGATGGCGATCAGCAGGACCAGGAGCAGCCGGCTCTCTTTCGTGTCCCTCACGTGCGGCGGCCGTGCCCTTCCTCAGTAGGAATTCGGGGACCCCTCAAGGCGCCACTCGCGAAGCGCAAACCCAAGGGGCCCATTTGTGGGAGCTTATGCCTCAATGCCAACGATCCGCCGTACGAGAGGAGATCATCTCGTACGGCGGAATCGAAGAGTTGCGTCATCTGCGCGGCTGGGCGTCCAGGACCTGCTGGAGCGCCTCGAACTCCTCGACGCACTTGCCGGAGCCGAGCGCCACGCTGTCCAGCGGGTCCTCGGCGATATGGATCGGCATGCCGGTCTCCCGGCGCAGCCGCTCGTCCAGGCCGCGCAGCAGCGCGCCGCCGCCGGTCAGAACGATTCCCCGGTCCATGATGTCGCCGGACAGCTCCGGCGGGCACTTGTCGAGGGTCGTCTTGACCGCGTCCACGATCGCGTTGACCGGCTCCTCGATCGCCTTGCGGACCTCGGCGGCCGAGATGACGACGGTCTTCGGCAGCCCGGACACCAGGTCCCGGCCGCGGACTTCGGTGTGCTCGTCGGCGTCGAGCTCGTACGCCGAACCGATCGTGATCTTGATCTGCTCGGCCGTGCGCTCACCCAGCAGGAGGCTGTACTCCTTCTTGATGTACTGGATGATCGCGTTGTCCAGCTCGTCGCCCGCGACACGGATGGACTGGGCGGTGACGATGCCACCGAGCGAGATGACCGCGACCTCCGTGGTGCCGCCGCCGATGTCCACCACCATGTTGCCCGTGGCCTCGTGGACCGGCAGGCCGGAGCCGATGGCGGCCGCCATGGGCTCCTCGATGATGTGCACCTGGCGGGCACCCGCCTGGGAGGACGCCTCGATGACGGCGCGGCGCTCGACGCCCGTGATGCCCGAGGGCACACAGACGACGACCCGGGGCCGGGCGAGATACCGCCGCTTGTGGATCTTCAGGATGAAGTAGCGGAGCATCC
The DNA here is from genome assembly GCF_042892235.1 of Streptomyces sp. NPDC001816. Taxonomy (NCBI): domain Bacteria; kingdom Bacillati; phylum Actinomycetota; class Actinomycetes; order Kitasatosporales; family Streptomycetaceae; genus Streptomyces; species Streptomyces sp. NPDC001816. Next base: position 439,984 of record NZ_JBIATY010000003.1, read on the forward strand.
GCTCGGTGATCTCGAAGTCGGCGATGACACCGTCCTTGAGCGGACGCACGGCGACGATGTTGCCCGGCGTGCGGCCGATCATCTTCTTCGCCTCGGCACCGACCGCGAGGATGCCACCGGTGTTGGTGTTGATCGCGACGACGGACGGCTCGTTGAGCACGATTCCGCGACCCCTGACGTACACCAGCGTGTTGGCGGTCCCGAGGTCGACAGCCATGTCACGGCCGATGAACGACATTGAGTTCCCCATCCGGATTCATCTGGCCTTCCGAAGCTTTTGAGGGCATATCAGGTCGGCGAGGCGGGTGCTGTGACGTGAAGGCTTCCATCGTAAACGCGCCTGCACGAACACTGCGCGAGGGTCTTCGCCATTGTCAGCAGATGGCGCGCCACCTCGCTTGTGGAGACGGCCCATCGGGGGCACACGTTCCCCCGATCGGCAACGCATATGCCAAAGGACGGCCGAAAACGTACGGCCGCCCCTGGTCAGGACTCCGAGCGGAGCTGACACTCCCTCAGAAAAATTAGCGGAAGATCCGCAGGATGGGGCTCAGGCGTGCCCCGGGAAGAAGATCTTCACCTCGCGCTCGGCGGAGTCCTCCGAGTCGGAGGCGTGGATCAGGTTCTCGCGGACGATCACGCCGTAGTCACCCCGGATGGAGCCGGGCGCGGCGGCGATCGGGTCGGTCGGGCCGGCGAGCGCGCGCACCCCCTCGATGACCCGCTCGCCCTCGACGATCAGCGCGACGACCGGACCGGAGGACATGAACTCCACCAGCGGCTCGTAGAAGGCCTTGCCCTTGTGCTCGCCGTAGTGCTGCTCCAGGGTGTCCTGGTCCAGGGTGCGCAGCTCCAGCGCGGTGATCTGCCAGCCTGCCTTGCGCTCGATACGGCTGATGATCTCGCCGGTCAGGCCGCGACGGACGGCGTCGGGCTTGAGCAGGACGAGGGTGCGCTGGCTCACGGGGGCTCCTTACGACTGACGTGTGCGGTGGCACGAGATTACAGGGCGTGTCCGTGTCGCTGTCACGCAGCGTCAGGTGCAGAGGACTCGGCCTGCGCCGCGAAACGAGCCTTGGCCTCGTCGACCTTTCTGCCGTAGTGCACCGACGCCCACCACAGCGCCGCGAAGACCGCACCCATGAAGTACATCGTCGGGACGAAGACACCGGAGGCGATCAGGGCGAGCTGCAGGGCCCAGCCGAGGGCGACACCGCCCGGCCGGGTCACCATGCCGCACAGCAGCACGCACAGGACCATGGCGACACCGCTGACCAGCCACACCGTCGACGTGGACAGATCCGGGTCCTTCATGGCCACGAGTCCGGCGAACCCGACGATGAAGAACTCACCGATCAGCGTCGATGAACAGAGCGTACGCACGACGGAACCTCAGCCCTTCCCCAGCAGCAGGCGGGCCTCGCCCACCGTGATGACCGAACCGGTGACCAGTACCCCGCCGCCCGCGAACTCGCCCTCCTCCTCGGCCAGCGTGATCGCGGCCTCCAGAGCCTCGGGCAGCCGCGGCTCGACCTGGACCCGCTCCTCGCCGAACACCTCGACGGCGATCGCGGCCAGCTCGTCCGTGTCCATGGCGCGGTGCGTGGAGTTCTGCGTGACGACGACCTCGGCGAAGATCGGCTCGAAGGCCTCCAGCAGCCCCCGCACGTTCTTGTCGGCGCTCGCCCCGACCACACCGATCAGCCGGGTGAAGTCGAACGCCTCCCGCACGGCCTCGGCGGTGACCTCGGCGCCCGCCGGGTTGTGCGCCGCGTCCAGCACGACCGTGGGAGAGCGCCGTACGACCTCCAGCCGGCCCGGCGAGGACACGGCCGCGAAAGCCTTGCGCACGGTGTCGATGTCCAGCGCCTCCGCACGCACCGAGCCGACCCCGAAGAACGCCTCCACGGCGGCGAGCGCCACCGCCGCGTTGTGCGCCTGGTGGGCGCCGTGCAGCGGCAGGTACACCTCGGGGTACTCACCGCCCAGGCCGCGCAGGGTGACCAGCTGCCCGCCGACCGCGACCTGCCGGGCCACGACGCCGAACTCCAGCCCCTCCCGGGCCACGGTCGCATCCACCTCGACGGCCTTCTTCAGCAGCGCCTGCGCCGCGTCCACCGGCTGCTGCGCCAGGATCACGGTCGCGTCCTGCTTGATGATGCCGCCCTTCTCAGCGGCGATCTCGCCCGGCGTCGCGCCGAGCCGGTCGGTGTGGTCGAGGGCGATCGGGGTGACCACCGCGACATCGCCGTCGATCACGTTCGTCGCGTCCCAGCTGCCGCCCATGCCGACCTCGACGACGGCGACGTCGACGGGGGCGTCCGCGAACGCGGCGTACGCCATGGCGGTGAGCACCTCGAAGAACGACAGCCGGTACTCCTGCATGCCGTCCACCATCTCGATGTACGGCTTGATGTCCTGGTACGTCTCGATGAACCGCCCGGCGGAGATCGGGGCGCCGTCCAGGCTGATCCGCTCGGTGACCGACTGCACGTGCGGGCTGGTGTACCGGCCGGTGCGCAGCTCGAAGGCGCCGAGCAGGGCCTCGATCATGCGGGCGGTGGAGGTCTTGCCGTTCGTGCCCGTGATGTGGATCGACGGGTACGACCGCTGCGGCTCGCCCAGCACGTCCATCAGCGCGGCGATACGGCTGACGGAGGGCTCCAGCTTGGTCTCGCCCCAGCGGCCCGCCAGCTCCGCCTCGACCTCGCGCAGGGCCCGGTCGACCTCGGGGTCCTCCGGCCGCGCGGGCACGTCGGCCTGCGGCGGGCCGCCCTGGGTGCGCAGGGTGCGGCTGCCGGCCTCGATCACCGCCAGGTCGGGGTCGCGGTCGGTCTCTTCGGCGATGAGTTCTTCGAAGGCGTCGAGGGGGTCGGGCTGGTCGTTTTCGTGCGGGAGGTCGCTCACAGGGCCAGTCTACGGAGCCGCACCGACAAAGGGTGCGGTGGCTCTTTTGGCCGGTTCGGGGTGGTTCGCCTCGTCGTTCGGGTGCGGGTGCGTCGTGGCTTGTCGCGCAGTTCCCCGCGCCCCTAGGCAGTTGCAGCTCCGTCGGCCGCAAACGCGCCGTCCGTAGCTGCGGGCAGTCGTGCCGCTTGGGGCGATGGGGGTCCCCCCTGCTCGAGCGAAGTCGAGAGCTTGGGGGAGGGTGGGCGCAGCGGCACCCCGCAAGCGCGGGTGAGCGGAACCTGCCCCCGGGTACGCGAAGGCCCCCGGAACCTCGGAGCTCCGGGGGCCTTCGACGTCGTACGAGCCCTTACGCCTGCGGCAACCGCTCCAGCTGGGCCTGGATCCGCGCGATGTCCTCGTCCGCCTTGGCAAGGCGCCCGCGGATCTTGTCGACCACGTTGTCCGGCGCCTTCGCCAGGAACGCCTCGTTGCCGAGCTTGGCCGTGGCCTGGGCCTTCTCCTTCTCGGCGGCGGCCAGGTCCTTCGCGAGGCGCTTGCGCTCCGCGGCCACGTCGATCGTGCCGGACAGGTCGAGGGCGACCTCGGCACCGGCGACCGGCAGGGTGGCCGTGGCCGTGAAGGACTCGCCCTCCGGCTGCAGGCGCAGGAGCTGGCGGATCGCGGCCTCGTGGGGGGCGAGAGCCGTGCCGTCGAGGGTGAGGCGGGCCGGGACACGCTGGCCGGGCTGGAGGCCCTGGTCGGCGCGGAAGCGGCGGACCTCGGTGATGACCGACTGGAGCGACTCGATCTCACGCTCGGCAGCCGCGTCACGGAAGCCACTGTCCGTCGGCCAGTCGGCGATGACGACCGACTCGCCACCGGTGAGGGTGGTCCAGAGGGTCTCCGTCACGAACGGGACGATCGGGTGCAGCAGCTTGAGGGTGACGTCGAGGACCTCGCCGAGGACCCGCTTGGAAACCTCGGCCGCCTCGCCGCCCGCCTGGAACGTCGTCTTGGACAGCTCGACGTACCAGTCGAAGACCTCGTCCCACGCGAAGTGGAAGAGGGCGTCGGACAGCTTGGCGAACTGGAAGTCGTCGTAGAGCGCGTCGACTTCGGCGATGACGGAGTTGAGGCGCGACAGGATCCAGCGGTCCGTCGCCGACATGGCGGAGGCGTCCGGCAGCGGGCCGTCCACCGTCGCGCCGTTCATCAGCGCGAAGCGCGTCGCGTTCCAGATCTTGTTGGCGAAGTTGCGGGAGCCCTGGACCCAGTCCTCGCCGATCGGGACGTCAACGCCGGGGTTCGCACCACGGGCCAGAGTGAACCGGAGTGCATCGCTGCCGTACTTGTCCATCCAGTCCAGCGGGTTGACCGCGTTGCCGAAGGACTTCGACATCTTCTTGCCGAACTGGTCGCGGACCATGCCGTGCAGGGCGATGGTGTGGAACGGCGGGGTGCCGTCCATCGCGTACAGGCCGAACATCATCATCCGGGCGACCCAGAAGAAGAGGATGTCGTAGCCGGTGACCAGGACGGAGTTCGGGTAGAACTTCGCGAGCGACTCGGTCTGCTCGGGCCAGCCCAGCGTGGAGAAGGGCCACAGGCCGGAGGAGAACCAGGTGTCGAGGACGTCGGTGTCCTGGTGCCAGCCCTCGCCGGTGGGCGCCTCGTCGTCGGGGCCGACGCACACGACTTCCCCGCCCGGCCCGTACCAGACCGGGATCCGGTGACCCCACCACAACTGCCGCGAGATGCACCAGTCGTGGAGGTTGTCGACCCAGTCGAAGTACCGCTTCTCCATCTCCTGCGGATGGATCTTGACCTTGCCGTCGCGGACGGCGTCACCGGCGGCCTTCGCCAGCGGGCCGACCTTGACCCACCACTGCATGGACAGGCGGGGCTCGATGGTGGTCTTGCAGCGCGAGCAGTGGCCGACACTGTGGACGTAGGGCCGCTTCTCGGCGACGATCCGGCCCTCGGCGCGCAGCGCGGCGACGATGGCGGAGCGGGCCTCCAGGCGGTCCAGGCCCTGGAAGGGGCCGTGGGCGGTGATGACGGCGTGCTCGTCCATGATCGTGATGGACGGCAGGTCGTGGCGCTGGCCGATCTCGAAGTCGTTCGGGTCGTGCGCGGGGGTGACCTTGACGGCGCCCGTGCCGAACTCGGGGTCGACGTGCGTGTCGGCGACGACCGGGATGGAGCGGTCGGTGAGCGGCAGGCGGATCAGCTTGCCGATCAGGTGCTTGTACCGCTCGTCGTCGGGGTGAACGGCGACGGCGGTGTCACCGAGCATGGTCTCGGCACGGGTCGTGGCGACGACGATGGTGTCGTCCCCCTCGCCGTACTTCATCGAGACCAGCTCGCCGTCGTCGTCCTGGTACTCGACCTCGATGTCCGAGATGGCCGTCAGACAGCGGGGGCACCAGTTGATGATGCGCTCGGCGCGGTAGATCAGCTCGTCGTCGTAGAGGCGCTTGAAGATGGTCTGGACGGCCTGGGAGAGGCCCTCGTCCATCGTGAAGCGCTCACGGGACCAGGCGACACCGTCACCCAGACGGCGCATCTGGCCGCTGATCTGGCCGCCGGACTCGCCCTTCCACTGCCAGACACGCTCGACGAACGCCTCGCGGCCGAGGTCGTGGCGGGACTTGCCCTCCTTGCCCAGCTCGCGCTCGACGACGTTCTGCGTGGCGATGCCGGCGTGGTCCATGCCGGGCTGCCACAGAGTCTCGAACCCCTGCATGCGCTTACGACGCGTCAGCGCATCGATGAGGGTGTGCTCGAAGGCGTGGCCCAGGTGGAGGCTGCCGGTGACGTTCGGCGGCGGGATGACGACCGTGTACGGCGGCTTGTCGCTCTTCGCGTCCGCCTCGAAGTAACCCCGCTCTACCCAGCGCTCGTACAGCGGCCCCTCTACATCGGCCGGCGCGTACTGGGTCGGCAGTTCGGTGTCGGGCGCGGGTGGCTGCTGCTGAGCGTTCTCGGTCACGGGGGTCAGTTTAGAGGTGTCACGGGGTGGTCCCGAAACGCGTTTGTTCTGTAACGGTGCGGCCCCCGGTGCCATGTGCCTCCTGTGCCTGGTCCAGGATGTCAGGAACACATAAGCATCTGGAGGGGAACCCAGAAATGAGCAGCAACCAGCCGGGCCCGTACGGCCAGCAGCCGCCCTACGGCCAGCCGGGGCAGCCTGGTCCCTACGGCCAGCCGGGCCCCTACGGCCAGCAGCCGCAGGCACCCCAGCCCGGCTACGGCTACCCCCAGCAGGCTCCTGCGGCCCCGCCGCAGCCCGGGTACGGCTACCCGCAGCAGGGTGCGCCGCAGCAGCCGAACCCGTACGGCCAGCAGCAGCCGTACGGCCAGCAGCCCTACGGCGTCCCGCAGCCGCCGGCCGCGGGCGGCGGCAAGAAGAAGACGGGCCTGATCATCGGTGCCGTGGCGGTCGTCGCGGCGATCGCGGTGGGCGCGTACTTCGTGCTGAGCGGGAGCAGCAGCGTCGCGGACGACGGCCCGCACAAGCTGACGGCTCCGTCGTCGGTGATCAACGGGACGTACACGAAGTCGACGAACTCGGGCGACGCGGAGAGCGTCAGCGACTCCGACCTGCAGGACTTCGAGAAGGCGGGCGTGAAGGACCCCAAGGGTGTCAGCGCCGCCTACAAGAACGGCAAGGGGCTGACTACGAAGGGGCTCTCCTTCTCCGGCGTGTACGGCACGATCGACGACCCCGAGGGGCTCATCGACGCCGCCTTCGCCAAGGCCAAGACGGAGTCCGAGAAGGACGACAAGGGCAAGCTGATCGGCAGCCCCGAGACGGTCAACCCGTCGGGCTTCTCCAACGGCGTCATGAAGTGCCAGGTGGCCGAGTTCGACAACACCGGGTCGGGCTCGACCGGCGGGGCGAAGACGGTCAAGGTGCCGGTCTGCATCTGGGCCGACCACAGCACGACCGCCCGGGTCACGGCGTTCAGCTTCGCCAGCCTCGCCTCCGGTGACGGCGGCACGATCGCCGACACCGCAGAGCTTGCCGCCAAGCTCCGCAACGACGTGCGCGTCAAGTCCTGACGGCGTACAGCACAACGGCGAAGGGCCCCGGTCGATCCCGACCGGGGCCCTTCGTGTACGTCCGTGACGGCGGCTACGCCGTCTTCTGCTCCCCCGCGCCCCGGCCACGGGCGTCCCGCGGGATCAGGGTCGGGTTCACGTTCGAGTGGACGACATCCGCCGTGATGACCACGCGGGCCACGTCCTTGCGGGACGGGACCTCGTACATCACCGACATGAGGACCTCCTCCATGATGGCGCGCAGGCCGCGGGCGCCGGTCTGGCGGAGGATGGCCTGGTCGGCGATGGCCTCCAGGGCCTCGCGCTCGAAGTCCAGCTCCACCCCGTCGAGTTCGAAGAGGCGCTGGTACTGCTTGACGAGCGCGTTGCGCGGCTCGACCAGGATCTGGAGGAGGGCCTCGCGGTCCAGGTTGTGGACCGAGGTGATGACGGGGAGGCGGCCGATGAACTCGGGGATCATGCCGAACTTGACCAGGTCCTCGGGCATGACGTCCTCGAACTGGTCCTTGGCCTCCAGTTCGCGCTTGGAGCGGATCGTCGCGCCGAAGCCGATGCCCTTCGCGCCGGCCCGGGACTCGATGATCTTCTCCAGGCCCGCGAAGGCACCGCCCACGATGAACAGGACGTTCGTCGTGTCGATCTGGATGAACTCCTGGTGGGGGTGCTTACGGCCGCCCTGCGGCGGGACGGAGGCCGTGGTGCCCTCGAGGATCTTGAGCAGGGCCTGCTGGACGCCCTCGCCCGAGACGTCGCGGGTGATGGAAGGGTTTTCACTCTTCCTCGCGACCTTGTCGATCTCGTCGATGTAGATAATCCCGGTCTCGGCCTTCTTGACGTCGTAGTCGGCCGCCTGGATCAGTTTCAGGAGGATGTTCTCGACGTCCTCGCCGACGTACCCCGCCTCCGTCAGCGCCGTCGCGTCGGCGATGGCGAACGGGACGTTGAGCATGCGGGCCAGGGTCTGCGCGAGGAGGGTCTTGCCGGAGCCCGTGGGGCCGAGCAGAAGGATGTTGGACTTCGCCAACTCGATGGCGTCGTCGCGGCCTTGGGCGCCGCCGTTCTCACCTGCCTGGACCCGCTTGTAGTGGTTGTACACCGCGACGGAGAGAGCCTTCTTGGCCGCTTCCTGGCCGACTACGTAGCCCTCCAGGAACTCGTAGATCTCGCGGGGCTTCGGGAGTTCCTCCCAGCGCACCTCGCTCGTCTCGGCGAGCTCCTCCTCGATGATCTCGTTGCAGAGATCAATGCACTCGTCGCAGATGTACACACCGGGCCCTGCGATGAGCTTCTTGACCTGCTTCTGGCTCTTGCCGCAGAACGAGCACTTGAGCAGATCGCCGCCGTCACCGATGCGTGCCACGGTGTGCTTCCCCTTCGCCTGGGAGACGCCTGGACGCTTTCGAATCCAGCGGCTCCTGGTGCTGCCTTATGTCCGACGGTACCTTGCCGGGCCCTGTGTTCGGGCCCCCCTTGGCAGGGTTCACTTTGACGTGCACCGTGCCAAGAGGGGCAGAGAATACGTCGACGAAGACGTCGACCCGCGTCAGCGGACCGAGGCGTTGTTCATCTTCCGGGTGGAGATGATCTGGTCGACGATGCCGTACTCGAGCGCTTCCTCGGCCGTGAGGATCTTGTCGCGCTCGATGTCCTCGCGGACCTTCTCGATCGGCCGGTTGGAGTGCTTGGCCAGCATGGTCTCCAGCTGGTCGCGCATCCGGGTGAACTCGTTGGCGATGATCTCCAGGTCGGAGAGCTGACCGCGGCCGGTGGAGCCGGCCGGCTGGTGGATCAGCACGCGCGAGTTCGGCAGCGCCATGCGCTTGCCCGGCGTACCGGCGGCGAGCAGGATGGCCGCGGCGGAGGCCGCCTGGCCCATGCACACCGTCTGGATGTCGGGCTTCACGAACTGCATGGTGTCGTAGATGGCCGTGAGGGCCGTCATGTCACCACCGGGGCTGTTGATGTAGATCGAGATGTCCCGGTCGGGGTCCATCGACTCCAGGCACAGCAGCTGCGCCATGACGTCGTTGGCGGAGGCGTCGTCGATCTGGACGCCCAGGAAGATCACGCGCTCCTCGAAGAGCTTCGCGTACGGGTCGTACTCGCGGATGCCCTGGGAGGTGCGCTCGACGAAGCGCGGGATGACGTAGCGGCTGTCGGGGCGGGGCCCTTCGTACATGCCGCTGGCGGCGCCGGGGAAGTTGCTCATGGGGTTCACCGTCCTGGTGGCGTTCGGGGGGCTGGGGTCTCGGCGGTGCTTGGCGTGGCCGGGCCGGTCAGGCACCGGTGCCGCCGCCTCCCGGAACACCCGAGGCGTGCGTGATGATCTCGTCAATGAGACCGTACTCCTTGGCCTCTTCCGGGGTGAACCAGCGGTCGCGGTCGCCGTCGCGGATGATCGTCTCGACGGTCTGGCCGGAGTGCAGAGCGGTCAGCTCGGACATGGTCTTCTTGGTGCGCAGCAGGTACTGGGCCTGGATCTTGATGTCCGAGACCGTACCGCCGAGGCCCGCGGAGCCCTGGTGCATCATGATGTCCGTGTGCGGCAGGGCGAAGCGCTTGCCGGCGGTGCCGCCGGTGAGCAGGAACTGGCCCATCGAGGCCGCCATGCCCATGCCGATCGTGACCACGTCGTTCGGGATGTACTGCATGGTGTCGTAGATCGCCATGCCGGCCGTCACCGAGCCGCCGGGGCTGTTGATGTAGAGGTAGATGTCCTTGCTGGGGTCGGCCGCAAGGAGCAGCAGCTGAGCGGTGATCTTGTTGGCGATGTCGTCGTCAACCTGCTGGCCGAGGAAGATGATCCGCTCGCCGAGCAGCCGGTTGTAGACCTGGTCGCCGAGGCCACCACCGATGGAAGGCTCGCCGGCGGCTGAGGGCATCAGATTCGTCACGTATCCACCTGCTCGTCTTACGACGGCGCCGGGCCGTCTTACGTAGTCCTGCCGGGGCTTAGCGGGAACTCCAGCTTGCCCTCGTACTCATGGACCCTAACGCTCAGGCCGCTTCGGTGAATCCCGGAGAAGCGGGTGTTCGCCGGGGGCGTAGCGGAGGGCTCCGCCGGTTTGACCGGTGCGGTTTGTGGGGGGTGGTGGGGAGATGTAGGGCTGCGGGTGTGCGGGGGCCGGTCACGCCCCGCGGCGGAGCGGCATACGGATGCAGCCCCGCGCCCCTTCAGGTTGGCCTGTACGGGCCGGTACGACAAACGGGCCCCTGGGAAATCCCCAGGGGCCCGTCCAGGTCGTCACAGACGCCGTGGGGCTCAGCCCTCGGTCTTCTCCTCGGCCGCGTCCTGGGCGCCCTCGGCGGCCTCGACCGTCTCGATGGCGGCCTCGGTCTCGTCCTCGTCGTCCAGGTCGATGACCTCGCCGTTGGTGTCCTTCACCGTGGCGGCCTCGACCACGACGGCCAGGGCCTTGCCGCGGGCGACCTCGCCGACCAGGAGCGGCACCTGGCCACCCTCGACGACGGCCTGGGCGAACTGGTCGGGGGACATGCCGGAGGAGGCAGCACGCCGCATGAGGTGCTCGGTGAGCTCCTCCTGGTTGACGTTGAGGTTCTCCTTCTTGACCAGCTCGTCGAGGACGAACTGGGTCTTGATGCCCTTGACCGCGGCCTCCCGGGTCTCGGTCTCGAACTCCTCGACGGTCTTGCCCTGGATCTCCAGGTACTTCTCGAGGGTGAGGCCCATCTGGCCGAGCTGGTGGTGCTCCAGGTTGTGCTTGCGGGTGTTGATCTCGTCCTCGAGCAGCTTCTCGGGGACCGGGACCTCGACCAGCTCGAGGAGCTTCTCCAGGACGCGCTCCTGCGCCTGGGTGGCCTGGTCGAACTGCTTCATGTTGGCCAGGCGCTTGCGGCTGTCGGCCTTCAGCTCGTCCAGGGTGTCGAACTCGGAGGCGAGCTGCGCGAACTCGTCATCCAGCTCCGGCAGTTCACGGGCGGCGACCTGGGTGACCTTGACGGTGACCTCGGCCTCCTTGCCCGCGGCGGAGCCGCCCTTCAGCTCGGAGGTGAAGGTGGCCTCGCCACCGGCCTCCAGGCCCTTCACGGCGTCGTCGATGCCGTCCAGCAGCTCGCCGGAGCCGATGGTGTAGGAGACACCGTTGGCGATGCCGTCCTCCAGCACCTCGCCGTCGACCTTGGCCTCCAGGTCGATGGTGACGACGTCGCCGTCCTCGGCGGCACGCTCGACCGGGGAGGTGGAGGCGAAGCGCTCACGGAGCTGCTCGACCGACTTCTCGATGTCCTCGTCGGTGACCTCGACGGCGTCGACCTCGACCTCGATGCCGGAGTAGTCCGGGATCTCCAGGGTCGGGCGGATGTCGACCTCGGCGGTGAAGTTCAGCGTCTCGCCGTCCTTCAGCTCGGTGATGTCGACCTCGGGCTGGCCCAGCGGGCTCAGCTCGGCCTCGTTGACCGCCTCGGTGTAGAACTTCGGGAGCGCGTCGTTGACGGCCTCCTCCAGCACCGCACCGCGGCCGAACCGCTGGTCGATGACGCGGGCCGGGATCTTGCCCTTGCGGAAGCCCTTCACCGTGACCTGCTGGTTGATCTTCTTGTACGCCGCGTCGAGGCTGTCCTTGAGCTCCTCGAAGGGCACCTCGACAGTGAGCCGAACCCGGGTCGGGTTCAGGGTCTCCACGGCGCTCTTCACGGTTCGGTCTCCTTGTGGCTGACTTCTTGGGTTCTGCCGGAGCCAGACTGGTCCGGCGGATTTCGCCGCCCGGAGGAGTTCGTAGGCCGAGTGGGCCGGGACACACGGGCGCGCAGCTTGCATAGTAACCGCAGCCGCTCAGCGCCCCAAAAGGCGATCACCGCTGCGCCGTGACCCGGTGGTCGGGGTGGCGGGATTTGAACCCACGGCCTTCCGCTCCCAAAGCGGACGCGCTACCAAGCTGCGCCACACCCCGTCTGGTGCGACACGTAGGGTACATGCCCCGGCCGGATCCGTCGGCCGCTTTGCCGACTGCCGCGCGCGTGGCATCGCCGCAGTCCAAACGCGTTGGCCTCCGTGGCGGGCGACCCGCTACGATGCTCAGCAGTGCCGAGGTCACCGACCTGCGGCGCACTGTTGCGGGCGTAGCTCAATGGTAGAGCCCTAGTCTTCCAAACTAGCTACGCGGGTTCGATTCCCGTCGCCCGCTCTGAAGGCCGAAGGCCCAGGTGAGAGGTGGTTTCCTCGCCCTGGGCCTTCGGTCGTTCCGTCGCCCTACACCAGGGCGTTCCACCGCTGGTCGGTGTTGGTCGTGCACGTCCACTGGATGACTTCGGTCCCGTCCTTCCAGCTTCCGTTGGGGACCGCGAGGCATCTGTCGCTCGCCACGTTCCGCAGGCGGCCGATGCTGTCATGGATCCACAGCTGCTCGCTGCCGCCGTTACAGGTCCACTGAATGGCCTGGACACCGTTGGTCGTGGTGCCATGGGGAATGGCGAGGCACTTGCCACTCCAGCGGTTCTTGAGCGTGAATTGCCCGGTGTTGCCGTGGTCATGATTTTCTATGATCCACTGCTGGTCATAGTTGGTGTTGCAGGTCCACTGGATCGCGCCGACGCCGTTGGCCAGGCTCGAGTCGGGAATGGCGAGGCAGTCTCTGGTGTAGTCGTTCTCGAACTGCACCGAGCCGTCGGAGCCTGCGGCCGAGGTGGCGAGGGCCAGAACACATGCGGCAGCCGTCGCCGCCACGGAACCACCCATGATCGTCTTCTTACCTTTGGACACGGCGACAACCAGCTCCTTCACAGGGGGCTCATCACACTCGGATCCGCCCTTGCGGCGGGGCGTGATCACCGCATCACCAATGGCCTTGAGCAATGGATGAATTCGCTCCGGGGACCCGACTCCCTCTCGGATGAACACCCGTTGAATTCGCCCGGATGTCATGGTGAATGGATTCCCGTCGGGGCTCGATATCACCTGCGTTCGACGGAAGAGGGGGTGCCTCCGAGGGTGTGGCCGGTTCGAGGACGAAGCAGAGGGTGCCGTCGGCCAGGGTGGGGGTGGCGGCCACCTTGGTGGTCCAGCGGGCCGTGCCGTGGGCGGGGTCGATCCGGGTGATCGTGGTGTGCATGCTGTTGACGTCGACGCACACGAGGTAGCCGTTCCCGTGCGCGCTGTGCAGCCCGCAGGTGTCGTTCGCGGGCATTCACTCGCGGAAGGGCCTGTTCCAGCGGATCTTTCCGGTGCGGGCGTCGACGGCTTGGAAGGCGAAGTGGCTGTTCTGGTCCGAGCGGACCCTTGTGTCGGCGACGGTGCAGACGTCGTGTCCGTGCGTGCCGATCACTCCGCTGTCGGGGTAGGCGCTGCCGCTGGTGCTCCGGTCGGGGTGGTCGCCCTCCGGGAGGACGCCGGCCGGTTTCAGGTCGCGGTGGACCACGCCGGCGCGGTGGATGTCGCGCAGGGCCTCGGCGAGGCCGGCGGCGAGTGCGCGCAGCCGGTGGGGCGGCAGGGGTCCGTGGCGGCGGACGTGGGTGCCGAGGTCCTCGCCGGGGATGTAGAGCGTGGCCGTCCAGGGGCGACGGGGGTACCTCCCACGCCCTTGAGGCAGTGGGGGAGCGTCGGCGTCGGCGTCCGCGTCCACCACGGGTGCCGTGAAGGCGCCGCCGACCTGACGGGCGGCGGCCACCTCGCGGCGTTGGGGGTCCCCCCGCTCGAGCGAAGCCGGGAGTGGGGGAAGGATGCGGAACTCGTCGTCGGTGCCCCCCGGCCGGCGTCAGAACCTGATCTGGTTGATGGTCTCGGCTATCGAGTTCAGGAACCGGTTGATGGACGGCGCCATGCCGGTCGAGGCGAGGAAGAAGCCGAAGAGGACGGCGACGATGGCCGGACCCGGTTTGATGTTCCCGCCTCGGATCAGCACCACAAGGATGATCGCCAACAGCAGCACCACAGACAGTGAAATGGCCACAACTGATCACACCCTCGGTCGGTCCGCTCTCCCGGCCCGGGGGTACGGCTCCGCACCCCCGCCAGAACCATCGTGCCACCAACCCGGCCGCCTCATGCGGTTCGTGACGCAACGTTGGACGAGCACCCGCGGCGGGCGGCGCCCCGCACGGTAATTCGACGGGCCACCCGCGCCGGACTCTACCGGGAATTGCGCAGCTTCGTTTCGGTGCCCACACATCACATGCGCAGGGAATTCGAATTCATGACACAGGGGCGCACTATGCCCCAATTAGTCGGGATGAATCGGGACATTGAGGCTGAACGGAGGGCTTGGTTGTGCCCATCATCACGTGGACAGGGGTGGCAACACATGTAAATCACTGGGTACCCGAAGGCGATAACCAGGAATGACCACGGGGGTTTTACGAAATCCCACAGTCGACGCTAGGGTGCCTGAGATGTTCGACGCCGCCTCGTCCCCCGGCCACACCCGCAGGCCACTCCCCCCGGCACAGTCGCCGGCGGACGGAGTGCCCAGTCCGCGTACCCCGATGAGTGCGCAGAAGCGGCAGCCGCCCGCGGACAGACCGGGCAAACAGCGCGACTCGTTCTTCGACAACGCCAAGTATCTGGCGATCGTGCTCGTCGCGATCGGGCACGCCTGGGAACCGCTGAAGGGCGACAGCCGGATCCTGGAGGCCATGTACACCGTCGTGTACACCTTCCACATGCCGGCGTTCATCATCATCTCCGGCTTCTTCTCACGCAGTTTCGACATGCGCCCGGACCGGCTGAAGCGGCTCATCACCGGGGTCGCCGTGCCGTACGTCCTCTTCGAGACCGCGTACCCGCTCTTCAAGAACGCCGTCGACGAAGGTTCCCACGAGCCGATCAGCCTCCTCGATCCCTGGTACCTGACCTGGTTCCTGGTGGCGCTGTTCGTCTGGCGGCTGACGACACCGATCTGGAAGCTGGTGCGCTGGCCGCTGCCGATGGCCGTCGGCCTCGCCATGCTGGCCAGCATGACGCCGAGCATCGGTGACGACCTCGACCTCCAGCGCGTCCTGCAGTTCCTGCCGTACTTCGTGCTCGGCCTGTGCATGAAGCCCGAGCACTTCCAGCTGGTGCGCCGCCGCTCGGTGCGGATCGCCTCGGTGCCCATCGTCGCCGTCGCGCTGGTGGTCGGCTGGTGGGCGGTGCCGCGCATGAACACCGCGTGGTTCTACCACCGCGACTCCGCGCAGGAGCTGGGCGCGCCGTGGTGGTGCGGCCCGGTGATGGTGCTCGCGATGCTGGGCTGCTCGCTGGTGCTGACGGCCTGCTTCTTCGCCTGGGTGCCGCGCCGGAAGATGTGGTTCACGGCGCTCGGCGCGGGCACCCTGTACGGCTATCTGCTGCACGGCTTCCTGGGGAAGCTCGCCGACTACCGGGGCTGGTTCGACCACTCCTGGCTGCACCACCCGCTCGGCGAGATCGCGGTGACCGTCGTCGCGGCCACCGTCGTCACGCTGCTGTGCACCCGGCCCGTGCAGCGGGTCTTCCGGTTCGCGATGGAACCGAAGATGGAGTGGGCGTTCAAGCAGGACGCGGCCGAACTGGCCCGCGAGCGCCAGCAGAAGGAGCGCGAGCGGCAGAAGGTCGGCGTCTAGCTCCGCTGTTCGGGCGACTGGCTCCGCTGCTCGCGCGTCCAGGTCCGCCGGCTGCTCGCGCGCGCGTCTAACCCCGCTGTTCCAGACCGAGAAGTGCGTGCATCCGTGCGTACTTCTCGGTCAGTCGTTTCCGGGTCGGCTCGGCCAGGACCGCGAGCCGCTGCGGGTCGGCGTTGTGCGCCAGGTCGGCCTGCTTCACCAGCAGCGCGCCCGGGGTGGCGAGGATCCGGCGCGCGTACGCCTCCGGCTCCTCCCCCGCCCGCTTGGTGACGGCGCGCACGATGGCCTTGGTGCGGTCGGTCAGGGCGGCCGCCGTCAGCCACTCCTCGCTCAGCGCGTCGTCCTCGACGGAGTCGTGCAGCCAGGCCGCCGCGATCTGCTCGGCGTCCCCGCCGCGGGCGCGCACCCCGTCGGCGACGGCCGCGAGGTGCTCCGCGTACGGCCGTCCCGCCTTGTCGGTCTGCCCCGCGTGGGCGGTGCGGGCGAGGCTCTCGACCTCGGCCAGGGTGAGTGGTGTCTCGGTCACTCGTCCAGTGTCTCGCGGCGCAGCGCCCGCGCGGGCCGGGACGGTGACCGCGGTCACCCCGAGCAGCAGGATGCCGCCGGCCAAGGCGCCGTGGACCACGGGCGGGATGTACGGGCCGATGTTGATGCGGGAGCTGCGGCGGGCGGCCAGGTAGCCGGCTGGCCGAACCACCGCCTCGGCTTCGCCTTCGGCGGGGATGTGTTTCCCACCCGCACCACCCGTACTGCTTTCGTCGTCGGGTGCAGGTGGCCCCTGTGGGGCGGATTCGCCGTCGGCGAGTGCGGGATGTGGGTGGGTGACGTGGGTGGGGCCCGCGCGATTCGTCGACGGTTGTCAGAGGGCTCCGCGGGGCGAGAGCGCCGTTGGTGGGGGCGGGTGGACCCCGCGGGGCGGGAGTGCTGGTGGGGGTGGGTGGGGGTTGTGGGCGTGGTTGGGCTCGGTGGCTTGTGGGGTGTCAGGCTGCTGGGCGGGCATGGGTGGTGAGGGTTGTCATGCGGGATGCGATGTGGGAGGCGGGGGCTCGGTCCAGGTGGTCGATCAGTTGGCCGTCGGCCAGGAACAGGACTCGGTCGGCCCAGGCGGCGGCCGTCGGGTCGTGGGTGACCATGACGATCGTGGCGCCCTGGGTGTCCACGGCCTCGCGGAGCAGGGCGAGGATCTCGGCGGCGGTGGTGGTGTCCAGGGCGCCGGTGGGCTCGTCCGCGAAGACGACGTCGGGGCGGGCGACCAGGGCCCGGGCGACGGCCACGCGCTGCTGCTGGCCGCCGGACAGCTCGCTCGGGCGGCGGCGGGCCTTGTCGGCGAGGCCGACCTGGGCGAGTACCTCGGCACAGCGGTGGCGGTCGGGGCGGCGGCCGGCCAGTCGCATCGGCAGCATGACGTTCTGTGCGACCGTGAGGGAGGGGAGGAGGTTGAAGGCCTGGAAGACGAAGCTCAGGCGGGTGCGGCGCAGTGCGGTCAGCTTGTTCTCGCTCAGCCCGGTGATGTCCGTGCCGCCGAGCACGACCCGGCCCGCGGTGGGGCGGTCCAGGCCCGCCGCGCACTGCAGGAACGTGGACTTGCCGGAGCCGGAGGGCCCCATCACCGCGGTGAAGGTGCCGGCGGGAAGGGCGAGGTCGATGCCGCGCAGGGCGTGCACGGCGGCGCCTCCGCGTCCGTAGTGGCGCGTGACTCCGTGCAGTTCTGCGGCCCAGTCGCTTGGCATGGGGGTCCCTCCGGTCCGTGGGCGTTCGGTGACGTGTCTCGACCGTACGGATACGGAGGGTGGCCGGACCATGCGGACGGCCGGCGGATCCGGGCGGGGGAAAACCCCACCGCCGGCATTCCCGCCCGGCATTCCCCGGGGGTGGCTCAGCGGGCCGTCGCCGGCACTGCCTGGCGGCAGATCAGGAGCAGGGCCCGGTCGTCGTTGACGTCCTTGGCGACCGCCTCGATGAGGTGCCAGGCGGCGCCGTGGAACCCGCCGGCGACATAGCGGTCGGCCTCTCCGGTGAGGCGGTCGATGCCCTCCACGATGTCGCGGTCGGAGGTTTCCACCAGCCCGTCCGTGAACAGCATCAACACGTCCCCGGGGCGCAGCGAGCCCTTCACGGGGTCGAACTGGGCGCCGTCGTACACACCCAGCAGCGGGCCCTCGGCCGCCTTCTCCTCCCAGCGGCCGCTGCCTGCGCTCAGCTGCAGCCCCGGCGGATGCCCCGCCGAGTACAGCTCGTAGTCCCCGGAGTCCAGGTCCAGCACCAGGTGGATGGAGGTGGCGAAGCCCTCGTCCCAGTCCTGGCGGAGCAGGTAGCCGTTGGCGGCCGGGAGGAAGGCGTGCGGGGCGAGGGAGCCCAGCAGTCCGCCGAACGCACCCGACAGCAGCAGCGCACGCGATCCCGCGTCCATGCCCTTGCCGGACACGTCCGTGAGCACGACCTCCAGGGTGCGGCCGCTGTTCGTACGGGCCGCGACGACGAAGTCGCCCGAGAAGGACTGGCCGCCCGCCGGGCGCAGCGCCATCTCGTGGTGCCAGCCGTGCGGCAGCTTCGGCAGCTTGCTCTGCACCCGGATCCGCTCGCGCAGGTCGAAGAGCATGGTGCCGCCGCGCCGCCAGGGCACGCCGACCCGGCTGCGGAACTGGGCCGTGAGCAGCCCGAAGAAGCCGCAGGCCGCGACCACCAGGACCACCCCGGGGGTCACCCGCGAAGGCCCCTCGGTGTACGGGCCGAGCCGCACCGACTCCACGATCAGCGCGGTGGCCGCCGCCGCGTACAGGCCGAGCAGGCTCGCCGGGCGCAGCAGCAGGCCGCCCGCGACGATCGGCAGCACGAGGGTCCCCGGGGAGCACCACACCGAGTTGGCGAGGGTCATGGCCGCGAGGACAGGGATGGTGAGCAGCAGACCGACGAGCGCGATCCAGTCCGAGCCGTCGCCGCGGAAGTAGTCCACGGCGCTTCTGCGCAGGCCGACACGGACCCGGTGCCACTGCATCTTCCACCGGGCCGTGAACGTCTCGGCCTTCGCGCGCCGCTCTCGTCCTGCTGCCATTAGTTCGGGACCCTATCGATCGGACCAGCCCCTTGGCACGGGAGGTCCCACTTGTCCCCCGTGAGAGGCGTAACTTCGCGGTTCAACTTCACAGTGAACGGCACGGAGGGCCATCGCGCCGCCGCCCGGGAGAAATTCACTGGCTCCTCCCGTAATGCCCTGATAGGCATGGCTCATGGCGACTGACCGTACGACCGAGTTGAAGGTATTGCGCCCCGAGGAGTGGGACGGGTGGTGGGACAACCTGATCCGTGCCTTCGGCGCGGGTCAGGCGTCGCCCGAGGAGCGTGAACTGGACAAATCGCTCACCGACTTCGACCGTTCCCTGGCCGCCTGGGACGGGGACGTACTGGTGGGGACGGCGGGGGCGTTCAACTTCCGGATGACCGTGCCGGGCGGGTCCCTGGTTCCCGCCGCGGGCGTCACCATGGTGAGCGTGGCCGCCACGCACCGGCGGCGCGGCGTCCTGACCTCGATGATGCGGCGTCAGTTGGACGATGTGCGCGCCCTGGGCGAGCCGCTGGCGGTGTTGACGGCCTCCGAACCGGCCATCTACGGCCGTTTCGGGTACGGCGCCGCCACCTTCCAGCTGCACGCCGAGATCGACACGAGCCGGGTGGAACTGGCCCTGCCCGCCGGCACCGAGGAGATACGGCTGCGGTACGCGCAGCCCGCCGACGTCCTCGCCGACTGCGAGGCGGTGTACGCGGCCCTGGTGCCGCGCCGGCCCGGGATGCTGGCCCGGCAGCCCGGCTGGGAGCGGGTGGCGCTGCTCGACCCGGAGAGCGAGCGGGACGGGGCGTCCGCACTGCAGTGCGTGGTCGCCGAGCGGGACGGAGAGGTCACCGGGTACGCCCGTTTCCGCACCAAGCTGGGCTGGGGGCCGACCGGGCACAACGGCACGGTGTCGCTGGAGGACCTCGCCGCACTGGACCCGGCGACCGATGCGGCGCTGTGGCGCTTCCTGTTCGACATCGACCTGATGACGAACCTGACCGTGCGGGGGCGGCCGGTCGACGACGCGTGGCAGTACCTGGTCTCCGACATCCGGCGCTGCGTGCCGCGACTGCGGGACTCGTGCTACGTCCGTCTCGTCGACGTCGGTGCGGCGCTGGCGGCGCGCACCTATCAGGCGCCGGTGGACGTCGTGTTCGAGGTGACGGACGAATTCTGCCCCTGGAACGCCGGGCGTTGGCGACTGACCGGCGACACCAAGGGCGCGACCTGCGAGCGTACGACCGACGCGGCCGATCTCACCCTGTCCGTACGGGAGTTGGGCGCGGCCTACCTCGGCGGCGTGACCCTGCTGTCGCTGGCGGCGGCCGGCCGGGTACGGGGACTGCGGGACGGGGCGCTGACGGAGGCGTCGGTGGCGTTCGCCTCACCGGTGGTCCCGTGGCTGCCGCACGGCTTCTGACGGCTGCTCCCGCTCAGGGCTGCTGACAGGCAGGGCACCAGAAGAGGTTGCGGGCGGCGAGGTCGGCGGTGCGGATCTCGGTGCCGCAGATGTGGCAGGGCAGGGTGGCCCGGCGGTAGACATAGACCTCGCCGCCGTGGTCGTCCACGCGGGGCGGGCGGCCCATCGCCTCCGGGGTGTGCTCGGGGCGGACCGTGTCGATGCGGTTGTTGCGCACACCCTCGCGCATGAGCGCGACGAGGTCGGCCCAGATGGCGTCCCACTCGGCCGGGGTGATGTCCCGGCCCGCGCGGTACGGGTCGATCCGGTGCCGGAAGAGGACCTCGGCGCGGTAGACGTTGCCCACGCCGGCGATGATCTTCTGGTCCATCAGCAGCGCGGCGATCGTCGTACGGCTGCGGGAGATCCTCCGGTGTGCCGCGCCCGGGTCGGCGTCCGCGCGGAGGGGGTCGGGGCCGAGGCGGTCGTGTATCGCCCGTTTCTCGTCGTCCGTGATGAGCGCGCAGGTCGTCGGGCCGCGCAGGTCGACGTACGCGGTGCCGTTCGCGAGGCGGAGGCGGACGGTGTCGGTGGGCGGGGGTGCGGGGGTGGGCCCGAAGCCGACCTTGCCGAAGAGGCCGAGGTGGATGTGGACCCAGTCGGTGTCGCGGAACCGGAGGAAGAGGTGCTTGCCGTGGGCCTCGGTGCCGGTGAGGAGGGCGCCGTCCAGCAGGTCGGCCGCGTCCGAGAACTTGCCCTGGGGGCTGGTCACCCGTGGGGCGGTGCCCTTGAAGCGCTCGGCGTAGTCCTGGGCCAGCCGGTGGATGGTGTGCCCTTCTGGCACGGCTGAGGTGTCCTTTCCTACCGTGACTTTTCCTACCGCGACTTTCCCACCCACCCACCCACCCACCCGTCTCGGTCGGCAGAAGGGTGGGTGTACTGGCTTTGCCCACCCGTCTCATCTCAGCCCACCGAGTCGGGTGGGTGGGTGGTTGGGTGGGCAAAGCGGGGGCCTGGGGGCAGGGCCCCCGGGGTTACTGCTGCGGGTGGTGGGGCGGGATCGGGGGCAGGTCGCCCGTCGTCTCGTACGCCGACAGCATGTCGATGCGGCGCTGGTGACGCTCGTCACCCGAGAACGGCGTGTTGAGGAAGACCTCGACGAACTTGGTCGCCTCCTCCGTGCTGTGCATCCGCGCACCCACGGCCACGACGTTCGCGTTGTTGTGCTGCCGCCCCAGCGCCGCCGTCTCCTCGCTCCACGCGAGAGCCGCCCGCACACCCTTCACCTTGTTGGCGGCGATCTGCTCCCCGTTGCCGGAGCCGCCGATCACGATGCCGAGAGCCTCGGGGTCCGCGGCCGCCTTCTCCGCGGCACGCAGGCAGAAGGGCGGGTAGTCGTCCTGGGCGTCATAGATGTGAGGCCCGCAGTCGACGGGCTCGTGCCCCGCCGCGGTGAGCCATTCGACGAGGTGGTTCTTGAGTTCGTAGCCCGCATGGTCGGAGCCGAGATACACGCGCATGGGACGAGTGTGACACGCCTGTTTCAGGGCAGCAGCCTCGGGTGTCGAGGCCAGAAAATGTGACTGGAACCATAGAACCTCAAGGAAACCTCAAGTAACGATCTGGATTCAGAGGTTCCCGGATTCGTTCGCCTCGGTTTCACTGGACCGGCTCGTACACCGCTCGTACGGGCTGCTCCCCCTGGCGTAAAGGAAATCCGTCCATGACCCCTGGTTCGGGCCTCCAAGCAGGACTCAAAAACCGCCATCTGACGATGATCGCGATCGGTGGCGTCATCGGAGCCGGCCTCTTCGTCGGCTCCAAGGCCGGTATCGCTACCGCGGGACCGGGCATCCTCCTGTCGTACGCCCTCGTCGGCACGCTCGTGGTGCTGGTGATGCGCATGCTCGGCGAGATGTCCGCCGCCAACCCGACCTCCGGTTCCTTCTCCGCGCACGCCGACCGTGCGCTCGGACGCTGGGCCGGCTTCTCCATCGGCTGGCTCTACTGGTTCTTCTGGGTCGTCGTGCTGGCCGTCGAGGCCACCGCCGGCGCGGAGATCCTCGAGGGCTGGATCCCGGCCGTACCGCAGTGGGGCTGGGCGCTCATCGTGATGATCGTCCTGACCGCGACCAACCTGGTCTCGGTCGGCTCCTACGGCGAGTTCGAGTTCTGGTTCGCCGGCATCAAGGTCGTGGCGATCAGCGCGTTCATCGTCGTCGGCCTGCTGGCCATCTTCGGTGTCCTGCCGGGCGTGCACGCCGACAAGGCGAGCTTCGGCAATCTGACCTCGCACGGCGGCTTCCTGCCGCACGGACCCGGCGCCATCCTCACCGGTGTGCTGCTGGTCGTCTTCTCCTTCATGGGCAGCGAGATCGCGACGCTGGCGGCCGGCGAGTCGGAGGACCCGCAGAAGGCGGTCACCAAGTCGACCAACAGCATCATCTGGCGTATCGGCGTCTTCTACCTGGGCTCGATCCTGGTCGTCGTCTCGCTGCTGCCGTGGAACGACCCCTCGATCGCGAAGGACGGCTCGTACGTCGCCGCCCTGAACACCCTCGGGATCGCGCACGCCGGTGAGATCATGAAATTCATCGTGCTGACCTCAGTGCTGTCCTGCCTCAACTCGGGCCTGTACACGGCCTCCCGGATGGCGTTCTCGCTCGGTCAGCGTGGTGACGCGCCGAAGGCGTTCGCCCGTACGACGTCCCGGGGCGTGCCGATGGCGGCGATCATCGCCTCCGTCGTCTTCGGCTTCGTCGCGGTCTTCTTCAACTACAAGTTCCCGGACACGATCTTCCTCTTCCTGGTCAACTCGTCCGGTGCGGTCGCGCTGTTCGTGTGGCTGGTCATCTGCGCCTCGCAGCTGCGGATGCGGAAGATCATCCAGCGGGAGGCGCCGGAGAAGCTCATCGTCAAGATGTGGCTGTACCCGTACCTGACCTGGGCGACGGCCGCTCTGATCGTGTCCGTCCTGGTGTACATGCTCTTCGACACGGAGCATGACGGGCGGGAGACGGTGCTGCTGTCGCTGCTGGTCGCGGCGGTCGTGCTCGTGGTCGCGTTCGTGAAGCAGAAGGTGACGGCGGGCCGCGGGACCGAGGTGCCCGCGGTCGAGGCCGAGGTGGTCGACAAGGTCACCACGGGCTGACGTCGCCCGTCTGATTCCGGCTGCTTCCGGCTGCTTCCGGCTGCTTCCGGCTCACAGCACGGTGAAGGTCTCCTTCACCGTGCTGTACGTCTTCAGGGCCTGTGCTTCGATCTCCGGCTGGTACCAGGTGTTGATCTGGTACGACTTCCCGTCCGCGTCGAAGCCGAGGAGGCGGGCGTGCCAGGGGGTGCCCCTGAGGGTGAAGGTGTACTCCCAGACGACCGCCGGGTACCCCTGGAATCTGGTCTCGGCCAGCCGGATCTTGACGTAGTCACGTCCTTGCTGGGCGTTCTTCTCCGAGCGCTTCCAGGTGTCCAGGAGGTCGCCCCGGGCCAGCGAGGACTTGCCGACGAGTTCCTGCCGCCCGTCGGGCGAGGTGTAGTGCACCTCGGCCCCGGTCTTCACATCCCGCCGCCACCCCTGCGGTGGAATCCACGCGAACCCGCCCGCCTCCGTCCTGGAGCCGGGCGGCGGACTGTGCGGCCGCGAGGTCCCGTCGACGGTCGGGGAAACGGCCTCGGAGTCCGAGACCCTGGGCGAAGAAGCCGTAGCGGTCCCACCCTGCTGTCCCTGTCCCTGTCCCTGTGCCCCCTCCCGCCGCCCACCCCCGCCGGAGGTGGCGACCAACACGGCGATCACGACACCGACGGCCACGACCCCGAGAACGGCCAGGAGCGCGGTGCGACGGAAGTGCGGGCCTTCCTGGCCTTCGGGCACCCCAGCCGCCGACTCGAACGGCGCCCCCACCCGCCGCTGAGTCACCGCACCGGCCCGCACGCGAGCCCCGGCAGACTGCTGCGCCGGACCGCCCCCGGGCACCCCGGCCACAGCTTCATCAGAGGCCGCGAGGAGTCCGGCACGGTCATCAGCAGGGCCTGGGCTGCTGCCGACGGGGGCGGTGCCATGGTCGGGGGGAGCATGACCGCCGCTTACAGGGGCAGGGCCGGAGCCGCCGGGAACAAGGCCGACAGGGGTGGGGCCGGGGTCACTGAGGCGCGGGCCGTCGCCGACACGGGCCGGGCCGCAGTCGTCGCCAGGAGCATGACCGCCACCGACACCGACAGAACCACTGCCGCCAGGAACAGGGACGCCGCCGACGGGGCTGGAGCCGTTGCCGACACCGATGGGGCCGTATTGGCCGGCTAGCGCGTCCTGGGACGGCCGTGTGGACGGGGTAGGTCCCCGCCCGGCCTGAGCCTCGCCCGCCCCCCGGTCCATCGGCTCGGCTCCCACCGGCCGGGCTCCGCGCAGCGCGGGATCCCCCGAGTGGAGACCGGCCGAGTCGGGCCCCACCATCCCGGCTCCGCTCGGCCCGGTCCCCGCCGGTCCAGGAGCCATCGGCTCGACTCCGGCTGCTGATCCGGCACCCATGGGCTCGACACCAGCCGCCACAGGCCCAGCCCACTCGGGCACTGCAGCCCCAGAACTCGCCACTCCGGGCCCGCTCGCCCCAGGCTCCGTCGACCCCGGCCCCGCAGGCCCAGCCGACTCGGGCGCCACAGCCCCGGAATCCGCCGCCCCAGGCCCAGCCCACTCGGGCGCCACAGCCCCGGAACTCGCCACCCAGGGCCCGCTCGCCCCAGGCTCCGTCGACCCCGGCCCCGCAGGCCCAGCCGACTCGGGCGCCACAACCCCGGAACTCGCCACCCAGGGCCCGGTCGACCCAGGCTCCGTCGACACCGGCCCCTCCCCCGCCGAACCAGGACCCACCACTCCCGATCCAACATCCACCGGCTCAACACCCGCCGCCCCAGCCCCAGCCAACTCCGGCCCCACAACCCCGGAATCCGCCACCCCAGGCACACCCGACCCAGGCCTCGTCGACCCCAGCCCCACCGGACCGGCCCCCGTCGACCCCGGCCCCACCGGACCGCCCCCCGTCGACCCCGACCCCACCGGCCCAGCCCCCGTCGGACCAGGGCCCGCCGCCGGAGACCCCACCGCCCCAGGCCCTACGAGCCCCCCGCCCCCCGCCCCCTCAACTCCCCCAGAACCAGCCCCCACCGGCCCCTCCCCAACCACCGGCCCCTCCCCCAGAGCAACCGTCGGTGTCGGCGGCGGATACGCCACCGTCCTCAGGGCCCGCTCCACCTCGTTCAGGCCGGGGCGGTTCGACGGGTCCTTGGTCAGGAGGGCGGTGAGGAGGGGGTGCAGTGGGCCTGTTGTCGGGGGGAGGTGGGGTTCTTCGTAGAGGACCGCGTGCAGGGTGGCGAGGGTGGTGTCGCGGGTGAACGGGGAGTTGCCCGCCAGGGCCGCGGAGAGGGTCGCGCCGAGGGACCACAGGTCGGACGGTGGGCCCTGGCGGCGGCCGGAGACGCGTTCGGGGGCCATGTAGTCGGGGGATCCGACGAGCATGCCGACCATGGTGAGGGCCTTGGCGTCCTGGATCGCGGCGATGCCGAAGTCGGTGAGGACCACGCGGCCCGCTCCGGTCTCCACCAGGACGTTTCCCGGTTTGATGTCCCGGTGCAGGACGCCGCCGGCGTGTACTTGGCGGAGCGCGGCCACCAGGCCCAGTCCGATGCGCGCGGTCTCGCGCGGGCTCAGCGGGCCCTCCTCCGTCATGATCCGCTCCAGTGAGCGGCCGGTGACCAACTCCATGACGATCCACAGGCGTTGGCCCTGGTCCACCACGTCGTACACGCGCACGACGTTGGGGTGGTCGATCCGGGCCGTCGCCCGCGCCTCGCGCAGAGTGCGTTCGCGGTGTGTGTGGGTGTCCTCCGCGGCATGCCCGTCGACGCGTATCTCCTTCACCGCGACCAGCCGGTCGAGCATTTCGTCGACGGCCCGCCACACCCGCCCCATCCCCCCCTGCCCGATGCTTTCGACCAGCCGATAGCGTGCGTTCACCAGCAGCCCCGGAATCCCGCCGGCCCCCGGTTCTCCCAATTCCCCCATATTTCCCGGCAATGCGTCGCACCCCCCTCAACGACCGTCTCTGCTGAAACACAACGGTCACACTTCGAGCCGTACCAGCATAGTGCGGGGAAATCTTGTGGTACCTCTTCAAGTACTGCGAATTCAGGCGCAGTCCAGGGGGTTGCAAGGGGGGCGAACATGAGTTCTCGTCGTACGGCGGGTATCGCGGGATCGCTGGTCATGGCATCTTTTTCGGCCGTGCTGGTCCTCGCCTGCACGGCCGCCGCCGATGACCAGGGAACGGGCAGCGACAAGGGGGGAAAGGCGGTCGACGAGGCACCGGCGGGCGTGAAGCTGCGCACGCTGCTGCCGGAGAAGATCTCGGTCGACAACAGTTCGAAAAGGACGGCGATTACCGCCACCGTGAAGAACGAGGGCAGCAAGGACAGCGGTGGGATCCGGCTTTTGGTCGTCGGATTCGACGCGCTGAAGATCACGGGCGTTCAGGGCTGCTCGGCCATCGCGGAAAAGGACCTGCCGGAAGGTTCGAACAGCGGTTTCAGCTGCCCGGTCGGCACGCTCGCGGCGGGGCAGTCCAAGTCGTACGCGGTGCAGGCCACCTACGACTTGAGCAAGGCCGGCAAGATCTGTCTGCCCGTGCAGACCACGGACGGGAAGAAGACGTTCTGGCAGCAGGGCCCGGTGCCCTTCGGCACGACCAACCCGTCGCCGAACGCCCCGGCCACCCCGCTGCTCCTCGGCACCGACAACAAGCCGGTCGCACCGGGCGGCGACGAGCTGCCGAAGACCGGTG
Source organism: Streptomyces sp. NPDC001816 (assembly GCF_042892235.1). NCBI lineage: Bacteria > Bacillati > Actinomycetota > Actinomycetes > Kitasatosporales > Streptomycetaceae > Streptomyces > Streptomyces sp. NPDC001816. Next base: position 466,745 of record NZ_JBIATY010000003.1, read on the forward strand.
TGGGGCGTGACGTGCTGCCCCTGGGCGCCGCGGGCGCCGCACTGATCGCGGTCGGCGCGGCCGGAGTGTGGTGGTCGCAGCGCCGGCGGCAGGAGGCCTGAGCGGCACGGAGTGCGGGGCTGTACGACCAGAGACACGGAAGAGGCTCGCCGGGCCCGAAGAGCGAGCGGTACGACCCGGCGAACCTCTTCCGTCACAACTACGGCGTCAGCGCTTGCCGGCGAACTTCCAGGCCGTGGGCAGCAGGCCCATCGCCAGGGCGGCCTTCAGGGCGTCACCGATGAGGAACGGGGTGAGGCCGAGGGAGATCGCCTGGGAGGCGGACAGGCCGGCGGCCACGGCCAGGTAGGGGACGCCGACGGCGTAGATGACGGCCTCGCCGAGGATCATCGCGCCCGCCATGCGCAGCGGGGAGCGGTCGGCGCCGCGGGCGGCCAGCGCGCCCACCAGGGCGGAGGCGAGCAGCATGCCGAGGATGTAGCCGAAGGAGACGGCGCCCGAGCCGGAGGTGCCGCCCGCGAACCACGGCACGCCGACGGCGCCCGCGACTGCGTACAGGGCGAGGGAGAGGAAGCCACGGCGGGCGCCGAGCGCGGTGCCGACGAGCAGCGCGGCGAAGGTCTGGCCGGTCACCGGCACCGGGGAGCCGGGCACCGGAACCGACAGCTGGGCCGCGAGACCGGTGAGCACGGCGCCGCCGAGGACGAGGGCGGCGTCGCGCACGCGGGACGCGGGAAGGAGGTCGGCGAGGACGGCGCCGGGGCGGGCGGCGACGGTGGCGGTGCTCATGGGGACTCCGCGAGTGGTGTGGGCACGGGGGAACACCGTGACGCTATCCCGGGCGTCGTGCGCTGATCACCGTCAGTGGTCGACAAAGGCGGGAACCGGCCCTTGGTGGGCTTCGGACAAAGGGTGTGGGTTACACCGGGTACGGCGTGATACCGGTCACTGAGGTGAAGTGGTGCATGGTACGGGGGCACCTGACGCCGCGTCTGTAGGGTTCCACCAATGCCCTGGTGGCCGTCTCGCCCGTCGGTCGCCGTCTGGGCAGCACGCGGGCGCTTTGCTAGCTTCGAACGCATGGTTGCCCAGGCCCGGTACTTCACGTCGCGTCGCTATGTCGACCTGCGACGCCAGGGCACGGCCACCTGTCGCCGCCCGGGGTAGCGGCGCTCCACGGTGTGCCGCTCCTCTCCGAGACGTGTCGGCCCCGTTTCCGAGGACGGTCCTCCATGCCCCGTACCGCGGCATCCACCCTTGTCTCCCCCGTTCCCCGTGCCGCCGACAGCGACCGGCGGCGTACGAGTGCCAGCGTCGTGCTGCGGTCCGTGCTGGAGCACGGGCCGGTGGCGCGCAGCACCATCGCCCGGCTGACCGGGCTGTCACCCGCGTCGGTGACCGAGCACTGTGCCCGGCTGGCCGGGCTCGGGCTGATCCGGGAGGAGGCGGCGCCCCGCCGTTCGAACGGGGTCGGCCGGCCGCATGTGCCGGTCGACCTCGACCGTGACCGGTTCGTGGTCGGCGGGGTGCACGTGGCCGTGCCGTACACCACCGTCGCGCTGCTGGACCTGCGCGGCCGGGTGGTGGCCGAGCGGCGGCTGAAGCACGAACGGACCGATCCGGTCCGGGTGTTGGCCCGGGCCGCCGAGGGCCTGGAGGCGCTGCTCGCGCAGGTGCCGGGCCGCCGGCCGCTGGGGGTCGGGGTCGCGGTCGGCGGCTGGGTGGACCGGGAGACGGGCACCGTCGTCGAGCACGAGCTGCTGGGCTGGCGCGAGGTGCCGGTGCGGGACCTGCTCGGCGCCCGCACCGGGCTGCCGGTCCAGGTGGACGGGCACGCGCGGGCGTTGGTCAACGGCGAGCGGCTGTTCGGGCGGGTGCGGGGCAGCCGCAGCGTGCTGCATCTGTTCGTCGGCAACGTGGTCGACGCGGCCTTCGCGACCAACGACGAGGTGCACTACGGGCCGCGTTCCCAGGCCGGTGCGATCGCCCATCTTCCGGTGCCGGGCGGCACCGAGCCGTGCGGCTGCGGGCGGACCGGCTGCCTCCAGGTGGAGCTGAGCGAGCGGACGTTGTGCCGGCGGGCGCGGGAGGCCGGGGTGATCGACGGGGTGAACCCGATGCACGTGCTGGCGGCGGCCCGGGCCGGGGACGGGGTGGCGGTACGACTGCTGGTGGAGCGGGCGCGAATGACCGGGCGGGCGGCGGGGCTGCTGCTGGACGTGCTCAATCCGGAGACGGTGGTCGTGACCGAGGTGGGTGTCATGCACCGGGAGGACTGCCTGGCCGCGCTGCGCGAAGCGGCCGGAAATCACCGGTCCGCGGCCGTGCTGCCGACGAGTTTCCCGGATTCCGTGCTGGCGGTGGCGGGCGGGTCTGTGGTGCTTGACGCGCTGTTCCGGGACCCGTTGGGTGCGTCACCTGAGGCTATTTAATTCAGAAACTCGGAATGTTGACAGGGGTCGCTCATGGCCGGGAACATCCTGGTCATGAGCCCTCTCACGAGCTGTCGCACCCTCTGTTGCTGACACATTGCCGCGCATGAAGCGCGTGTTTCTCGCTGCGTGAGTTTTTCCTGCTCCGGCTTGCCTTCCCGGAATTCCTCCTGCCTTTCCGCTCGCTCTTTTTCCCCGGGAGTCCTCCCATGCACCGTCGTGTCTTTCTCACGTCCCTGCTCGGCGCGTCCGCCGCCGTCGCCGGCCTCAGCGGCTGCGCCGACGGCAGCGCCGCCGCCGACACCAGGGGCGCCGCCACCAAGCCGCTCGCCGACAAGGTCCCGTCCGGCACCAGCCTGAAGATCGCCTCCTACCAAGGCACGCAGCAGCTGCAGTTCAGACTGGCGAAGCTGCCCCCGCTGCCGTTCACGGTGTCCAGCTGGGTGAACATCGGGGCCGGTCCCGACGTCATCAACGCGTTCCGCGCCAAGTCCCTGGACCTCGCCAACAACGCGGGCATCCCGCCGATCCAGGCGCACTACCAGGGTTTCGACGCGAAGATCGTCGCGATCAACATCACCCGCAAGCCCAACTACCTCTTCGCCACCAAGCCGGGCAGCGACATCCGCACGGTCGCGGACTTCAAGGGCAAGAAGCTCGCCTTCTCCCAGGGGCAGGCGCAGGGTGTCGTACTACTGCGGGCGCTCAAGCAGGCGGGCCTGAAGTACGACGAGGTGAAGCTGGTCCCGCTGACCAGCAACCAGTTCCTGACCGCCCTGCAGTCCGGGCAGGTGGACATCGCCCCGCTCGCCAACAGCCAGGCACCCGCCTACCTCAAGCAGTACGAGGGCAAGGGTGCCCACACCATCCCCACCGACGTCGTCGACCTGCTCAACCTGCTGTGGGCGCCGCAGTCCGTGCTGAACGACCCGGCGAAGGCCGCGGCGATCGCCGCCTACATCCCCGAGTGGGCCAAGGGCCAGGTGTGGCAGCACGAGCACGCGGACGTGTGGAACGAGGAGTTCTACGTGAAGACGCAGAACCTGACCCTCGACCAGGCCCGGGGCATCAGCAAGCTCGCCAACAAGCCTCTGTTCCCGCCCAGTTGGGACGAGGCGATCAAGTGGGAGCAGGAGACCGCCGACCTGCTCGCGGAGGGCGGCTTCGTGAAGAAGTTCGACGTCTCCTCGCTCTTCGACCACCGCTTCGAGCCCATCGCCGCCAAGGCCGTACCGGCGGAGTACCGGAGGTGAGCGCCGTGACCACGACGACGACCGCCGTGCCGGCCACGGCCGCCGGGGAACTCCCCCAGGTCCGCCGGCGCCGGCGCCTCTCCCCCGGCCGCCGCCTGCCCGCGGCCCGGCTGGCCGGCCCGCTGCTGCTGCTCGCCCTGTGGGCCGCCGCCTCGGCCGCCGGACGGCTGGACCCGGGCGCCATCCCGGCGCCCTGGACCGTGGTGAAGACGGGCGCCCACCTGTGGAGCGACGGCACGCTGCCCACCGACATCCTGACCTCGCTGGAGCGGGCCGGGTACGGCTTCGTGATCGGCCTGACCGCCGGGGTCGCCCTCGCGCTGGCCTCCGGGCTCAGCCGGGCCGGAGAGGCGCTGATCGACGGGACCGTGCAGCTCAACCGGGCGATCCCGACCCTCGGTCTGATCCCGCTGTTCATCCTCTGGCTGGGCATCGGCGAGACCTTCAAGATCGCCATCATCGCGATCGTCGTCTACATCCCGCTCTACCTGAACACGCACGCGGCACTGTCCGGCATCGACAGCCGGTACGTCGAACTCGCCGAGGTGCAGGGCCTGTCGCGGTTCGCCTTCATCCGGCAGATCGTGATCCCGGGGGCGCTGCCCGGATTCTTCGTGGGACTCCGGCTCGCCGTCACCGGCTCCTGGCTGGGTCTCGTGGTCCTGGAGCAGATCAACGCCACCAGCGGCCTCGGCTACCTGATGTTCCAGGCGCAGAACTACGGCCAGACCGACGTCATCCTGGTCGGCCTGCTGATCTACGGCATCTTCGGCCTGGCCTCCGACAGCGTGGTCCGTCTGATCGAACGGAGGGTGCTGTCGTGGCGCCGCACACTGAACAGCTGACCCGGCCCGCAGTCCAACTGCGGGGCCTGATCCGGTCGTTCGAGGGACGTACGGTCCTCGACGGCATCGACCTCGACCTGCCCGCCGGCCAGTTCACGGCCCTGCTGGGGCACAGCGGCTCGGGCAAGAGCACGCTGCTCAGGGCCGTCGCGGGTCTTGACCACGGGGTCGCGGGCAGCGGGCAGCTCACCGCGCCCGAGCGGGTGTCGGTCGTCTTCCAGGACTCCCGGCTGCTGCCCTGGCGCCGGGTGCTGGACAACGTACTGCTCGGCCTGGAAGGCAAGGACGCCATCGAACGCGGCCGCTCGGCACTGGCGGAGGTCGGCCTCGAAGGGCGGGAGCGGGCCTGGCCGGGCGAGCTGTCCGGCGGCGAGGCACAGCGGGCCGCGCTCGCCCGCTCCCTGGTCCGCGAGCCCGAACTCCTGCTGGCCGACGAGCCGTTCGGCGCGCTGGACGCGCTCACCCGGATCCGGATGCACCACCTGCTGCGCGAGCTGTGGGAACGCCACCGGCCCTCGGTGCTGCTCGTCACCCACGACGTGGACGAGGCGATCGTGCTCGCCGACCGCGTCCTCGTCCTGGACCAGGGCCGGATCGGCCTCGACCTGACCATCGACCGTCCCCACCCGCGCTCCTACCGCGAGCCGGTGCTGGGCGAATACCGCGAGCGGCTGCTGGCCGCGCTGGGCGTCACGGAGGATCATCGGTGACACAGAGAAGGCTCCACCTCAACGCGTTCCTGATGAACACCGGCCACCACGAGGCATCGTGGCGGCTGCCGGAGAGCGACCCGTACGCGCACGTCGATCTGGACCACTACGTGCGGCTCGCCCGGATCGCCGAGCGCGGCACCTTCGACTCGCTCTTCCTGGCCGATGGCCCGCACCTGTGGGGCAGCGTCGCCCAGCGCCCGGCCGGTGCCCTGGAACCGCTCACCCTGCTCACCGCCCTGGCGACGGCCACCGAGCACATCGGCCTGATCGCCACCGCCTCCACCTCCTACAACTCCCCGTACAACCTGGCCCGCAAGTTCGCCTCGCTGGACATCATCAGCGGCGGCCGGGCGGGCTGGAACATCGTCACCACGGCGGGTGCCGAGGCCGCCCGCAACTTCGGCCTGGCCGCGGAACCCGCGCACGCCGAGCGGTACGCCCGGGCCGCCGAGTTCCTCGACGTGGCCCTCAAGCTCTGGGACAGCTGGGAGGACGATGCGATCGTCGCCGACAAGGCGGCCGGGGTCTGGGGCGACGACGCCAAGATCCATCCGCCCCGGCACCAGGGCACGTACTTCAGCGTCGAGGGCGCGCTCAACGTGCCACGCTCCCCGCAGGGCTATCCGCTGCTGGTGCAGGCGGGCTCCTCGGAGGACGGCAAGGCGTTCGCGGCCCGGTACGCGGAGGCGGTGTTCACCGCGCAGCAGACGCTGCAGGACGCGCAGGCCTTCTACGGCGACCTCAAGTCCCGTACCGCACAGGCCGGAAGGGATCCCGAGCACATCAAGGTGCTGCCCGGCATCGTCCCGGTGATCGGCGCCACGGAGGCCGAGGCGCGGGCCGCGGAGCAGCTGCTGGAGGACCACATCGTGTACGACCACGGCGTGGGCCGCCTGGAGAGCCTGCTGCAACTGCCCTCCGGAACCCTGGAGTTGGAAGCAGAACTCCCCGCGGACCTCCCTCCCGAGTCCGCCATCGAGGGCGCCAAGAGCCGCTACACGCTCATCGTGGAGCTGGCCCGGCGCGAGCGGCTGACCGTACGGCAGCTGATCGGGCGGCTCGGCGGCGGGCGCGGGCACCTCACCTTCGCCGGGACGCCCGAGCAGGTCGCCGACCAGATCGAGACCTGGTTCACGCAGGGCGCCGCCGACGGCTTCAACATCATGCCGGCCGTGCTGCCCTCCGGTCTGGAGGCGTTCGTCGAGCACGTCGTACCGATCCTGCGCACCCGCGGCCTGCTCCGCACCGCCTACGGCCCCCGCCAGACCCTGCGGGAGCGCTACGGCCTGCCCCGCCCCGCCAACCAGCACACCGCAGCCCTCGTCTGAAAGGACCAGCGAACATGTCCATCGAGATCACGAAGGTCACGGCACGTATCGGCGCGCAGGTGTCCGGTGTCGACATCACCCGGCCCCTCGCCCCGGAGCAGGTCGCCGAACTCCGCGAAGCCCTGAACGTCCACAAGGCGCTGGTCTTCGACGCCCAAGGCCTGGACGACGCGGGGCAGCAGGCGTTCGCCCGCCACTTCGGCGACCTGACCACCGCCCACCCGACGGTCGGCGCCGTCGAGGGTGCCCCGAACGTGCTGCCCGTGGACAGCGAGCGGGGCCGCGCCAACCACTGGCACACGGACGTCACCTTCGTCCTCAACCCGCCGCAGGCCAGCACCCTGCGCTCGATCACCGTCCCGCCGTACGGCGGCGAGACCCTGATCGCCAACGCGGCGGCCGCCTACCGCGACCTGCCCGAGCCACTGCGCCGGCTCGCCGACACCCTGTGGGCCGAGCACACCAACGATTACGACTACGCGGTGCCGGCCGAGGAGATCGACGAGGAGAAGGCCGCCCAGCGGGCCCAGTTCACGTCCATCACGTACCGCACCGCGCACCCGGTGGTCCGCGTCCACCCGCTGACCGGTGAACGCGGCCTGTTCATCGGCGGGTTCGCGCAGCGGATCGTCGGCCTGTCGGTCGGCGAGTCCCGCAAGCTCCTGGACCTCCTCCAGTCGTACGTCACCCGTCCGGAGAACGTCCTGCGCTGGCGCTGGTCCCCGAACCAGCTGGTTCTCTTCGACAACCGCATCACCCAGCACTACGCCATCGACAACTACGACGGCCGGCCGCGCCGTCTGCACCGGGTGACCGTCGCCGGTGACATCCCGGTCGGCATCGAGGGCAAGGAGAGCTACTCGATCGAGGGTGACGCCTCGCACTACACACCCGTGGCCGCGTAACCACGGCCCCACTCTGCGTAAGGTGGGCGTCCGCATACTGGGCGGCCTGTCCGTGTGAGCGGACGGGCCGCCCAGACTGTGGGCGTTTTTGCCCACCCTCAGGACTGGACGAGCCGCGCACATGCCCAGCAGCACCACCACCGAGACGCCACCGCAGCAGCAGGACGGCGTCTCCCTCTCCCACGGTCTCAAGCAGCGCCACCTGTCGATGATCGCCCTCGGCGGTGTGATCGGCGCGGGCCTGTTCGTCGGCTCCGGCGCGGGTATCGCCGCGGCCGGACCGTCCATCGTGATCGCCTTCGCGCTCTCCGGCCTCCTGGTGATGCTGGTGATGCGGATGCTCGGCGAGATGTCCGCCGCCTACCCGTCCTCGGGTTCCTTCTCCGCGCACGCCGAGCGGGCGATGGGCCCCTGGGCGGGCTTCACCGCGGGCTGGTCCTTCTGGGTGCTGCTGTGCACGGCCGTCGGCCTGGAGGGCATCGCCGCCGCGAACATCGTCACCAGCTGGCTGCCGGACACTCCGCAGTGGGCCTGGGTCGCCCTGTTCATGCTGGTGTTCTGCGGGGCGAACCTGGCCGCGGTGAGGAACTTCGGCGAGTTCGAGTTCTGGTTCGCGGCGCTGAAGGTCGGCGCGATCAGCCTGTTCCTGGTCCTGGGCGGGCTGGCCATCGCCGGCGTGCTCCCCGGCACGAGCGCCCCGGGCACCTCCCACCTCACCGACTTCTTCCCGCACGGCGGCGAGGGTCTGGTCATCGGTCTGCTCGCCTCCGTCTTCGCCTACGGCGGCCTGGAGACGGTCACGATCGCGGCCGCCGAGTCCGAGAACCCGGTCAAGGGCGTGGCGGGCGCGGTCCGTACGGCGATGTGGCGCATCGCGCTGTTCTACGTCGGCTCCATGGCGGTCGTGGTCACGCTGGTCCCGTGGGACTCGAAGGACATCGCGAACCCGGACAAGGGCCCGTACGTCGCCGCCCTCGACCATCTCGGCATTCCCGGTGCCGGCCAGGTGATGAAGGTCGTCGTGCTGGTCGCCCTGCTCTCCGCGATGAACGCCAACATCTACGGCTCCTCGCGCATCGCCTACTCGCTGGTGGAGCGGGGTCAGGGCCCGAAGGCCCTGGCGAAGGTCTCCGGCGGGGTGCCCCGCATCGCCGTCCTCACCTCCTCCGTCTTCGGCTTCGTGTGCGTGCTGCTCAGCTACTGGCGGCCGAACGACGTCTTCCCGTGGCTGCTGAACATGATCGGCGCGGTCATCCTGGTCGTCTGGATCTTCATCGCCGTCTCTCAGCTGCTGCTGCGGCGCCGCGTGGAGCGGGAGGCACCGGAGAAGCTGGTCGTCCGCATGTGGGCGTTCCCGTTCCTGACGTGGATCGCGCTGGCGGGAATGGCGGCGATCTTCGTACTGATGGCCCGGGAGCAGGGGACTCGGGTTCAGCTGTACTCGACCGGTGGGATGACGGTGTTCCTGGCGGTCGTGGGGTACGTGTGGCAGCGGGTGCGGGCCAGGTCCTGACCTCGCCCCTCCTCTTCGAGCCCCTCCCGAAAGACCCCCGCGGTGCACCCGCGGGGGTCTTTTTGTTGCTAGCGTGTAGTTGCAAGCTCTTTGCAATAAGAGGTTCGGAGGGGAACGACCCGTGCCCGTCTACACGCTGCCTGACCTGCCCTACGACTACTCCGCGCTCGCCCCCGTGATCAGCCCCGAGATCATCGAGCTGCACCACGACAAGCACCACGCCGCCTACGTGAAGGGCGCCAACGACACGCTGGAGCAGCTCGCCGAGGCGCGGGACAAGGAGTCGTGGGGCTCGATCAACGGTCTGGAGAAGAACCTGGCCTTCCACCTCTCCGGGCACATCCTGCACAGCATCTACTGGCAGAACATGACCGGCCCGAAGGACGGCGGCGGCGAGCCGCTGGCGCAGGACGGGGTGGGCGAGCTGGCGGAGGCGATCAAGGAGTCCTTCGGGTCCTTCGCGGCGTTCAGGACGCAGCTGTCCAAGGCGGCGGCCACCACCCAGGGTTCAGGCTGGGGCGTGCTGGCGTACGAGCCGCTCAGCGGACGGCTGATCGTGGAGCAGGTCTACGACCACCAGGGCAACGTCGGCCAGGGCGCGACGCCGATCCTCGTCTTCGACGCCTGGGAGCACGCCTTCTACCTCCAGTACAGGAACCAGAAGGTCGACTTCATCGAGGCCATGTGGCAGGTCGTGAACTGGCAGGACGTGGCCAGGCGTTACGCGGCCGCGAAGTCCCGCGCGGACGTGCTCCTGCTCACCCCCTGAGACGTCCTGCCTCGTGATCGTCTTCTCACCTTCACGTCGGCAGGCGGATGAGAGAAGACCCCCGCGAGGACGTGACTTGCGGGGGTCTTCCCCACCCCGAGGGTCCACCGAACGGCTGACCCGAAGTTCCACCGGACACCCGTGTCCGCCAAATGCCCTGCCCAGCAAGGCTTTTGGGTATGAACTCACTGACTGTGCGCATGGCACGCTGGAGTGCCGGGCACCCCTGGCGGGCGCTCGTCGGCTGGCTGTTGTTCGTGGCACTGTGCCTGTGCGTCGGCATCGCCCTCGGCACCGACAGCGCGAAGACCGCCGACTACCGGGTGGGCGAGGCCGGCCGGGCCGAGGCCATGGCCGCCGAAGGGCATCTGGAACGCCCGTCCACCGAGCAGATCCTGATCTCCGCCCGAGCGGGTGCCCTGGACGAGGGGTCCGCCGCTTCCGTCGCGCGCGAGCTGACCGCACGCATGCGACGGCTGCCCGAGGTCGCCGAGGTGGCCTCCCCGGAGCGGTCGTCCGACGGACGCGTCCTCCTGGTCGAGGTGTCCCTCAAGGGCGAGGAGCTGGACGCCGACCACAAGGTCGGTGCCCTCGTCGCGCAGACCCGGGCCGTACAGCGGGCACACCCCGAGCTGCTCGTGCAGGAGACCGGATCCCCCTCCGTCAGCAAGGGAGTCGACCAGCAGCGCGACGACGACCTGGCCCTCTCCGAGAAGATCAGCCTGCCCCTCACCCTCGTCACCCTGCTGCTCGTGTTCGGCTCGCTCACCATGGCCGCCGTACCGCTGCTGCTCGCGCTGTCGTCGATCGCGGGGGCCATCGGGCTGGCGATGGCCGCCTCGCATCTCACCCCCGACGCCGGGGTCGGCAAGAACGTCATCCTCATGATCGGCCTCGCGGTCGGCGTCGACTACACGCTCTTCCACCTCAAGCGGGAGCGCGAGGAGCGGGCCCGCTCCGGTGGCCGGCTCGGCACCGAGGCGCTGGTGGAGCTGGCGGCCGCCACGTCCGGGCGGGCCGTCGTGGTCTCCGGTCTTGCGGTCGTCGCCTCCACCGCCACGCTGTACCTGGCCTCGGACGTGATCTTCTCCTCGCTCGCCACCGGCACGATCGTGGTCGTACTGGTCGCGGTGGCCAGCTCCCTGACCGCACTGCCGGCGCTGCTGACCGTGCTGGGCCAGCGGGCCGAGCGCAGGGTTCGGCGGCGGGCGGAGCACGGCAAGCCGGCCCGGCGCCTGCGCGGCGGGGACGACGGCCGGTTCTGGTCCGCGCTGCTGCGCCCCGCCGCCCGGCATCCGCTCGCCACCCTGTGCTGCTCGCTTCTCGCCCTGCTCGCCCTCGTCCTCCCGCTGACCGGCCTGAAGATCACCGAGATGAGCCGGGACACCCACTCCCGCGCGATCCCCGCCATGCGGGTGTACGACCGCCTCAACGCAGAGTTCCCGGAGCGGCGGGTCGCCCACCAGGTCGTCGTACAGGCTCCCGCCGAGCGCTCCGCCCAGGTCACCGGGGAGCTGCGGGCACTGGCCCGCCGGGCCGCCGCCGACCCGCTGTTCACCGACTACGCCCGTATCCGCACCGCCGCCGACCACCGGACCAGCACCCTGGAACTCCGGGTGCCGTACCTGGGCAACTCCCCGCAGGCGCACGACTCGCTGGAGCAGTTGCGCCACGACTACCTGCCCGCCACGGTCGGCAAGGTCACCGGCGCACGGTACGGCGTGAGCGGCGACGTGGCCCGCTACACCGACTATCCGGCCCATCAGAACGGCAAACTGCCCCTGGTCCTCGGCGCGTTGCTGCTGGTGACGTTCCTGATGACGCTGTACGCGTTCCGCTCGGTCGTGCTCGGCCTGCTCGGTGTCGTACTGAACCTGCTGTCGGCGGCGGCCGCGCTCGGCCTGCTCGTGCTGGTCTTCCAGCACACCTGGGCCGAGGGGCTGCTGGGCTTCCGCTCCACGGGGTCGATCGGTTCCCGTGTGCCGCTGTTCCTCCTCGTGATCCTCTTCGGTCTGTCGATGGACTACCAGGTGTTCGTGGTCAGCCGGATCCGGGAGGCGGTGCTGGCCGGCACGCCCACCCGGCAGGCGGTCGTCGAGGGCATCCGGCGGTCGGCGAGCGTGGTGACCAGCGCGGCCGTGATCATGACGACTGTCTTCGTGAGCTTCGTCTTCCTGCACATCATCGAGATGAAGCAGATCGGTTTCGTGCTCGCCGCGGCCGTCCTGCTGGACGCCTTCGTGGTGCGCGTGCTGATCCTGCCGGCGGCCCTGCTGCTGCTCGGCGAGCGCACCTGGTGGCCCGTGCGGCCGTCGAAGACCGCCGTCCCCGGCCCGAACCCCGCGCTGCTGGACGTAGGTTGACAGGCATGACCACCACCGCCGACGCCCTGTGGGCGACCTCGCTGCGCCGCTGGAACGCCGTGTGCTGGGTCCTGTTCGCCGCGATGGCGGTCGGCATCACGGCCCTGAGCGACGGCGCCGACCGGTACGCGGCCCTCGGCCTGCTGGGCAGTGTGGCCCTGTGCTTCGCCGTGCTGGACCGCCGCCCCGCCCATCCCGTCGTACGGCCGCACGGGTACCTCGCGGTGCTGGTGATCGCCCTCGCCGGACTCGCCTATCTGCGCACCAGTTACGCGGCCCTGTTCATGGTCACGCTGCCGCACTACTGGATGTTCGGCCGCACCCCGAGGATCTCCCTGACCTTCCTGGGGCTGGCCACCGGCGCCACGCTGCTGGGGGCCTGGGTGCGGCAGGGCTGGTCCGGCGAGTTCTTCGGCGAGACGGTGGTGGGCACGCTGATCGTGGTCGCGGTCGGCGTCCTGATCGGGCTGTGGGCCCGCGCGGTGGTCGAGCAGAGCAGCGAACGCGCCCGGCTGATCGAGGAGTTGGAGCGCACCCAGGCGGAGCTGGCCGAGGCGCATCTGCGGCAGGGCGCGGCGGAGGAACGGGAACGGATGGCACGGGAGATCCACGACACGCTCGCGCAGGGCTTCGCCTCGATCGTCGTGCTGGCCGAGGCGGCCCGCGCCGGGCTCGCCACCGACCCCGGGCGCACCGCCCGGCAGCTGGTGTCGATCGAGTCGACCGCCCGGGAGAACCTGGCGGAGGCCAGGGAACTGGTCGGCTCGGGGCGGCCGCCCGGCGGCGCGCACTCCGGGCCGGTGGCGCAGACCCTGCAGCGGATCGTGGACCGGTTCGCCGAGGACACCGGGCTGAGCGTGGCCGCCGAGCTGGCCGACCTGGACTGCGACCAGCAGACCCGGGTCGCGCTGCTGCGCTGCACCCAGGAGTCCCTGGCCAACGTGCGCAAACACGCCCGTGCCTCGACGGTCGGCGTGGTGCTGGCCCGGCGCCCCCACGGGGTGGAGCTGGAGGTCACGGACGACGGCACCGGATTCGTGGTCGAGGCCTGCACCGGCTTCGGTCTAGACGGGATGCGCAAGCGGCTCGCCGAACTGGGCGGGCGGCTCACGGTGACCAGCTCGGTCGGGGACGGAACCAGGATCCTCGCGGTGATCCCGGTGGAGGGAGCGGCATGACCGACCGGCTCCGGATCGTCGTGGTGGACGACCACACCGTGATGCGGGCCGGGGTGATCGCCCTGCTGGACGGGGAGGCGGACATCGAGGTCGTCGGCGAGGCGAGCGACGGCCGTGCCGCACTCGACCTGGTCGCCCGCCACGACCCGGACGTGGCCCTGGTCGACCTGCGCATGCCGGTGCTGGACGGGGTCGCGACGACCACCGGGATCGTCGCTCGTCACCCGCGCACCCGCGTGCTGATCCTCACCACCTACGACACCGACGCCGACATCGAGCGCGGGGTCGAGGCCGGCGCCATCGGCTACCTGCTCAAGGACACCACCCGCGAGCAGCTGGTCGACGCGATCCGCTCGGCCGCGCGCGGGGAGACCGTGCTCGCGCCCCGGGTGGCGGAGAAGCTGGTCGCCCGGATGCGGCGCCCCGTCCACGATCCGCTCACCACCCGCGAGACCGATGTGCTGACCGCGGTGGCCGACGGGCTCACCAATGCCGAGATCGGCCGTCGGCTCGTCATCTCCGAGGCCACCGTCAAGACGCATCTGCTGCGCCTGTTCGCCAAGCTGGACGTCAACGACCGCACGCGGGCGGTGGTCGTCGCGATGGAGCGAGGGCTGCTGCCACGCCCGTGACCGGTCACTCTCAGGACTCGCAGGGGATGTTGAGCGACAGCAGAGCCGCGCTGTGCTCCGTGACCCGGATCTCGCTCACCGCCGCGTTGCGCAGCCTCGGCAGGACGCGGCGGTACTCCGCCACCGGGATGTGCAGGAGCGAGCACAGCACCAGTCGGAGCAGGGTGTTGTGGGCGACGACGAGGACCCGCTCGTCGGGGTGCGCGGCGGCGATCCGGTGCAGGGCGGCCGTGCCCCGGGCCGCGGCGGCGCGGGGATCCTCGGCGCCGGGGAAGGGATGCGCCACCGGGTCGGCCCTGAACGCCTCCGCCGCCTGTGGGTTCTCGGCCTCGAACTCGGCGAGCGTACGGCCCTCCATCACCCCGAAGTCGCATTCCCGCAGGTCGACTTCGCGGTGCGGGGTGAGACCGAGGGCGCGGCAGGCCGGCTCGGCGGTGGCGATCGCCCGGGACAGGGGTGAGGTCCAGATCGCGTCCACGGGGTGGGCGGCGGCCCAGCGCCCCAGCGCCTCGGCCTGGGCGCGCCCGGTATCGGTCAGGGCCACGTCGCTCACCCCGGCGTACCGGTTCTCGGCGTGCCAGACGGTCTGGCCGTGGCGGGCGAGGAGGAGGGTCGTAGTCATGAGCCCGGAGTATCCCGGGCCAGCCGCTCCCGCGCATGCGCGGCGACCTCCTTCGGCAGCCACCCCCGAAACTCCAACTCGCCCACCAACCGGGCGTACGGCTCGGTGAAGCAGACCGAACAGGTCCGGGCGCGGCAAGCGAGGACGCTCATACTCAAGAGCCCGCACTGTCCCGGGCCAGCCGCTCCCGCGCATGCGCGGCGACCTCCTTCGACAGCCACCCCCGAAACTCCAGCTCGCCCACCAACCGGGCGTACGGCTCGGTGAAGCAGACCGAACAGGTCCGGGCGCGGCAAGCGAGGACGCTCATACTCAAGAGCCCGCACTGTC
>NZ_JBIATY010000003.1:481727-637480 GCF_042892235.1 Streptomyces sp. NPDC001816
CCGGGCCAGCCGCTCCCGCGCATGCGCGGCGACCTCCTTCGACAGCCACCCCCGAAACTCCAACTCGCCCACCAACCGGGCGTACGGCTCGGTGAAGCGGGCCGAATGGTCCGGGCGCGGGTCGACGGTCGTGCCGGGGCGTGACATGTGCTCGGCCGCGTCCGCGAGCGTGGGTGCGGCGCCGGTGCCGTAGGCGGCCAGTGCGGCCATGCCCAGGGCGGGTTCCGGCTGTTCCGGGATCCTGGCCGGGCGGCCCAGGACGTCGACGCGGAGTTGGGTCCAGTAAGGGCTGCGGGCCGCGCCGCCGGTGAAGGTGAGGGGGCCGTGCAGGGGGGCGCCGAGGTGGTGGAGGTAGTCCAGGCAGAGACGTTCCGTGAAGGCGACGCCCTGGAGGAGGGCCGCCCACAGGTCGGCGTCCGACTCCGGGACGCCGAGGAGGAGGGCGGTGGCGTGCGGGGCGCGGAAGGGGAAGCGTTCGCCCGGGGAGACGAGGGGGTAGGCGACCGCGTTCGAGGGCTCGAAGGCGGCGGCCTCGGTGTCCAGAGCGGCCGGGTCGGCGCCCGGGAAGCGGGCCGTGAGGACACCGGCGCCCACACTGGAGGCGCCGCCGGGCAGCCAAGTGCCGTCGGGCGCACGGTGGTTGTAGACCACGCCGGTCGGGTCGTGGACCGGGTCCGCGGCGGCTCCCTTCAGGACCAGGGTCGTCCCGAGCACCGAGTTCCAGGCGCCCTCCCGCAGCGCGCCCGAGGCGATCTGTGCCGCGCAGCCGTCCGTCATGCCCGCGATGACCGGGGTGCCGGCCGGGATGCCGGTGGCCTCGGCGGCGGCCGGGCAGACCTCGCCGAGCCGGGTGCCGGGGCGTACGACGTCCGGGAGGGTCCCCGCGGGCAGGCCGGTGAGGTCCGGCCAGCGGTCGCGCTCCACGTCGTAGGCCGTCTTCAGGGCGTGGCTGGAGTCGGCGGGGACAGGCCCGCCGACGAGCCGCGCGTTGATCAGGTCGGGCTGGTGCGCCACCCGGCCGGGGCCGTACCGCTCGACGAGCCACCGCACCTTCGGCAGCGCCCAGGTGTCCTGCACCGCGAGCCCCGCCGACCGCAGCCGGCCCGCCTCGGCCGCCGCCCGCCCGTCGTCGTACATGAGCGCAGGGCTCACCGGGCGGCCGGTGTCGTCCGTGAGCAGTACGGTCCCGGAGGTCCCGCACACCGCGACCCCGCCGAGGCTCACCCGCGCCCCGTCGAGCGCACGCCCGCAGGCCGCGCACACCGCCTCCCACCACTCCCCCGGGTCCTGCTCGTGCCGCACCCCCTCCCGCCGCCCGCGCCGCAGCGGCGCCGCACCGCTGCCGAGGACGCCGCCGTCGGCCGTCACGAGCAGGGCGCGCACCCCTTGCGTCCCGAGGTCGATCCCGAGCCACGCCAACCCCATCCGGACCTCCCGCAGATAGCGAACGGCTCCGTGAACTTCCCACGCTCCTCCGAGATTTCCCCCTGTTTTCCCCGTGCACAAGGGATTGACGGCCTTCCTTTGCCGTTACACCCTCTGCACGTGACGAGCAGCAGTGGTGCACGGCACGGATCGGGACCCGCGGCCCGGCAGGCCGCCATGGCCGAACGCGTGCTGGCCGAGGGCTCGGCCTCCGCGGCCGAGCTGGCCGAGCGGTTCGCGGTGAGCCTGATGACCATCCACCGGGACCTGGACGAACTCGAACGGCAGGGCATCGTACGGAAGTTCCGGGGCGGGGTGACCGCGCAGCCGTCCGGGGTGTTCGAGTCGAACGTGCAGTACCGGCTGAAGACCATGCGCCCGCAGAAGGCCGCGCTCGCCGAGCGGGCGCTGAAGTCCATCGAGCCCGGCATGGCGATCCTCCTCGACGACTCCACCTCCACCCTGGAGATAGCCCGCTGGCTGCGGCTCGGCGAGATCACCCCGCTCACGGTCGTCACCAACTTCCTGGAGGCGATCAACCTGCTCGCGGGCCGGCGGGGCATCCATCTGATGGCGCTCGGCGGCGACTACGACCAGCTGCACTCGTCCTTCCTCGGGGTGTCCTGCGTGGAGGCGGTCGAGCAACTGCGGGTGGACGTGGGCTTCGTGTCGACGTCGGGCGTGCACGGCGGCTACGCCTACCACCAGGAGCAGCACATCGTCTCCGTGAAGCGGGCCATGCTCGACGCGGCCGCGCGCAACGTGCTGCTGGTCGACCACACCAAGCTGGGCCGGGTCGCCCTGCACCGGGTCGCCCCGCTCTCCCGCTTCGACCGGCTGCTGGTGGACGACGGGGCGTCGCCGGACGCGCTGCGCGATCTGGACGAGCACAAGGTGCGTTACGAGGTGTGCGCCACGGATCCGAGGGAGGGCGATGACCGCGCTGGAGTTACGTGAGCTGCGCAAGACGTACGTCGCGGGGCCGCCCGGCGGCGGAGGCGGTCCGTGGCCTGGACCTGGGTCTGAAGTCCGGTGAACTGCTGGTCGGGGGTGCCTCATCCGCCCCGAGGACCTCAGCCTCACCGGCGCCGCCGACGGCATCCCTGCCCGGGTCGTGGCCCACGAACC
Organism: Streptomyces sp. NPDC001816; assembly: GCF_042892235.1. Lineage (NCBI taxonomy): Bacteria > Bacillati > Actinomycetota > Actinomycetes > Kitasatosporales > Streptomycetaceae > Streptomyces > Streptomyces sp. NPDC001816. Next base: position 484,281 of record NZ_JBIATY010000003.1, read on the forward strand.
CCTTTTGGAGTCGGGCATCGCCACGCTCGCCCTCGACGGGGTGGAGCGGCACCTGGTGGTGCTCACCGGGCCTGAGGGCCGCCTCGGGCACGACGAGCGGGTCCGAGTGGCGGCCGGGCTCACCCATGTCTTCGACGCCGAGACGGGAGACACCCTGCGATGACCTCCAGTGTGCGTGTGGTGGCCGCCGGCGACCACTTCGTCCTGCCGTCCCTCATCACGGCCGCGCTCGGGAAGGAAGCCGCCTGTGACGTACGGGAGTTGACCCTCGGTTGGCCGCTGCAGCCCTTCGGTCCCGTCGCCGAGGTGAGCGAGGCCAGTGACGCCGAGGACGAACTGATCGGCGCCCTCGCCGGCGCGCAGGTCCTGGTCACCCAGATGGGCCCGGTCACCGAACGCGTCCTCGGCGCCTGCCCGGAGCTGCGGCTGGTCGTGGTCTGCCGGGGCGGGCCGGTCAACGTCAACCTGGCGGCGGCCGAGCGGCACGACGTCCGGGTGTGCTTCGCGCCCGGGCGCAACGCCGCCGCCACCGCCGAGTTCACCGTCGGTCTGCTCCTCGCCGCCCTGCGCCGCATCCCGCAGGCCCATGAACTCCTCGCCCGCGAGGGGAGTTGGGCCGGATCGGCGTACTACACCTACGAGCACAGCGGTCTGGAGCTGGAGGACCTGCCGGTCGGACTCGTCGGCTACGGCGCGGTGGGCAGCCGGGTGGCGCGGGCGCTGTGCGCCTTCGGGGCGCGGGTGATGGTGTACGACCCCTATGTGCGCGGGGAGGTGCACGGGCTGCGGGTGTCCTCGCTGGACGACCTGCTGCGCCGCTCCGCCGTCGTCACCCTGCATGCCCGGCTCACCGCCGAGACCCGCGGTCTGATCGGCGCCCGCGAGCTGGCTCTGCTGCCGCCCGGGGCGGTGGTGGTGAACGCGGCCCGGGGGCCGCTGCTGGACGAGGACGCGCTGTGCGACGCGCTGGAGAGCGGGCGGCTCGCGGCGGCGGCCCTGGACACCTACGCCCGCGAACCGCTCCCGCCGGACTCCCGGCTGCCCGCTCTCGCCGACCGTGTCGTCCTCACCCCGCACCTGGGCGGGGCCAGCCGGGCGGTCGCGGAGAAGGCGGCCCGGATCGCCGCCGCCGAGGTGGGCCGCTGGGTGCGCGGGGAGCCGCTCGCGCACTGTCTGACCTGAAGGGGAGCGACATGTTCGTCGGGATCGATGTGGGCACGTCCATGGTGAAGGCGGCCGCGTTCGACGCCGGTGGGCGCGAACTGGGCGTCGAGGCACGGCCGGTGGGGCTCGATCTGCGCGGCGGGGCCGTGGAACAGGACATGGAGGAGGTGTACGGGGCGGTCGTCGCCGTACTGGAGGCGCTGACCGCGCGGGTGCCGGAGCCGGTGGAGCTGGCCGGGCTGACCGGGCAGGGCGACGGGGTGTGGCTGGTGGACGGGGCGGGCCGGCCGGTGCGGCCGGCGGCCTCCTGGATGGACGGCCGGGCCCATGAACTGGTCGACCAGTGGCTGGCGGACGGCACCTTCGAGACCGTGTTCCGGCGCACCGGCGGCGCGATGTTCCCGGGTTGCCCGGGCCCGCTGCTGGCGTGGCTCGACCGGTACGAGCCGAAAGCCCTGGAGGCGGCCGCCGCGGCCGTCTACTGCAAGGACATGGTCTTCCAGCGGCTGACCGGCGCGGCGCGGGCGGTGACGGACGTGTCGGACGCGTCGATGCCGTTCCTGGACCCGCGCACCCGGTCCTACGACAACCGGGTCGTGGAGCTGCTCGGCCTGACCCACCGCAGGGGCCTGCTCGCGCCGGTCAGCGATCCGGTGGCGACGGGCGCGGCGCGCGGCGCGGGGCTGCCGCCCGGCACCCGGCTGGCGAACGGCCCGTACGACCTGTCGGCCTGTGCGCTCGGCGCGGGCGTCACCGTGCCCGGTGACGGCCTGCTGATCGTCGGCACCTGCCTGGCCGCGCTGGTCGCCACCACGGACCTGGACCTCGGCGGCGAACCGGCCGGCCTGTACATCTCCACCGACCGGCCAGGTCACTGGCTGCGCGCGATGCCCGCGATGGTCGGCACGGCGGCCCTGGACTGGGTGCTGAACACGACGGGCGTGCGGCACGAAGAGGTCGACGCCCTGCTGGCCGCCACCCCGCCGGGCGCCCACGGGGTGCGGGTGCTGCCGTACTTCGCGCCCTCCGGCGAGCGCGCCCCCTTCGTGGAGCCCCGGCTGCGGGCCGAACTCACGGGTGTCTCCCTGGAGTCGACGCCCGCCGACCTGATCCGCGCCACCTGCGAGGGGATCGGCTACGCGGCCCGGCACTGCCTGGCGGCGGCGGGCCTGACCGGGACGCTCGCAGTGTGCGGCGGCGGCACCCGCAGCCCCGCCTGGATGCGGCTCCTGGCGGACGTGCTGGGCCGCCCGCTGCGGGTGGTCGAGGGCGAGGTGGGCGCGCGGGGCGCGGTGCTGGCGGCGGCCGAGCGGTTCGGCACGGCCCTGGACGCGGCTGCCTGGACCGAGCCGACCCGGGTCGTCGAGCCGGACGCGGACCGTGCCGCGTACTACGCGAGGGGGTACGAGGAGCACCTCGGGCGCCTGGCGGAGGCACGGGAACGGGCCCGGCGCTGACCGGGCCCGTTCGGCATGACTTACAAAGGCTTCAGGGCTTACAGGTTGCTGAAGTCCGGGCCCTTGGTGCGGGTCCGCTTGATCTCGTAGAAGCCGGGGACGGAGGCCACGGCGAGGGTGCCGTCCCACAGGCGGGCCGCCTCCTCGCCCTTGGGGGCGGGGGTGACGACCGGACCGAAGAAGGCGATCTGCTCACCGTCGGGGCCCGGGACCGCGATGACCGGGGTGCCGACGTCCTGGCCGACCTTCTCGATGCCCTCCTGGTGGGAGGCGCGCAGCTCGGCCTCGAACTCGAAGTCCTTCTGCTCGGCGTACTCGATCAGCTCGGCGGGCAGGCCGACGTCCGCGAGCGCAGCGGCGATGGCTTCCAGGGTGGCGCCCTCGCCGTTGTTGTGGAAGCGGGTGCCGAGCGCGGTGTAGAGCGGGCCGAGGATGTCCGCGCCGTGCTTCTGCCAGGCCGCGGTGACCACGCGCACCGGCTGCCACGCCTTGACGGCGAGCATCTCGCGGTACTCCTCGGGCAGCTCGTCCAGCTTGTTCTCGTTGAGGACGGCGAGGCTCATGATGTGCCAGCGGACCTCGATCTCGCGGACCTTCTCCACCTCCAGCACCCAGCGGGAGGTCATCCAGGCCCAGGGGCACAGCGGGTCGAACCAGAAGTCCACGGGGGTCTTGCCGCTCGTGGTCACGGTCTCGGACATGCTTCTCCTCAGCGAAACGGTCTTTTGAAAGGTCAACATTCCCTTCGCCATCCCCATTCCCTGGTGTCCCGTGTCAGGAGTGCGTGGCAGGATCGGTCCTGATCCATCCCATCCAAGCGATCACGAGGGAGTGCCGCCCGTGCCCGGTGAGAATCTGACCCGCGACGAGGCCCGGGAGCGGGCCGCCCTGTTGTCCGTCGACGGGTACGAGGTGGCGCTGGACCTGCGTTCCGCCGTGGGCGACGCGAACGGCGAGCCGCGCACGTTCCGCTCGGTGACCACGATCAGGTTCCGCTGCAACGAGCCGGGCGCGTCCACGTTCGCCGACCTGGTCGCCCCGAGCGTGACGTCGGTCACGCTGAACGGGAAGGACCTGGACCCGGGCGAGGTCTTCGACGGCACCCGGATCGCGCTGGAGGACCTGGCCGCCGAGAACGAGCTGACGGTCGACGCGCAGTGCGCCTACTCCCGCACCGGCGAGGGCATGCACCGCTTCGTGGACCCCGAGGACGGCGAGGTCTACCTCTACACCCAGTACGAGCCGGCCGACGCCCGCCGTGTCTTCACGAACTTCGAGCAGCCGGACCTGAAGGCGCCGTACCGCTTCGAGGTGCAGGCGCCCGAGGGCTGGACGGTGTGGAGCAACGGCGCCGGTGAACTCACCGAAGGCGTCTGGCGGTTCGCGGAGACGAAGCCGATCTCGACGTACATCACGTGCGTGGTGGCGGGTCCGTACCACTATGTGACGGACTCCTACGAGCGGATCTTCGAGGACGGGACGAAGCTGGAGATCCCGCTCGGCGCGATGTGCCGCAAGGGTCTCGCCCCGCACTTCGACGCCGACGACGTCTTCCTGGTCACCAAGCAGGGCCTGGACTTCTTCCACGAGCACTTCGACTACCCGTATCCGTTCGGGAAGTACGACCAGGCGTTCGTGCCCGAGTACAACCTGGGCGCGATGGAGAACCCGGGGATGGTGACCTTCCGCGAGGAGTACATCTTCCGCGGGAAGGTGACGCAGGCCTCCTACGAGGCGCGGGCCAACGTCATCCTGCACGAGATGGCGCACATGTGGTTCGGCGACCTGGTCACCATGGTGTGGTGGGACGACCTGTGGCTGAAGGAGTCCTTCGCGGACTTCATGGGCACGTTCGCGAACGTCGGCGCGACCCGCTTCACCGACGCCTGGATCACCTTCGCCAACCGCCGCAAGGCCTGGGCCTACCGCGCCGACCAGCTGCCCTCCACGCACCCGATCACCGCGGACATCCGCGATCTGCAGGACGCCAAGCTCAACTTCGACGGCATCACCTACGCCAAGGGCGCCTCGGTGCTCAAGCAGCTGGTGGCGTACGTCGGCCAGGACGCGTTCCTGGAGGGTGCGCGCCGCTACTTCAAGCGGAACGCGTACGGCAACACGCGCCTGGGCGACCTGCTGTCGGTACTGGCGGAGACCAGCGGCCGGGACATGTCCGCGTGGGCCCGCTCCTGGCTGCAGACGGCCGGGGTGAACTCGCTGACCCCGCAGGTGCTGCTGGACGCCGAGGGCCGGGTGGCCGAGCTGGCGGTGGTGCAGGTGGCGCCGGAGTCGCACCCCGAGGAGCGCCCGCACCGGGTCGCGGTGGGCCTGTACCGCCGTACGCCCGAGGGCGCCCTGGAGCGGTACGCGCGCGTGGAGACGGACGTCGAGGGTCCGCGCACGGTCGTGGCGGAGCTGGCGGGAGCCGAGGCCCCGGAGCTGGTGCTGGTCAACGACGACGACCTGACCTACTGCAAGATCCGCTTCGACGAGACCTCGCTGGCCACCCTGCGCGAGCACCTGGGCGCGCTCACCGACCCGCTGGCGCGCGCCCTGTGCTGGTCGGCGCTGTGGAACCTGACCCGGGACGCCCTGCTGCCGGCGCGGGACTTCGTGGACCTGGTGCTGCGGTTCGCGGGCCGGGAGTCCGACATCGGCGTGCTGCAGATGCTGCACGCGTGGGCGGACTCGGCGCTGGTGCACTACGCGGCCCCCGAGTGGCGGGCGACCGGCGAGGAGCTGCTCGCCGAGGGCGCGCTGCGCGAGCTGCAGGCGGCCGAGCCCGGCAGTGAGCACCAGCTGGCCTGGGCGCGGTTCTTCGCGACGGTCGCCGCCGGCGAGACGGACCTGGCGCTGCTGAAGGGTCTGCTCGACGGCACGGAGACGGTCGAGGGCCTGGACGTGGACCAGGAGCTGCGCTGGGCGTTCCTGGATGCGCTGGCGGCCCGGGGAGTGGCCGACGAGTCCGCCCTCGCGGCCGAACTGGCCCGTGACGACACGGCGTCCGGCAAGCGTCACCAGGTCCGCTGCCTGGCCGCGCGCCCGTCGGCGGCGGTCAAGGCGCAGGCCTGGGCGCAGGTCGTGGAGTCCGACGCCCTGTCGAACGCGCTGGTGGAGGCGACGATCGCGGGCTTCGACCGGCCCTCGCAGCGGGAGCTGACGGCGCCGTACGCCGAGAAGTACTTCGCGGCGATCGAGCGGGTGTGGCAGGAGCGGTCGATCCAGATCGGCATGGACGTCGTACGGGGCCTGTTCCCCGGCTTCCAGGACCGGCAGGAGACGCTGGACGCGACGGACGCGTGGCTTGCGGCCCACGCGGACGCGGCGCCCGCGCTGCGCCGGCTGGTGCTGGAGGCGCGGGACGACCTGGCGCGGTCGCTGCGCGCACAGGCGTGCGACACGGCGGCCGCCGGAGCCTGATCATTGGCCTGAGCTTTCCCGGTCGGTGACCGTTACGGAATTCAGGCAATAGCAGCCGTAACCCCTGGTCCGCACCCGATTGGACCAGGGGTTTTCCGTGCCTACTCGGCACCCGAACACGCGTCCTTTAGTGCCGTCTTGTCCGCATTTATCGACGGCCGTGTAACAGCGGTTAAAGGTGGGACGGAGCGCGGGAATCCCGACGCCATGACGCACAACACCCCGCTCTCCCCCCGCCCCCTCCGTCACCTCTCCGAGGTCCACCGCCGTGTTCTGACGGCGGGTCAGCTCCGCTCCCACGGCGTCTCCACGGCCGAACTGAACGAACAGTGCCGCACCGGCGGCCCCTGGCAGCAGCTGCTGCCCGGCGTGGTCCTGCTCCACCCCGGCCCGGCGACCAGCGAGGAGCGCCTGCACGGGGCCCTGCTGTACGCGGCGCGGGAGTGGGCCCCCGGCGTCCCGGCCCAGCCCACGGCCGACGAGCCGCACCGCCCGGTGCACGCGGACGCCGTCATCACGGGCCTCGCGGCCCTCACCCTGCACGGGTTCTCCTCCACCCCGCCGCTCCTCTCCCTGGACCGCATCGACGTCCTGATCCCGCGCCTGCGCCGGCTGCGCTCCAGCGGGTACGTCCGCGTCCTGCGCACCCCCTCCCTGCCCACCCCCCGCACGGTGACGGGCCTGCCGGTGGCACCGGTGCCGCGCGCACTGGCGGACGCGGTGGCCGAGCTGACGGACGCGGGCGCGGTACGCCGGCTGCTGACCGAGGCGGTACGCGCCGGCCACTGCGAACCGGCGGAAGTCGTACGGGAGTTGACCCAGGCCAAGCTGCTGAACCGGCCGCACGTGGTGGACGCGGTGGACGCGCTGCTGGCCGAGGGCCGGGCGATCGCGGAGAACCGCCTCTACCGGATGGTCGCCGAGTACGGCCTGCCCGACCCGGTCTGGAACGTGGACCTGCGCCTGCCCGGCGGCCCCCACCTGGGCGGCGTGGACGCGTACTGGCCCGAGCAGGCGGTCGCGGTGGAACTGGACACCCGCGCCCCTCGCCAGGACGACGACGCCCTCTGGTCGGAATACGCGCGCAAGCGCGAGCACTTGGAACGCCTGGGGATCACGGTCGTCTACATCACCCCCAGGAAGCTCCGGGCGTCCCTGGAGCAACAGGCGGCGGTCGTCCGCACGGCCCTGATGGCCTCCGGCGACCGCGATCCGGCCGCCTATGTCGTGGTGCTCCCGCGGTAGTGACGGACCGGGCACGCACCAGGAGGGGAGAGGAGGGGCCACCGGAGCGACGCCGGTGGCCCCTCCTCATGTCCAACTCCCGTAGGCACCAAGCGCGTTACTGTGGCGGGATGAGCGATGAAGCCGTCGTACTGCGTCCCGCTCGCGAGGACGACCTGACCGTGCTGGAACGGTTCCTGCTGGAGCCGGAGACCGCCGGACCGTTCCAGTGGTACGGGTGGTCGGACCCCGGGCGGTTCCGGCGCCGCTTCGCCGAGAACGGGCTGCTGGGCGAGGACGGTGGCCTGTTGGTGGTGGCGGACGCCGCCGACCCGCTCGGGTTCGTCGCCTGGCGCAAGCGCGTCGTCGCGCCCTCCACCCACTGCTGGAACATCGGCGCCCAGCTGCTGCCCGAGGCCTGCGGGCGCGGAATCGGCACCCGCGCCCAGCTACAGCTCGTCCGCCACCTCTTCGCCCACACCCCCGTGATGCGGATCGAGGCGGACACCGAGGCCGAGAACATCGCCGAGCAGCGGGCCCTGGAGAAGGCCGGCTTCACTCGCGAGGGCGTACTGCGCGGCATCGTCTTCCGGGACGGGAAGTGGCGCGACGGCGTCGCCTACAGCGTGCTGCGCGGCGATCAGCTGCCCGCCCACGTGTGAGGCGTACACCTCGTCGAGCAGCGCGGCGTACGCGGCGATCATGCGGGTGCGGCTGAAGCGCTCACGGCTGCGTTCCAGGGCGGGAGCCAGCTCGGCGCGGCCCACGATCGCGGCCGACCAGGCGAGGGCGATCGCGCCGGGGTCGGGCGGGGTGACGAAGCCGTGGCCGGTGACGATCGCCGCGCTGTCGCCGACGTCCGTCGTCACCGGGACCGCGCCGCACATCATGCCCTCGATCAGGCACAGCGGCGCCGCCTCCCCGGAGACGGAGGTCAGGGCGACGACGTCGGAGCCCGCGTAGACGGCCTCCATGTCGTGCCGCACGCCGAGCAGGTGCACCCGGTCGGCGAGCCCCGGCTCCCCGGCGAAGGCCTCCGCCAGGTCCGCCCGCAGGGCGGGGTTGGCGTCCGTCATCCCGGCCCCGCACATCACCACGTGGCCGCCGCCCTCGCGGGCGAGCCAGGTCCGGGCGGCCCGGAGGAAGAGCGGGACGTTCTTCATGTGCGCGTACCGGGCCGCGAAGACCACCACAGGGGCGGCGGCCGGGATGCCCAGGGACGTGCGGAACGCCAGCCGGGCCGCCGCGTCCGGGCGGAACCGGAGCAGGTCGACGCCGTTGGGGATCACATGCAGCAGCTCGGCCGGGATGCCGGCGGCCTCGTAGGCGGCCCGCGTCGACTCGGCGCAGCACACGCACGCCGCCACGGTGCCGTCGGCGATCGCCGCCTTCAGCTCGTCCAGGGCGGGGCCCTGGTTCTCGGGGTCGGAGCGGTGCAGGCCGACCACGACCGGGCGGCGGGGCAGCCCTGCCTGGTTCAGGAGGGCGAGCGGCTGCTCCTTGAGGGAGAGGATCACATCCGCCCCGGCCATGGCCCGAGCGGTTTCGGCCAGCTCCGGTCCGCTGAAAACAGACGCCGCGACCGAGCCGTCCACCAGGCCGGCGGTGCGGCCCAGCGACGTGACGGCGACCTCGCCGGCCGTCAGCGCGCGGTAGCAGTGGTCGTCCTCCATGCGCTGCCTGGTGGCCTCGCGGTGGACCTCACCATGGATGCTGAGCACCCGGTGGGACTGGCCGCCCTCGGCCAGTCCCAGTACGACGTCACTGTGCACGATCCTGGCTCCTCCGGAGAAGAAGCCCTCGTAGACCGACAGCACACGCAGTCCGTGCCTCGTACGCACACGACCACCCGCCTTGCATAAATGATCGAGAAGATCGAGCCATCCCCGTCCACAGCGGGTTAGCCGATATGAGGCGGTACGGACATTGCGTACGGGTTAACACAGAACTACGCGAATGAAACGTTGACTAACAGAACTCCCCTTCCACCACCGCGATCATGTCCCCGGTCCAGTCTCCGTTGAAATTGGCCGCCAGGGAGTGGCGGCCGTCGGCGGTCGTCACCGCCGCGGAGGCGGAGCCGTGGATGCCGCCGTCGTGGCCCCAGACGTGGACGCCGCAGCTCAGCGTGTAGTCCGCCAGGCCGAGGCCGTACCCGGTGTCCTGCACCGTGGTCTTCATCTCCTTCAGCTGCCGGGGCGGGAGCAGCCGGCCCCGCAGGAGGGCGCTGTAGAAGCGGTCCAGGTCGGCGGAGTTCGAGATCATCTCGCCGGCCGAGGAGCCGATGGCGGGGTTGAGCTTCGTGACGTCGTACGACGGGCCCGTCGGCTCGGTGAACTTCGAGTAGGCGCGGCTGCTGGGCCGCGGGACGGTGACCCGCGTGCCGGGGAGGGAGGTGGCCGTCAGGTGCAGCGGGGCGATGATGCGGCGGGTGATCTCGTCGGCGTACGAGTGGCCCGTCACCTTCTCGATCACCATGCCGGCCACGACGTAGTTCGTGTTGGAGTACCGCCAGGACGTGCCCGGCGCGAAGTCCGGTTCGTGCCTCATCGCGATCGCGACCAGGTCACGCGGGGTGATCGCGTCGTAGCGGTGTGCGTAGAAGCCGTCCTTGGTGAAGTAGGTGCGGCCGAAGTCCTCGTCGGAGGTGTAGTTGTAGATGCCGCTGGTGTGGTTGAGGAGCTCGCGGACGGTGATGCGGCTCCCGTCGTGGCCGTGGCCGTGCACCACCCCGGGCAGCCACTTCTCCACCGTGTCGTCGAGCGACAGCCGGCCCTCCGCCTCCAGCTGGAGCAGGACGGTGGAGACGAACGTCTTGGTGATGCTGCCGACGCGGTAGCGGTCGGCCGTCGAGCGCGGCCGGCCCGTGCGGGTGTCGCCGACGCCGGCCGTCGTGGACCAGGTGCCGTGGGTGTCCTTCGCGGTGGCGGTCACGCCGGGCACACCGGCCCGGACGGCCGCCTCGATGGCCTTGCGCGTGGCGGAGTGGCCGCCCGTGTCGGGCCCGGCCGCGAAGGCCGGGCCCGCCAGGGCCGCCGACAGGACCAGGGCGGTTCCGCCCACCAGGGTCGTACGTGCACGCATGTCTTCCCCCAACTGTGCCGTTCGGTTCGGTCGGGGGAAGGGACCTGGTGGTGGTGCGCGAAGGTTGCCCGCCTGTAGGCCGGTTGAGTGAATATCAGCCCTTCTTGAGCACCAGCTCGGTGTTCCGGTCGGCCGCGGTGCCCGCGAGGGTCGTCTTGGCGCCGGGGGCGTTGAAGGCCAGCTCGCGGTAGAGGGCAGCGAGGCCGGTCTGGGAGAGGTCGGCGAAGTCGGTGCGGTGCGGGGCCGCGGACTCGATCAGGGTGGTGAACAGGGAGATCGTGCCGTCCTTGTTGTCCACCAGCTCGATGATCCGGGCGAGGTGCGGGTAGTCGACGTGCGAGGCGGTGGAGATCTCCCAGAAGGAGCGGCCGCCGGACGCCTGGTGCGGGGTGATGACGTTCTTGTGGATGTGGCCGTTCACCCAGGCGAGCACGTTGGCGTGGGCGGACAGCACCGAGACCACCTCTGCGCCGTTGTGGCGGCGCTCCCCCGGGTGGGCCGGGTCGGGGCGGGTGTTGGTCATCGTCTTGCTGGTGTGGTGGCTGAAGACGACGGCGTAGGAGTCCTTGTTGTCCGTCAGGGTCTTCTTCAGCCAGTTCAGCTGGGCGGTGCCGATGGAGCCCTCGTAGTGGCCGCCGGCGTCGGTGGTGTCGAGGCTGATGCCGATGACGTCCTCGGAGACGCGGAAGGCGTAGTACTGGGTGCCCGCGTCCAGGTTCGCCGAGGAGTAGCCGTGGCCGACCGGGCCGAGGCCCTGGTGAGCGGGGTCCAGGTGGGCCTTCAGATAGTCCGCGGAGGTGTACGGCGCCCGCTTCTCGTCCGGGGTGACCGAGCGCATCGAGCGGGCGTGGGCCTTGAGGAAGTCGCGGTAGCCGACACCCTTGGGGTCGGTGGCCTGCTTGATGGCGTCCTGGAGCTTCTTGGCCTCGGCGGCGGTGACGTTCATCAGCTTCTTGCCGCCGATGGCCGCCTCGGCGAGGTAGGGGTCGCCGTGGGAGCCGTAGCAGCCGAGCGGAAGGGCGTCGTGGTTGCCGACGGTGGAGTACCAGGGCAGGTTGAGGCCGGGGCTGCGCACCTCGCGGATCGCGGCGGCCAGGAAGCCCTTCAGGTACGGGAAGCCGAGCGCCTTGTCGCCGTCGCGGGTGGTGGAGTCGGGCTGCCAGTACAGCTTGAGGCCACTGTTCTGCACGCCCTCGAAGTGCCGCGGGTCCCCGGAGTTGGGCGTGATGCGGCCGCCGCTCATCACTTTCATGTACCACTCCAGTTCGGAGTGGGCGTTGTTGTCGGTGTTGTCGCCGGTCGTCATGACGAAGTGGAGCGGCGAGCCGGTGACGGGGGCGCCGCGCAGCGCGTTGACCCGCTCGACGAGCGAGATGGCGCCGTGCACGGTCAGCGCCTCCTGCGGGCGCCAGGCGTGCGGGTCGGTGGCGCGCAGGTACTCAAGACGCAGCGGGTGCTGGACGTCCTGCAGGTGCAGGTCGGTGAACTGCACGAACGCGGCGAGGGGCGTACGGCGGGACGCGCGGCCGGACTTGGGGGCCGCCAGCTCGCTGCGCACGACCCGCTTCCAGCCCGCGCCGTCGCCGAGGCGCCGGTAGCCGGAGCTGGTGCGGGGTGCGGCGACGGAGGAGAGGGTGGTGCCCTTGGTGTAGGGCGCGAGTGCGGTCGCCGCGGCGGCCTGCCGGGAGTGGGCGACGGGCGCCTCCGCGGTTCTGGCGGCGGCCTGGCTGTCGGTGGGGCGAAGGGCGTAGCCGAGGCCCGCGGAGAGTGAGACCGCTCCGGCGGCGGCAAGGACGGTACGGCGGTGGACCCCCAGTGCGGAGGTGGCGACAGAGCGTATGCGCGACATGGCGCGATCTCCCCGAGTGCGAACGCGTCGGCAGTGGTCGCGGGCGATCGCTCTCGCGAACATCCCGCTCGCTCTGGATGGTTGGCACCGGGGATGACCTGTACGTGAACACGACAGCAACGCGCAGCGCCGATCACCGTACGTGGATCTCTGGCCACCTTTCGCGTCCACAACCGCTCCTCGGACGGCCGGGAGGCGGTCACTCCGTGTTCATCTTCCGGGGTAGTGAAGCTATTCCACCCGCCCCGCGGCAGGGCGCTCGCGCCACAGCCGCAGCGCCGTGTCGATGAGCGGCACCCGGTTCAGGCCGGGTACGGCATCCAGGTCCTGCCAGCCGGCGAAGTCGGTGGAGCCGCCGACCTCGTTGCGGAGTTCACCGCCGACGATCTCGCCCGAGTAGACGATCCGCACGCCGTGGTGGTCCGTACGGCGGCCGAAGCGGCGGGAGCCGGTGAGCCGGAGGGAGTCCACGCCGAGGAGGCCGGTCACCTCGATGCGGTAGCCGGTCTCCTCGGTCACCTCGCGGCGAACGGTGTCGTACGGGTCCTCGCCGTGCTCCATGCCGCCGCCCGGCAGCACCCACTCGGGGGTCCCGTCGAGGCCCGGCGAGCGGGCGAGCAGGATCTGTCCGTCGCGCACGCACACGGCGTAGGCCGCCACCCTCAGCTTCCGTCGCATGGACGGACGTTAGCGGGTGGGCTCCGGGTTGGCGGGTGAATATTCGGGCGCGGACCAGCGAAGGGGCAGGGCGGCGGGGGTCTCGATCGCCTCGGCGACGGTGAAGCGGACCGTTCGCTCGCCGTCGGCCGTGAACTCGGTGTGCGCCTCGCCAGTGAGTTGCAGCACCGTGCCGGTCGTCCAGTCCAGGAAGAGCAGCCCGGCGCGCGGGTCGGTGCGCAGGTTGCCGAGGGTGAGGAACATGGCGTTGCCGGAGTAGTCGGGCCAGCTCAGTTCGTGCGGTGAACGGACCTGGACGAAGCCGGGGTTGCCGCCGCGGTGACTGACGTCGGCTCCGCCGGGGTGCACGGTGGCCAGGAAGAAGGTGTCGGCCGCGTGGATGAACTCCGCTGCCTGGTGGGTGAGTTCGGTCAGTGGGTGGGGGGTGCCTGGTGTGCGGTCGGTGAGGGTCTCGTAGGACTCCCTGCGTTGGATGTACTTGGGGCAGTTGGAGAAGACCTGGTCGGCCTCGACCGCGAAGCCACGGGCCGTGGGCCGGAGCCGGCCGTTGAGGCGCATGCGGCGGCGGGTGCGGGGATCCAGGGCGACGGTTCCTATATGGGTGCCCGGGGTTTTCAGGGCCGTGGTGAGCGGATCTCCGTCGTGCAAGTGCGGGTCGTATGTGGTTGGTCGCGCAGTTCCCCGCGCCCCTTCAGGTTGGTCCCCCTGGCCGGAGTTCGTGACGACCGACATCTGCCTCGGACCCGTAACCCGCACGAAGCCCGGTGCGCCCGTGAGGGCGGACGCCCACACCCGGCCCGTCTCCGGGGCCTCCGCGCCCACGACCAGCAGCGGCTGGAGGCCCAGGAAGGCCGCCGCGACCGGCTTGATGTCCTGGCCGAGGGAGCGGCCGACGTGGTCGGCGCGGTCGCGGACGCCGACCAGGTCGTGCACGGCACGCGAACCGGCGTGGTAGACGCTCATGGCTAGAAGAAACCGCAGGTCGGAGCGGATGCGTTCGGGACGGGGGCGGTCTCGGCACCCAGGGGCGCGGCGATCTCCAGGCGGGTGCCGTCCGGGTCGTGGAAGAAGATCCCGCCGGAGGCCGCGCCCTCCCGGTGGGCCACCACGCCCTCGTGGGCGAACTCCACCCCGGCGCCGCGCAGCGCCGTCTCGTACTCCCGGACCCGGTCCATCGAGTCGGCCGTGAAGGCCAGGTGGTGCAGTCCGGCCCGGCCGCCGTCGTACCCCTGACGCGCCTGCTGCCAGAGGGTGAGGACGGGGCCTTCGCCGCCGTCGCCCAGGAACGCGTAGCGCCGGTCGTCCTCCTTGCCCTCGGCGAGCAGGGTGAAGCCCAGGACGTCCCGGTAGAAGGCGAGCGAGCGGTCGAGGTCGGTGACGTTCAGGCCGGTGTGGCCGGTGCGCAGAGTCATGGCTCCCCCATCGAGTTTGTAACCGTTGACATCAGAGTAGAGAGTTAGAGGCGGAGGTGCAACCAGTCACGTACTCTTGAGCGGTTAGCCGAGAAGGAGTGCCCGATGCCCGCCGCCCGCGATCCCCGCCCGCTCACCGGTGAGCCCCTCGCCCTCGACCTGATCAACACCCGCTGGAACCGGGAGGGCGTCACCCAGGACCTGCTCGCCGACACCGAGGGGCTCGCGGTGTGGCTCGCGAGCAACGGGCTCGACGGCGCCCACGCGGCCGACGAGGACGTGCTGGACCATGTGCGCCAGGCACGGGAGGCGCTGAAGGCCGCGGTGGACGGGTCACTGGCCGAGGGGGCGCCGCTCGTCGACGCCGTCCTCGCGCACGGGCGCATCCGGGCCCGGCTGACCGAGCGGGGGGCGGCCGAGGAGCCCGAGTTCGCCGACCCGGCCTGGGGTCCGGCCTGGCTGGCTGCCCGGAACTATCTGGAGCTGCTGGCGCAGGCCCCGGACCGGATCCGTGCCTGCGCCCATGAGACGTGCATCCTGCACTTCTTCGACACGTCCAGGAACGGCACCCGCCGCTGGTGTTCGATGGCCGCGTGCGGCAACCGGGCGAAGGCGTCCCGTCATTACGCCCGCTCCAAGGAGAACTGAGCGAATCCCGAACCAGACGGGTCCAATCCGCTCAAACCCCATCGCGGGTTTTCCCCATACATGCATATCGATTCGGTCAACGGGTCCCAAATTCCTGGCCCTTGGGTAAAGCTGTGCCCTCGTCCGGCACTGGATTCTTTACCTACAAGGGATGCCGATGACCCACACCCCCGAGCGCGATCCGATACCCGGCCACAGACGCCTGACCCGCATGGGCCTGGCCGTCGGCGTGGTGGCCGCTCTCTGTGCGACCGGGCCGATACCCCTGGCCCTCGCCGCGGACACACCGTCCGCCACGGCCGCCGACCCCGGCGTCAAGTCCGCCCGGGACAAGCTCGGTTCGGACGACGCGGACCTGCTCGCCGAGGCCAAGGCGGACGGCGACAAGACCGTCACGATGATGGTCGCGACCGCGCCCGGGAAGACCGAGCAGGTCGCCGAGGAGCTGGACGCGGTCAAGGGCGGCTCGGTGGGCCGCACCTACGACAAGCTCGGCTACGTCCGCGCCACCGTCCCGACCGCCAAGGCGGACTCGGCGATCGCGGCCGCCGCGAAGCTGTCCTCGGTGCACGCCATCGACCTGCGCCAGGAGATCGCGCTCGACGACCCGGCGCCGAACGCGGACACCGCCAAGTCGGCGACGGCCACGACGACTTACCGGGGCCCCGGCAAGGACACGCCGGCCGAGAACCCGTACAACCCGTCCTTCGAGACCGGCGCCGTCGACTTCGTCGACGAGCACCCGAAGGCGGACGGCCGGGGCGTCACCATCGGCATCCTCGACTCCGGCGTCGACCTCGGCCACCCGGCGCTGCAGAAGACCACCACCGGCGAGCGCAAGATCGTCGACTGGGTGACCGCGACCGACCCGATCCTGGACAGCGACGCCACCTGGCGGCCCATGGTCACCTCGGTCTCCGGTCCGAGCTTCAGCTACGGCGGCCAGACCTGGACGGCGGCGGCGGGCTCGTACGGGATCAGCACCTTCAAGGAGTCCGCGACCACCGGCGGCGACGAGAAGGGCGACCTCGACCGGGACGGCGACACCACCGACAGCTGGGGCGTCCTGTACGACGCGACGGCCGGCACGGTCACGGTCGACCTGAACAACAACCACGACTTCACCGACGACACGCCGATGAAGCCGTACAAGGACGGCTACCAGATCGGCTACTTCGGTACCGACGACCCGAAGACGGACGTCGTCGAGCGGGTGCCGTTCGTCGTGCAGATCCGCAAGGACGTCCCGATGGACCCCTTCGGCGGGTCCTGGGTCGGCAAGAAGGCCGACTTCGTCAACATCGGCGTCATCGAGTCCGAGCACGGCACCCACGTGGCCGGCATCACCTCCGCCAACGGCCTGTTCGGCGGCGAGATGAACGGCGCGGCTCCCGGCGCGAAGATCGTCTCGTCCCGTGCCTGCACCTGGACCGGCGGCTGCACCAACGTCGCCCTCACCGAGGGCATGATCGACCTGGTGACCAACCGGGGCGTCGACATCGTCAACATGTCGATCGGCGGCCTCCCGGCGCTGAACGACGGCAACAACGCGCGCGCCGAGCTGTACACCCGGCTCATCGACACCTACGGCGTCCAGCTCGTCATCTCCGCGGGCAACTCCGGCCCCGGCGCCAACACCATCGGCGACCCGGGCCTCGCGGACAAGGTGATCTCGGTCGGCGCGGCCATCTCGAAGCAGACCTGGGCGGCCAACTACGGCTCGCAGGTGGAGAAGCGGTACGCGATGATGCCGTTCTCCTCGCGCGGCCCGCGTGAGGACGGCGGCTTCACGCCGACCCTGGTCGCGCCCGGTGCCGCGATCAACACCACCCAGACCTGGCTGCCGGGCTCCCCGGTCGCCGAGTCGGGCTACTCGCTGCCGGCCGGCTACTCGATGCTGCAGGGCACCTCGATGGCGTCCCCGCAGGCCACCGGCGCCTCCGCGCTGCTGCTGTCGGCCGCCAAGCAGAAGGGCATCGACCTGACGCCCGCCACCCTGCGCACGGCGCTGACCTCGACCGCCGACCACATCAAGGGTGTGCAGGCGTACGAGGAGGGCGCGGGCCGCATCAACATCGTGGACGCGTGGGACGCGATCCGCGACGACGCGACCGCCCACGACTACACCGTCAAGGCCCCGGTCGACACCGCGCTCGACCAGGCGCTGAAGACCCCGGGCTTCGGCACCGGCCTGTACGACCGCGAGGGCGGCCTGAAGGCCGGCCAGAAGAAGACGTACGACGTCACCATCACCCGTACCTCCGGCCCGGACAAGGCCGTCTGGCACGAGCTGAACTTCGCGAACAACGCCGGTGACACCTTCCGGATCCTCGGCGACGACGTCGTGCGACTGCCGCTGAACCAGCCGGTGACCGTCAAGGTCCAGGCGGCGCCGCGGTCGGCGGGCATCAAGAGCGCGATCCTGGAGGTCGACGACCCGCGGACCGAGGGGGTCGACAAGCAGATCCTCACCACCGTCGTGGTCTCCGCCCCGGTGAACTACACCTACTCCGCGTCGGGTTCGGTGCAGCGCAACAGCACGCAGTCGTACTTCCTGAACGTGCCCGCGGGCGCCAAGTCCCTCGAGGTCGCGATGAGCGGGCTGACGGACAAGAGCCAGACCCGGTTCATCGCGATCCACCCGTACGGCACTCCGGTCGACAACACCGGCACCCCGTACTGCTACAACAACTACCTCGACGGCAACGGCTGCAAGCCGGACGTCCGCTCCTACGCCGACCCGCAGGCCGGTGTCTGGGAGATCGAGGTCGAGTCGCGCCGTACCTCGCCGCTGCTCGACAACCCGTACAAGCTGGACGTCTCCGTCCTCGGCGCGGCCTTCGACCCGGAGACCGTGACCGTGCCCGAGGCCAAGGTCGGCACCCCGGCCACCGCCTCCTGGAAGGTGACCAACAAGTACGCGGCGCTCGACGGCAAGCTGGTCGGCGGCCCGCTGGGCTCCGCCAAGGCGGCCCGTCCGTCGATCAAGGAGGGCGAGACCCAGACCACCACGGTGGACGTCCCGGCCGGCGCCAAGTCCCTGGACGTGGCCATCGGCAACGTCTCCGACGCGGCCGCCGACCTCGACCTGACCGTGTACGACGCGAGTGGCAAGCAGGTCGCGCAGTCCGCGGACGGCGACTCGGAGGAGGCGGTCTCCGTCCCGTCCCCGGCCGCCGGCACGTACACCATCAAGGTCGTGGGCTACGCGGTCCCGTCCGGTGCGACCGACTACGACTACCGGGACGTGTTCTTCGCCTCCACGCTCGGCACCGTCACGGTCGACGACTCGGCCCCGGTCAAGCTCGGCACGGGTGACTCGGCCACGGTGACCGGCCAGGTCACGGCCGCCGCCGAGGCCCCCGCGGGCCGCGAGTTCTTCGGCCGGCTGCAGCTGGTGAACGCGCGCGGCACGGTCGCGGGCGTCGGCAGCGTGAAGATCGAGAAGGTCACGCCGTAACGCGGCGGGCCTGAGGTGAGGTGAGGGGCGGGTGTCCGAAGGGACACCCGCCCCTCACGGTTTGTCGGTCGGCGCCTCCTCGGACGGGCACGTGGTGTGCCGGGCCTCGGGCAGCGCCTTGGTGATCCACGCCCGGTCGGCGGCCACCCGGCTGTCCCCGACGGCCCACAGGCTCGCGTTGTCCTGACCCTGGCCGACCCCGATCAGCACGTGCTGTCCCGTGCGCGGGGCCGGCTGCGCGCCGCCGTCGAGGAGGAAGCTGACCTCGGCCGGTTTGTGCGCGGGCTTGTAGGACCGGCTCACCTTCAGCACGACCAGGGTCCAGGGGTTCTCGGGCTTCGGCTCCACCTTGGCGACGGTGCCCTCCACGACCAGCCGGTAGCAGGCCAGGGTCAGCGCCGGGTCGGATGGCCGGCCGCCGTCGCCGCTGTACTCCGGGGCGTGGGCGTCGCTCTTCGCGTCGGCGCTGCTGCCGCCCATCGAGTCGTTCGCCCCGGAGTTCGTGATCAGCCGGCCGAGCCCGAAGACCATGCCGAAGGCCGCCGCGCCGACGAGCGTGCCGAGCGCGAGGCGCAGGGCCAGACGCGGGCCGGACGGACGCCCCGGGCGGGCCGGGCGGGCGGGGGCGGCGGGACGCGTGGTGCTGCGGGGGCGCTTCCCGGACGGCGCGCTGCGGGCGGGGCCCGCCGTGGACCCGGTCTCCTCGGCCGCCGGTGCCGCCGGTGCCGCCGTCCGTTCCTCCCCGGTCAGCGCCTCCGCGAGCCAGGTCAGCTGCTCCTTCAGCACTGCCACGTCGGCTTCGGCCGAGGTGTGTTCGCTCAGGTAGGCGGCGTCCTCTCGGGCTTCCTCCGGCAGCGGTTCGCCCGTGATCGCGGCCATGAGCGCGTCCATGCCGGCGTACTCTCGCGCGCCCTCGTGTTCGGCGGTCACGTCACACCACCTCGTCCTCGTGCAGCCTCTCGCGCAGCGCGCGGACCGCCGTGTGCAGCCTGCTCTTGACCGTGCCCTCGGGCACGCCCAGTTCCTCGGCGATCCCGCGCACCGGCAGGTCGGCGAAGAAGCGCAGGATCACCACCTGCCGCTGGGCGTCGGGCAGTTCGTCCAGGCCCTGGGCGACGGCGAGGGAGAGCAGGCTGGTCTCCTCGCCGGAGGGGTGCACGGGCTCGCGCAGCGACGCCAGCCGCTCCCCGAGCCGCTCCTGGCGCCGCTTGGCCCGGTGCCAGTCCATGGCGAGGTTGGAGGCGACCACCGCCGCCCACGCCGACACGTCCCGCGGCGCCTCGCGCCCGCTCGCGGCCCGCTCCAGCAGCCGCAGCCGGACCTGCTGCACCCCGTCCGGCAGGTCCGCCTGCGGCACGCCACCGAGGGCGAGCACCGCCCGCACCCGGCGTTCCTGGGCCGCGTCCAGGGGATCGTCACCGGCCTGGTCGGCACCGGCGTGCGCCCCCTGCTCGCGGCGTGCCCCTCCGCGCAGCACAAGCCACCCCCTCCTGCGTTTGCCCCTACGACGCCGGAGGGGAAGGAAACGTTCGGCCTCTTGCGCAGAGGCGTACGTCACACCGCGCGTGGCCGGGGGCCGGGCGGGCAGGGGCGGGACAGCACAGCTTCCGGTACGCGACCCTCCGCAAGGGAATATCTCCAGCTCAGCAGGGGGTACGGCGGACATCGGGAACCGGCGGCCGGGTGATCGTGTCCCACTACTCGGGCACACATCGCAAAGAATTGGACAGGTGGACCGGGGTCGGCCGCATGATGGAAAAGCCCCGGTCATGCAGAGGCACACAGCAAGAGACACGTAGAGGGAGTCGCCGTGAGGGTCGGAATCGTCGGAGCCACCGGTCAGGTCGGCACGGTCATGCGCAGGATCCTCGTGGAGCGGAACTTCCCGGTCACCGAGCTGCGCCTGTTCGCCTCGGCCCGCTCGGCCGGCACCGTGCTGGACGGCGTGACGGTGGAGGACGCGGCGACCGCCGACTACACCGGCCTCGACATCGTGATCTTCTCCGCGGGCGGCGCGACCTCCAGGGCACTGGCCGAGAAGGTCGCCGCCCAGGGCGCCGTGGTGATCGACAACTCCTCGGCCTGGCGCAAGGACCCCGAGGTCCCGCTGGTGGTCTCCGAGGTGAACCCGCACGCGATCGCCGACCGCCCCAAGGGCATCATCGCCAACCCGAACTGCACCACGATGGCCGCGATGCCGGTGCTGAAGCCGCTGCACGAGGAGGCCGGCCTGGAGGCGCTGGTCGTCGCCACCTACCAGGCGGTGTCCGGTTCGGGTCTCGCGGGCGTGGCGGAGCTGCACGGGCAGGCGCAGAAGGTCGTCGCCGAGGCCGACAAGCTCACCCATGACGGCGAGGCGGTCGACTTCCCCGAGCCGGGTGTCTACAAGCGGCCCATCGCCTTCAACGTGCTCCCGCTGGCGGGCTCGATCGTCGACGACGGCCTGAACGAGACCGACGAGGAGCAGAAGCTGCGCAACGAGTCCCGCAAGATCCTGGAGATCCCGGGTCTGAAGGTCTCCGGCACCTGTGTGCGCGTCCCGGTCTTCTCCGGCCACTCCCTCCAGGTCAACGCCCGCTTCGCCCGCCCGATCCCCCCGGAGCGCGCCACCGAGCTGCTCGCGGGCGCCCCGGGCGTCGTCCTCTCCGACATCCCGACCCCGCTGGAGGCGGCCGGCAAGGACCCGTCGTACGTCGGCCGCATCCGCCGCGACGAGACGGTGGACAACGGCCTGGCCCTGTTCATCTCCAACGACAACCTGCGCAAGGGCGCCGCACTGAACGCGGTGCAGATCGCGGAGCTGGTGGCGGCCGAGCTGTCCGCGAAGTGACACGCATGCTCCGAGTGACGCGAATGCTCTGAAACGGGGCGGTCACCTCCGGGTGGCCGCCCTCCTGTGTCTCCTGCCCATAGGGCTTTCCCTAGGGCTGCGCCGCGCAGCCGCAGGACGTCGCCCTCCGTACAGGTGCCGTGGAAGGATGACCGAACGCACACATAACGAGGAGATGACCGCGTGCCTGGCACAAACCTGACTCGCGAAGAGGCACAGCAGCGGGCCGCGCTGCTCACCGTTGACTCGTACGAGATCGATCTCGACCTCTCCGGCGCGCAGGAGGGCGGTACCTACCGGTCCGTGACCACGGTGCGCTTCGACGTAGCCGAAAACGGCGCCACGTCCTTCATCGACCTGGTCGCGCCGGCGGTCCACGAGGTGACCCTGAACGGCGACACGCTCGACCCCGCCGAGGTCTTCGCGGACTCGCGGATCGGGCTGCCCGGCCTGCTGGAGGGCCGCAACGTCCTCCGGGTCGTCGCCGACTGCGCCTACACCAACACCGGCGAGGGCCTGCACCGCTTCGTCGACCCGGTCGACGAGCAGGCCTACCTCTACACCCAGTTCGAGGTGCCGGACGCCCGCCGGGTCTTCGCCTCGTTCGAGCAGCCCGACCTGAAGGCCACCTTCCAGTTCACGGTGAAGGCACCGACTGGCTGGACGGTCATTTCCAACTCGCCGACGCCCGAGCCCAAGGACGACGTCTGGGCCTTCGAGCCGACGCCGCGCATCTCGTCGTACATCACGGCGCTGATCGTCGGCCCGTACCACTCCGTGCACAGCGTGTACGAGAAGGACGGGCAGAGCGTGCCGCTCGGCATCTACTGCCGTCCCTCGCTCGCCGAGTTCCTGGACTCGGACGCCATCTTCGAGGTCACCCGGCAGGGGTTCGACTGGTTCCAGGAGAAGTTCGACTACGCCTACCCGTTCGCGAAGTACGACCAGCTCTTCGTGCCCGAGTTCAACGCGGGCGCGATGGAGAACGCGGGCGCGGTGACCATCCGTGACCAGTACGTCTTCCGGTCCAAGGTGACCGACGCGGCGTACGAGGTGCGCGCGGAGACGATCCTGCACGAGCTGGCCCACATGTGGTTCGGCGACCTGGTCACCATGGAGTGGTGGAACGACCTGTGGCTGAACGAGTCGTTCGCCACCTACACGTCCATCGCCTGCCAGGCGTACGCCCCCGAGTCCCGGTGGCCGCACTCCTGGACCACCTTCGCCAACTCCATGAAGACGTGGGCGTACCGGCAGGACCAGTTGCCCTCCACACACCCGATCATGGCCGAGATCCGCGACCTGGACGACGTGCTCGTCAACTTCGACGGCATCACGTACGCCAAGGGGGCTTCGGTCCTGAAGCAGCTCGTCGCGTACGTCGGCATGGACGAGTTCTTCAAGGGCGTGCAGGCCTACTTCAAGCGGCACGCGTTCGGCAACACACGCCTGTCCGACCTGCTGGGCGCCCTGGAGGAGACCTCGGGGCGTGACCTGAAGACCTGGTCGAAGAAGTGGCTGGAGACGGCGGGCATCAACGTCCTCCGCCCCGAGATCGCCACGGACGCCGAGGGTGTCATCACCTCCTTCGCCGTCCGCCAGGAGGCCCCGGCCCTGCCCGCCGGCGCCAAGGGCGAGCCGGTGCTGCGCCCGCACCGCATCGCGATCGGCCTCTACGACCTCGACGAGGCGAGCGGCAAGCTGGTGCGCACCGACCGCATCGAGCTGGACGTCGACGGCGAGCTGACCGCCGTACCGCAGCTGGCCGGCAGGCGCCGCCCGGCCGTCATCCTCCTCAACGACGACGACCTGTCGTACGCCAAGGTCCGCCTGGACGAGGAGTCGCTGGCGTTCGTCACCGAGCACCTGGGCGACTTCGACGCCTCGCTGCCGCGCGCCCTGTGCTGGGCGTCGGCCTGGGACATGACGCGAGACGCCGAGCTGGCGACCCGCGACTACCTGTCCCTGGTGCTGTCCGGCATCAGCAAGGAGTCGGACATCGGTGTCGTGCAGTCGCTGCACCGCCAGGTGAAGCTGGCGATCGACCTGTACGCCGACCCCTCGACCCGCGAGGCCCTGCTGACCCGCTGGACCGACGCCACGCTGGCCCACCTGCGGGCCGCCGAGCCGGCCGGCGACCACCAGCTGGCCTGGGCGCGCGCCTTCGCGGCGACCGCCCGGACGCCGGAGCAGCTGGACCTCCTGGAGGGCCTGCTGGACGGCACCCACACGATCGAGGGCCTGGCCGTCGACACCGAGCTGCGCTGGGCGTTCGTGGAGCGGCTCGCTGCGGCCGGCCGCTTCGACGAGGCGGAGATCGCGGGCGAGTACGAGCGGGACAGGACCGCGGCCGGTGAGCGCCACGCGGCCACCGCCCGCGCGGCCCGTCCGACCCCGGAGGCCAAGGCGGAGGCGTGGGCGTCGGTCATCGACTCCGACAAGCTGCCCAACGCCGTGCAGGAGGCCGTGATCAGCGGCTTCGTGCAGACCGACCAGCGTGAGCTGCTCGCGTCGTACACGGACAAGTACTTCGAGGTCGTCAAGGACGTCTGGGACTCCCGTTCGCACGAGATCGCCCAGCAGATCGCGGTCGGCCTGTACCCGTCGGTCCAGGTCTCCGAAGAGACCCTGGCCAAGACGGACACCTGGCTGGCCGCGGCCGAGCCCAGCGCGGCCCTGCGCCGGCTGGTCTCGGAGTCCCGCTCGGGCATCGAGCGGGCGCTGAAGGCCCAGGCGGCGGACGCGGCGGCCGAGTAGCGGCAGTCGTAGCCGTCACCCGTACGGCGCTGAGGGCGCCCCGGTGTGCGAGTGCACCGGGGCGCCCTTTCCCTTTTCCCTCTTCCCTTTGCTCAGCCGCACACCCGGTGGGCGACGTCCAGCATGGTCCGCACATGCAGACCGGTCTGCGCGGACACCGGGATCCACCGCGGCTCGTACGTCTTCTCCAGTTCCCGGCACCACTCGTGCACCAGCTCCGTGAGGGCGCAGGCGGTCCCGAGGGCGGTGCCGGCCAGGGCCCGGCGCAGCATGGCCGCGGCGCGCAGCGGGAGGCGGCGGGCGGCCAGCCCGAGGGTCGCGAAGTGGCCCCGGGAGCCGGAGCGTTCCTCGACGGCCCAGGTGGCGGCGAGCGACGGCGCCACGCCGAGCAGCTCCCGTGCGGCGGTGTCCAGCGGCAGCAGTTCCTCGTCGGGTACGCCGTCCTGCAGCAGCTCAGCGATCTCCCGGGTACGACTCAGCAGCAACTCACCGACCTGTGCGACCTCCCGCTCGGGGTCGGGCGCGGGCCGGGGGTCGCTCACCGCCGGGGCGGCCCAGGCGGGTGCCTCGACCAGGACGGTGAGGGTGCCGTACCGCCGCGGGTACAGCCACGTGCTCTCGGCGACGAATCCGCTCGGATCGCGTTCGCTTCCGGTGCTCTCCTCCGGCAACCGCAGAACACCGGGCGGGTCGCAGTGCCAGTCGGGCCCGTCGCACGGATGGTCGTCCAGCGGAATGCGCAGGAGCCCGGCCGCCTCCCGGAAGGTGCGCGCGGCACCGGACACCCGCCTGGACTGCATCATGAACGCACCGCCGAACTCGATGCCGTGCAGCGTGAACTGGGCCACGGGCCGCAGTTCGTCGAGCATCCGCACGAGCGCCGCCGACTCGGGCAGCGGTTGCCGTCCCGTGCCGGGGGCGGGCGGCGACTCGGGCTGACAGGCGAACGCGGGCCGGTAGAAGTGCCGGTGGCACTCCTCCAGCGAGGGGGCGGGCTCCTCGGGCTGCCAGCCGTGCGCGAGCCGGGCCCCGTCCGGATCGAGACACAGCAGGAAGTGCCAGGTGCAGCCGAGCGTTTCCAGATACTCCGGCCGGTGGGCGAGGAGCCTGGCGAGCCGGAGTGCGGAGGCGCCGCCCACCGGTTCGTTGGCGTGCGCCCCGGCGACGGTGAGGATCTGCCGCTCCCCATGCCCGGCGGACAGCAGCCACAGCGGCCGGCCGGCCCGGCTCTCGCCGACGGCGCGCAGCCACAGCACGCCGGGGGCCGCGCCGACCAGCTCGCGAGCCCGCCGCTCCAGTTCGCCGACACCGGGATAGCCCATGGCAACTCCACTTCCGCCACCGGATGTTGAGCGGTTCCATGGGAGCGTCGGGAGCAGGACCCGTCAAGGGTGACCCGCGATGTCAGGTCACCGTCAGGTCACCCCGGGAACCAGCCGCCGATGACGTTGACCAAGGCGCCGGTCGCGCAGTCCGACGAGGACGGGTGTCACCAGCCCCACGTCCGAATCCCGCCGGTCATGGGCGCGTCCGCGCGCCACGCTGAAGCCATGACCACCTACCTCGCACGCCCCCTGACGCCTCCGGTTCTCAAGGAGCTACGCACCAGCGACGACGCGGGCCGCCCCATGCGCCCCTTCACCGACGCCGAGGGCGATGCGCCCCTGCGCTGCTGCCTCCGTCGCAGCGCACCCGGTGAGCGCATCGCCCTGGTCTCGTACGCACCCCTGCGCCGCTGGGCGGCCGAGACGGGGGCCGAGCCGGGCGCCTACGACGAGCAGGGCCCCGTCTTCATCCACGCCGACGACTGCCCCGGCCCGGCCGACACCGCCCTGCCCTTCACCAACGCCCACCGCACGGTGCGTCGTTACTCCACGGACGGCCGCATCCTGGGCGGCCGCCTGATCGAGGACCCGACCGCCTTCGAGCCGGCGTTCGCGGAGGCGTTCGCGGACCCCGAGGTGGCGCTGGTGCATGTGCGGGCGGTGGAGTTCGGGTGCTTTCTGTATGAGGTGCGGCGCCCTCAATAGGCCGTTGGCGAGCCGCCCCTGTGTTCCGGACGGCCATTTTCGGGTGCGGCCCGCCGCTGTTCCATGGTGGGATGCGCCGCATGAGCAATTCGCTTCTTACGCGTATCGAGCGGTACTACGCCACCGTGCCCCTGCTGTTCGCCGACGCGGAGGAGTTCGGCCCGTTGCGGCTGTTCGTACGGAAGGAGCCGGGAAAGCCGTACTACGGCGGTCCGAGCCACGCTCAACCCACCGCGGAAGGCTCGATCGTCACCGCCGCTGACATCGCCCGGGTGCGCGCCAGGCAGCGCGAACTGGGCGTGCCGGAGTCCTTCGAGTGGCTCGCCGAGGCAGCGCCGACGCTGCGCGCCCGCATCGAGACCGGCGGCCGCCCGGTGGAGGAGCGCCCGCTGATGGCCCTCGCGCCGGATCATCCGGTACCTGAGCAGGCCCTGCCGGACGGTGTGACGATGCGGGTGCTGACGGCCGACGACCCGGCCCTGCCGGCCACTCTCGCCCTGCCCCGCCTGGCGTTCGCCTCGACGGGCACCGCGGTGGGCGCGGCAGGCCGTGCGGAACTGTCGGCGGTGGCAGAAGAACTCACCGCGGACGGCACGGTCGAGACGACCCGCCCCAGCATCCGTGCCGGGCACAAGATCCTCATCGCGGCCCTGGCCCCGGACGGCACCCCACTCGCCGCCGGCCACTATCACCCGGCCGACGGCACCACCGAGATCGGCGGCGTCGGCACCCTGCCCACCGCTCGCCGCCAGGGCCTGGCCGCAGCCGTCACGGCGGCCCTGGCCGGCCACGCCCGCGACCACGGAGTGCGCACCGTCTTCCTCGCCTACGCGGAGGACAGCATCGCCCGTATCTACGCCCGCTTGGGCTTCCGCGCTGCCGGTATCACCCTGCTGATCGCCGACCAACCCGCACGGTCGTGAAGGTGCAGGCCGACCACCTCCGCGTACCGCAGGACGAGTTCACACCCGAGTGACCGCCGACGGACCCGCCGCCGCCTGCAAGGCCTCCAACACCTTGCCCACCGCCGCTCCCCCCTCCGCCCCCTTCCGCACCGCCGCCACCACATGCCGTACCGGACGGTCCGCGCCCAGTTCGCGCATCAGCACGCCCTCGCGGCGGGCCGCGGCCATGCGGGGGACCAGGGCGACGCCCATGCCCGCCTCGACCATGGCCAGGATCGCGGTCCAGCCGGAGGCCGAGTGGCCCTGGTGGGGGCTGAAGCCGGCGGACTCGCAGGCGCGGCGGGTGATGTCGGACCAGGGGCCGCTGCCGCCGAAGATCCACGGTTCGGCGGCGAGGTCGGTGAGGGTCAGCTCCGGGGCGGCGGCCAGGGGGTGGTCCGGGGGGAGGGCGATGTCCAGGGGGTCGGTCAGGAGGGGCAGGCGGGTGAAGCGGGGGTCGGCCGCGCTCGGGGCCTCGGCGGCGAGGGAGAGGGCCAGGTCGACCTCGCCGGCGGACAGGAGGTCGTAGGCCTCGGCTGCCTCCGCCTCCCGGACGCGTACGGTCACTCCGGGGTGTGTCGCCCGGAGGGAACGTACGGCCGGTACGACGAGGGCGGGCACCGCCGTGGAGAAGGCGCCGACCCGCACCTCGCCCGCCTCGCCCTGCGCGTAGGCCGCCAACGCCGCGTCGGTGCGCTCCAGTTGCTCGAAGACGGGCTCGGTGTGCCGCAGCACCAGCCGGGCGGCGTCCGTCAGCCGGACCCGGCGGCCGTGGGCCTCCAGCAGGGGCACACCGAGCTGGGCGGCGAGGTTCGTCAGCTGCTGGGACACCGCGGACGGGGTCATGTGCAAAGCCTTGGCCGTCGCGGTCACGGTGCCCCGCTCACGCAAGGTACGCAGGATCTGCAGTTTCCTCAGGTCCCACTCGGTCATGCGGGCACGCTACAGGGCCGAAAGGGCAGCCGGGCCAAGCGAATCCGCCTAGGCCGAATTGAGTATCCGGGCTCAGGTCCGGGCCGGCCCCGCGCCGCGAGTATCGATGCAGCGGCGCAGCCGAGAGCGCCGGTTCCACACCACTGAGACAGTTACGGAGAACCTGCCATGTCCCGACGTGTCGCCCTGTCCCTGGCCGCCGGCGTCGTCCTCCTCGGAGGCGCCGGAGCCTTCGCCATCGCCCACGCCGAGAACCAGCCCCCCGCCCTGGCGCACAGCGCCGCCCGCTACACCGCGCCCGACGGCCACCAGGACGGATCGTTCACCTTCACCACCGAGGTCACGGCGTCCTCCGGCGTCAAGAGCCTGAAGGTGCTGGCCTGGCCGGCGAACTCCTCCCTCGCCAAGAAGGCGCCGACCGCCAAGGAGATGGCTGCGGCGGAGCCGGCCACCTGCAAGCCCGCCGGCAAGGACACCGTGCGCTGCGTCTACACGACCGAGGTGACCGGCGCCGACGCCGCGTCGTCCCCGCGCGGTCCCTGGCGCGTCGCCGTGCTCGCCACCGCCGAGGACGGCACCACCACCCTGGACACCAAGGCGGCGGGCTTCACCGTCGGCTGAGCCGGGTCGCGTCCGCCGTCCCGAGCAGTGTCGTCGCGCGGCGGTCCGGGCTGCCCGGCGCCGTCACCGACGGGAGCCCGCGCCCAGCATGACACCGCCCAGGATCAGTGCCATGCACAGGAGTTGGGGCAGGCCGGTCCTCTCGCCGAGCAATGCCCAGGAGAGCACGGCCACGCCGATGGGCTGGAGGTAGTAGACGATGCCCGCGCGGGCCGCGCCGATCAGGGCGATGGCCCTGCCCCAGGCGAAGAAGGCGATCGCGGAGGAGGCCACGCCGACGTACAGCAACGGCAGGACGGTTGCGGGCGTGGGCGTGAAGCCGCCCTGTACCGCCACGCTCGCCGTCTGTACGGGCAGCAGCAAGGCTGTGCCGATCAGGAACGTGGTGAATAGGAAGCCGGTGCCGTCCAGTTCGGCGGGCCTGCGGCGGAGCAGCGCGCTGTAGGCGGCGAAGCAACAGGACGCGGCGATCATCCACAGGTCACCGGCGCCGAAGCTCGCACCGCCGCCCATGAGCAGCAGCACGCCCGCGCAGGCGGTCAGCAGTCCGGCGGTCCGCCGCGCTCCGAGCCGTACGCCGCCCAGCCGCTCGAACACCGCCATCAGGACCGGCGAGGCGGCCATGATCATGCCCATGGTGGCGGCCGGGGTGGTCAGACCCGCCTGGTTGACGAGCGTGTTGTAGACGGCGACACCGAGCAGGGAGGCGAGGAGGACGTAGCGGAGGTGGCGTCGGATCAGGTTCCGTTGCCGCCAGGCCTGGCGGGCGCCGAAGGGGGCCACGGCCGCCAGGGCGATCACCCAGCGCCAGAAGGCGTGCTGGATCGGCGGGACGCTGTCGGCCAGTCCGCGGGAGGTGACGAAGCTGCCGGACCAGACGACCGTGGCGAGGGCGGCGAGGGCGAGGCCGAGCACCGGGGCGGCGGCTCTTTGGGGGTGAGTGACAGAGGTGGTGGCTTTCTGGGGGCGAGCGACCGGGGTGGCTGCCTTCCGAGGGTGAGTGACCGGGGTGGTGGCCTTCCGGGGGTGAGCGACCCGGGTGGTGGCCGTGCAGGGGTGAGTGACCGCGGTGGTGGCCTTCCGGGGGTGAGCGACCCGGGTGGTGGCCGTGCAGGGGTGAGTGACAGGGGTGGTGGCGGTCTGGTGCGAGGCCGTGGCCACGGAGGTCCTTTCGGTGGTGGGTGTGCACCTACCGTCGCAACGCCTGACCTGTCAGGTCCATCGAATCTTTTCGAGCGGTCTTTTCAGCAAAGCTGAACGATGGGGGCCGTCCCGCACGTCGTCCCGCACGTCGCCCCGCGCCCAGCTGCCCGGCCAGCGTCGCCCCGAACGCCAGCGCCATGCCGGCCACTTGGAGGGGCGCGAGTGCCTGCCCGAGGGCCGCCCAGCCGACCACGGCGGCGGTCAGCGGGGAGAGCGGGCCGAGGAAGCCGACCTGGGTGGCGTTGAGCCGGCCGATGCCGCGGAACCAGAGCCAGTACGCGAGCGCCGTGTTCGCCAGCGCCAGGTAGAGGTAGCCGCCGGCCGCACGGCCGTCGAGCGCGGGCGGGGCGCCCTCGGCCAGGAAGGCGACCGGCGCGATGAGCAGGCCGCCCGCGGTGAGCTGCCAGCCGGTGAGCACCAGCGGACCGACCCCGTCCGGGCGGCCCCACCGCTTGGTCAGCACCGTCCCGGCGGCCATCGAGGCGGTGGAGGCGACGGCCGCGAGCACCCCGACCACGTCCAGGGCACCGGCCCCCTTGAGTACGACGAGACTCACACCGAACGCCGCGACCACCCCGGCGACCAGCGTGCGCGCGGCCGGCCTCTGCCCCAGGAGCAGCGCCGAGAGGCCCACGACGAACAGCGGTCCGACCGAGCCGACCACGGCGGCCATCCCGCCGGGCAGCCGGTACGCCGACACGAACAGCAGCGGGAAGAAGACGCCGATGTTCAGCGCGCCCAGCGCGGCCGCCTTCGCCCACCAGACGCCGCGCGGCAGCACCCGGGTGAGGGCGAGCAGCAGCAGCCCGGCCGGCAGGGCCCGCATCAGGCCCGTGAACAGGGGGCGGTCCGGCGGCAGGAACTCGGTGGTGACGGCGTAGGTGGTGCCCCAGGAGACCGGGGCGAGGGCGGTGAGCAGGATGGTCATAGTCGCGGGGCGTTTCATGACCGAGTCCCTTCGGATTCGGGAGAGGTGGGTGTTACGCCGTGACGGGCGAGGGAGCCGGGGCGCCGCCTTGGGTCACGGTCACCGGCTGGGGACGTACCGCCTCCGCCGGCAGTCGGCGCTCCACCCGGATCAGCAGGGCGGCGGCCACCGCCGAGGTGAGGACGAGGACGGCCCACGGCGCCCGGCCGTCCAGCGCGAGCAGGGACGTGAACAGGGACGGCGCCACCGCCTTCGCCAGCGACCAGGACATCTGATAGGCCGCCATGTACCGGCCCCGCACCGCCTCGGGCGCCGCCGACACGGCGAGCACCTCGGCCGCCGGGCTGTGGATCAGCTCGCCGAGGGTGTAGACGAGGACCACGGCGACCAGGGCGACGCCCAGGACCGTGCCCGAGCGGGGACGCAGGGTGCCGAGCACCATCTGCGCGGCGAAGGCGGCCGCGAACAGGGCCCCGCCCAGCGCCGCGGCCCGGGTGCGCCGGGCGCCCGCCCGCCGGACCCGCGCGCCGACGAAGACGCCGGCCACCGCGCACAGCACGGTGTTGACGGTGAACGCGGCACCGGTGAACACCGCGGGCCCGTGCAGCCACTCCACGACGAACAGCGGGAAGAGGACGGACAGTGCCGAATAGCTCAGCGCGTTCAGGAAGTTGGCGCCGGTGACGACCAGGAAGGGCCGGTCGGCGAGAACGAGCCGGTATCCGGCGCCGGACCGGCGCGGGAGCGGGGCCGCGGTCCCCTCGGCCGCGCGCACCGGCCTCAGCGGGCGCAGCAGCAGCGCCGCCAGCGCGAAGGAGAGGGCGTTGCCCCAGGCCGCGTAGGTGTAACCGGCGCTGCCCGCGAAGGCGATGACCAGCGTGGCCAGCAGCGAGCCCGCGCCGTTGCCGGCGTTCTGCAGCGCGCGCGTGGACGCCTGCAGCCGGTCCCGCCCGCCCCCGCGCGCCACCTCGCCGATGAGGGACTGCTGCGCGGCGGGGAAGGCACGGTCGGCGGCCGCGGTGACCAGGGCCACGGCCGCGAAGGCGGCGAGGGACTGGGCTAGAGGGAAGAGGGCGAAGCCGACGACCCGGACGCCGTAGAGCAGGTACAGCACGCGCTTCGCGCCGTACCGGTCCACGGCCGTCCCGGCGAGCGGAAGGGCGCCGATGCCCAGGAGGCCGGTGACCGTGAGCACGGCACCCACGACCGTGAAGGACAGCCCGGTGACGTAGTGGAAGAACACCAGCGTGAACGGGATGTACATGCCGGTGCCGACGCCGTTGACCGCGGCGGCGACGGGCAGGGCCCACTCCCCCGGTACGCGTTCGCTCTCCTCGTTCATCCTCTTCACGGCTTGCCTCCCCCTTCGAACTAACTCGATGGAAAGTAGCTTAGCCCTAAGCTACTTTCCGTCAAGCTACTTTCTTGCGGGTGACCGTCCGGACGGCGATACTCGGCCCATGAGCGCAGGCCGGCAGCAGCACAGGGACCCCGTCGACGCGATCATCGACCAGTGGGCGGCGGTGCGGCCCGACCTGGACACGAAGGCGATGGAGGTCTTCGGGCGGATCTACCGCCTCTCCCGCGCCATGGGCGACCGCATGGAGAAGGCCTACGCCCCCTATGGCATCTCGCGCGGCGAGTTCGACGTCCTCGCGACCCTGCGCCGCTCCGGCGAGCCGTTCACCCTCTCCCCGCGCCAGCTCTCGGCAACCCTGATGCTGACGACCGGCGGCATGACCGGCCGCCTCGACAAGCTGGAACGGGCCGGCCTGCTGCGCCGCTCCCCCGACCCCCACGACCGCCGCGGCCTCCAGGTGACACTGACCGAGAAGGGGCTGGACGTCATCGACCAGGCAGTCGGCGCGGGCCTCGCCGTCCAGACCGCGGCCCTGTCCTCCCTCGACACCGAACAGGCCGACCAACTGGCCGGCCTGCTACGGGAGTTGCTCGCGGGGACTCAGGGGACGGAGCACTGACCTCCGGCGTGACTAACCTCCGGCGTCACTAACCTCCGACGTACTCGGCCACGGCCGCCTCGATCCGCCCCGTGTCCGCGGCGTCCGCCGCCCACGCCACGTATCCGTCGGGGCGCACCAGCACCGTCGTACGGCGGTCGCTCGCCCACCGTGCCACGGTGAGCCGCTCCCCACGCCGGCCCTCGTACGGCTCCGGGGTGACCAGGACGAAGCGGCCGCCGCGCAGGGCCTCGTAGAGGCGGCCGCCGTCGGCCAGGGCGACGTCCGGGACGCGGGTTCCGGTGAGGCGGTGCGCGCCACGGGGCGCGGGGTAGCGGTAGCCCACGCCGGCGACCTGGCCGGCGACCTTGCGGCGGGCGGGGCCCACGGTGTTGAGGAACGTGGTGAGCGCGGCGCGGGCCGCCAGCGTCCAGGGGCGTTTGGCCATGGCGAGGCGGACGATGCCACCGCTGCTGCGCAGCACCGCCTTGCCGACCGGGTGGCGCTCGGCCTGGTAGGTGTCGAGCAGCTCCGGGGCCGCGTGGCCGGTGACGACCGCGGCGAGCTTCCAGCTCAGGTTGGCCGCGTCCTGCAGCCCGGTGTTCATGCCCTGGCCGCCGGCCGGGGTGTGCACGTGCGCGGCGTCCCCGGCGAGGAAGACCCGGCCGACCCGGTAGGCGGGCGCCTGGCGCTCGTCGCTGTGGAAACGGGACATCCAGCGGGCGTCGTGCATCCCGAAGTCCCGGCCGAGCGCGAGGCGGGTGATCTCCTTGACCTCGGCCAGGTCCAGCGGCTCCCCGTCGGGGACATTGCGGCCGCGGTGCCAGCCGATCACCCGGTAGTAGCCGTCACCGAAGGGCGCGAGGAAGGCGAAGGCGTCGCCGACGGCGTTGACGGTGAGCAGGGTCGGGGGCTTCTCGGCGAGCCGCACGTCGGCGAGGACGACGGAGCGGATCACCGACTTGCCGGGGAAGGGCAGGCCGATCGCGTCCCGCACGGCGCTGCGCATGCCGTCGGCGCCGACGACGTACGCGGCCCGCAGGTTCTCCGTCCGGCCCTCGGGTCCGCGGGCCTCCACCGTCACGCCGTCCGCGTCCTGGGTGAGGCCGGTCAGCTCGGTCTCGTACCGGAAGTCGACGCCCGCCTCGACCGCGCGCCGCTCCAGCACCTTCTCCACCTCGTACTGCGGGAGGACGAGGAGGTGGTTGAAGCGGGAGGGGAGGGTGTCGAGGTCGATGGTGAGCCGGCCGAAGAGGCGCAGCCGGTCCAGGGACTGGCCGACGGCTTCCAGATCGTCGGCGAGGCCGCGGGCGTCAAGTTGTTCGAGGGTGCGGGCGTGCAGGACGAAGGCGCGGGAGAGGTTGCTGATCTCGTGCGGGCGCTTTTCGAGGACGGTGACCGGGACGCCGGCGGTGGCGAGGTCGCCGGCGAGGAGGAGGCCTGTGGGGCCGGAGCCGACGATGATCACGGGGCCCGGGGTGCTGTCGGTGCGGCTGATGCTGCTGTTGTTGATGCCGGTCATGATGACCTCCTGTTGCCAACGCTTGTTTGCCAACGCTCGTTGACGAGATTAGCTACGCCCCCCGAGAAGTGTCAACGCTTGTTGGCCTACGAATGTTGGCCTACGATCGTTGGCATGAATGGCAGTGACAGCAGCAGCACAGATTCCGGTTCCGGCGCCCGCCGCCGCTCCGACGCCACCCGCACCGCGATCCTCACCGCCGCCCGCGAGCGCTTCGCCGCCGACGGCTACGAGCGGGCCACCATCCGCGCCATCGCCAAGGACGCAGCGATCGACCCGTCGATGGTGATGCGGTACTTCGGCAACAAGGACGGCCTGTTCGCCGCGGCCGTCGCGCTCGACCTGCGGCTGCCGGACCTGACCCGGGTACCGCCGGACGAGGCCGGCCGGGCCCTCGTGACCCACTTCCTCAGCCTGTGGGAGGAGAACGAGGAGCTGACGGCCGTACTCCGGGTCGGCGCCACCAACCAGGCCGGGGCCGAGCGCATGCAGGGCATCTTCCGGGACCAGGTGCTGCCGGTGGCCCTCCACGTGTGCCCCGACCCAGAGCAGGTGCCCACGCGGGCCGCGCTGTGCGCCTCACAGCTGCTCGGGCT
Organism: Streptomyces sp. NPDC001816; assembly: GCF_042892235.1. Taxonomy (NCBI): domain Bacteria; kingdom Bacillati; phylum Actinomycetota; class Actinomycetes; order Kitasatosporales; family Streptomycetaceae; genus Streptomyces; species Streptomyces sp. NPDC001816. The sequence continues at coordinate 518,999 of NZ_JBIATY010000003.1, forward strand.
GGCCCTCACCCGCTACGTACTGCGCCTGCCGCCCACCGTGGCGCTCCGTCCCGAGGAGATCGTGGCGTGGCTCGGGCCCACGGTGCAGCGCTATCTGACGGCGCCCAACCCCTGAGCCGGCCTCGGGCCGAACAAGCCTCGCGAAACAGGCGCTGGGCCGAACAAGCCCCGCGCAACAGGCCCGGCCCGGAAAAGCACCGAGGGCGCCGACCCCACCGCACACATGCGGCAGGACGGCGCCCTCGGCAGAGATCAGGTTCGCCCTCAGGCCTTCGCCTTGCCGGGCTTGGTCACGCGCGTCTTGGACTTGTCCAGGACCATCACCAGGCCGGTGATGACCGCGAACAGTGCCACCGGAAGCAGCACGTACAGGCCCAGCGTCGCGCCGACGCTCAGGCCCGTGCCGGGGTCGTCACCGTCGTCGCGGGTCAGCGCGAGCGCGGGGGACGACATGAGCAGCATCATCAGCGTCGTACCGGCGGCCAGGGCGCCGGCGCGCAGGGCGTTCTTCTTGTCCACGCTCTCAAGTTAGCGAACGCCCAGGAAGGCCGCGCGTCCGGGGTGCCCTATGCAGGCCCGCCCTCCCTCAGAGCCGCCAGCAGTGCCCGCAGCCGGGGCGAGGCCGTCAGGTCCTCCAGGGGCACCGGCCTGCCCTCCGCGTCGGCGATCGGCAGGCGCCAGTTCGGGTACTGGTCCCACGTACCCGGCAGGTTCTGCGGGCGGCGGTCGCCGACACCGTCCGGGAGCCAGACGCCGATCAGGCGGGCCGGGGTGCGCAGCAGGAAGCGGTACACGCCCTGGATCTCCGCCTCCTCGTCGGATCCCGGGGGCCCGGCGGCCGGGCAGTCGAGCAGGCCCAGGCTGCCCAGCAGGGCGAGCCACTCCGCGGTGTCCGCGGTCGCCTCCGCGCGCTCCTCGGCGGCGGGGCGGGTCAGCAGGCCGAGGCTGTCGCGCAGGTCGACATGGTCGCCGGTGAGCCGGGCGGCGGTGGGCGGCAGGTCGTGGGTGGTGGCGGTGGCCAGGCAGTCGGCGCGCCAGCGCTCCGGCGGCAGCGGGCGGCTGTCGCCCTCCCAGTCCCGCTCGAACCACAGCACGGAGGTGCCGAGCACCCCGCGCCGCTGCAGCGTCTCGCGCACGCCGGGCTCCACGGTGCCCAGGTCCTCGCCGATCACCACGGATCCGGCGCGGGAGGCCTCCAGGAGGAGCAGGGCGAGCATGGCGTCGGTGTCGTAACGGACGTAGGTGCCCTCGGTGGGCGGGCAGCCCCGGGGCACCCACCAGAGCCGGAACAGGCCCATCACGTGGTCGATGCGCAGGGCGCCGGCACAGCGGAAGAGGGCGCGCAGGAGGTGGCGGTAGGGGGCGTGGCCGGAGGCGGCGAGGCGGTCGGGGCGCCACGGCGGCAGACCCCAGTCCTGGCCGCGGGCGTTGAACGCGTCGGGCGGGGCGCCGACCGACATGCCGGCGGCGAAGTGGTCCTGCTGGGCCCAGGCGTCTGCGCCGCCGGGGTGCACGCCCACGGCGAGGTCGTGGACGATACCGACGGGCATACCAGCGTCCCGGGCGGCACGCTGGGCGGCGCGGAGCCGGCCGTCGGTGAGCCAGGCGAGCCGGGCGTGGAAGTCGACCCGGTCGGCCAGTTCGGCGCGGGCGCGGGCGGTCTCGGCGGAGCGTGGGTCGCGCAGGGGCTCCGGCCAGCCGTGCCAGTCGGGGCCGTGGGTCTCGGCGAGGGCGCACCAGGTGGCGTGGTCCTCCAGCGCCTGCCCCTCCTCGGCGCGGAAGGCGTCGTACGCCGCCTGCCGTCCTGGTCCGAGCGGAACCCGGACGACCAGCTCCAGGGCCTGCCGCTTCAGCTCCCACACCGCGTCCCGGTCGATGAGGGCACCCTTGTCGAGGACGTCGGCGCGCAGCCGCTCGGCACGCTCCAGCAGTGCGCGGACGCGGCCCTGGTCCTCGATGTGCGCGAACTCGGGGATCTCCTCGATCCGCAGGTGCACGGGGTCGGGGAAGCGGCGCGAGGACGGCCGGTACGGGGACGGGTCGGTCGGGGTCCCGGGTACGGCCGCGTGCAGCGGGTTGACCTGCACGAACCCGGCTCCGGCGGTGCGCCCGGCCCAGCCGGCCAGTTCGGCGAGGTCACCGAGGTCGCCCATGCCCCAGGAGCGCCGGGAGAGCAGTGAGTACAGCTGCACGAGGAGGCCGTAGGAGCGGGTGGCGGGGGCGGGCAGCCGGTCGGGGGCGACGATGAGGTGGGCGTGTCCGGTGCGCCCGTCGGGTGCGGTGGCGCTCACCCGGTGCACACCCGTGGGCAGCCCCTCGATCCCGTCCCGCTCCTCCCCCTGCTCGGTCTCGACGCGCAGCCGGGTGCCGGGCGGCAGCGCGGCGAAGGCGGCGGGCGGCTCCTGGGCACCGGTCCACTGGACCACGGTGGGCGGCAGCAGCCGCGCGCGCAGCTCGCGCTCCCGTTCGGCGAGTGCGGTGCGGACGGCGTCGGGGGTGCTCGCGTCGACGCCGAGGGCGGCCAGGGCGGCGACCACGGCGGAGGCGGAGACCGCGACCGTACGGTCCGGGGCGGGGCTGTAGGAGGTGGCGACCCCGTGCAGCCCGGCGAGCCGGGACAGCTCCTCGTCCTCGCGCGCCGCGGTCATCTACAACCCCGCGCCGAAGAAGTCCGGGACGGGGTCGGACTCGCTGGTCAGCGGGGCGGCGTCGGCGAGCGGTGGCTCGCTGGTGAGGGGCTCGGCGTCGGGCAGCGGCGGCTCGCTGGTCAGCGGCGCCTCGGCGCTCGCGCTCTCCGCGCTGAATACGCTGAGTACGCCGCCGGACGCCTCGTGGGTCTCGGCGGACGGCTCCGCCGTGGGTTTCCACTGGGTAGGGATCGAGAGATGAGCCGGTGCGGCCACGGGGGTCTCCTTGTCGAGCACGGCATGAGGTGGACACCGCAGCCCTACCCAGCGGGCGCGAAGACAGGCATAAGCGACCGAACAGCGTGCTTCTGAGTATGAGGTCACAAGCGTGCGGGGTTTTGGAGTCGCGGACGGCGATGTTGCGGGCGACTTCGACGCATTCGCCGCTGCCGCTGCTGTAACTGGACTTGAAGGCTCCCGCCACGCAGGCGTGGCCGCCCGCATGGAAGGGCAGCACCTGGATGCGCACGTTGGGGAGTTGGGCCACCTCGAGCAGGCGCTGCAACTGTGCGCGCATGACCCCGGGACCACCGATCTGCTGCCGAAGCGCAGCTTCCCAGATCACCGCGTACACCTGAAGCGGCTCGGGCCCCGACAGCCGAGCCTGGCGCTTCACCCGGGGGCGGGGTTGGCGTCGGGCATGGACGCGGTCTGGGCGGAGTGGAGCCTCGGCCTCACCCTCCGCGGTGGCGATCTACACACGCGCACACGGAAGTGACGGGAATGGCGCTAGCGTGGGGCCGTGCCGGATGGGCGCTGGACGAGCGGAAGGGGCGGCCGATGACCATGCCGTACGCGGACGGGAACGGTCCACTCATCCCCAAGCCCGAATTGACCCTGTCGGCGCTTCGGCAGGCCGTGGCCACGGTCGCACCCTCCCGCCTGCCCGAGTTCTTCGAGGACCTGCAGAAGGCCTTCGTACGCGCCGGGGACGAGGACAGCGTCGTACCGATCCGGATGTTCTACCGGCAGTGGGGCGTCGTGGTCGAGATCGAGCGGCACCCGGTGACGGCCCGGCGGCTGCACGCCGCCGAGCAGGCCATCAGCAGCCCCGACCCGGACGTGCGCGAGCGCGCCATCCGCGAGGCCGGGGAGATCGTACGCGCGGCACACCGCGAGGTCGCCGGTGGCTGACTGGCACTGGGAGCAGTTCCAGGACGACCTGCTGGACGGGCTCCCGGATGCGGCCCGCGCCGAGACCGAGCGGCTGGCCAACGAGATCGCCGTACGCGAGTCGATGGTGTTTCTGGAAGGAGCCGCGTACACCGGCCCCGGACCTGGCGTACGGACCGAGACTCGTGGCCTGCTCATGCTCACCTACCTGACGGACGTGCGCGGCGAGCGGATCGTCCTGGTCCAGGTGAGCTGGTTCGGCTGAGGCGCGGCGTACCCCGGGGATCAGGCGCCAGGCACAGCACCCACTCCCGCTGAGAGTGCCGAACGACAACCCGGTCGGGGTTTCCCGGCGACCACTATTCACTCAGTACATGTATCCAGTGCATACTGATCTCCATGAGCACTCGGCACATCCTTCTGGGGCTGCTGGAGGCAGGGCCGAGCCATGGCTACGACCTCAAGCGGCGCCATGACGAACGCTTCCCCCAGGCTCGTCCGCTGGCGTACGGGCAGGTCTACACAACCCTGCAGCGCCTGGTCCGGGACGGTCTCGCGGAGGTCGACGGGACCGACGCCGACGGCGGGCCGGAGCGGACGCTGTACCGGTCGACCGAGGACGGAGCGCGCGAACTGGCCCGGTGGGCCGGGGAGATCGCCCCGCCCGCGCCGTTCGTGGCGAACGAGATCTTCGCCAAGGTCGTGGTCTCGATCCTCTCCGGCGGCGATCCGGCCGCCTACCTGCGCGCCCAGCGTGCCGCGCACATGGAGCGGATGCGGCAGCTCACGGCCGTGAAGACGGGCCCGGGCGCCGATCTGGCGACCGTGCTTTCGGCGGACTACGCCCTCAACCATCTCGACGCCGACCTCCGCTGGATGAACACCACGGCGGCCCGGCTGACCACTCTGACCGCGGAGGTCGACGCAACATGAGCAACAGGGCGGATTCCTCGGTGCCGCTTCTGGCGGGCCGGGATCTGGTCAAGGCGCACGGGAGGACCCAGGCGCTGCGCGGCGCCTCGGTCGAACTGCGCGCGGGCGAGATCCTCGCGGTGACCGGTGCCAGCGGCAGCGGAAAAACGACGCTGCTCCACTGCCTGGCCGGGATCGTCCGGCCGGACGAGGGCGCGGTGGCCTACGACGGGCAGCGGCTCGACCGGCTGCCGGAGAAGCGGCTGAGCGAGCTGCGCCGTACCGACTTCGGTGTGGTGTTCCAGTTCGGGCAGCTGATTCCCGAGCTGACGGCCCTGGACAACGTCGCGCTGCCGCTGCTGCTGGCCGGCACCGACCGCGCGGGGGCCCGGGAACGAGCGGGCGCGTGGCTGGAGCGGTTCGGAGTGCGCGGGCAGGAGGAGCTGCGGCCGGGCGAGATGAGCGGGGGCCAGGCGCAGCGGGTGGCCCTGGCCCGGGCGCTGGTGACCGGCCCGAAGGTGGTCTTCGCGGACGAGCCGACGGGCGCCCTGGACTCGCTGGCGACCGAGCAGGTGATGACGGCCTTGGTGCACACGGCCCGCGAGGCGGGCACGGCGGTGCTGCTGATCACGCACGACGCCCAGGTCGCGGCCTACGCGGACCGTGAGACGCGGATGAGCGACGGGCTCGCGGTGCCGGCGGAGGTGGCGGTGTGACGACCCGTACGCGCGACACCGTGACCGCGCCCCGTACGCGCGGCACCTTGACCGCGATCCGTACGCGCGGCACCGTGACCGCCGATGTGCGCCTCGCCTGGCAGCTCATCCGCGGCTCCGACCGGCAGGAGTGGTGGCGGGCCGGGCTGACCGCGGCCGGGGCCGCGCTGGCGACGGGGTTCGCCCTCGCCGCCGTCGCCCTGGCCTCGCTCCGGGGGTACCACCAGGTGCCCCTCGGCCACGGTCTGCTGAACAACCCCGGCGAGCGCTCGGGGGTGATCGTCTGCCTGCTGCTTCTGCTGGTGCCGGTACTGGGGTTCCTCGGACAGTGCGCCCGGATCGGCGCCGTGCACCGCGACCGGCGGCTGGCCGGGCTGCGGCTGGCCGGCGCCGGCCCGGCCCAGGTGCGCCGGATCGCCGCGCTGGAGACGGGGCCGGCCTGCCTGCTGGGCTCGGTCCTCGCCACCGCCGTCGCGGTGCCGGTCCTGCTGGACCTGTGGGACAGCCCGACTCCCGCGGCCTGGGCCGGACTCGCACTGGTCGCCCTCGGGGTGCCGGTGCTGGGCGCGGCGACCGGCGCGCTGGCGCTGCGCCGGGTGGTGGCCTCCCCGCTCGGGTGGGTGCGCCGGGTGCGGCCCGGCAGCGGCCGGGGGCCGGGGCTGCTGTTCGTCGGCGGGGTGCTGGTCGTCCTGCTGCTGGCGCTCTGGGCGGTCGCGAACACCTCGAGCACGGACCGGGGGCAGGTGCCGTTGACGGTGTTCGGGCTGGTCATCGCGGTCGGGGCGGGCACGGTGTGGCTGGCCGGGGGCACGGCCGGACTGGTCGGACGGGTGCTGGCGGGCCGCGCCCGGTCCGCGGCGACACTGATCGCGGCGGAGCGGCTGCGCGACGACCCGTGGGCCGCGGCCCGCACCCACGCGGCCGTCCTGCTGGTCACGATCGTCGGCACGGGCTTCGTCGGCGTCCGTCAGGCGTTCCTCGCCGACCTGCACGCCATGAGCCGCGGGAATCACCTCGGCATGCCCGTGTCCTTCTACACGACCGGTATCAACCTGACCGGCGCCGCCATCCTCGTCGCCCTGGTGATCACCCTCTCCGGCCTCGCCGTCGGCACCGCCGAGTCCCTGGCGAACCGCCGCCGCGGCCTGGCCGCACAGGTCGCTGCCGGGGTGCCGCGGGCGGTGCTCGGCCGGGCGCTGCTCCTGGAGACGGCACTGCCGCTGGCTCCGGCGGTCGCACTGGCCGGCGCGGGCGGGATGGCGATCGGCATCTGGTACGGCTTGGTGACCCAGGAGTACGTCAGCCAGGCCGTGCCGTACGCCGCGCTGCTGGTCCCGGTGGGCGTGTACGCCTGCTGCCTGCTGGCGGCGGCCACCTCGCTGCCCCTGCTGCGCCGCTCGGTGCACCCGGCGGAGCTGCGCTACGCCTGACCGCCACCGGAACGTCCGGCCCCGGGGTACGGGGGTCCCCGAGGCCGGACCACGCGGGTGCCCGGGGTGCCGCCCCGGGTACGCGAAGGCCCGGATCGTCAGGCTGAGATGCCGTCGATCCGGGCCATGGCGTCGTCCGCGCCGTACGGCTGCAGGTAGGGCAGCCAGCGCGGGTCCCTATGGCCGGTCCCGATGATGCGCCAGGCCAGACCGGTGGGCGGGGCCGGTTTGTGACGCAGCCGCCAGCCCATCTCGACGAGGTGCTTGTCGGCCTTCACGTGGTTGCAGCGGCGGCAGGAGGCCACCACGTTGTCCCAGACGTGCTTGCCCCCGCGGCTGCGCGGGATGACGTGGTCGACGCTGGTTGCGACGCCACCGCAGTACATGCACCGGCCCCCGTCGCGGGCGAACAGCGCCCTGCGGGTAAGAGGAACGGGCCCCCGATAGGGAACCCGGACGAATCGCTTGAGCCGGACCACGCTGGGTGCGGGGACTGTGACGGTTGCGCTGTGCATATAGGCGCCGGATTCCTCGAGGGAGACAGCCTTGTTCTCCAGGACGAGGACGAGCGCGCGACGGAGCGGTACGACGCCGAGCGGCTCGTACGACGCGTTGAGGACCAGGACATGCGGCACGGGTGCCTCCTTGGGCGTCGGCGGCGCGTGGCTCGCGCCGGGACGATCTGCAGTCAGTCTCCCCTCATGCCTGGTGGAAGCGCCACCATGTCCCGGTAACGGGCTGGGAGTGTTTTCGACCACACCTGGTTCATCCCCCGGATCATGGCCTGTTCAAGCCCGGGTGAGACCGGTCTCTCCTGTGGCCCTCCTGTGCGGAACGGGGTGGTGCACACACAATGCCCCGTTAGTGTGGTGGTCCTGTCCGCCCGGTGACCTTTTCGTGACCTTGACCGCCCCACCGGACGGACCGTGCAGCACGTTGGAGGTACCTGCCGTGTCCTTGCCCGTCGTCCTAGTGGCCGCCGGTGCGACGCCGACCCCGTCTCCCTCGGGGGCGACGGCCCCGGCCGTGCCGAACCTTCAGGACGCCCAGGAGAGCGCGACGAACGCGGCGAGCTGGGTGGAGCAGAACTGGTCGACCTGGCTCGCGATGGGCCTGCAGATCCTGCTGATCCTGGTCGTGGCGTTCGTGCTCAGAGCGGCGGTACGGCGGGCGATCACCAAGCTGATCGACCGGATGAACCGCACCGTGGAGTCGGTGGACGGCACCGCGCTGGGCGGGCTGCTGGTCAACGCCGAGCGGCGCCGGCAGCGCTCGCAGGCGATCGGCTCGGTGCTGCGCTCGGTGGCCAGCTTTCTGATCCTGGGCACGGCCGCGCTGATGGTGCTGTCCACCTTCAAGATCAACCTGGCGCCGCTGCTGGCCTCGGCCGGTGTGGCCGGTGTGGCGATCGGTTTCGGCGCCCGGAACCTGGTCACGGACTTCCTCTCCGGCGTGTTCATGATCCTGGAGGACCAGTACGGCGTCGGCGACTCGATCGACGCGGGCATTGCCTCCGGCGAGGTGATCGAGGTCGGGCTGCGGGTGACCAAGCTGCGCGGCGCCGACGGCGAGATCTGGTACGTCCGCAACGGCGAGGTCAAGCGGATCGGCAACCTTTCCCAGGGCTGGGCGACCGCCGGGGTCGACGTGACCGTGCGGTCGAGCGAGGACCTGGACCGGGTGAAGGCCACGCTGGACGAGGTCGCCGAGCAGCTGGCCAAGGAAGAGCCCTGGAACGAGCTGCTGTGGGGGCCGATCGAGGTGCTCGGCCTGGACAGCGTGCTGATCGACTCCATGGTGGTCCGGGTCTCGGCCAGGACCATGCCCGGCAAGTCGCTGGCGGTGGAGCGCGAGCTGCGCTGGCGCATCAAGCGGGCGTTCGACGCGGCCGGCGTCCGCATCGTGGGCGGGGCGACGGCGACTGAGAACGTCGAGGACGTCCCGGACCCGACGGCCTCGGTCGCGGCTCCTTCGGTGTACTCCAACGCGGACTCGCCGCAGGCGGCGGCCGCTTCGCCGATCACTCCGCAGCAGCGGCCGGCGTCGAAGTAGTTCCGCAGGCCAGGCGGTAGCCCTCGCGGACCCAGGCGTCCTTGCCGGGGTGCTCTCCGCACCGCAGGAGCGCGCTGCCGTCGCCGTCCCAGGTGGTCACGCTGCCGTAGAGGTCGGTGTCACGGCCGGGACAGGTGACGGTGAAGCTCGCCTGTACGACGTGGACGCCGTCGGCCTCGACGAAGCGGCCCGGGACTCCGCGGAGGTCGACCGTGACCAGGTCCTGCTTCCGGTGCACGGTCGTCCGGCCGGGCCTGCCCAGCATGGACACGTCCTCGCCGAGGCGGTCGGCGAGCGAGGCCAGCACGCGCCGGCCCGAGACGCTCGGCGCGCTGGTCTCCACGCTCGCCGTCACCGTGCGCACGTGGACGGCCGGGAACTCGAAGTGCGCGTACTTCTTGGCCCTGACGTCGCTCTTGCCGACCGTCACCACCGGGGAGACCTCGGTGAGCCGCCATTCCGTCGCGGTCGTACGCCAGTGGATGGCTCCGGACCGGCAGGAGGGGGCGGACGCGGAGGGCACCGCGTGCGCGACCGGCTTCTCCTGCGCCGTGCACGCCACCGCCCCCAGCAGCAGCGCCACCGCCGCCGCGATGTGACGCCTTCCCATTCCGCCCCCACCATCCCCACCATCTGACACAGCGCCACGAACGCACTCGCGCGAACGGTGAATCTAGGTCCTCTGACCAGCGGAAACCAGGTCCGTGACGCACTCGTGACGATCAAGGGTTCAGATCGTCTTCACAGGAACCCCGTATTCCCTCCGCATCCGGTGATCCTTTAGTGTCGCCTGCACGACGGGCCCTGGTTCTGGAGCGCGATGCCGCCCGGGGGCCCGTTGCGAATGTGGGGATACATGAGAAAGCTCGCCATAGGCACCGCCCTGTCCGGTGCCCTGGCTCTGACCGGCCTGGCCGCGCCCGTCGCCTCCGCGTCCGGCACGCCCGACCTGACCTTCGCCGGCGTGACCGTGAACAACGGCAAGCCGCTCGTCGTCGGTGTCAGCAAGGCCGTGAGCGTGCCGGTGACGTACACCCTGACCCGGCCCAAGGACCTGGTCATCGACCAGAAGAAGACGTTCCAGGCGGTCGTCCTCTACCGCGGCACGCTGCGGAACGTCGGCAACGAGCTGGACCCGCAGGCGGCGCCCAGCTGCTCGACCACCGCCACGACGGACACGACGGTCACCGAGAGCTGCACCGAGACGATCGTCGTGGAACCGGGAGACTCCCTGTGGGAGGCCGCGGACGCCACCACCTGGAAGGCCGCGGGCCTGTACGCCCACACCGACGGCACCGTCTCGGACGACTACCTGCACAACGAGATGGACGTAACCCTGTGGGGCAACCTCGCCCCGGTGACGGTGCAGCGCGCGGCCAAGGTGACCGTGAACGCCTCCCCGGAGCCCGCGGTCAAGGGCAAGACGATCACCGTCAAGGGCTCGCTGACCCGGGCGGACTGGATGAGCGAGAAGTACACGGGCTACAAGGGTCAGACCGTCCTGCTCCAGTTCAAGGCGGACGGCGGCTCGTACAAGAACGTCAAGGCGATCACCTCCGGCACCGGGGGCGCCCTGTCCACCACGGTGACGGCGACCAAGAGCGGCACCTACCGCTTCGTCTTCACGGGTACGGCCACCACCGCGGCCAAGGCCTCCGCCGGTGACCACGTGACGGTCAACTAGACCGGCAGCACCCCTTACGGGCACGCCCCCGAGGTAACGACTCTGTTGCCTCGGGGGCGTTGTCTATTGACGCCCTCTTCGTCCTGGGCTTACGTTCCTCCCACCCGAATAGGAAAGTTTCCTAACAGTGATCTTCGGGCGGCCGTTGATCAAGACTGGACGTCATGACCAGGTCACTGGGAAGCTGGGCAGTTGGAAAGGCAGGTGTCGACCCCCATGGCAGGAACCGCCGGTACGCCGGGCACCCCTCGCGTGCTGCGCGCCATGAACGACCGCGCCGCCCTGGATCTCCTGCTGGAGCACGGGCCGCTGTCCCGCACCCGGATCGGCAAGCTCACCGGCCTGTCCAAGCCGACCGCCTCCCAGCTGCTGGCCCGCCTGGAAGCGGCCGGTCTGGTCCGGGTCACCGGCACCAGCGAGGGCCGGCCGGGCCCCAACGCCCAGCTGTACGCCGTCAATCCCACGGCCGCGTACGCCGCCGGGCTCGACGTCACCCCCGAGCGCATCCGCGCCGCCGTCGCCGACATCACCGGCCGCACGGTCGGTGAGTACGAACTGCCCACCCCCGGCCGTCGCCCCGCCCACCCGGTCGTCCGGCAGGTCACCGACGCCCTCGACGGCGCCGTGAAGTCCGCCGGGCTGGCCCGGGACGACGTCCACCGGCTGGTCATCGGCACCCCCGGCGCCTTCGACCCCAACACCGGCCGGCTGCGCTACGCCTCCCACCTGCCCGGCTGGCACTCCCCCGCGCTGCTCGACGACCTCGCGGCGGCGCTCCCGATGCCGGTCGAGTACGAGAACGACGTCAACCTCGTCGCCCTCGCCGAGCAGCGGCTCGGCGCGGCCCGGGGCCACAGCGACTTCGTGCTGCTGTGGAACCAGGAGGGCCTCGGCGCCGCCCTGGTCCTCGGCGGCCGGCTGCACCGCGGCTGGACCGGCGGCGCGGGCGAGGTCGGCTTCCTCCCCGTGCCCGGCACCCCCCTGGTGCGCCAGGTGACCAAGGCCAACAGCGGCGGCTACCAGGAGCTGGCCGGCTCCCAGGCCGTACCGAAGCTGGCCCGCGAACTCGGCATCGAGGACGTGCCGTCGGGGCCGTACGCCGAGGCCGCCGCGGAACTCCTGGCCCGCGCCGCCGACCATGCGAGCGGGCCCCACCGGGAGCTGCTCGCGACCTACGCGACCCGGCTGGCCACCGGTCTCGCCTCGCTCGTCTCCGTCCTCGACCCCGACCTCGTCGTCCTCAGCGGCTCCGTCCTGACGGCCGGCGGCGAGGTGCTGCGCACCCTCGTCCAGGCCGAGCTGGAGGAGCTGGCGGCGGCCCGCCCCCGGCTCGTCGTCGGCGACGTCCGTGAACACCCCGTGCTGCGCGGTGCGTTGGAGTCCGCGCTCGCGGCCACCCGCGACGAGGTCTTCGACACCTCGCACTGAGCCCCGCCCCCCTCCGCAGTCCCCCTCTTCTCACCCACCCCTGCCCCGGGAGACCTCGCCATGCCCGAAGTCATACCCTCTGTTGCCCGAAAGGCGGCTTTTGCCGTAACCGCGTCGCTCGCCCTGCTCACCACCGCCTGTACCGGCCAGTCCAACTCCGGCGCCACCGACGACGCCGCCAAGGACACGACGATCAACTTCTGGCACGCGTGGAGCGCGCCGAACGAGGTGAAGGCGGTCAAGTCCCTGGTCGCCGGCTTCGAGAAGGCCCACCCCAACATCCATGTGAACGTCGTCGGCAACATGACCGACGACAAGATCAACCAGGCGCTGCGCTCCGGCGGCGACAAGGCCCCGGACGTGATCTCCTCCTTCACCACCAACAACGTGGGCAAGTTCTGCTCCTCGGGCGCGCTGGTGGACCTCAACCCCTTCTTCAAGAAGTCGGACATCGACCCGGAGACGACCTTCCCAAAGGCGATGAACGAGTACACCCAGTTCGACGGCAACCGCTGCTCGGTGCCGCTGCTGGGCGACGCGTACGGCCTCTACTACAACAAGACGGCGTTCGAGAAGGCGGGCATCACGGCCCCGCCGAAGACCTGGTCGGAGTTCGAGGCCGACGCCAAGAAGCTGACGGTCCCGCAGGGCGACGGGTACAAGCAGCTGGGCTTCATGCCGGACTACCACGGCTGGGAGTCCACGACCGAGCACTACTTCGGGCAGTTCTCGCCGACGTACTTCGACAAGGCCGGCAAGTCCGCCGTGGCCGAGGACCCGGCGTTCGAGAAGGGCTTCACCCTGCAGAAGAAGCTCGTCGACGAACTCGGCGGCTTCCAGAAGCTGGAGAAGTTCCGGGCCACCCTCGGCGACGAGTGGGGTCCGAAGCACCCCTTCCACACCGGCCAGGTGGCCATGCAGCTGGACGGCGAGTGGCGGCTCGGCATGGCGCTCGACACCAAACCGAAGTTCGAGATCGGCGTGGCTCCGCTGCCCGTACCGGACGACCAGGCCGGCCAGTACGGCAAGGGCTACATCACCGGCACCATCGCGGGCATCGCGGCCACCAGCCACAAGCAGAACGCGGCCTGGGAGCTGGTGAAGTACATGACCACGGACACGGATGCGGTGGTCGGCTTCGCCAACGACATCCACAACGTGCCCTCCACCCTGGCCGCGCTGAAGTCCCCGAAGCTGAAGTACGACCCGCGGTTCAAGACCTTCCTGGACATCGCCGCGAACCCGGACTCGACCACGAGTCCCGCCTCGATCAACGGCGGCCAGTACCTGGTGACGATCCAGCAGTTCGGCTACGACTACGAGAGCGGCAAGGTCACCGATCTCAAGGCCGGTCTGAAGAAGACGGCCGCGCAGATCGACACGGACATCGCGCAGGCGAAGTAGCCATGAGCACGATCACGCTCGCCTCGAAGCGCCGCAGGGCGACGCTTCGGACGGCCGCCTTCATGTCGCCCTGGCTGATCGGCTTCGCGGTCTTCTTCGCGTACCCGCTGATCTCGACGGTCTACTTCTCGTTCATGCACTACGACGGCTTCAAACCGCCGACGTGGAGCGGAACGAAGAACTGGACGTACGTCTTCGAGCACTACCCGCTGTTCTGGCCCGCCCTGCGCAACACCCTGTGGCTGGTGCTGGTGATGGTGACCCTCCGGGTCGTCTTCGGACTCGGTGTGGGCCTGCTCATCACGAAGATCAAGACGGGCGCTGGCATCTTCCGCACCCTCTTCTACCTGCCCTACCTCGCCCCGCCCGTGGCGGCGACGATGGCCTTCGCCTTCCTGCTCAACCCCGGTACGGGGCCGGTCAACTCGATCCTGGAGAAGGTGGGCATCCCGGCGCCGGGCTGGTTCAACGACCCCGCCTGGTCCAAGCCGGCCCTGACCCTGCTGGCGCTGTGGGGCATCGGCGACCTGATGGTCATCTTCATGGCCGCGCTGCTCGACGTGCCGACGGAGCAGTACGAGGCGGCCGAGCTGGACGGCGCGTCGGCGTGGCAGCGGTTCCGCTACGTCACCCTGCCGAACATCTCCCCGATCGTGATGTTCGCCGTGGTCACCGGCGTGATCCAGACGATGCAGTACTACACGCAGCCGCTGATCGCGGGGAAGGTCGCCTCGGGTGTGATCCAGGGCGCGGGCACCCAGTTCGAGCCCGGCTACCCGGACAAGTCCACGCTCACCCTCCCCCAGCTCGTCTACAACCTTGGCTTCCAGCGCTTCGACTACGGCTCGGCCTGTGTGGTGGCTCTGGTGCTGTTCGCCCTGTCGATGGTGTTCACCGCGTTCCTGATGCGGCGCCGGGGCGGTCTCATCCAGGCAGGTGACTGACCATAACCCAAGTACTGGACCAGCCGGTGAAGCCGGCGCCGCCGGTGTCCGGGGCGGAGCGGACCGCCCGCCGCCGGGCGCTGCTCGAATGGATCGCCGTCCACTCCCTGGGGATCGCCGCCGCGCTGTTCTTCACGCTCCCGTTCGTGTTCGTGTTCCTGACCTCGCTGATGAGCGACTCGCAGGCGCTCAGCCGGGACCTGATCCCGCACACCTGGGAGTGGGGCAACTACCGCAGGGTCTTCGACACGCCCGGCTTTCTGACCTGGTGGAAGAACACCCTGATCTACGCCGGTCTCGGCACCGTGCTGACCGTCGTGTCGTCCATTCCGGTGGCGTACGCGCTCGCGAAGTTCCGCTTCCGGGGCCGCAACCTGTCACTCATGCTGGTGATCTCGATGATGATGCTGCCCCCGCAGGTGGTCATCATCCCGATGTACCTGTTCTGGGCGAAGCAGCTGGATCTGTCCGGCACGCTGTGGCCGCTGATCATCCCGATGGCGTTCGGGGACGCGTTCTCCATCTTCCTGCTGCGCCAGTTCCTGATGACGATCCCGAACGAGTACGTCGACGCGGCGAAGGTGGACGGCTGCGGTGACCTGCGGACTCTGCTGCGGGTCGTGCTGCCGATGGCGAAGCCGGGCATCGCCGCCGTCGCCCTCTTCCAGTTCTTCTACGCCTGGAACGACTACTTCGGCCCCCAGATCTACGCCTCGGAGAACCCCGGCGCCTGGACCCTCTCCTACGGCCTGGAGTCCTTCAAGGGCGCGCACCACACCGACTGGAACCTCACCATGGCCGCGACCGTGCTGGTCATGGCCCCCGTGATCCTCGTGTTCTTCTTCGCCCAGAAGGCGTTCGTGGAGGGCGTCACGCTCACCGGAGTGAAGGGTTAACCAGACATGAAACTCACTGTGGTCGGCGGAGGCTCGACCTACACCCCCGAACTCATCGACGGCTTCGCGCGCCTCAGGGACACCCTGCCCGTCGAGGAACTGGTGCTCGTGGACCCGGCGGCCGAACGCCTGGAGCTGGTGGGCGGCCTGGCCCGCCGGATCTTCGCCAGGCAGGGCCATCCGGGCCGGATCGTCACCACCTCCGACCTGGACGCGGGTGTCGAGGGCGCCGACGCCGTACTGCTCCAGCTGCGCGTCGGCGGCCAGGCGGCCCGCCGGCAGGACGAGACCTGGCCGCTGGAGTGCGGCTGCCTCGGCCAGGAGACGACGGGAGCCGGCGGTCTGGCCAAGGCGCTGCGCACGGTCCCGGTCGTCCTGGACATCGCCGAACGCGTCCGCCGCACCAACCCCCGTGCCTGGATCATCGACTTCACCAACCCCGTCGGCATCGTCACCCGCGCCCTGCTCCAGGCGGGCCACCGTGCGGTGGGCCTGTGCAACGTGGCGATCGGCTTCCAGCGCAAGTTCGCGGCGATGCTGGGCACCGACCCGAAGGACGTCCACCTGGACCACGTGGGCCTGAACCACCTCACCTGGGAGACGGGGGTGCGCCTCGGCGGCCCCGAGGGCGCGAACGTGCTGCCCAAGCTGCTGGCCGAGAACGGCGACGCCATCGCCGACGACCTGCGTCTGCCCCGCCCCCTCCTGGACCGCCTGGGCGTGGTCCCCTCGTACTACCTGCGCTACTTCTACGCGCACGACGCGGTGGTACGGGAACTGCGCACCAAGCCCTCCCGGGCGGAGGAAGTCGCCGCGATGGAGCGCGAGTTGCTGACGATGTACGGCGACCCGGCCCTGGACGAGAAGCCGGCGCTGCTGGCCAAGCGGGGCGGCGCCTTCTACTCGGAGGCGGCGGTGGACCTGGCGGCGGCCCTGCTGGGCGGAGGGGGAAGCCCGTACCAGGTGGTGAACACGCTCAACAAGGGCACCCTGCCGTTCCTCCCTGACGACGCGGTGATCGAGGTCCAGGCGGCGGTCGGCCCGACGGGCCCGGTGCCGCTGCCGGTCCCGGACCTGGACCCGCTGTACGCGGGCCTGGTGTCGAACGTGACGACGTACGAGGAGCTGGCCCTGGAGGCGGCGCTGCGCGGCGGCCGGGACCGTGTCTTCCGGGCGCTGCTGTCCCACCCCCTGATCGGCCAGTACGAGTACGCCGAGGCCCTCACCGACCAACTCGTCGCGCACAACCGGGAGCACCTGGCGTGGGCCTGACCACACCTGAATGCGGGAGTGTTCTCGCCATCGACGCGGGCAACAGCAAGACCGACGTGGCCGTGGTCACCGCCGACGGCGAGGTCCTGGCCACGGCCCGCGGCGGGGGCTTCCGCCCGCCGGCGGTGGGCGTCGCGGCAGCGATGGACGCCCTCGCCGACCCGGTCACCCGAGCCCTCTCGGACGCGGGCCTGCCCGCCGCCTCGCACGTCTCCGCCTGCCTGGCCAACGCCGATCTGCCGGTCGAGGAGGAGCAGCTGGCGACCGCACTGCACGCGCGCGCGTGGGGCACCTCGGTGGAGGTCCGCAACGACACCTTCGCGATCCTGCGGGCGGGCGTGGCCGAGCCCCGGGGCGTGGCCGTGGTGTGCGGCGCGGGCATCAACTGCGTCGGCATGCGCCCCGACGGCCGCACCGCCCGCTTCCCGGCCATCGGCCGCATCTCCGGCGACTGGGGCGGCGGTTGGGGCCTGGCCGAGGAGGCCCTCTGGTACGCGGCCCGCGCCGAGGACGGCCGCGGCGAGCCGACGGCGCTGTCCCGCACCCTCCCCGCCCACTTCGACCTCCCCTCCATGTACGCCCTGATCGAGGCCCTGCACCTCGACCACATCGAACACAGCCGCCGCCACGAGCTGACCCCCGTCCTCTTCGAGACGGCCGCACAGGGCGACCCGGTCGCCCGCTCGATCGTGCACCGCCTCGCGGAGGAGGTCGCGACGATGGCCACGGTCGCCCTCACCCGCCTGGACCTCCTCACCGAGCAGACCCCCGTCCTCCTCGGCGGCAGCGTCCTGACCGCCGGCCACACCCAGCTGAACGACACCGTCCAGGACCTGCTGTCGTCCCGCGCCCCCAAGGCCGACGTCCGGGTGGTGACGGCCAGCCCCGTCCTGGGCGCGGCACTGCTGGGCCTGGACCGGCTGGGGGCGGGTGCGGGGTCGCAGGAGCGGGCGCGGGCCTACTGGGAGAGGGGGGACTGAACGCCGGGCGCGCGCAACAGCGCCCAGGGGCGTTCCCGCCTCATGACCGACCCATCGAGATCAGTCGCTGTCGTCCAGGTAGAGACAGAACGGATGCCCGGCCGGGTCGAGCAGCACCCTGACGTTGGCCTGGGGCTGGTGGTCGGCTTCTCGGGCGCCGAGTTCGAGGGCGTGGGTGACCGCGGCCGGCAGGTCCGTCACCTCGAAGTCGAGGTGCATGGTGATGCGTTGGGTGCCCTCGCGGGCGGGCCAGACCGGGGGGACGTAGTCGTCCGCGCGCTGGAAGGCGAGGTAGGCGACGCCTTCCGGTGGGGTGATGGCCGCTCCGTCGGGGTCCTGCTTGGCGATCTCCCAGCCGAGGAGTTCGGAGTAGAAGCGGGCGAGGGCGTGGGGGTCGGGGGCTTCGAGGACCACCCCCCACCAGTCGTGGCGTGACATGCGGGGAGAGCCCGGCTCGTGGCTCGGTCGACCGTGCATGTCGGCGAAGGGTACAAGCAGTGCCGTGGGTTGCGGGGGAACCGATCCGCCGCACCCGGCGTGTTCATCAGCGGGGGGGGTGCGGCCAGCGCCCCGCGCCGTCACGCCGTGGGTTGCGCTGCGATCCGATCAAGATCGAGTGAAGGCTGGTGCGGATGTCAGTCCGGGCGGTGATACTTGGCGGCGAACGGATGACCATGGGGGAGGTCAAGTGACACACCCGCCGAAGAGCAGCGCGGCGCCGCCACCGGCGGGCCCCGCCATGCCCGCGATCCCCTCTCAGCCCGGCTCGCCCGCACGGGTGGGCCCGCCCCCGGTCCCGCGTCGTACCGCCTTCGCCGAAGGGGTCGAGCAGGTGCGGGCCGCCGCGACCACCGAGCCGGGGCGGCTGCGGATCATCGGGGCCGTCCTCGCGCTGCTGGTCGTCGCGTTCGGCGCGGTCACCGCCTGGCAGGCCTCCGAGCGGGCGGCCGCCGCCGACGACGTGCTGCACCGCAGCCAGCCGCTCAGTTCCGGCGCGGCCGGCATCTACCGTTCGCTGGCCGACGCCAACACGGCCGCCTCCAGCGGGTTCCTGGCCGGCGGGCAGGAGAGCGCGGACTCGCGCGACCGGTACGAGAAGGACATCCGTACGGCTGCCGCCGGGCTCGTCACGGCCGCCGCCAACGCGGAGCCGGGCTCCCCCTCCGAGGCGACCATCGCCAAGCTGAACCGGCTGCTGCCCGAGTACAAGGGGCTCATCGAGCGCGCCCGGACCTACAACCGGCAGGGTTATCCGGTCGGCGGCGCCTATCTGCGGTACGCCAACGAGAAGATGCAGAAGGAGATGCTCCCGGCGGCGGAGGATCTCTACACGAAGGAGAACCAGCGGCTCGACGCCGACTACGGGGACGCGACGCCGTACCCGTGGGTGGCCATCGCGCTCGGCGTGCTCGCGCTGGCCGCGCTCGGCTGGGCCCAGCACCGCACGTACCGGCGCACCAACCGCGTCCTCAACCACGGCCTGGTCGCCGCCACCGCCGCCACGACCGTGGTGCTGCTGTGGCTGGTCGTCGGGCACGCCGTCGCCCGCTCGGGCCTGGACGGCTCGTACGACCACGGCATCCGCTCGCTGAAGGTCCTGCACGACGCGCGGATCGCGTCCCTGAAGGCACGTGGCAACGAGAACCTGAGCCTGGTGGCGCGCGGCGCCGAGACGGTCACGGTCGGCGGACAGACGTACGACGCGTACTACTACGACTTCGACAAGGACATGACCGTGCTCGGCAAGGGCCTCACCGAGGCCGACGGGCTCGCCGACGACCGGGCGGGCACCGAGCCGGTCAAGGCGGCCGAGGGCAACATGGCGGTGTGGAAGAAGCGCCACACCTCGGCCCGTACCGAGGACGAGAACGGCAACTACCAGCAGGCGCTGGACATGGTGATCGGCGGCAAGGGCGCGACCGGTGAGTGCTTCGACAGCGTCGACCGCAATCTCGCCCTGGCCATCGACCACGAGCAGGCCGAGTTCAAGCAGGCCGCCGGGGACGGACGGGACGCGATGACCGGGCTGCCCATCGGCGCCGCCGTGCTGGCGGTCCTCGGTGCCGCGGGCGCGGTCGCCGGCATCGGACGCAGGCTTTCGGAGTACCGGTGACAGGGGGCAGGACGATGTACGCAGCACGTGCACGGGCCTCCCTGCGGGGCTGGGGCGGAGTCGGCGCGATGGCGGTGCTGTGCGCCCTGGCGCTGGCGTTCGTCCTGCTGCTGCCGCGAGCCCAGGAGGCCCGCCAGGACGGGCGCACGGCCGGCCCGGGCATGGCCGAGGCCACCCAGGCCCGGGCCTCGGACTGCAAGGACTCGGACGCGCAGAAGCAGACGCTGTCGCCGTCCGGCGCCGACGGGCCGACGATCGACGCCATCAAGTCCCGTACGGGCGCCAAGCGCAAGCTGGTCGTGGGCGTCGACCAGAACAGCTACCACTGGGGCTACCGCAACCCGAACACCGAGGGCGCGGAGCTGGAGGGCTTCGACATCGACCTGGTGCACCGGATCGCCGCGGACATCCTCGGCGACCCGGAAGCGGTACAGTTCAAGGCGATACCGACCAGCCAGCGCATCACCGCCATCCAGGACGGCCGGGTCGACATGGTCGTGCGCACGATGACCATCAACTGCCAGCGGCTCGGCGAAGTCGCCTTCTCCGCCCCATACTTCAAGACCGGGCAGCAGGTGCTGGCGCCCAAGTCCTCGCCGATCAAGGGGTACGACGGCACGCTCGCGCACAAGAAGATCTGCACGGCGTCCGGTTCCACGGCCTACCTCAAGCTGAAGGCCGACCGGGACAAGGGCACCCTGCCCGCCTCCACGGACATCTCCACCACGGTCCCCAACCAGCTCGACTGCCTGGTCCGGCTACAGCTCGGCGAGGTCGACGCGGTCGTCACCGACGGCGCGCTCGCCGCGAGCCAGGCCGCCCAGGACCCGACGGTCGAGCTGAAGGGCGAGGCGTTCACCACCGAGTACTACGGCGTGGCGATGAAGAAGGACGCCGACGATCTGGTACGCCGGGTCAATCGCATCCTGGTCGGCTACCGCACGAGCGGCTGGCAGGCGTCGTACGACCGATGGCTGTCGGCCACACTGGGCAAGGACTCGGGAGCGTCCAAGCCGCCGGCCCCGGAGTACCTGCGCAAGAGCTGACCCCCCGCCCCCGACCAGAACCCGCCCAAGTCCAACCACACAGCAGCGAGAGGTGATCGATGGGCGTCACGGACCCCGCCGGGCCGGTGATGGACCGGGACGAGGTGGACCGTGCGCTGGCGCGGCTCGGCGCCGAGCACGAGGCGATCGAGACCTCGCTGCTCGCCCTCCAGGACCACGCGGGCCGCAGACTCCTCGAAGGCGCCGAACTGACCGGCGTCACCAGGGAACGCTGGGCCGCCACGGAGGCGTCGATCACCCTGCTGTGGGCGTACTTCGACGCCTACACGGCCGCGCTGCGCTCCGCCCGGGAGATCCGCGCCCGGCGCCGCTGGTCCAGCCGCGAGGACCTGGTGGAGCTGACCGAACTGCTGCGCGGCGACTCCGTCACCGTGCCCGGCGGTGCCGCCACGCTCGGGGCCGCGAGCAAGCTCAGCGAGAGCTTCTCGCTCGGCACCCTGGTCGACCGGATGAACGAGCTGTACGCCTCCTCGCTGGACCTGGTCGTCACCGCCGACGCGGTCTGGTCGGCGCTGCCCGCCCGGATCGATTTACTCGCCGCGGAACTCCAGCGCACCCGCAAGCTCGCGCACTCCGTGGGCGTACGCCCCGGCGAGCACCCGGCCGGCGACGACCTGGAGCGCATCACCCGCACGCTGACCAGGCTGCGCGAGGACGTGGTCACGGACCCGCTCGCCTTCTGGGTGCCGGCGGAGGGCAGTTCGGCGCCCGGCGGCGGCCGCCCGGACACCACGGTGTACGACCGTGAGGCGCGCGCCCTGGAGGACGTACGCCGGGAGATCGACGCCGTGCTGACCGTCCGCCAGGACGCGGAGGCCCGGCTGATCCGGCTGCGGGACGTGCTCTCCCGCGCGGACCGCACCCTCGCCGAGGCGCGCACCGCCCGCGGCGAGGTGCTCGCCAAGATCGCCGCGACCGAGGTGCCCGTCGTCAGCGGGCCGCCGACCGTGCTGCAGGAACAGCTGGCGACCGCGGCCGAGTACCGACGGCAGGCGCAGTGGCACCGGCTCTCCCCGCTCCTGGAGTCCCTGGAGCAGAAGGCCGAGGACGAACTGCTGCGCGCCCGCGAGTCGTTGACGGCCGTCACCGCGCCGCTCGCGGTCCGCGCCGAGCTGCGCGGCCGCCTGGACGCGTACAAGGCGAAGGTCGCCCGGCACGGGCTGGCCGAGGACCCCCTGCTGATGGAGCGGTACGACAGCGCCCGGCGCATGCTGTGGAGCGCGCCCTGCGACCTGAGAGTGGCCGAGCAGGCCGTACTGCGCTACCAGCAGGCGGCGGCCGAGCAGTTCGGCGCATCGAGGATTCCCCAGCAGGGCGAAGCTCAGGACCGTAGGAGTGAGTCGTCATGAGTCAGGCACAGCGAGCGTGCCAGCGGCCGGGCTGCGAGGGGACGTACGAGGACGTCGGCGGCGGTGAGCTGTACTGCGACACCTGCGGCCTCGCACCCGTCGTCTCGGCGACCGGCATGGTCGGGTCGCCGCCCACCGGGATCACCGGTGGCGGCAAGGGCTCGGCGAGCGGCGGCAGTTCGCGCAGCTCGCGTACGTCGTCGCAGTCGTCCAGGTCGCGGCGTTCGGTGTCCGGGCGGCTCTCGCGCTCCCTGTCGGGCAGGTCCACCGGCCGCTCGGTGTCGGTGCGCAGCTCCGGCTCCTCCTCCGGCGCCTCCGCCCGGGGGCGGCTGGGCGCCGGTCTGGTCTCGGTGCCGCAGGTGCCGCGGCCCGACCCGCGCGCGATGGTGCTGGAGAACCCGGAGGTGCCCGAGCGGAAGCGGTTCTGCTCGCGGTCCGACTGCGGGGCCCCCGTGGGCCGGGCGCGCGGTGACCGGCCGGGGCGCACGGAG
The DNA here is from genome assembly GCF_042892235.1 of Streptomyces sp. NPDC001816. NCBI lineage: Bacteria > Bacillati > Actinomycetota > Actinomycetes > Kitasatosporales > Streptomycetaceae > Streptomyces > Streptomyces sp. NPDC001816. The sequence goes on from NZ_JBIATY010000003.1 coordinate 541,537, forward strand.
GGGTTCTGCACCAAGTGCGGGCACCCGTACTCGTTCGTGCCGAAGCTGAAGGCCGGGGACATCGTGCACGGCCAGTACGAGGTCGCGGGCTGCCTCGCGCACGGCGGCCTGGGCTGGATCTACCTCGCCGTGGACCGGGCGGTGTCCGACCGGTGGGTGGTGCTCAAGGGCCTGCTGGACACCGGCGACCAGGACGCGATGGCGGCCGCGATCTCCGAGCGGCGGTTCCTCGCGGAGATCGAGCACGCCAACATCGTGCGGATCTACAACTTCGTGGAGCACCTCGACCAGCGCACCGGCTCCCTCGACGGCTACATCGTCATGGAGTACGTCGGCGGCAAGTCGCTGAAGGAGATCGCCAACGCCCGCCGCACACCGGACGGCCGGCGCGATCCGCTGCCGGTGGAACAGGCGTGCGCGTACGGCATCGAAGCGCTTGAGGCGCTCGGGCATCTGCACAGCCGCAACCTGCTGTACTGCGACTTCAAGGTCGACAACGCCATCCAGACCGAGGACCAGCTCAAGCTGATCGACATGGGCGCGGTGCGCCGCATGGACGACGACGAGTCGGCGATCTACGGCACGGTGGGCTACCAGGCGCCCGAGGTCGCCGAGGTCGGCCCGTCGGTGGCGAGCGACCTGTACACGGTGGGCCGTACGCTCGCGGTGCTCACCTTCGACTTCCAGGGCTACACGAACGTCTTCGTGGACTCCCTGCCCGACCCGGACAACATCGAGGTCTTCCACCGGTACGAGTCCTTCTACCGGCTCCTGGTCCGCGCCACCGACCCCGACCCGGCCCGCCGGTTCGGCTCCGCGCAGGAGATGGCCGAGCAGCTGACCGGGGTCCTGCGCGAGGTCGTCTCGCTGCAGACCGGGCAGGCCCGGCCCGCGCTGTCGACGCTGCTCGGGCCCGAAGTGAAGGTCACGGACACCGAGTTGTTCCCCAAGCAGGACGGGGACGTGTCCCGGCTCGGGGCCCGGCAGGTGCGGGGCGTCCAGTCGGCTCCCGAGCTGCCCCCGGCGTCGATCGTCAAGCCGGTCGCGACCCCAGCCGCCGCCCTCGCCCTGCCCGTCCCGCTGGTCGACCCGGGCGACCCCAACGCCGGTTTCCTGGCCGGACTGATGGCGTCCGCGCCGGCCGAGCTGATCAGCGCGCTGGACGCGGCGCCCGCGCAGACCGTCGAGACCCGGCTGCGGCAGATCCGGGCCCGGCTGGAGAGCGGCGACCACCAGGCCGCGCTGATGTCGCTGGCCAAGCTCGACGAGGAACGGCCCGACGACTGGCGGGTGGTGTGGTACCGGGGCGTGGCCGCCCTGGTCACCGGCGACTTCGAGGGCGCGGCGCTGTCCTTCGACGCGATCTACGACGCCTTCCCGGGCGAGGCCGCGCCCAAGCTGGCGCTCGGCCTGTGCGCGGAGGTGCTCGGCCAGCTGGACAACGCGGCCGAGTACTACCGCCTGGTGTGGGCGACCGACCCGAGCTTCGTCAGCGCGGCCTTCGGGCTGGCCCGGGTGCAGCTCGCGGCCGGGGACCGGCGCGGTGCCGTACGGACCCTGGAGTCGGTGCCGGAGTCCTCCATCCACTACACGGCCGCCCGGGTCGCCGCGGTCCGGGCGCGGCTCAGACAGCGCACCGCGAGCGCCGCTGACGTACCGTTCCTGGACGACCTGACGGCCGCCGCCGGCCAGGTCGAGGCGCTGGACGCGTACGGCCTGGACCCGGCCCGGCGCGAGCAGTTGTCGGCCGAAGTGCTCGGCAGCGCACTGGACTGGATACTCTCCACAGGCCAGGGCACCGACCGACCCGCCGCCGGCGGACGGGTGTTGCTCGGCAGCGGTCTGGACGAGCGGGGCCTCCGCTTCGGACTGGAGCGCGCGTACCGCACGCTGGCCCGGCTGGCGCCCGGCGGCGAGGAGAGGATCGAACTGGTGGAACGGGCCAACCGTTACCGCCCCCGGACGTGGGTGTAGTTGATGTCGCAGATGCCCCAGCAGGCCGCACTGTCGAAGTGCCCGAGCTGCGCCGAGCCGCTCGAGTCGGGTGACCTGTTCTGCGGCGCGTGCGGACACGACCTCTCCGTCGTGCCCGTCCCGCCGCAGGACCATCCGACGCTCACCATGACCGGCTCCCCCGTGCCCGGGGACGGCGTGGACTGGCCCGCCCCCGAGCCGGCCGGCTCCGGCAGCACCCCGGGCGAGGTGCATCTGCCGGCCGATCTGCCCGGCACCGACTCGGGCGGCAAGCCCCTGCACGCCCAGGAGCCGGCCGCGCCCGGCGTCCGCTTCGACCGGCCCCCGGAGCCCGACGAGTACCCGCTGCAGGCACCGGACCCGCGCGCGGCGGCCGCCGTGCCGGAGGAGCCCCAGCCGGTCTGTGTGGCCTGCCGGGCGGGCCGGGTGGACAGCGACGGCTACTGCGAGAACTGCGGGCACGCCCAGCCCCGCGAACGCGACCACATGGAGCGGGAGTCGGGCCCGGTCGCCGCGGTCAGCGACCGCGGCCTGCGTCACCACCGCAACGAGGACTCCTTCACGGTCGGCCACACCGCGCTGCCCGACGGCTCACCAGCCGCCCTGGCGATCGTCTGCGACGGCGTGTCCTCGGCGACCCGCCCGGACGAGGCCTCGGCGGCCGCAGCGCAGGCGGCCGGTGACACCCTGCTGGCCGCCCTGCCGCGCGGCACGCACCCGCAGCAGGCGATGCACGAGGCGATCGTGGCCGCCGCCCAGGCCGTCAACGCGCTCGTCGAGGAGCCCGCAGCGGACCGCGAGCACGCCCCGCACCAGAACGCCCCGGCGTGCACCATCGTCGGCGCGATCGTCACCTCCGGGCTGCTGGTGGTCGGCTGGGTCGGCGACAGCCGCGCCTACTGGGTGCCGGCGGACCGCGGCGCGCCCGCGGCCCGGCTGACCGAGGACGACTCCTGGGCGGCGCAGATGGTCGCGGCCGGCCTGATGAACGAGGCGGAGGCGTACGCCGACGAGCGCGCCCACGCGATCACCGGCTGGCTCGGCGCGGACGCCTACGAACTGGAGCCGCACACCGCCTCCTTCAAGCCGGACCGGCCCGGTGTCGTGGTGGTGTGCACCGACGGCCTGTGGAACTACGCGGAGACGGCCGAGGAGATGTCCGAGGCCGTACCGGCCGACGCGGCCGAGCGGCCGCTGCACAGCGCCCGCGTTCTGGTCGGCCACGCCCTGGACGGCGGGGGCCACGACAACGTAACAGTGGCCGTCCTGCCGTTCCCGGCGCCGCCGCAGGGGGCAGGATCGGCCTGAGGCCGTACACGACGGGGAAGCCTCGACGGACCGGAGGGGACCGGTCCGTCCACACGCATTGCTCCGCTTCGGCGGGGTGTCCGAGGGGGATCTGAACCAACATGGCCAATTTCGCGAAGTCCCACGTGCCACAGTTCTCGGTCGACGTCTACCAGAACGAGTACCTGCCCGAGGGCGGCCGTGAGGTCAACGCCATCGTCACGGTGACGGCGACGGGCGGCGGCACGATCGGGAGCGCGGTCGCCGCACCCGTGTACGCACCGGGCCACGGGCCCTCCGCCGCCGTGGCGATCATGGTCGACTGCTCGGGCTCCATGGACTACCCGCCGACCAAGATGCGCAACGCCCGGGACGCCACGGCCGCCGCGATCGACACCCTGCGCGACGGCACCCACTTCGCGGTGATCGGCGGCACGCACGTCGCCAAGGAGGTCTACCCGGGCAGCGGACGGCTCGCGGTCGCCGACGCCCGGACCCGCGAGGAGGCCAAGCAGGCGCTGCGCCGGCTCAGCGCGGGCGGCGGTACGGCCATCGGCACCTGGCTGCGACTGGCCGACCGGCTGCTGTCCTCGGCGGACGTGGCCATCCGGCACGGCATCCTGCTCACCGACGGACGCAACGAGCACGAGTCGCCGGAGGACCTGCGGGCCGCGCTCGACTCCTGCGCCGGACGCTTCACCTGTGACGCGCGGGGCGTGGGCACCGACTGGGAAGTGAAAGAAGTCACAGGCATCGCCTCCGCGCTGCTCGGCACCGCCGACATCGTCGCCGACCCGGCAGGCCTGGCCGCCGACTTCACGCAGATGATGGAGGCGGCGATGGGCAAGGAGGTCGCCGACGTCGCCCTGCGGGTGTGGACCCCGGTCGGCACGACCATCAGGTTCGTCAAGCAAGTCGCACCCACAGTCGAGGAGTTGACCGGCCGGCGCACGGAGGCCGGGCCCCGGGCCGGGGACTACCCCACCGGGTCCTGGGGCGACGAGTCCCGCGACTACCACCTGTGCGTCGAGGTCCCGGCGGCCGGTCTCGGCCAGGAGATGCTCGCCGCCCGGGTCTCGCTGGTCGTCCCACAACCGGACGGAACGGCACAGAACCTCGGCGCCCAGGGGCTCGTACGGGCCGTGTGGACCGACGACATGACGGCCTCGACCTCGATCAACCCCCAAGTCGCCCACTACACGGGGCAGGCCGAACTGGCGCAAGCCATCCAGCAGGGGCTCGATCTTCGCAAAGCGGGCGATTTCGATGGAGCAACGGCCAAACTGGGCCGCGCTGTTCAGCTCGCGAGTGCCTCCGGGAACGCCGATACTGCGAAACTGCTTTCGAAGGTGGTGGACGTGGTCGATGCCGCGACAGGTACTGTGCGACTGAAGGCGAAGGTCGAGGAGGCCGACGAGATGACTCTCGAGACACGGTCCACAAAGACTGTTCGTGTAAAGAAGTAGTGCTCCAAGTGACGTAGCAGTACCGAGTAGGACCCTGAAGGAGAGGGGGAAGCGCCGACATGCCGACCTGCCCGAACGGACACCAGTCGGGTTCCGACGACTGGTGCGAGGTCTGCGGTCACCGCATGGCCGGTGCCGTACCTCCACCCCCGCCACCGCCACCGGCCGCGGGTGGCTACGGCTTCCCGCCCCCGCAGGGCACCCAGGCCGGCGGCCGCCCGCAGGGGGCCGGTGCGCCCGAGCCCGAGCTGTGCCCGCAGTGCCGTACGCCCCGCGAGGGCGGGGCGCCCTTCTGCGAGGAGTGCCGGTGGAACTTCCTGACCAACACGGCCACCTCGTACACCCCGGCCGCGCCGCGCACGGCCCAGCCGCGCTTCCAGCCGCCGAGCTCGACGTACGGCGGCGGTGACTCGTACGAGTACCAGGGCTCGCGGCCCTCGCAGGTGAACCGTCCCGCCGAGCCGATCCCGTCGTTCGGCAGCGAGCCCTCGGGCCCGACGCCGTTCGCCGGCGAGCGCGGCCCGTCCGGTCCGCCGCCCACCGCGGGCGGCCCGGGCGGCTTCGGCGGCAACCAGCGTCCCTCCGGTCCCCCGTCGGCCTTCGGCGGCGGTCCCGGTCAGGGGCAGGGCGGTCCTGGCGGCCCCGGCGGTCCTTCGGGCTTCGGCGGCGGTCCCGGTCAGGGCCAGGGTGGCCCCGGCGGCCCCTCCGGCCCGCCGCCCTTCGGTGGTGGCCCGGGACAGGGCCCCGGCGGCCCTGGCGGTCCGTCCGGCTTCGGCGGTCCCGGTCAGGGCCAGGGTGGCCCCTCCGGCCCGCCGCCCTTCGGCCGTGAGCCCTCTGGTCCCGGCGGCCCCGGTGGTCCCGGTGGCCCCTCCGGCTTCGGTGGCGACCCGTCCCGTCCGGTTCCGCCGCCGCCCGGGCCGACCCCGCCCGCAGGTCCCGGCGGCACGGCCGGCGGTGCGCCGCAGGCCTTCCAGCAGTCCGGCCCGCCCGCGCCGCCCGCGTTCCCGCGGGAGACCGGCCGGCCCCCGGCCGGCGGTCCCGCCTTCGGCGGCGGTGAGGACGACTGGGTGATCTCCCCGCCGTCGGCCGGAAGCCCCGGTGGCCCCGGCGGTCCCGGAGGCCCCGGCGGCGGACAGGGCGGCGGCTACGGCTACCCGCCGCCCGGTGCCACCCAGGCCCCGCCCGGCCCCGGCTTCCCGTCGGCACCGCAGGGTCCGATGACGTGGATCGCGACCATCGGCCCGGACCGCGAGTACTTCATGGCGATGATGCACCGCTCCGGCCCCGAGGCCGCGGGCCTGAACCTGCCCGCGTACTCGCCCGAGCAGCAGCGCACCCTCAGCGGCAACCAGGTCACCATCGGCCGCCGCCGGCACTCCACCGGCGACACCCCCGACATCGACCTGTCGGTGCCGCCGGAGGACCCGGGCGTCTCGCACCAGCACGCGGTCCTGGTCCAACAGCCGGACGGCACCTGGGCGGTCGTCGACCAGAACTCGACGAACGGCACCACGGTCAACGGCTCGGACGAACCGATCCAGCCGTTCGTGCCGGTGCCGCTGCAGGACGGCGACCGGGTGCACGTGGGCGCCTGGACGACGATCACCGTCCGCCGGGGCTGAGCCGGAACTGAGGCGGGACTGAGCCGGACGACGGGAATTGTCAGACAGGCCCTAGGGGAGGGGCCAGGTGTACGGCCCCTCCGGGTCGTCCAGCCATGCCCACACGTACTCACCGCTGACCGTGACGCCGTACCGTGCGCGCTCCGGTCTGCCCTCGCGCTCCCACAGGGCGTAGGCCTCCTGCGGGTCGAAGGCGCCGTGGGTCAGGGCGAGCAGGAAGCGGAACAGCTCGTGCTCGCGGGCCGGGCGCGGCAGCCCGTGCAGGGACACCGCCCCGGGTCCCGCCCGGCCCGTGCCCCGCAGGGGCACGAAGTAGGCGGGCGTGGACAGGAAGCGGCCCTCGGCGTGCCCGGCGTCGAAGACGTCGAGGGCGAGCAGCCCGGTCGCGAACGGGGTCATGATGCGGGCGCCGGCGTTGCACTGGTCGAGCCAGGCGCGCGGCACCGTGGACAGCGTGCAGGTGGCGATGACCCGGTCGAACGGGGCGCGTTCGGGCACCCCGCGCGCGCCGTCGCCGGTGACGACCGCCGGGTGGTACCCGGCCGCGGCCAGGTGCTGCCGGGCCGACTCGGTGATCTCCGGCTCCAGGTCGACGGTGGTGACGAGGTCGTGGTCGCCGAGCCGGTGGGCGAGCAGCGCCGCGTTGTACCCCGTCCCGGCGCCCACCTCCAGGACCCGGTTGCCGTCCTCGACCCGCAGGGCGACCAGCATCTTCGCCATCAGCGAGGGCTGGCTGCTGGAGGAGAGCAGCTCGCCGTCGCGCAGCCGGGTGGCCAGCGGGGTGTCGGCGTAGGCGCCGAACACCCAGCGTCTGCGCTCCTCGGGGTCCGGGCTCTCCCCCCAGCGGCGCTCGTAACCGTCCCGGACGCCGACGTAGTAGTACGGCACGAACAGGTGCCGGGGCACCTCCGAGAACGCCTCCCGCCACACCTGGTCCTCGTCCCAGACCCCCTCGGCGTCGATCTCCCGCACCAGCGCGGCCCGCGCCACGGCGGCGAGCACGTCGATCTCGGTGTCGTAGGCGCCCATGTGTCCACAGTAGGGCTGCCGCCGCCCACGGCAGGGCTGCCGGCACAGGAGTGGTCCTAAGCCTTGAGTCCTGGGTCACCCCGTCTGAGACCATGGACGGGTGAAAGAGATTCGGCGCGGCACGCTTCAGGAGCAGACCTTCTACGAGCAGGTCGGCGGGGAGGAGACCTTCCGCCGGCTCGTCCACCGTTTCTACGAGGGAGTCGCCGAGGACCCGTTCCTCAGGGCGATGTACCCGGAGGAGGACCTGGGTCCGGCCGAGGAGCGGCTGGCCCTGTTCCTGATGCAGTACTGGGGCGGCCCCACCACCTACAGCGAGAACCGCGGCCACCCCCGGCTGCGGATGCGGCACGCCCCGTTCACCGTGGACCGGGCCGCGCACGACGCCTGGCTGAGGCACATGCGGGTCGCCGTCGACGAACTGGGGCTCTCCGAGGAGCACGAGACGACGCTGTGGAACTACCTGACGTACGCGGCCCAGTCGATGGTGAACACCCCCGAATGACCCGCTGAACGCCGGAATCCGGTCGTCCGGCACCGGAATCCGGTCACGATCCGGTATAGACCGATCGAGAAGCGCTTACCGGCGAGCCGTCACCTCTGCCAGCATCACCCGAAGGTCTGGAAGTTCTGGAAGTCCGGACGACACGGGGGCAGGGTGACGGGGTTCGTCTTTGCACGCGCGCGGGCGCATCGCCTGCTGCTCGGCTCCACCCTGCTCACGGTGCTGCTCACCACCGCGGTGCTGGCGACGCTCACGGCGTACTCGGGCGCGATCGGGGACGCGGCGCTGCGCCATGTGCTGGCCGACCCGCGCAACGCGACCGCCACCTCGCTGATCGTCAAGGCCGAGGTACCGGCCGACGGGCGTGCCGCCGCCGACAGCGCCGTACGACAGGGGGCACGCCGGGCCTTCGACGGGTTACCGGTGACCGTGCGGACGCTGCGCCGCTCGGGCCCGTACGCGCTGCCCCGCTCGCTGCAGCCGCCCGCCGAGCGGTCGGGCGACCCGGATCTGACCTTCTTCGCCGCGCTGGACCGCACGCAGGTGCGGCCGGTGGCCGGCCGGCTTCCCGGCCGGACGGGCGGCGAGATCGAGGTGGCACTCCCCCAGGCTGCTGCCCGGCCGCTCGGCCTGAAGCCCGGCGACCACCTCACCCTGGCCGACCGGCTGGGCGACGGGACGGTCCGGGTGCGGGTCAGCGGGCTGTACCGGCCCGCGTCGGCGAACGCGCCGTACTGGCAGCTGGACGACCTGCTCGGGCGCGGTGTGAAGGAGTCCGGCTTCACGACGTACGGGCCGCTGCTCGCCGACTCCTCGGTGCTCGCCGGCACACGGGTCAGCACCGGGCCGACGGCCTGGCTGGCGTCGGCCGACTTCGGCTCGGTGACGACCGGGCGGATCGGGGCGCTGCGGGAGGCGGCGCGGACCGGGGGCCCGGCGCTGCGCACGTCCCACGCGCTGAGCGGGGTGACCGCGTCGGCGACCTCGCTGCCGGACGTCCTGGACCGGGCCGACCGCTCGTTGCTGGTCTCCCGCTCGACCCTGCTGATCGTCGCGCTCCAGCTGGTGCTGCTCGCCGGGTACGCGCTGCTGCTGGTGGCCCGGCTGCTCGGCGCCGAACGGGCGGCCGAGACAAGGCTGCTGCGGGCTCGGGGCGCCTCCCGTGCCCGGATCGCGGCCCTCGCAGCGGCCGAGTCGCTGCTGCTCGCGCTCCCGGCGGCCGTCTGCGCGCCCCTGCTCGCCGGACCGCTCACCACCCTGCTGACCACCCATGGCCCGCTGACCCGCCTCGACCTGCGGCTGGACCTCCCGCCCGGCGGCAGCCCCGGCGTCTGGCTGGTCGCGGCCGCCGTGGCCCTCGGCTGCGCGCTGACGGTGGCACCACCGGCGCTGACGGGGGCGGAGACGGAGCGGCGCGGCCGGCGGGCGGAGCCGGGCCGGACGCGACGACCGCTCATCTCCCGCTTCGGGAAGGGCCGTTCGGGAGTCTCCCCCGGCGGCTCCCGCCCCCGCGCCCGCCGCACCGGCGCCGGTCTGCTCCCCACCCCGCTGCGCGCCGGGGGCGACCTGGGCCTGCTCGCCGTGGCCGCGGTGGCCTACTGGCAGCTGGCGCAGCAGGACTCGGGGAGTGTCGCCGCGGACCGGTCGGGGGCGCTCGGGGTGGATCCCCTGCTGGTGGCCGCGCCGGCGCTGGCACTGCTCGCCGGGACGGTGCTGACGCTGCGGCTGCTGCCGCCCGTGGCGCGGCTCGCCGAGCGGTGGGCGGCGGCCGGGCGGGGGCTGCCGACGGCGCTGGCCGGCTGGCAGTTCAGCCGCCGTACCGCACGCGCCGCGGGCCCGGTGCTGCTGCTCGTGCTGGCCGTCGCGCTCGGCATGCTGGCCATCGGGCAGGCGTCCTCCTGGGACCGCTCGCAGGGCGACCAGGCCGACTTCCGCGCCGGAGTGCCGGTGCGGGTGCTGTCCGCAGGGGACGGGGAGCTGGGCCGTACGGACGTGTACGCGGCGCTGCCGCACGTACGCGGGGCGGTCCCGGCCGCACGCGCCGAGGAGCCCCTGTCCGGTGACCGTACGGCGACCGTGCTGGCCATGGACACCGCGCACGCGGGCAACGCGATGCTGATGCGCCCGGACCTGGCTGCCGTACCGGTGCGGCCGCTGCTGGCCGCGCTGGCGCCGAAGGACACCCCGGCCGGGACGCGGGTGCCCGCGCACACCGCGCGGCTGCGGCTGACGGCGAGCCTGCACAGCTCCGCAGGTTCCGGGACGACCGCCGACGTCACGGTCGGTCTCGAGGACCGGTCCGGGGTGCCGTACCAGCTGCCGTTCGGCCGGCTCCCCGCCGACGGCCGCCCGCACACCCTCACCCTCGACCTCGGCTCCGCCCCCGGCCCTGTGCTCCTCACCGGGCTCCAGCTGGACATGCCCCAGCCGGCCGTGCGGGCCGAACAACACCGGCTCACGTTCGGCGATCCGACCGCCGAAGGGGCCGACGGCACCCGGCGCCCGCTGGTGCTGCCCGCGTCCTGGACCACGGCCGTGCACACCGGCGGCGCGGCCGTGACGAGCCCCGCCACCAGCCCCACCCGGCCCCGTGTCGTCTCCACCCGGCCGCTGACCGTCTCCTATCGCACCGGATACCTCCCGGACGCGGACAGCCTGACCGTCGCGGCCCTGTCCGTCCAGCTCCAGGTGGCGCGTCCCAAGCCGCCCGAGGTGACGGCCGTCGCCACCGACCGGTTCCTGGACTCGGCGGGCGCCCGCACCGGGCAGCGCGTGGACGTGCAGATCGGCGACCAGAGCATCCCGGTGCGGATCGTCCGGGCGGTGCGCGCGCTGCCCACGACCGGCACCTCGGGCAGCCATGACGGCGGTGCCGTACTGGTCGATCTGCGGGCCGCGAACCGGGTGTTGCAGGCGCGGTACGGGGAGAGCCTCACGCCCACCGAGTGGTGGCTGCGCACCGCCCCGGGCCACGCGGCCCAGGTCGCCGCCGCGGTGCGGGCGTTGCCGGACGTCGTCGACCCGGGGCAGGTGGTGGTCCGGGACGAGATCGCCGCCGAGCTGCGCGACGACCCGTTCGGCGCCGGGCCCACGGCCGCGTTCGCCGCGGCGGCCGTGGTGGCGGCCGCCCTCGCCGCGGTCGGCTTCGCGGTGGGCGCCGCCGGCTCGCTGCGGGTGCGCGAGGCGGACTTCGCCGTGCTGCGCGCCCTCGGCGCCCCACGCCGCCGGCTGGCCCGCACGGTCGCCGCCGAGCAGGCCGTCCTGGTGGGCCTGGCCCTGGTGGTGGGCGTCGCTCTCGGCACCGTACTGGCCCGTGGAGTGCTCCCGTTGATCGTCCTGACCGGTGACGCCACCCGTCCGGTGCCCGAACTGCTGGTCCAACTCCCGTCCGGTCGAGTGGCGTTGCTGCTGGCGGCCGTCGCGGTCGCTCCGCTCGCGGTCTCGGTGGTGGCGGCTCTGCGCCGGGCGGATCCGGCGCGGGCGTTGCGCGAACAGAGGGGTGAGTGAGGTGAGTTCCGTGCCCGCCGTGGTCGCTCCCTGGGTGCGTACCCGGCTTCGGGCCGCGCCCGGTGCCGCGCTCGCGCTGGCGCTGCTGGTCGTGGTGACCGCATGTCTGGCGGGGGCCTTTCCGCGTGCGGTCGACCGGTACGAGGACGCGGGTCTGGTGCACGCCCTCCACCAGGCCCGCCCCGAGCGCACCACCCTGCGGGTGAGCCCGCCGATGCCCCTGTACGACATGTCCGGCGACGATCCGGGCGCGCTGCTCCGTCCCGGCGTGCTGAAACGGCAGTACGAGAAGCTGCTGGGCGCGGTCGGCGGTTCGCTGTCCGTCGACCGCGGCCAGTCCGCGTACGGCATCGCGACCCAGACCGGCACGGCCGTGCCCGATCCGTTCATCCCGCGTCCGAGCGGCCTGCTCGCCCATGTCCAGCTGGTCGCGCAGAGCGGCCTGGCCGGGCACGCTGACGTCCGCCAGGGCCGGCTGCCGCGCGCCTCGGGCCCGGTGGACGCGGCTTCGCCCGAGGTGGAGGCCGCCGTCACCGCCGCGACCGCCAAGAGCCTGCACATCAAGGTGGGTTCGGTCGTCCACGTGCCCGGCGTCGGCCGCGGCCCGCTCGCCGTCCGGGTCACCGGCATCCTCATCCCGCGCGACCCCGCCGGCGCCTACTGGTCGACCGTCCCGCTGCTGCGCACGCCCAGCCTGGTCCCGACGCCCCCGCCCGGCCCGCCGCAGACCTACTGGCTCGGCGCACTCCTGCTGCCCCTGGAGGCGGCCCCCGCCCTGCCGGGCATACGCGGAGAGCCCTCCCGCTACTGGTACTTCGCCCCGGACCTCGGCGGTCTGCGCGCCCATGACCTGGACCGCCTGAGGTCCGCCGTCGCCTCCCTGGAGTCCGGCCCCGGCCTGCGGCACGCCCGCACCGTCACGGGCCAGGACACCGGCGTCAGCACCGCCCTGGACGACGACCTCGCCGCGTTCTCCCGGCTGCGCTCGCGCATCGCCCCGCTGGTCGCGGTGGCCGCCGCAGGCACCGCCACGGTCGCCGTCGTCGTGCTGCTCATGGCGGGCGGCCTGGCCGCCGACCGCCGTCGCACCGAACTCGCCCTGCTCCGCGCCCGGGGCGCCTCCCTGCCCGGCCTCACCGGCCGGCTGCTGGCCGAGACCGCCGTGGTCGCCGTGCCCGCGGGAGCGGCCGGCCTGGCCGCCGCGCTCCTCCTGTTCCCCGGCGCCCGTACCGGTCCCGCCGTGGCCGCCGCCCTGGCCGTCACGCTCACCGCCTGCGCCGCCCTCCCGCTGCGCGCCGCGCTCGCCCACCGCGCGGTACGGGTGACGGCCGCGCGGGAGGACGTGACGGCCGTACGACCCTCCCGGCGCCGCACGGTGGTCGAGCTGACCCTGCTGGCCCTGGCGGCCGGGGCGGTGGCGACCCTGCGCCGCAGCGGCACGTCGGCCGGTCAACTGGTGTCCCTGGCCCCGGTGCTGACCGGCGTCATCGCGGCCCTGCTGCTGCTCCGCCTCCACCCTCTGCTGCTGCGCCGCCTCGCCCGCCCGGCCGGCCGGCTGCGCGGGGCGGTGGGCCATCTGTCCCTGGCCCGCGCGGGCCGCGCCCAGGCCTTTGCGGTACTGCCCCTGCTGGCGCTGCTGACCGCGCTGACCACGGCGGCCTTCGGCGGCTCGGTCCTGGCCGGTGTGGCCGAGGCCCGGGACCGCGCGGCCCTGCTCACCGTCGGGGCCGACGCCCGCATGGACGCGACCGCCGCGCTACCGGCGGACCTGGCCGCACGGGTACGCGCGCTGCCCGGAGTGCACCGGGTGGCGGCGGCGAGCATCACGTACGAGGCGAAGCCGCTGGACGGGGAGGACACGGTACCGCTGGTAGGGGTGGACCCGGCCGCGTACGGCCGGTTGACGGCCGGCACCGGCCTCGGGACCTTCCCGGCGGGCGAGTTGAAGAACGCGAAGACGCTCCCCGCCCTCGCCTCCCCCTCCATCGCCCACGCCTACGGCACCCGGCGGCCCTTCCTGGTACGGCTGGGGGACGGCAGCGCGGTCACCGTCCGGATCACCACCGTCCTCGACCGCACCCCGGCCGTGCCCGGCGCCGACTTCCTGATCGTGAACCGCGCCGGGCTCCCGGACGCGGCCGTCCGCCCCACGACACTGCTGCTGACCGGCGCCCACGTGGACGCGGACGCGCTGCGCCGCGCGGCCCCCGCCTCGGTCACGGTGCAGACCCTGGCCGAGGTGCGGTCCCGGTACGCCGACTCGCCCCTGCAGACCGGCGCCGGGCACGTCTACACGGCGGCGGTGGCCGCGGGCGCCGGCTTCGCCGTCCTCGCCCTGCTGCTCGCGCTGCTGCGGGCGGCGCCCGAACGCGCCGCGCTCCTCGCCCGGCTGCGCACGATGGGCCTCACCCGCGCCCAGGGCCGCCGCCTCCTCGTCCTGGAGTCCCTCCCCCAGGCCCTCCTCGCCGCGGCCGGCGGCACCCTGACCGGCTGGACCGCCATCCGCCTCCTCTCCCCCGGCATCGACCTCACCACCATCGCCCTGACCTCCGCCCAGCCCGGCGTGAACTCGGCCGCCCTGCACCCGGACACCTGGTCACTGACGGCACCGGCGATCACGGTGGTGGTGCTGACGGTGGGGGTTGCGGGGGCCCAGGCGTGGTGGACGGGGAGACGGGGGTCGGTGCGGGAGCTGCGGGCGGGGGAGAGCCGATGAGCGTTCAGGGCAACCATCCAGGAGACCCCATGACAGCCGATCCCACCCTCACCGACCTCACCAACCAGGTCACGGAGACCCGCAACAAGCCCGCCTACGGCCACGACGCCCTCATCACCTGCGACCGCCTCGTCCGCATCTTCTCCGCGGACGGCGTGGAGGTGCAGGCCCTCCAGGGCCTCGACCTCCTCGTCCGCGAGGGCGAGCTGATGGCCCTGGTCGGCGCCTCGGGCAGCGGCAAGTCCACCCTCATGAACATCCTGGCCGGCCTCGACACCCCCACCGCGGGCGCCGCCCGCGTCGCCGGCCGCGACCTGCTCACGATGACCGCGAAGGACCGCCTCGTCTACCGTCGCGAGGTCGTCGGCTTCGTCTGGCAGCAGACCTCCCGCAACCTGCTCCCCTACCTCACCGCGGCCCAGAACGTCGCCCTCCCGCTCCAGCTGTCCGGCACCCGCACCCGCCGCCGCGCCCGCACCGAACGTGCCCTGGAACTCCTGGAGTTGCTCCAGGTGGCCGACTGCCGCGACCGCCACCCGCACGAGATGTCCGGCGGCCAGCAGCAGCGCGTCGCGATAGCGGTGGCCCTCGCGAACGCCCCCGCGGTCCTCCTCGCCGACGAACCCACCGGCGAACTCGACTCCCGGACCGGCGCGCAGATCTTCGACGCGTTCCGCACCGCGAACAAGACGCTCGGCACCACCATCGTGATCGTCACCCACGACCAGGCGGTGGCCGGCGAGGTCCGCCGCACGGTCGCCATCCGCGACGGCCGCACCTCCACCGAGGTGCTGCGCCGCAGCGAGGTGGACGCCACGACCGGCCACGAGACCATCATCGCCCGCGAGTACGCCATGCTCGACCGCGCCGGCCGCCTCCAGCTGCCCGCCGAGTACACGAAGGCCCTGAACATGCGCGACCGGGTCGCCCTGGAACTGGAGCCGGACCACATCGGCGTGTGGCCGGACGACAGCGAGGAGAAGTAGCGCAGAAGCAGAGGAGAAGCAGGAGGCCGGGTCAGCGCACGCTGACGCCGAGGGTGCCGAGCCCGGCGCGCCGCACCGCGACGGATCCGTACGGCGTGCGCAGCCTCAGCCACGCCCCCGAGGAGAACAGCCCGGTCTCGGCCGCGCCGGTCCCCGGCCGCAGAAAGCCGAGCGACTGCGCCGCGTGCACGGCCCGCACCGGCAGCCGGGTCTCCCCTATCTCCCGGGACCAGATGTCCCGTCCGATCCGGTCCAGCTCCGTACGCGTACGCCGCTCCGGCGCCAACTCCTCGGTACGGGACCGGAACTCGGCGACGGCCGCGGACACGGCCTTACGCAGCGCGTCCGGTGCGGGCAGCCCCGGCTCGGGCTGCCAGCCGCCGCGCGGCGGCAGCACACCGGCCCACGGCGGCCCGGTGACCGCGGCCGGGACGGCGGCCGTGGCGGCCCGCTCGTCCACGGACTCCAGGAGTTCACCGGCGGAGACGGTCACGTCGAGCGTGACATCGAGCCCGTTCTCGTACGGCTTCGCCAGGCGCACCGCGCGGACCGCCAGCACCTCGAAGGACGGCGGCCGTCCGAACACGGCGAGTGCGGTCCCGGACGCCTGCAGGCGCACCGCGGCTCCACGGTCGTAGTGGAGCAGCCGGGAGAGGAAGGCGGCGAGGTCCGCCGCCTCCGACTCGTCGGCCAGGTGCAGCACCGTCATGCCGCGACGGCCTCCTCGTCGGCCGCGTCCGTGTACTCCTCGAGGAACTCGCGCTCCTCCTGGGTGATCCGGCGCGGCCGCTGGGCCTCGAAGTCGAACGGCACGACCACCGTCGAGGCCCGTACGTAGACCACGTCCCCGTCCTTCACCTCGTAGGTGATGGTGAAGGACGCGGCCTTGATCTCGGTGACCCACAGCTCGATGTCCACCGGGTGGTGCCGGTGGACGAGCTGCCGCTTGTAGTCGATCTCGTGGCGCGCCACCACGGACCCCTGCTTGAACTCCTTGTCCGGGCGGAACAGGAAGTTGATCCGGGCTTCCTCCAGGTAGCGGATGAAGACCGCGTTGTTGACATGGCCGTACGCGTCCATGTCGGACCAGCGCAGGGGGCAGCGGTAGATGTGACGCAAGATCGATCAGCCCCGGGTCAGCTTCTTGTAGGTGGCGCGGTGCGGGCGCGCGGCGTCCGGCCCGAGCCGCTCGACCTTGTTCTTCTCGTACGACTCGAAGTTGCCCTCGAACCAGAACCACTTCGACTCACCCTCGTAGGCGAGGATGTGCGTGGCAACGCGGTCGAGGAACCACCGGTCGTGGGAGACGACCACGGCGCAGCCGGGGAACTCCAGCAGCGCGTTCTCCAGGCTGCTGAGGGTCTCGACGTCGAGGTCGTTGGTGGGCTCGTCGAGGAGCAGCAGGTTGCCGCCCTGCTTCAGGGTCAGCGCCAGGTTGAGGCGGTTGCGCTCACCACCGGAGAGGACACCGGACGGCTTCTGCTGGTCCGGCCCCTTGAACCCGAAGGCGGACACGTACGCGCGGGACGGCATCTCGACCTGTCCGACGTTGATGTAGTCGAGCCCGTCGGACACGACCTCCCACAGCGTCTTCTTGGGGTCGAGGTTCTCGCGGCTCTGGTCGACGTAGGAGATCTTGACGGTCTCGCCGACCTTGATGTCGCCGGAGTCCGGGGTCTCCAGGCCCTGGATCATCTTGAACAGCGTGGTCTTGCCGGCGCCGTTCGGGCCGATGACGCCGACGATGCCGTTGCGCGGGAGGGTGAAGCTCAGCCCGTCGACGAGGACCTTCTCACCGAAGGCCTTGTTCAGCTTGTCGACCTCGACGACGACGTTGCCCAGGCGCGGGCCCGGCGGGATCTGGATCTCCTCGAAGTCCAGCTTCCGCATCTTGTCGGCCTCGGCGGCCATCTCCTCGTACCGGGCGAGACGGGCCTTGGACTTGGCCTGACGCCCCTTGGCGTTCGACCGCACCCACTCCAGCTCTTCCTTGAGCCGCTTCTGCCGCTTGGCGTCCTTCTGGCCCTCGACCTTCAGACGGGTGGCCTTGGTCTCCAGGTACTTGGAGTAGTTGCCCTCATAGCCGTGCAGGCGGCCGCGGTCGACCTCGCAGATCCAGCCGGCGACGTTGTCGAGGAAGTACCGGTCGTGGGTGACGGCCACGACGGTGCCCGGGTACTTGGCGAGGTGCTGCTCCAGCCAGTTCACGGACTCGGCGTCGAGGTGGTTGGTGGGCTCGTCGAGGAGCAGCAGGTCGGGCTGCTCCAGCAGCAGCTTGCAGAGCGCGACGCGGCGCTTCTCACCACCGGAGAGGTTGGTGACGGGCCAGTCGCCGGGCGGGCAGCCCAGCGCGTCCATGGCCTGCTCCAGCTGAGCGTCGAGGTCCCATGCATTCGCATGGTCGAGCTCCTCCTGCAGCTTGCCCATCTCGTCGAGCAGCGCGTCGGAGTAGTCGGTCGCCATCAGCTCGGCGATCTCGTTGAACCGGTCGAGCTTGCCCTTGATCTCGGCGACGCCGTCCTGGACGTTCTCCAGCACGGTCTTCGCCTCGTCGAGCGGCGGCTCCTGCAGCAGGATGCCCACGGTGTAGCCCGGCGACAGGAACGCGTCACCGTTCGACGGCTGCTCGAGACCAGCCATGATCTTCAGCACGGTCGACTTACCGGCACCGTTCGGGCCGACGACACCGATCTTCGCTCCCGGCAGGAAGCTCAGGGTGACGTCGTCGAGGATCACCTTGTCGCCGTGCGCTTTGCGCGCCTTGCGCATGGTGTAAATGAACTCAGCCAAGAGAAACCGTCCGGCAGCTTGAATCTGGCAGTGGGCAGATACACCCCATCTTGCCTGACCGCTAGCCCTGGATGGAAACCAGTACGGGCGGGCGGCGCTGACCTGGGGTTTCGGTGGTGGCGACGGTGGCCCGTCTGTCACTGTCGGTTGCCGTCGGGTGGCCTCGGGCACCGTCGCACGGCCCAGGGACGGCCCAGCTGTCACCGCCCGGGGGCTGCGGGCAATGCCGCCGTGCGCTCCTCTGCTTCTGTGCGTTGACGCCCCCCGGTGGGCAACGGCGAAGACCGCACGGGTTGCTCAACTCGTCCGTACGGCCCCATGTACGGGAGTCGTACGGGCACGAGGCGATCACGGCACTTACCGCCGCGGCGATCATCAGAGCCGCGGCGGTCCCGTATGTCCATGCCAGGGCATCGATCGCTGCCTTCATCCGGAGCACGCCAACGCACTTCGGTGTGGTGCACTGCAGGAGGTCTGCATGTCGGGAATCACGGTACGGGGGGCATCGGAGCAGGGGAGTACGGAGCGAAGTCGCGGGGGCACGGGTGCGTGGTGGGCGCTGGTGCGGACCTGGGTGGCGGGACTTGCGGTCCTGGCCGGCCTGGCCGTCCCGCTCGCCGTGGCCACGCCCGCCGCCGCGCAGACGGGCACCTTCACCTACGTCACCAACTTCGGCTCGGACAGCGTGTCGGTGATCGACACCGGCACCAACACCGTCACCGCCACGGTCCCCGTCGGCGACGGCCCCTTCGACGTGGCGGTCACCCCGGACGGCACCCGCGCCTACGTCGCCAACAACTTCTCGGACAACGTGTCCGTCATCGACACCACCACCAACACCGTCATCGCCACCGTCCCCGTCGGCGACAGCCCGCGCGGTGTGGCGATCACCCCCGACGGCACCCGCGCCTACGTCGCCGACCTCGGCTCCGACGACGTGTCGGTGATCGACACCGGCACCAACACCGTCATCGGGAGTCCCATCCCCGTCGGCAACGGTCCCCGCAGCGTGGCGATCACCCCCGACGGCACCCGCGCCTACGTCGCCAACACCATCTCGGGCGACGTGTCCGTGATCGACACCACCAACAACACCGTCACCACCACAGTCCCCGTCGGCGTCAACCCCGTCGGCGTGGCGATCACCCCCGACGGCACCCGCGCCTACGTCGCCAACACCGGCTCGGGCAGCGTGTCCGTCATCGACACCACCAGCAACACCGTCACCACCAACATCCTCGTCGGCCTTGCCCCCATCGGCGTGGCGATCACCCCGGACGGCGCCCGTGCCTACGTCACCGACAACCTTCAGGCCAATGTGCGGGTGATCGATACCGCCACCAACACCGTCATCGGGAACCCCATCCCCGTAGGACCCAGCCCGAACGAGGTGGCGATCACCCCGGACGGCGCCCGTGCCTACGTCGCCAGCGCCGCTTCGGACAGCGTGTTCGTGATCGACACCGTCACCAACACCGTCATCGGGAGCCCCGTCCCCGTCGGTGACGTCCCCGTGGGCGTGGCGATCGGGACCCTCACCGCGGAGCGCACCCCGACCACCCTGACCCTCAAGGTGAAGAAGGAGTGGACGTGGAAGGACTCCCTGGGTGCCGGCGGCAAGGACGGCGTCACCCTCAAAGCCAAGCTGACCGCAGAAGGCCGGCCACTGGCAGGCAAGGAGATCGAGTTCACCACCGACTCCACCGCGCTGTGCACCGACACGACCGACAGCAGAGGCACGGCCACCTGCAAGGTGCCCGGCAAGCAGCCCAAAGAGACCTGCTACACCGCCACCTTCGCCGGTGACGACACCTACGAGCCCTCCACCGCCACCGTCTGCAAGAGCAAGGACGGCAAGGACGACCCCTCGTCGGAACTGCCCGACCCGAGCGACGTCCATGACGACGTCCACGACCTCGTGCAAGACGCCATGACCTCGGCAGGCCTGCCCGGCTGAGACAACCGGACCGGTCCAGGACGCGCTTGACGCCGAAGGCCCCCCTCCCGCCCCGTAGGCCGGTGCGGGGGCGCGGTCTCTACTGTGTTGCGAAGGACCTTGGCCGGCTGTACGTCCGCCGACAGGTGAAGAAGTTTCGCGGCACGCTCGTCTTCGCCCGGCCAGAGCGCGGCCTCGTCTTCACGAGCGGCATCGGCGCACACACACCTCGCTGAACGGCCGAGGGGCCGTCACACCCGCGGATCCGGGTGTGACGGCCCCTCGGACCGGTTGGTCCGGCGTGGCCGTGCTGGGGACTCAGCCCTTGGCGTGCTCGCTGTCCAGCGTCACACCGGCGTCTCGCTGCGTCGGGATCACCGGGAGCGCGCGCACCGCCATGCTCGCCCGGTGCTCGTCGGCCTCCGCGCACAGCGCCCGGGCCGCCTCGTTGAAGCGGACGACGGACGGCGGGTCGGAGGGGCCCAGCAGGTGCAGCTTCAGCTCGGTGCGGGCCTCGGCGTAGGCGTCCTTCTCGGGGTGGCGCACGGACTCCAGCAGGGCCGGTATGCCGGCCGCGTCCGGAGTGAGGACGGCGCCTGCCCGGACCGTCGGGAAGGCCGTGCGGAAGTCCTGCTCGGGAAGGCCGCTGGTGTTGGCGACGGCGTAGGGCTTCTCGCTCTCCAGGTAGTCGGAGATGACGCTGGAGACATCGCTGACCAGCACGTCGGCCACGTTGAAGCAGGCGTAGACGTTCGGCCGTGCCCCGGTGACGATCTGGTGCTCCCACGCGGGGAACGAGGCCCAGAACGCGGTCTCCCAGGCGGCGGTCGCGGCGGTCACGGCCGCGGCCCGGCCGGGCTCCGGGACCGACTGGAGCAGCATCCGCTCCGCGTCGTCCGCGCTCGCCCGGAACGAGGACGTGGTCAGCCGGTCGAGTTCGGCACTCCGGTCGGCCAGCTCAGCCGCCGCGGAGGGCGCCGGTCGCTCGTTGGCGTGCTCCGCGGCACGGGCGGCGTTCGCGGTGCGGATCATCTCCTGGATCCGGGCGTTCGCGGCTCCCGCCTGGGGAACGACCGAACCCGTCAGCGGGTGCGGCTTGTACAGGAGCCGGACCCCCGGATCGGCCAGGAGCGCGCGGACGATGTTCTCGCCGGCCTCGATGATCGAGGTGTTGCCCGGGTTGCCGTCCCAGCCCTCCCACGTGGGGGCGTAGAGAACCGTGGTGTACGGGCCGGTGGGCGCACCGGCGTAGGGCGCGATCGCGTCCAGCTGCGGGCGTCCGATCTCCACGACGTCCCGGTCGTCGACACCGACGTTCGCCAGGGCGTACCGCTCGCGCGCCGCGGGACCGGCCACCCACACCTCGTCGTACGCCTTCGCGTACGGGTTGCAGCTGGACAGCTTGTCGCTCTCGCCGTGGTTGACGAAGGCGTGCTTGATGGTGGGGATCCGCAGCACCTGCGAGGTCTTGCCCGAGTTCGACGGGTGGATCAGCATCTTCAGCGTGGACTGCTCCAGCCGCATCAGGTCGGCGACCTTGGGCAGGCACACGATCGGGATGTCGGTCGACGCGATCTTCCGCACCATGAAGCGCTCACGAAGCACGATCAGCGGACGGCCCTCCAGCCGGGCCAGCGGCTCCAGCCACATGTTCGCCTGGTAGGCGGAGCTGGTGCCGCCGGAGAAGTACATGCCCACCGTCGGCTGGTACTCCGCGAGCCAGGCCTCGAACCACTCCAGCGCCTGCTCGCTCGTCACCGGCCTGCGGGCCGGCAGCAGCCGCACCAGCAGCATGCCGACGGCCACCGCCGCGCAGGCGGCGGACACGGCGATGCCCGCGGCGGCGGACCGGCCCGAGACGCCCGCCGCGGTGGCCAGCAGGCCGGCCGTCGAGGGCACGCCGAACATCAGGAGCCGCTGCCCGGCGCGGTTCATCAGCAGCGCCGGAGGAGCGGGGCTCAGCCGCAGCGGCGAGGCGTCGATGTTCCGGGTCACCACGGGCAGGGTGCGGGACCGGCGGACGAGGATCGCGAGCGCCTGGCAGGCGAAGTGCAGCGAGTAGAAGACCAGCAGACCGCAGACGAGAACCAGGTACTTCGTCTCGTAGTCCTGGTCCTCGATACGGATCAGACCGGCCACCAGCAGAAGATCCCGCACGACCTGGCGCACGAACACCGTCGCATGCAGCTTCCCGAGGGCCGAGGCCATGCTCCGCTGCCAACGGTGCATGGCCATGTCAGCCAGCAGTCCGGCAACGACGGAGGCCACGAGCAGGGGAACACTCGGGAGGAAGGCGCCGACCGCCTGGCCGGCGTACGACAGAGCGAGCACCGTGGGCAGGAGGAGGCGTGCCGCTGCGGTACGCAACCGAGCGGGCAAGGGCGATGACACTTCGCGGGCTCCAGGCAACTCAACATCCCTGAGCACGGACTTGCCGACCGGCGCGATCAGATGATCGCGGACTGGAAGCCGATGCGCATGGATGTTCTCCTAATAGGTGGTCGGACTTTACCTGTGTGTCAGCTACTTTTGTCGCGCGGGTGGCCTGGAACACCCTCCCGCTTTGCGCGGACGGCCGGTCCTGCGTGGAAAAGCCGATCAAGCGGAGCGCTCTGACCTGGTATTTCTCAGGAGCGGAGGGCGGAGTCGAGGTCGCGGATGAACTCGCCCACTCGCCCGCCCCCGGGAGGCGCTGCGGGCAGCCGGCCGAGCACCTCGCTGACCGCCGCCGGTGCGTGCCGACGCGCCCATTCAAGGGTCCCCGCGGCGACGGGCCGACCCTCGGATGCCAGCCCCTCGGATGCCAGCTCCTCGGCTCGCGCCGCATGCGCCGCCGCACCGAGGATGTGCTTCACCTGATGAGCGTCCGCCAGTGGATGGAGGAACGCCGCACCGGCCGCATGGCAGGCCGCTCGGGCCGCGTCCACCGCGGCGGGCGAATCAGCCTCCTGAGCCGCCCTGAACGCCGCCCAGCCGCTCTGCCGCAGCGCCCCCGTGCGCCGGCCGCCCCCGGCGAAGGCGTCCGCCGCGTCGATGGCATCGCGAGGGCGGGTGTCGGCAGGAAGACTCACTTCGAAGATCGACAGCACCCTGCGCGCGCACTCGGCCGCGTAGCCCGTGATCTCACGAAGTTCGTGTTCGCTCAGCTCGATCTTGTCCGACTTGGTTGACACGGCTCAATCCTGCCGCAGGTTGCGGGCGGGCGCGGCAGGCCGCAGGGTCCGTCACTCCCCGGTGGGCGTCTCCTTGCGGCGCAGGATCACCAGGACCGCGCCACCGATCACCACCAGGCCGATGGCCACTCCGGCGATCATCGGGGTGATCGCGGAGCCGCCCGTGGCCGCGAGGTCGGTGTCCGGCGGGTTGGTGTTGCCGCCGACCGTGGCGGGGCTGGGCTCGCTGAGGGTCTGGGTGCTCTTGGTGGTCAGCGCGCCCTGGGTCCTGCAGTCGAGGACGCCGGTGAAGCGGTCGCTGAAGCCGTTCGGGCCGGTGATCGTGAAGTCGTAGGGCTGGTCCTCCTGGAGCGGGACCGTCACCGTGCGGGTGGCCCCCGCCGGGATGGTGTGCTCGGCTCCCATCAGCTCGAAGGTGAAGGGCTGGTCGCCCTTGTTGACGGTGGTGATGTCCACGCCGCCCTTGGCGCAGTTCTTCCGGGCCGACACCGCCGGTATGGCGCCCTCGTCCGCCCAGGTGGCACTCGCGGTCGCGGAGACCGTGGACTCGCTGGAGCCGGCCAGTATCTGGGTCTGGCTGCGGCTCTCGGAGGCGAAGGCACGGCCCACCGGCACGGTGGTCGACGCCTGCACGGTCAGCTGGGCCGACCCGTCGTCCGCGTCCTCGGGGATGTCGAAGTACAGCCGGCTGCCGTTCTTCGCCGAGGTGATCACCTTGCCGGTCCTGTCGATGATCCGGACCCCGCTGCCGGCCACGTCCTCGGGCGGGCTCACCGTCACGCTGTCCGCGTTGGTGTGCACGGTCACCGGGCCGAGCAGATCACCGGGGCGGCCGGAGACCGCGGGCGGGTCCAGGGTCAGCGAGGCCTGCGGCTCGGCGCTGCCGCGGGCGCTCTTCTCCAGGTAGTCGGCGAGCTTCTCGGCCTGCGGATCGACGGCGTCGACCTCCGCCCCGTCCGAGTAGCGCCAGATGGCCACCTGGGTGCCGGCCGCCGCGTCCTGCTCGGTCAGTCCGCTCGCGCCCGCCTTCCGGGCGAGGGCGGCCAGGTCGTTCACCTGGGGGTAGGAGTTCTGCAGGATCCAGCGGATCCGGCCGGCGTCCTTGTTGGCGCCCAGCGAGGTGCCGCTCCAGGGCGTCTCCTGGTAGCGGGCGTCGCGCTGGGTGGGGTTGTGGATGTCGACGCAGTACGTCTGCAGGGTGCCGCCGCCGTCCACGGACATCTCGAACAGGCCCGCGGCCACCTGCTGGTCACCGCCGTCCTCGTGGATCACGGCCTCGCCGTAGGTCTTCAGACCGTTGAGCGTGGCTGCCGCGCCGCCCTGGGTCTGCGGTGTCCCGTCGGCCGCGGCCACGCCGGAGCCGGCCAGCACACTCGCCGTCACCAGGCCGGACACCAGCGTCACGGCGCCGAGGCGGGCCACTTGGGCGGATCGAGGAAGCCCAGAGAACGCAGCAAGCACAGAATTCCCCTTCGAGCAGGACCCGTTGGACGTGGGGGACGGTCCCACCTGCAGAATCGGCGGCCCCGAGGGGCATGCCCGGCATCCTATGGATCACGCGGACCTCGCCCGGCCGGTCAGATCGTCTGATAGCCGATCCGATCCGGAATCGTTATCGCCGGGACGGGATGCGAGCCGGGCCTATCGACAAATCCACCCATTCGGTGGGGTGTTCAACGTGACGCGCCGACAGGCCGCAGCTCGGTCCGGGCACAGGTCGGGGCACAGGCCAGGGCGCAGGCAGTGCCGAGGAGCGGCGACGGAGCCACCCACTCGGCTCACGTCATGTCACCGCCGCTGGTTCCGGGCGCGGTTGGGCCAGATCGTCGCCCTGGGCTTCGGCGGGCGGTGTCTCCCAGCTCGGCTCCGGACGTACCGCCGCCGGCGCCTCCGGCCTGGCCGGGCGGCGGAAGAGCGCGGTGCCCCGCGCCAGGTCGTGGCCGATGGCCACCGCGTCGATGTCGGCCGACACCCAGCTCTGCTGCCCCTCGCGCACCTCCGAGCGGACCTTCAGCCGCCCCTGGACGACGACGGGCTGGCCCACCTCCACCGACGCCGCCACGTTCACGGCGAGCTGGCGGTTGGCCCACACAGTGAAGAAGTTGGTGTGCCCGTCCGTCCAGGCGTTCTTCTCCCGGTCCCAGTACCGCGAGGTCACCGCCAGCCGGAACCGCGCCGACGGGCCCGACGCCGGCTCCCGGTACACCGGCTGCGTCGCCACGTTGCCCACCACGCACACCAAGGTCTCGTTCATCGTGAACCCCTCCCTCGCCCGGCCCTTCGACCGGGCGGACACGCGTACGGGCCCCTCCCGTACGGCTGCGTCTGCCGTGCCGGCGCACCAGATCCGCGTACGCCGTCACACGCCACGCCGATCGCCTGCGCCGCCCGCCCTCCACTCGTCGGACGTGCGGTGCGGCGCGATCGCCGTGGGTCCAGACTGCCTCCGCCGGGCCGAGCCCGCTGAGCGCTGTGGACAGCCACCCGCCTGTGGAAACTCCCGTCACCCGAACGAGCGGCCCACGTGTTCCCCAGCCCCTCACCCACCCCCGCCGGCCGCACACTCACCCGCCCCCGCCGGCCGCACCCACTCCCGCCCCGGCCGGCCTCACACCGCCCCGGCCCCGCTCCGGACCACCCGCCCGTACTGCTCCCGCACCTCCTGGTACCGCAGCAGTTCCGCCGCCACCGGATCGAGCACCCGGGCCCGGCCGCAGCTGGAGGCCGCCTCCCGCAGCCGCCGTTCCGCCTCCATGCCGTACCGGCGTGCCGGCCCTCTGGCCGCCATCCGGCAGCCCCACTCCACGAGCGGCCCGCCGACGATCCCGCACACCATCAGCAGCACCGGCACGCCCAGGTTGGGTGCCGTGAGCCCGGCGATCTGGCCCGCCAGCCACAGGCCGCCCACGACCTGCAGCAGGGTCATGGCCGCCTGGACCAGCACGGCCGCCGGCCACCACCCCGGGCGCGGTGGCCGTCCCGGCGGCATACCGGCCCGCGCCGCCAGCTCGTCCAACGCCTCGGACAGCCCCTGGGAGCCGCGTGCGGCCGCCTCGCGCACCGCCGCCGCCCACGGCGTCGGCAGACCCGCCGAGGCCCGGTCGGCGACCGTACGGACCGCGTGTTCGACCCGCTGGCGGGCCGTGGCCTCCTCGTCCGTCTGGGCGCGCACCCGGAGCCGGCCCGTCATGGGTCCGCCACGGTCCTGGTACCAGCGCCACAGCCGCAGCCAGGGCGTGCCGCAGGCGCGGTTGGCGTTGCGCAGCCAGGCGCGTTCAGCGGCCTCGCCGGCCGCGGTGGCGCCCACGGCGGCCGCGAGCCGGGCGGCGAACTCCTCCCGTGCCTCCTCGCTGAGGCCGACGCGCCGGCCGGTGGTGTAGAGGGGGCGCAGCTCCTCCGCCGCGGCGTCCACGTCGGCCGCGACCCGCCGGGCCGCAGCGCCGCGCTCGGTCACGAACTCGCCGAGCGCCTCGCGCAGTTCACCGATGCCGTCGCCGGTGAGCGCGGACAGCGCGAGCACGGTGGCGCCCGGTTCGCCGTACTCGCCGAGCGCGACACCGTCCTCGTCGAGCAGCCGGCGCAGATCGTCCAGGACCTGATCGGCGGCCTCCCCCGGCAGCCGGTCGACCTGGTTGAGGACGACGAACATGACCTCCGCGTGGCCGGCCATGGGCCGCAGATAGCGCTCGTGCAGCACGGCGTCCGCGTACTTCTCGGGGTCGACCACCCAGATGACCGCGTCGACCAACTTCAGGATCCGGTCGACCTGCGTACGGTGCTCGACGGCCGCGGAGTCGTGGTCGGGCAGGTCGATCAGGACCAGCCCGCGCAGCTGCCCCTCGGCCTCCGCGCTCTGCACGGGGCGCCTGCGCAGCCGGCCCGGGATGCCGAGCCGGTCGATGAGACTCGCCGCGCCGTCGCTCCAACTGCAGGCGATCGGGGCCGCGGTGGTCGGGCGCCGTACGCCGGTCTCCGAAATGGCCACTCCGGCGAGCGCGTTGAACAGCTGCGACTTTCCGCTGCCGGTGGCGCCCGCGATGGCGACGACGGTGTGCCGCCCGGAGAGCTTGCGGCGGGCGGTCGCCTCGTCCAGCACCCGGCCCGCCTCGGCGAGGGTGCGGGTGTCCAGGCGGGTGCGGGAGAGGCCGACGAGTTCGCGCAGGGCGTCGAGACGGGAGCGCAGGGGGCCGTCGTAGGCCAGGGGGGCGGGGATGTGACTGCCCAAGCTGCCCGAGCTGCCCGAGCTGCGCAAGGGGGTGTCCAGGACGGAGGCACGCTCGGCGGCGAGGGCGGCGGCGGTGCTCTCCGTCACACGCCGGGCGATGAGCCCGTCGTCCCAGGCGCCCTCGGACTCGAGGTCGGGGTCCGAGTCGGAGTCGGAGTCGGGGTCGCGATCCGCGTCGGAGGCCGGGCCGGGGGCCGGGGTGGGGGCGGGGGCCGGGGCGGGCGTGCCGCCGTCCTTGGGGCGGGCATGCGGCCCACTGCCGGCGTCGGCTTCGGGGGTCTTCACGCGCGCGTGCGGCTCCCCGTCCCCGTTCGGCTCGGGTACGCGCGCGGGGGGCTCACTCTCCTTGCGCTTCTCCGGTACGCGCACGTGCGGCTCGCTCTCCGCACGCTTTTCGGGTGCGCGCGCGTGCAGCCCGAGGTCCGTCTCGGCGTCCCGTTCCGCGGCCCCGACATCGCCCCCGGCCCCGGCCCCAGCCCCAGCCCCGACTGCGACATCGGACTCGGCCGTGGTCTCGGCTTCGGCGCCTGTGCCGGCACCTGCCTCGGCGATGTGCCCCTCCGGGGCCGGGCCGCCCTGTCCCGGAAGGCCGTCCCCGGAACCGCCGCCCGCCGGCGGGAGGCTGTCACCAAGCTCGCCCTTGCCTACGAGACCGGGCTCCCCTGCCCCGGCCCCGTCCGCGTGCTCCATGCGTTCCATGCGATCCATGTGGTTCATGTGGTCCGTGTGGTCGTGGTCAGTGACGGCGGTCACCGGTCACCTCTCCTTCTGCAGTACGGACAGCGCGGCGATGAGTTCGGCCTGGGGCTCGGCCTGGACGTCCAGGGCGTCGAGCGGGGCGAGGCGCCGCTCGCGTTCGGCGTGCATGACGCGGTCGACGTGTTCGGTCAGCAGGCGTCCGGCCCGGTCGCGCAGCCGCAGCGCGCCGTGGGCGCTGATCCGCTCGGCGAGCCTCTCGCCCGCGTTGCGCGCCCGGCGCCCGCCCAGCAGCGCGGTGGCGACCAGGGCGGCGACGACCTCGGCGTCGGGCGCGACGCTGCGCTCGAGCTCCCGTACCTCGTCCTCGGCGTACTCCTCCAACTCGCGCCGCCAGCGCCGTACGGCGAGCCCAATGCGGTGCTCGGCGTTCTGCAGGGAGGGATCCCGGCCGGCGAGCCCGGCGGCGCCCGCGGCGGGCTCGCGCCGCCAGGCCTCGTCGACGCGCTCGTCGGCGGCGGTGACGGAGCACAGGAGGAGCGCGGCCAGGCTCTCCACGAGGGAGTCCAGCAGCTCACCGGGAGTGCAGTCGAGAGGGAAGGCGCGCCAGCGCTTGAGGGCGTCCCCGGCGAGCACGGCCCCGGACTGCAGCCGGCCGCGCACGCGCGCCTGCTCGCTGTCGTACGCGCTCTCGACGGTGGAGGTGAGCCGGAGGGCGGCCGCGTACTGGGCGGCGGCGGCACTGGCCAGCTCGGGCAGGCGCGACTTCAGCGAGTCGAGGAGGCCGTACGCCGTACGGGCCATGACGCGCTGGCGAGCCGTGGAGTCCTGGGCGTGGTGGACGAGCCAGGTCCGCAGAGCTGCCACGGCGGTGGCGGGGAGTAGGCCGCCGCCCCAGGCCGACTCGGGCAGCTCCGGCACGGTGAAGCGGGGTACGTCACCGAGGCCGGCCTTGGTGAGCAGGGCGCCGTACTGGCGGGAGACCTCGGAGACGACCTGGTGAGGCACGCGGTCGAGGACGGTCACCAGGGCGGCGTCGTACTCCTTGGCGGTGCGCAGCAGATGCCAGGGAACGGCGTCGGCATAGCGGGCGGCGGTGGTGACCATGACCCAGATGTCTGCGGCGCAGATCAGCTGGGCAGCCAGGACACGGTTGTCGGCGATCAGGGAGTCGATGTCGGGCGCGTCGAGGAGGGCGAGCCCGCGCGGGAGGGTGTCGGCGGTCTCGAGGCGCAGCACGCGCGCGCGGTTCGGACCGGAGATCAGGAGGTCGTCACCCGCCTCCTGGTCCGGCACCCACACGCGGGTGAGGTGGGGGAGGACACGCATGCTGCTGAACCAGTGATGATCTTCCGGATGACAGACCAGCACTGGTGTGCGGGTCGTCGGCCGCAACACGCCCGCCTCGCTGACCCGGCGCCCCACAAGGGAGTTCACGAGGGTCGACTTGCCGGCCCCGGTGGAGCCGCCGACGACGGCCAGCAGGGGCGCCTCCGGCTCCCGCAGCCGGGGCAGCAGGTAGTCGTCTAGCTGCGCCAGGAGTTCTTCGCGGTTCGCACGCGCGCGTGGCGCCCCGGCCAGGGGCAGCGGAAAGCGTGCGGCGTCGACACGGTCGCGCAGCGCGGAGAGTGTGTCGAGCAGCTGAGGCCCTACTTCCAAGGTCACCACATGCGAAGAATGCCCAAATTTAGGGGAATTCTGAAGCATATGGACATCTCAGCGCGCCGATGGAACACATCGGATGTAAGGGATGACTGGGACACGGGCACAGTCGAGGCATAACGAGTGCACAACACCCTGTGCGCCAGGGGCCAAAAGCGGTGCACGATTCGTACCTGCCTGCGATTATCAGGACCGCTTCACCGAACCTCCACATCGAGCCACGGAGGCGAAGCATCCGGGTCAAGGAACGGGGAGCTTTATCCTTGTCCCGCACCAGGCCCCCGTAGCTCAGTGGATAGAGCAGGCGCCTTCTAAGCGCTTGGCCGCAGGTTCGAGTCCTGCCGGGGGCGCCAGCCTTCACCAGCAAAAACGCCCCAGAGGGGATCTCCCCTCCAGGGCGTTTCGTGTCTCTGACGGCAACGCTGACGGCAACGGGCCCGTCACTCGTCGTCGGCGAGCAGACTTCCCAGCTGATCCAGAGCGGCCCGCTTCTCGGTCATGTCGGCGTGCGCATAGATGTTCATGGTCACCTCCAGGGCGCTGTGCCCGACGATGTCGCGAACGATGTGCGGCGGGATACCGAGGCCGAGAAGCAGCGTCACGCAGGTATGCCGAAGGTCGTGGAAACGCACCCCCAGGCCCAGCCGCTCACGGATCGGGTAGAAGTGTCGGTTCAGGTTCCGGGGCTCGATCGGGGTCCCCCGCCTGGTGGTGAAGACCAGACCGGCTTCCCGCCACTGCTCCCCCGCTTCCTGGCGCTCCTCGGCCTGGCGCGCATGGTGCCGGCGGAGCGCGTCGACGCACACGACGGGAAGCGGTACGGGCCTCTCCGAGCGACGCGTCTTGGGCGCGGTCAGCGTCAGCTCACCATTGACCCGCTGCAGAGCCGTACGGATCTCCAGCGATCCCCCATCCAGGTCGACATCCGACCAGTGAAGCCCCAGCAACTCACCGCGCCGCAGACCCAGGTACAGGGCCAGCACGTAGGCCGCACTCAGGCGGTCATCACGCACGTCGCCCAGGAGCATCTTGGCCTCGGCGACG
Organism: Streptomyces sp. NPDC001816; assembly: GCF_042892235.1. Lineage (NCBI taxonomy): Bacteria > Bacillati > Actinomycetota > Actinomycetes > Kitasatosporales > Streptomycetaceae > Streptomyces > Streptomyces sp. NPDC001816. Next base: position 572,155 of record NZ_JBIATY010000003.1, read on the forward strand.
GACAGGCCGCGGCCGACTCGGTACCGGGGAGTCTGTACCTGGACGAGCTTGGCGACGTTGCGCTGCACCAGCTCTTCACGCACCGCGTGCTGGAGGGCGTTCCGCAGCACCGCGTGAAGGTACTGGACCATGCGGGGAGACAGCCGACGCTCACAGCACCGCTTGGGGGTGGCGGCGCAGCAGCGGCGCGTAGCGGCCTGACGGGCGGCGTCGCGCTTCTGAGCACAGCACTGGCATGCCTGCCGAGCCCAGTCGAGGAAGAGGCGCACGTCCTTGGCGGTGAGCCGGGCCAGCTTCTTCTTGCCGAGCCGAGGGATGATGTACGCGTTGACGCACTTGCTGTAGCTGTAAACCGTCGACGGCCGCACCTTGTGGCTCACGATGTGCTCAAGCCAGTAGGTCAGGTAGGTGCCAAGGCTTTCCGTCGTGTCTGCCGCAGGGATGCCCTGATCGCTCTTCGCGAGCATCTCGGTGAGCTTCCGCCGGGCCTCCTCCCAAGTCCTGCCGTAGACCCGTCGGCGCTTGTACGTGCCGTCCGGCATCAGGACATACCCCGCACCCTCGTACCGGCCGTCCTTGCGGCGGTAGATGGTGCCTTCTCCATTGGGGTTGCGTTTGGCCATCAGGCTGCCTCCTCGATCTCGTGGTTGATGAAGTCGCGCAGTGCGTCAGCGGGCACGCGGCGGGAACGGCCGACGGTGATGGAGACCAGCAGACGGGAACGGATCAGGTCGTAGACCGTGGAGCGGCCCAGCCTGAGCCGCGCCATGACCTCAGGCACCGTCAGCAGTTCGGCAAGGGCAGTGGTGCTCACGCTGCAGCTCCTTCCTGGACGAGCGCATCGAGTAGGGCTTCGCGGGCGGTTTCGCGGTTGAGCTGGAGATCGTGGGCGATGGTGGCGGCGAGGGCTGATTCGCCGGGGGTGTGGCCGTGTCCGGCGTACTGCCAATCGGCCAGGACCAGGACGGTGTCCGGCTCGGCGTCCTCCAGGCCGAGGGCTTCGCGCTCTTGAGCGGCGCGGTAGTCGGCGCGTTCCTGGCGGAGGGCGCCGAGGGTGGTGGAGTAGCTGCGGGACTTCGAGCTGAAGTGGCCCCGGAAGCCGAGCATGTGGGCCCAGGCCCACAGACGGCGGTCGGGGTAGAGCGGGTCGAGTTCCTTGCACGCCTTGATGAGGCGGCGGGCGTGGTCGGGGACCTGGTGGCGGTCGAGTTCGGCGAGTTCACCGATGCGGCGATCGAGGGTGCCGGTGGTCTCGGCGGCCTTGGTTGCGTACTTGGCGACGTAGGCGGCGACGGCCTGTTCAGTGATGTCGGAGCCGTCACCGAACGCCTTGACCGGGCGGACGTCGAGCTGGGTGCCCCAGCGGAAGCTGCGGGCGGGCTGGTCCTCGGCGGCCGGCACCGACACCGAGGTGTAGGAATGCGCGGCAGCGGCCCGGATCGCGTCGGTGAGCAGGTCGACCGTGGCCCAGGTGGGCGGTGGGTTGCCCGGTCCGTCGGGTCCGTCGAGGCGGATCACAGCATGGAAGTGCAGGGCCCCGCGCTTCTGAAACTCAGCGACCTTGCCGTAGGAGACGCGGAGGTGGTCGGGGAGTTCGCGGCGAGTGAGTCCGGCGCGGGCGGCGATCTCGCGGCGCAGACGGGTGGTGAAGCGCTGCCAGAGCTGTCCGGCGTGGTTGTTGAAGAGGACGGCGCCCGCGTAGTCGTAGGTCCCCGGGTCGATGGCGGTGCCGAGGGCGGGATCGTCGGCGTTGTGGCGGGTGCCGCAGCGGCAGACGCCTCGGTCGGGGCGGTTGTGGACCGGGCCGAAGGACGGGGCGGTGAGGGTGGCGAACACGCGGGGGTGGTCGCGGACGGTGACGGGGATGTCTCGGCGGTCGTCTCCGGCGAGCCCAGCGCGGATGAGGTGGTAAGTGTCGCCCGCGTACGTCCACGCGCAGGCCGGGCAGCGGGAGGCTCGGCGGTTGCCGCAGGCCACGCGCAGCCGTCCGCCGGGCTCCTTCTCGGTGGAGTAGTGGTGCAGAGTCTCGCCGGTGGTCTTGTCCTTATGGAGGGTCCAGCCGGTCAGGTGGATGGGGTCGGCGCAGCCTCCGGTGCGGCGGATCTGGTCTTCCCAGCGGGTGTAGTCGGGGGCCGAAGCCACCCTCAGCAGGTCGCCGAGGGTGGTCGGATCGAGCAGCGTGTCAGGCACGGGCGCCCTCCCGGGTACAGCGGGTGCGGGCGATGCCGGTGCCGTGGCAGGCCGGGCAGTGGGCGGTGATGGTGCGCAGGTGGCCGTGGGCGTCGCGGCCGCCGAGGGTGATGGCGGCGGAGGCGAAGCCGTCGCAGGCCGGGCAGATCCTCGGCGGGGGCGGGGTGTGGCGGGACATGATGGTGGTTCCTTTCGATTGCGGTTGGAGGGAACGGCCCCGGGTGGCGGCGTGCTTGGCGGCTTGTGCGCCACCCGGCGGCTGGTCAGCGAGAGGTGCGGGAGCCCCGGCGGCCACGGCCCTTGGCCGCGTACATGGCCACGTCGGCGGCGGCGAGCGCGTCCGTAAGGGCGGGTACCGGCAGGTCGGCGACGGGGCAGACCCCGAGCGAGGCAGCCAGCGGCACAGACGCCCCGGCGTAGTGCAGCGGCTCGTGGAGTACGGCGGTCAGCGCGTCGAGATCAATGGCAGCCTGATCGCGGATGACTGCGACGAATTCGTCTCCGGCCAGGCGTCCGGCGATGCCGTTGCGTCCGCACCAGGTGCGGAGCCGGTCGGCGATGGCGGTGAGGGCGGCGTCTCCGGCGGCGTGGCCGTGGGTGTCGTTGAGGGTCTTGAAGTGGTCGAGGTCGACCAGGAGGACGGCGGCGGTCGGGTGCCGGCGGATGACGTGTTCGGCGCGGGCGGTCCATCCGGCGCGGGTGTGCAGGCCAGTGAGCGGGTCGCGGCGGGCGGTGGCGAGGCGGCGGCTGAGGATGCCGCCGTGCACGGCCCAGCCGAGTAACGGCACGACGCTGGCGGCTATCTGCGGGTCCATGGGCGTTCTCCTTGGCGATGGCGGTTGGCTTGAGCAGTCCGGTCCCGGAGGCGGCGGCGTGCTTGGCGGCTTGTGCGTCGCCTCGGGGACCGGTCAGCGGCGCTTGGCTTCGGCGTTGATCAGGGAGCGGATCACCAGGGCGCAGACGGCGACGGACGCGCCAGTGATGGCAACGGCGAGAAGCATGGAGACGAGGACGGCGCCGACGACCAGGACCACGGCGGTGCCGCCGCCGAGCAGGGCGATCACGGCGCCCGGGCTGAGCTGAATGGTGGGCCGGGACGTGCCCTGAGCGGCCGGAGCAGGGGCCGAGGCGGGTGCGGTGGGGGCGTGCTGGACCTCGGTCGCCTCAACAACGGCGGGCGGGGAGGTGAGGCCGGTCGGGGTCGGCATGGTCGGGATCTTCGGGCGGAACATGGCGGCTCTCCCTTCGGGTGCGGTTACTTCTTGATGGCGGTGTCGATGGCGGGGGCGAGGATGCTGTCGGCGAGGAGGTAGCCGCCCAGGAGCAGGACGGCGACGAGCCACCAGGGCGGGCGGAGGAACTTGACGCCGAGGTAGCCGACGACGGCGAGGGCGAACCAGAGCGGGACCTGCATGGCGGTGTCTCCTAGCGGACCTTGCAGCGGTGGGTGCGGGCGGCGAGCTGGGCGGCGGCCTGGCTTGAGTAGTCGGCGGACCAGCCGCAGCCGTCGGAGCTGCAGACAGCGGCGTGCTTGGTCTGGCCGTTGCGGTCGCGGTGGGTGCCGATCTGCACCGGGCCGATCCGCATCACGGAGTGGAAGTGGTCTCGGGCGGGCATCGCGGTGGTTCTCCTTCCGGGTCAGGCGAGCTGGGCGGCGATGGCGTCGGCGAGGTGGGGCGGGACGCCGAGGCGGGCGCGCAGGGTGTCGGTGTCGATCGGGGACCCGGTGCGATCGCGGTACTCGTCGGCGACCTTGCGGGCGTGGTCGACGAGGACGGCAGGCACCGCGGGCGCGGCGGCCGGTGCAGCGGCCAGAAGGGCTGGAACTTCTTCCGTCAGAGCCGGGGCGGGCTCCGGATCAGGCACCGGCTCGGGTTCCAGTTCCACGTTGGTGACGGGTGCGCGTTCCGGGGCCGGGGTGGGTGCCGGCGGATCCGGGATCTGGTGGTCTGCTGAGTGGGCGAGAAGGGTGCCGCCGAGGAAGGCAAGGGCGGGCCATCCGGCGATGCCGAGGCGGAGCAGAGCGGGCGGGTCCGCCAGGTCGAGGAACCCGGCGGTGGCGACGTTGGCGCCGAGCGAGGCGAACAGCGCGATCAGGAACCAGCACCAGGCCAGCCGGGACGGTCCGCCCGTACGGAGGCGGCGCCAGGCGGCGACCAGGAGCAGGTCGACACTGACCGGGTAGGCCCAGGCCTTCCAGCCGTCCTGCCCGGCAGCGGCGGCCAGGTCGTGCAGGTGGGCGAAGGACAACGCCCCAGCGATCACGGCTTGCACGAGGACGGCGTCCAGGCGGAGCGGGCGGGCGGACATCCTCATGACCGGCTCCGGGGACCCCGGCCCAGGGCGCGAGCCACGGCGTCGCGGTCAGCGGTTGTGTAGGCGGTGCGGACTCCGGAGATCGACAGCCCGGCCGCTTCAGCCAGTGAGGCCAGCATATAGGGCCGGGGGCCGGTGAACTCCCGCCCGTAGGCCAGGTAGGCGCGGATCTGCTGGTCCAACTGATCACGTGCCTCCCGCAGGGCAGCGAGCTGACCGAGGAAGTCGTCGGGGAGGAGGTCATCCAGCGCTGTCAGTGACTGAGGCATGAGAGGGCCTCTCCTTCTTCAGGCATGGCAGGGGTAGGGACCTGGCGCGAAAGCTGGTCGCGCCAACCGTGGAGCGAGGAGGTCAGACGGCGGCGGGAGCCGTCTTGGACAGCGCCGCCGGAGTTCCAGAGGTCCCGGTCAGCTCGGGCCGGAAGGGGGCCAGTTCGGGCAGGTCCGGGGTGCGCCGTGCGTGCCGGTTGCAGATGTTGACCGCCTGGCGCAGGGAGGTGTGCGGGGCACGAATGCGGTGCCAGCCGCCGGTCGAGTCCCCAGCGATGGCGATCCCGCGCATCTCGGCAGGGATCTGGATTGCCGCCAGGACGGCGTCCGGGGAGATGTCGCCGAAGGCCATCTTGGCGGAGGCTTCGTCGTTGACCCGGTGTGCGGTGCGGCCGGTGAGCTGGGCGCGGAGCATGGTGATGCCGTCGCCGAGTTCGGAGCCGAAGCGCTGCCCGCAGATCTCCAGGTAGATGCCGGCGGCCCGGCCGAGCTGGGCGAGACGGACCAGGGCCTTGATGATCCGATCGCGGCGGGGGTCGTTCTTCTTCGTACTCAGGGCGAGTTCGGCTACTTCATCGACCAGGACCACGACCGGGGTCGGGCGCAGGTGGTCGGGCAGGTCCCAGATGTCGGCGGCGATCTCTTCGTCAGGGATGGCTGAGGTGATGCGCTGCTCGGCGCGGATGAGCTGGTAGACGTCCTCCATGCGGGCCACGAGGGCATCGAGGAGTTCGGCGGCGGTGTCGGGGTTGTCGGCGAGCGCGGAGAACCGGCGTGCCAGCGGGAACAGCTCCACCCCCTGCTTGCAGTCGATCCCGACCAGAGCGACATCCATCGCGGCGAGGCCTGCGACGAGGTTGCGCTGGTAGACGGACTTGCCGGACTCAGTGGCGCCGAGGGTGAGGGCGTGGGGTATCGCCCGGTAGTCGCGGTAGTGGACCGAGCCGTCCTCGCGCAGGGCGACCGGGACCCGCATCGGACGGACGTCGACCTTGGCGGGCATCTGCACCCGCTTGAGGACGTCGTAGCCGGTCGTCCGCACCTCTACGACGCCGGAGCGCAGTTCCCGGCAGGTGACCCCGTACATCGAGAACGAGTGCCGCATCCGGTCCGAGGCGGCTGCGATGTCGAAGGCATCCTGGCCGGGCCGGAGCTTGAGCCGCAGGACCAGGCCGGTCCGGGTCGGCCGCAACCGGAGGATGCGCGGCGGCCGGGACTCCGGCACGGGCCGGTTGGTCATCCGGGCTAACGCCAGCCGCCAACGCGACGGCGGAACGGTCAGCCCGCAGGCGTCCATGACGGAGCCGTAGCGGACCAGGACCCGCAGCGCGGCGAGGGTGACCCCGAAGGTCAGCCAGTACCAGGCGGGACGCCGCCACCGCAGGAGACCCGCAGTGGCGACAACCAGCACCAGAGCGACCGTGAAGCCGGTCACGGTCAGGCCGCCTTGGGCTTCGCGGCAGCGGCGGCGAGCGAGGTGACCGCGACGGCGCGGAAGGCGATACCGTGCCGCTTCTGCCCGTTGAAGTCGTTCTCCCACGGGCGTGCGATAAGCCCGGTGAGCGCGACCGGCGTGCCCATGGTCAGCTCACCGGAGATACCGGGCTCGGGGACGGTGATGGCCAGGATCTCGACCTCGTCGTTCGCCGCGAACATCACGTCGACGGTCATCAGCTTGGCGCCGGTTTCGGCGTCCGTGGCGATCTCGCCGGTGCGGCGGTCCTTGAGCTTGATCTGGGGGGTCTTGGCGACCATCACGGTCGCGGTGGAGGTGTCGACGGGGATCTGACGCACAGCGGATCACTCCTCTATAGGGGCCGAACTCCGTCACTCATGTATATGAGTGATATGAAGAAGAGTGCACCACTCCTATACATGAGTCAACCCGCCACGAAGAAGAACTCGCGGCGGGCTGAGTGGAGTTGACCGTGCGTCAGTCTTCGGCGGGGATCCGGTACTCGAAAACGAACTGGTCAGCGGCCATGAGGGTGTCGCAGACCTCGACCACGCGCCCCTCGGTCGTACGAGCCTCACGGATCAGATGAACCAGTGGCGCGCCAGCGCTCAGCGCAAGCTCGGAGGCCTCCGCCTTCGAGGCCGGACGCGCCTGGAGGGTCTCAACGAACTCGGCGAACTCGTGGCCGTGGTCTTCGAGTCGCGCGTAGATGCCACCACCGCCGGGGTTCTCGGCGAACAGCTCAGGGATGTCCTTCACGACGTCCCATGGGAGGTACGACGTCGCCGTCTCGACGGGGGTGCCGTTGCGGAAGTAGAGGCGACGGCGGGCAAGCACCTGGGTGCCGGCGGGGACGGCCAGTCGCCGGGCTGCATCCTCGGGTGCCTCCATGGGGCCGATGTACAGGACGCTCACCTTGGCCGTGGCGCCGGACTGCTCGGACTCAGCGAGGTAGGCGGCCTTGCCGCCCCTGCGATGCGAGCGCCGGAAGCGGTCGGAGGACCGATGCCGCACTGGCGGACGATCCTTCACGATCGAGCCCTTGCCGTGCCGGGTCTCCACGAGCCCGCTCGCGCGCACTTCAACCATGGCCTTGCGGATCGTGCCGCCCGAGACGCCGTAGCGCTCGACCAGCTCGGACTCACTCGGCACCATCTCACCAGGCTTGAGGACACCCGCCCGGATCTGCTGCACGATCTCCTCGGCGATCTGTACGTACCGAGGTACGGACCTCTCACCTCCTACCGCGGTTCCCATAGTCCTTCTCTTCCTCCTATGCTCCTGTACATGAGTAACAGCGCCCAGGAAGGCCAGTCAACGCCACTGCACTCCGTGTCCGTCGCGGGGGTAGTGGTACGCGACGACGGCCGACTCCTGGCGATCCGCCGCGCCGACAACGGCACTTGGGAACTGCCCGGCGGTGTACTCGAACTCGAGGAGACCCCGGAGGCCGGCGTCGCCCGCGAGGTCCTGGAGGAGACCGGCATCCACGTCGAGGTGGACGAACTCACCGGCGTGTACAAGAACACAGCCCGAGGCATCGTCGCCCTGGTCTTCAGGTGCAAGCCCTCTGGCGGCACCGAGCGCACGTCCAATGAGTCGACAGCCGTCGACTGGCTCACGCCCGAAGAGGTCGCAGAGCGCATGTCCGAGGTCTTCGCAGTCCGGCTCTTGGATGCCCTGGACGGCAACGGCCCGCACGTGAGGAGCCATGACGGACGGCGGCTCATCCCAGCGGGATAAGAGTTTCCCTACTTCATCAAGAGCCCGCGCACGGCGCGGGCGCGCACCGCCTCTGCGGCGCGGCCTGCCTCCTGTCTGCGCCCCGGCTGGCCGCGCCCGGCGGCGCGCTCGGCGGCTGCGGGCATGAAGCGGGAGACACCCTCTGTGGCTGGGGCGGTCGGCTCCACGGCTTTAGGCAGCCACTTTGGGGCGAGCCTCTAAGATCATGGCCCCAACGTCGTGCTTTAACGGGCAGGTCCACAGACTGCCCGACTCGCCGGAAGCTTACGGGGCCATGATCACTCGCCCCAAAGCAGCTCCAGCCCAAAGCCGCTCCGCCGCCCTCACTCTTCCCGAGGGGGCCCATCGCCCGTGCAGGAAGCGCTAACCTGTGCTCCCAGTCGGGCCGCCAGAACGGGGACCACGTGTCGCTGCTACAACCGCCTATTACCGAAGACGACCTTCCCGGTATTTTCAAGTCGGCTGATGGAATTTCAAAGAAATCACAAAGAGAGTACCTGCGCTGGACTCGGGGGCGACTTCAGTTGGCTGTTCTGGCAGCTATCGCCGGAATCTTCACAGCCAGCAGTAAGGATGGGACTTGGGTCGAGAAGGTCTCCGCGACCTTTGCTCTGGTTTCCTTCACTGCCGCTCTGTTGCTAGAGGTGCATCTCTTGCGAGATAGGCCGGAAGAGCGCTGGTATCACGGAAGGGCGCTGGCGGAATCCGCCAAAACGTTGGCTTGGCGGTACATGGCGGTTGCCGATCCGTTCCCCTCAAGCCTCCCACCCGACAGGGCCGAAGAGGTGCTGTTGGCTCGTATCCAGGATCTATTCAGAGAATCATCTGCCAGCTTGGCCGGCTTGACTGTGGGGGCCAGTCAAGTCACACCTAAGATGCGCCGGGTGAGGGGTGCCGACCTGGCATCTCGCAGAAGGTTCTATCTTGAATCCCGAGTGCTGGATCAGCAGGCATGGTACGAGAAGAAGGCCAAAGAGAACGAGCAAAAGTCACAGCGCTGGCGATTGGCTCTAGTCTCGTGCGAGATAGTCGGGGTCATTGTGACTGTCGCCACCCTGCTAGATGTGTCCAACGTTGACGCAGGAGGCGCAGTTGCAGCAGCCATTGCTGCTGGGGGCGCTTGGCTGGAGGTTAAGCAATTCGACAACCTGGCTTCAGCCTATTCGCTGACTGCTGCCGAGCTCAGCTTTGTGCAAGCAACTGGAGGAAATATCACGGACGAGGATAAGTGGTCAGACTACGTTGTTTCTGCCGAGCAAGCCATCAGCCGAGAACACACCATGTGGCTGGCACGGAGAGTAGGACTAAGAGCTGCAAGGAGAAATGCGTGACCCTCACCTACCAGAACAGAGTGGCCCAGGCTCGGCTGATTTCAATCTCTCGGCAGCTTGAATACAAGGCCGATTCACCTGTCCGCCATAAGTGCTTCCTTAGCTACCACGCGGTAGATGCGGAAGAAGTGCTTTCCTTCGTCGAGTCGTTCGGCGACTACTTCATTCCGCGAGCCATTGGCGTCTCCGAAGATGATCCGGTGATTGAAAGCGAAGACAACGACTATATATTGGATCGCATTAGGAGTAAGTATCTGGCTGACTCTACCGTCACCATTGTCATGACGGGGAAGTGCACATGGGCCAGAAAGTTCGTGGACTGGGAGGTTTATAGCTCATTGCGTAAAGATAGAGTGAACCGCCTGAATGGACTAATGGCAATTCAGCTACCTTCTGGCAAAAGGACAGGTGGAGCTCTGCCGGCCAGGGTCGACGACAATGTCGTAAGAGAGGATGGGGCGGATATTGGGTATGCGCGGTATTATGCGTATCCAGACAGTGGCTCATCGCTAAAGAGCTGGATCCAAGATGCTTTTGATGCGCGGCGAACAAGAGTCAAGCTCATTGAGAATGGCCGTGCGCGAAAGAAGAACAACTCCTATTGTTCTTGAGGCGATCTGTATGTTTGTCCACTTCACATCGCCCTGTCATCCAGGCTTCCCAGGCCGCTGACGGAAAAGCCTGCGTCGCGACACGGCCCCTGCGGATCTTTGGGCTTCCCTAGCCCCGGATCGGCAGGGGCCGTGTCGCTACTTCGGAGCTCGCTGCCTGTAGCGACCGCCCGGACCTGGATGGGCGCAGCGAACCGCGAGCTCACGAAGTCGCATTGCCGTGTGCAACCGTTACAACTGACAACTTCAGCCACATTGAACCGAACGGTAGTGATCGATTATGCAAGGAAAGCACTCTCGCGCTCACGGGTGCGCTAGAGTGCACCGTCACATGGCAATCAAGCTTAGGGCCCCGTCATTGACGGAGCAAAGCTAGGAGGCATTGTCTTGAGGTGGCGTAATTTAGGTTCCATCGGATGCTTTTCTGGGGTGGCCGTTGGGGTACTTGGGTGCTGCCTCGTATGGCTTGCGGCCGTTTGCATGCTCCTGGTGCTGCTTTGGAAGGAAGGGGTCCTTGTATTTCTCGGGTTTATAGGCGTGTTTGTGATAGCCGCACTGGTGAACCCGGGTATCGATGACCTGTATGCAGGGGGATGGTCCAAGGAGGCCGGGCGTAGCTGCTCTTGCATCTTGGCGGTATTTACACTGATTTTGGCTGCCACCGCGTTCTCTGTATTTGGCTGGCTGGTCTGGCGGCACGGCATACTCCTCCTTCTGGGGTACGTTGGTGTGGCGGTCGCCTGCGAACTTATCAATCGAATGATCAACCATCAGCCCACCTGGCTCAGTCGCCTATTCGCACCGTTCGTACTGGTGCCGGCGTACCTTTTTATTAAGGCGGGGCTTCCGTGGGGTGTTATCGGGTGGTCTCACCGAGGCGCGCCCTTTGATGGCCGGTACTTAGTAGCCGCCTTAGCCTCTCACTTTTTCATCATGCATGCCTTCGTCTACTTGTGGAAGTTTGACAACCTTCGACATCAGCATCGAATTGATGAGGACTCCGAGAAGTTACTCTCATCTATAATTCAGGGGAAATCAGAAACGCACCAAAGTTACGTGCTCTATCTGCGGCCCTTTTTCAGTACCGCTCAGCTCCCGTCGGGCGCGCAAACTAGCGATGGTAAGCCCGCTCAGCATATTGACATGGAGCTGGTATTTCGAAGGGCTTTCAAGCGTGACCGGCTTTTCGTGGCGCTGGGAAAGCCTGGAGAAGCCGAGGGTGCAGCGCGCCTTCTTACCTCTGACAAGAACTGGTGGAATACGTTCGTAAGGCTCGCGGAGAAAGCGGATCTAATCGTGATGCTCCCTTCGGTGAAGGAGGGAACATTCCGCGAGGCTCGATGGATCCGCCAGAATGGCATGCTGGAGAAGTGTCTAATGTTCATGCCGGCTATGCCTCCCGCGTCGGGAAGAATCGACATCTATGAGGGGCCCAAGCTCCCCATCGTAAGGGTTCGCCGCCAAAGGGTTTACTCATACAATCCTGCTGCAGAATGGGTAGAAGCGGCTGCCCGGTATCACGGCATCGGTATTGAGCTGCCCGAGTATGATCCCCGCGGAGCACTCGTTCGCCTCAAAAGAAACGGACGCGCTGACGAGATTGACTACCTGGATCTCCATAATCACGCCCGGAGAGCCAGCAGGGTTCGCAAGGGCGTTAGGCGTCTCGTCGGCGGCTAGCTCGCTCACCGCTCGGGGTCAACCTGCGATGGGCAGCGGCTCGTGACGATGCCAGATCAGGTACCGGTCCTCGCGGCGCAGTTCCGCGGAACCCCACTCAATACGCATGACACCCTCCCCCATGGAGCAGGCGTAGGCGACGAGGACGAGCCCCACGTCTTCGGGGAGCAGCTCCAGGTCTGGGTGCACCTCGGAGTCCTCAAGTTCTCCCCAATCCAGGTCGAATGCCTGCTGCAGAGGAGGCGGGCCGTGTCGCCGGATCAGTTCTGCTCGGAAACCCGTGGCCCGACGGAGACGTGCAGCCGTGACAGGCACGTCCTTCTTCGCGTAGCGGAGGGGATACAGCAGGTGGCCGCGGACGAGCATCATCGTTCGTCCTTGCAGGCGTACTTGTTCCCCGAGTCCGGAGATGCCGGCGGCCAGTTCCTCGTATTGCACAGCGTAGAGGCCATGTCCGTAGGCTTCGAGCGTCTGGGTATGGACGCCCTCCTGCCCGGTGCGTGCCCGATCATGAGCCCGGACGAGGCAAGCCGGGATGATATCGGCCAGTTCGCTGGCTATGTCCCCGAAGGTCTCACGTGCCCACTGACTGGCTGAACCCACAACGTACCGCCCTTCCCTAGTGGTCCTGCAGGCACCGAGCAGCGTCCACCTAAACCGTGCTGCGCCCAGGCGAGTCACACAAGGTGGCAACAGCGCACAAAGGGAGCGCACACCACCTGAAGAGGGTTCACCGCACGTACCGCTCGCGCGCCAACAGCAGCGGACGTCCTCCCGGCCCCATCGCTCGCGGTGACGGCAATCCTGACGGCAACGACGGCAGACGGCAGCGACCTCCAGCGGTCCGGCCCGGTGCTGGCGTACGCCGATCGGGTCGAATCACCAAGGCCTGCCCGCATCTTCTAAGCGCTTGGCCGCAGGTTCGAGTCCTGCCGGGGGCGCCATCCCTCGCCCTCCCGCCCGGGAGGGCTTTTTGCTGGTCAGGGCATGTTTCGCGAGACACGACAAAGCCCCAGGCACTCCCCTGACGATCAAGGGAAGGCTCCGGGGCTGTCCGGCTGTCACCGGGTTTTCGCGGGTGGCCGTGTCGAAGTTTTTGGCTGGGACACTCAGCCGGTGTCCGGCAGCTCGGGAAGATCCCCCGCAGCTTCGAGCCGCCTCTTGAGATCAGGAAGCTGCCCCTCGACACACCGGGCGTAGGTGGCCAGTAGCACGGGGACACTGTTTCCGGCCCAGTCCACCACGTGCGCGGGCGGGATCCCATCGTTCAGCCACTTCGTCAGGCGCGTGTGCCGGTTGTCGTACACGCGCTTCCCCGTGGGCGACTCGAAGACGTGGGGCGGCAGCACAGCCTTGCGGGCATTGCGCCACGCCCGACGGATGACGGAGCCAGCGAGAATGCCTCCCGTTTCACCCTGGAACAGCAGATCCCCAGGCTGGAGCTGTTCGTCCTCGATGTGCTGCCGAAGGATGCGCGTCAGGGCGGGATGCCCCGGCACAGTGCGCGTCTCGCCCTCGGCGCGGCCCTTCAGGTCCCGTTCTTCGTGGATCTCGCCCGTGTCCGTCCATTGCTTGCCGACCTCTGGCGTGGCCGTGTGGATCAGCAGCTCGCACCACTGGTCGTCCGCATCGGGACCGGGCAGTGTCACGTCCTTCACTCGCATGGCTACGGCTTCCTCGGGACGCGGACCGCAGTAGTACAAGGTGGCGAAGAAGGCGTGCAGTCGCTCGCCTCCACGAGGCCGGCGCCGGATCCAGTCGAGCAGTGCCGCCGCCTGATCCGGACCCATCAAGCACCCGTCGTCGCGTCGCTCCTCCGGGCGGGCACACAGTGCATGAGGTCAGAACACGTCGTGGCTGGGGCGATACACGTTCGCGAAGTTCCTGCTGTTCGCATGCGCGGGGATCGCCTCGGAGGGGCTCATGGTGGTCTTCTACAAGTTCCACGCGTGATCGCTGGCGCCAGCGTGCGGTTCATGAGCCGCACGCTGCGTGACTCGATCGGATCCGGGGCCGTCGCTGGGCCATCCGAGGATGCTCAACGACGACCAACGCTGACAACCACCGACAGCTAAGTCGCAGGTCGCAGCGTTGATCGATTACGTGGCCGCAGGTCAGGGACCCGGCCCTTCACTTCTTCGGCATCTGAGCGAGGACGCGTCCAGCTCCGCTGAACCGACCGAGAACCGTCAGGGAAGCTTCGTCATTGCGCCCAGCCCCACCCAGTAAGCGATGCATGCAACCGCCAAGCTGACGAGAGCGGCGACCACATGGGCGTACTCGTAGTGCAGGTGGTTCGCCGTTTCATGGGCAGGGCTGGACGTGAAGAGAAAGGCGGTTGTGGAGGCCAGGACGGCTCCCGCCTTGTCCTTGGTCCACCGTGCCTTCAGCTCGGAGTTGCTTGCCACAAGGCGGTTGTATCGAGCACTCGGGCGGTGCGCAAGATCCCCTGCGCGCCAGCTAGGTGGAGCCAGCAGGGACTCACAGGGACCATCAGTGCCGACCGCGGCGCAGATACGCCGCTCTCCAAGGGATCTGTACAGCAACGAAGTACAGCAACCACCGCGACCGCAACGACCCACCACCGGCCCGAGATGACTGGCTGACGTGCCAGGCCGGCCCCAGCGACCACTGTGCCCATAGTTCGCATCGAGAGGCGGGCCGTCACCGTGATGGCATGCAAGGGGGCGCGCAGTAATGCTTGTCAAGACCGCATGGATCGGCTGACACCAACAAGCGCGAATAGTGGCGGTCGGCGCCGGACCTCAGTGGACGGTCGGCCGAGGCACAGCGCCGGTTGGCCGACGCTGCCGCATCCCCGTGATCGACCTGAAAAGGATGAGGTCACAGGTTCGAGTCCTGCTGTCGACCAACGGCTCACCCTCGCGCCTTCAGTATCTCGCCCCTGTGTCACACTGCCTCCGGCTGTCAGATCGCGGCCTCGCGAGGAGGTAGGACGTGGCACTGGGCGCCTTGCTCATAGTGGTGGGTGGGTGGGTCGCGATCACTGCGCTGCAATTCGCAGGCCTCGTAGTCGGCATGTACGCGCTTTCACTCGGGCGAGTACCCGGCCGATGGCTACAGCGCAACGTCGAGCACCCGAGGATCTGGGGGGCCGGTGCTCTGTTGCTAGCAGTCGGCGTGTCCTTCTCCTCGACTGTCGCGATCATCGGAGCCGGGCTCATCACCCTCGGATACCTCAATCTCCCGACGTTCAACTACTGATCATCGAGAGAGTCCAGGGAGGACGGACCCAGGCGTGCCACTCCCGTGCCAGATCCAGCGGGGAGTCACGGGGAACGGCAGTAGCCGACGGACGGCCGGGCATCGGTCCGCCCATGTGGACAGTTCACAGGTCAGGGCGGTATCCACCTCGCCTCGCTCCTAAAGCGGTGGTCCGAGTCAAGGGGGTGCCCGCGGGTCTGCAAGTGGGGGTTGTAGCCCGCCAGGTTCCGGCATTGTGCCCCGTGGTTGAGCGCTGAGATCCTTACGGCGAGTGCCTAGGAGAAGGCGCCGGGGAGGGTCGTGTGTCGTCCGTCGTTCTTGTAATCATCCTCGTGATGGCGTTGATACTGTACGTGACCGGCGCATTGGCCGTGGCGACTGGGCGCGTCGCACTCCCTTGGGTGCGCAAGGGAGTGAAACAGCCTCGCGTATGGGGTGCCGGGGCGTTGCTGATCGCGGCGAGCCTCACGGCGGCGTGGCTGGTGCCCTTCCATGGTCAAAGCCTGCTCATGCTGGCTGGTCTCGCGCTGACCTGGCGGGCCCAGGGCTGGCGACACCGGGAGACGCCCCGGACGGAGTGAGACTCCGGTGCTGAGCTGGGCCGTCTATGGGCCGTGGAAGAGCGCTGAACGATGACCAATGCTGACAACCGCCGACAGCTCAACTTCGTCGGCTACTGATGCCGGCGGACGAGGTGCTCGGTGTACCAGCGCACGACGGCCCAGGCTGTCCGTCTCAGTTTCCGTCTCATTCAGGGGCGGACGCCGCCGTTCAGGAGGGTTCGGCCGTCGGCTCCCGATCAACAGCCGGACGGACATGAACCCAGGTGAACGCCTCGGCATCGGGCCTGGCGGGCCACCAACAGACTTGGAAAGCGTGCACCTGTCCAGCATGCAGTGAAGATACGGCGCGGGCGACGGTCACGCACCGTGTCCACTGGCCACGACCCCAGCGACATCTGCGTCTCGGCTGTCGATCCATCATCTGTCGTCTGCCTGTGGGAGGTTGGTGGGCCTTTTTGGACTTTAGCTAGGCGCGGCTGACGCTGACGCCGCCAACCAGGCCCCAGGCGTCGATCCGGACCGTCGGGCCACCCGGCTCGCTCGGACCATCGTCCTTCACTCCGCCCAGGCGCAGCCCGTGGACCTCCACCCGGACGTCGTGGCGGACCTTGAGGCTGACGCCGCCGATCAGGCTCAACTTGGTGATGCGCAGCTCGGTGCCGTCCGGGATGTCAATGTCCGTCAGATCGACGTCGGCACCACCGATGAGGGAAGCAGTGACGGTCCTCTCGTGGAGGGTGGCTCCTGCCAGGCGATGACCGCCGATCAGGCTCACCTTGATGTCGGTCTTCTGTGGGTTCTCCCCGTTGCTCTTCGTCATGAGAAGTACCGTACGGACGTCGACCCGCGAGCCCCAGTGCTCTGCATCCGGTATTGCATATGACAGGTGTCATGCCGGAGCCGACACCGAACCTGAGTGGAACGCAGCGGGCGTTCCTAGCCGAAGCGGCAGCAACCGGCCCCTCCAGCAGCATGGGCCTGGGTGACGGGGAATGGTCACATCGCGAAAATGGCCCGAACAGCTCCCACGTTCCCTCAAGAGTCGGTGGGTACCCACTGACGCACACCGTGGTCGTTCGTGCCGTACCAGTAGTGGGGCAGGCCCTTGATGCTGCTGGTGCGGAACGGGTGGCCGTGGTCGTCGATGCGGACCGTGCCGGTGCGGCCCTGGGATGACCAGTCGAGTTCCAGGTACCAGTTGCAGTCGTAGGCCTCGGTCGTCGCGGTGACCTGCAGCACCTCCGGGTCCTCGGCGGAGACGCGGTAGGGGAACTGCACCGCGGGGACGGGCCTTCCGCTGTCGTTGCCGGGGCGCGCGTGGGCGATCGGGCGGTCGACGTCCAGGTTCACGGAGAAGTTGCGGGGCGGCAGATCACTGCCGCAGCCCTGGCCCATGGCGTACGCGTTGCCGTTGACCGGGGTGCCGCGGCTGACGATACGGACCCGGAGGGCCGCGAGGACCACGGCCGTGGACGACTTCCCCTGCACCGAGATCTGCACCATCGTCTGCCGCCCAGGTACCGCCTGCTGCGTCGCTGCCCACACTCCGGCGTCCTGCTCTGCCGGTGGCGGGGGCACCTGGGCCGGCTCCTTCCCGATGACGTAGTCGTGCCCGCAACCGCCGTCCCAGATCTGCGAGTCGGCGGTCCACGTGAGTGGCACACCGGTTGGCACGGGGGCGTCGCTCTTCGTCTCCGCCGACGATCCGCCCTTCGACTCGGGGCTCTCTGAAGCCCGTACTCCTGTGGAGGGCGAGGCCGAAGAGCGGCTGCGGGAGGGGCTGGCCGCAGTGGCCGAGGGGTGGTGTGACGTACCGGTTCCTGTCGTACGGGACTGACCGGGGGCCTTGGCGGAGTTGTCGTGAGACCGGTCGGCCGACAGCGCCGACATACTGCCCAGCGTCACCAGCAGTACGGTCGCCGTGGCTGCGCCGACGACGGTACGGCGACGGCGGTACCAGGGCCGTCCCGTTGAGCGGACCGCATCCCACTGGGCCGTCGACTCGCGACTGCCCGGTCCCGGAGCGTCGGGAGCAGCCAGTGCGGCGTCGGGGGCGCCCGCATCGAGTCGCGGCGGTGAACCGCTCGTGCCGCCCCCGTCACCACCGATGCCGTCGGCGCCACCACCCACACGGCACGTGCTGCCACCCGCACGCCCCGCCGTCCGGCTGTCCGGACCCGAAGCCCGCTCGTCCCCTGTCGGCTTCAGTGCCCCTTCGGTCTTTGTCGGCTCCGCTGCCTCCTCACCCGCCCTCGGCCGCTGTCGTGCCGTCATCGCGAGCAGCCACAGGCGGTGCAGATCGAGGCGTTCCTCCGGTGTTGCTCCGCAGAAGGCGGCCAACCGCTCCACCGGGGCGTAGTCCTGCGGGACCGTCTCGCCCGCGCAGTAGCGGTGCAGCGTGGAGGTGTTCATGCCGAGACGGCGGGCCAGGGAGCCGTAGCTCCGGTCCGTGCGGTCCTTCAGCCGGCGCAGCAGCGCCGCGAACTGCTCGACGTCGTCCTCGGTCGACACCGCTCCCCCAACCTCCCACGTGTCCCCGTATCTCAGGCGGTCCATATACCTGCACGTCAGATGGGCTGGGATGGTTCCACCCTCGCCGGGCGGGTGTCCGGCGTTGCGCCGAGCCGTCGTGACGGCTGATGCTCTTGGTGTCGCACCGACCAGGACCGGACCGGCCAGTCGGCAGCGGGCGACCAACGACACTCATGCACTCATCCACGGGAGACACCCATGCCCCGGCGCACCCGAGCAGGCCCGCCCCTCGCACTCGCCGTCACGGGCTCGCCCTCGGCACGACGCTCGCCACACTGGCAAACGTCGCGGCCAAGGCGTCGGCTTCCTCACGGCGGCCCAACTCCCGTCGTGTCCAAGCTCGTCCTGAACGGTCGGCAAGGTCACCGCCTGCGTACCGGAGGCGGTGGAACAGGACCGCTGTCTACGCATGGCGCTGGGCGGCGACAGCCCGGACCTGGTACCGGGAGCGCCGCACCGAACTCGACAGGAGCGACCGTCCGTCAGGTCAGCGTGCAGTTGTCCGGGACGGCTGTGGCGAAGGGGCGCTTCTCGCGGCCGAGCAACGAAGTCGAGTCCTGTGCGCACGCATCGAGAAGGCCGGCCCGGAGAACGAGGCCACGCTGAAGGACTACGGCACGCTGCCTGTCGAAGAGGGCAGGCACGGATACGGCCTGCACACGGTGACCTCCTGGGGCGTCTTTGACACCCGTCTCGCGACTTCGGGCATGCGCCGGTGAAGGCCTCCAAGAAGACGGCCGTCACGGGCCGTGGACAAGCTCCGCTGACCGCATGACCGGGGCCGCCCTCCGCCACGGGGGTGGGGAGGGCGGCCAATCGACCACTGACAGGGCCATTCGGCGCGATTCAGCAGGACTTGGTGTCGTCGATCGCACCCCGAGCCGCGGCAGGGGGGAATGGGTCCGCGCAGCAGCAGATGTTCATGACTCCGGGGCAGCGCCCGCCGACCCGAAAAGGCGATAGCCACACGACGGCCCCGGCACGAAGACACCGGGCCGAGAGCAACCACATACGGAAGAGAAAAGGAAGATGCACATGAACAGGAAGTCCCCCTCACACCGCCGTCCGGGCCGCCGCGCGGCCGTCGCCGCCGGCCTCGTCCTGGCTGTCGGACTCGGTGTGTCGACGCAGGTGTCGGCACAGGCATCCGTCCATGCCCCCGCAAAGTCGTCCGACGCCGCACCGCAGTCCGTCAGCGGCACGAGCGGCCAAGTGGTGACCCGGGTCGCCGACTTCTACGGCGCGTACATCGACGCGATCGGCGACTACACGGACCCGGACGCCACGCTGGAAACGGTGCTCCGCAAGCACTACCTGACGCCCGACTTCGCCAAGCGACTGGCGGCCTGGGAGAAGAAGCACGCGGCGGACGGTGTCCTGCGTGCCCAAAACGTCCCGCGGAAGTGGACGGTGACCGACAACGGCGCCGTGGGTAACGGCCATGAGGTCATCGTTACCCTGACCTTCGGCAGCGGGGAGACGACGCAGAAGATCAAGCTTTTCGTGCTGGTGGAGCGGTACAACCACATCGTCGACATCGGCACCACGAGCAACCGCTGACAGCGGAGCCGCTCCACCCGGTCTGCCACACCCCTAATGCGGTGCTCACGCAAGAGCACCCTCCCGGGCCGTCCTCGGGCCGTGGAAGGGCGCTCAGCGATGACCAACGTCGACAGCTGGCGACAGCTCAGCAGCAGATCAGGGCCTTGATCGGTTAGACGGCCGCAGGTCACGGCCGCCGGTGATCAGTTGTGGCTGAGCTGAGCTACAGGCCGTCGCGCTCAACCAACGAACCATCAGGCCCCAGCGTTTAAACGCGCGACGGCTGCATCGCTTCAACCGCCCTCCGTAGTGCCGATTCCTGCTCGGCACGAGCAGGCACATGCGGGTCTTGTACATGGAATCCGTACAACTCGATGGCCTCCGCGTCGACATCATCGGGCTGTGGACGGCCTTCCTGGATGAAGCCGCAGAGCGCACGCAACGCGTCCTCGCCCAGGTCCAAGGGGTGAAAGGGCAGGGGATAGGACTCTTCCTCCTCGTCGGGCCAGGGGACGATGTTGGCCGGGCGGTCTCCAGCCCAGTAGGGCAATTCAAAGGGGAGCGGTTCGCCGATGTTCTCGATGGTGCCGCTGTCCGGGGACAGACTCAGGGAGCGGACGAGGCGCCCGTCCTCCCAGACGGCGAACGCCAGCCAGTCGACGACGCTGTGCATCGCATGCAGGACGAGTCGTCGGCCGGCGCTTGCTGCCACGAGGTGTTCCGGGAGTTGGGAGGGGGAGTCGATCATCACCCTTTGGTCGCCGATGACGTCCACGCCCGGCCAGCTGGCCGCGTACGTCGTTCCCTTCGGGGGGTAGACGCCGTCCCAGAGGTTCGAACCCCCGCATTCCTTCATCTCCCAGCCTGGGTAGAGCCGCCGCATCATGGCGGTAGTCCGGTCAAGGTTCGCCGCGTCCACCTGGCGCAGCAACTCCGGCACGTCACCGTCGGCGTACACCAGCAAACCCGTCTTGGCTCCCAAAGCCCCTCCCCAGAGCGTCATCCTCGATGGCGAACGCACCATAGCCTCGCCCGGAAGTACAGGTCCTGAGGCCGTCAGAAACGTGATGGCCACCGGGCGCATGGGGTTGTACCTTGCCCTCATGACCGACAAGCAAAGGGGCAATGCCGCGTAGGCGCCCGTCAGCCCTTCGGGGTGAACTCCCGGTCCGCCTCTTGAGGCGGCGTCATTACCCGCTCATCGATCGCCTTTCGGGATCTTGCGCAGCTGACCTCAGTCGGCTGGAACGGACCCGCTTCTGGCCCGAAGCCACGGAAGAAGCGTTCTGGCACTGGAAGGCCCTTGCCCAGCTGCCTCTCAGGCACCTTGTGGATCCGCTCGCAGGTCCTGACTGCGGTATCCCTGAGTGCGGGTGTTACGGCGTCAGCTTCCGGGATCATCTCGAAGCCGCGCTTCACGCGTTGCCCAAGAAGAGCGCGCGTGAGTTGCGCGCTGTCGTGCGGGCCCTCGACGAGAAGATCCTGGCGAGAGCCAAGGTCATCCCGGCCGAAAGCCTGGACGTGCCGTGGTGGCGAGGTCAGCTCTAGGAACCCTGGGCGGCCGTCTCGGTTTCCGGCTCATTCAGTTCCGGCTCATTCAGTTTCCGGCTCATTCGACCGAGTTCACCGCCGTTCGGAGAGACGCGAGGCGCGTACGCCACACGCTCGAAGGGCCACTCGCGGGCCAGCCAGTCACTGACGACGCGGTAGAGCTCGGCGTCGAGGGAAGCATGGTCCGCCCGGACCCAGGAGCGGACGCCGGTGACACCGGGGTCCTGGCGTGAGCCGTAGATGTAGACACAGCCGATGACGTCGTCCCCAGGGACCGACAGGACGGTGTAGGTGAATCCGACGCGCCGGTCGAAGTCCTGCGCGTGCCGGCGCAGGTCGTCGAGGTTGGCCTCCAGGGGCATGCCCCCTGGAGGCGGCCAGGAGCGGCCGGTGAAGTCGGGGTTGGCCCGAATGTAGGCGATGCTGGAGGTCCAGGCGGCGTGATCGGCAGCATTGTGCTGAGGGCCGAGGGGCTCCAGGCGGAAGCGGTCGGTGGCAGGCGGGTGCGGTACGGCGAAATCGGGGGCCACGAGGGGGCGGTCGGGTGAGGTCACCGCGGGAGGTTATCCCCGGGCCCCTGCCGATCTCTCGCGAATATCGGGAGACAGCACCGAAGGTCAGGGCGCGGCCGAGGCCGGCTTGCGGAGCATGAACACGTCGATCGGGTCCTCGGTCTCGAGGGTGAAGCCGTGCCGCTCGTACAGCCGCCGGGCCGGGCTGCCCTGCAGCACCTGCAGCCGGACCGGGGTGCCGTCACGGTCGCACCACTTCAGCAGCTCGCGCAGTACGGCCCCGCCGATGCCGCTGCCCTGCAAGTGCGGGGCCAGGTAGAAGTGTTCCAGCCAGTGGGCGTCCTCGGCCGGGCGCAGCGCGACGCAGCCGGCGAACGCGCCGCCCGCCTCGATCACCCAGGTGTGCGCCGGTGCGAACCCGTCCCGCAGCCGCTGCCGCACCCGCCGCTCGTCGTAGCGCCCGAGCCGCTCCAGATCCGCCCGCATCACCACGGCCCGCAGCTCGGCCATCGGCTCGACGTCCGCCATCGACGCCGGCCGCATCTCCCAGTCCCCCATGATCGCCAGGCTATCGCGCCGTGAACGGCACGTTCCTGCCGGTGCATGGCCCGAGATCCACCCGCACCGTCACCAGCTCCGTCCCCATCACCCGCACCACCACCGCGTTGAGCGCCCGCAGCGGGTGCCGGCGGCCGAGGCGGCGCCGGCGGGCGTAGGGGTCGTCTTCGGGCAGGACGTGGGCGGTTCCGCGGTGCCAGGTGAAGCGCAGGCCCTCGCGGAAGCGGACCCACAGCTCGGCCTCGACGCGCGCACCGGACCGCGTGCGGCGCTGGCGGCGGCCCTGCGTGAACTGCTGCCGCTCGACGAGGCGCGGCTCGCGGAGTGCCGTGTGTACGTCGCCTTCGCCGTCCGCGCCGCCACCTCGCCCGTGCTCGCGGTCGTACAGCGGGAGACGCTGGCCGCGATCCATGCCGAGCTGCGGCAGGTGCTGAGCACGGTGCCCGCCCCGCGCCGGGGGCCGCGGCCCGACCCGGAGGTCGAGGCGCGGCTGCTGCTGGCCGTCACCGACGGCCTCGTGTTCGACGCGGTCAGCGCCCCGGGGACCTTCACCCGGGCCGATCTGGAGGCCGCGCTGGACACCTACCTGGACTGGCTGTTTCCGGGCGACCTCGACTGACGCAGCCAACCCCGGACACGGCTCGGCCCTCCTCCCTCCCCCGCTCAGGCCGCCACAGCTTCAGATACCGCTCGGCCCCCTCCCCCGCTCAGGCCGCCAGTCCCGCGCCCCCTGCGCCCCCCGCGTCCCCCTCGTCCCCCTCGTCCCCTTCCGCGCGTTCCGCCGCCGCCCGCGCCGCCAATGCATTCGCCGCCGCGTTGAAGCGCTCCATGGAAGTGGGGTGGTCCGGGCCGAGGACGTACTCCTTGAGGGTGCGGCGGTCGAGGGTCATCGGGTCGGTGTACGGCGCCCGGACCGCGTTCAGGATCTCCGGAAGGCGGGTGCACTCGCGGTCGAGGAGGTAGGCGCCGCCGGCGGTGGTGTAGGCGGCCCGGAACTCGTCGTCGGGCAGGTCGCGGGCGTTGGTGAGGACGTACGGCTTGAGGCCGGCCACGAAGTCGGCGACGACCGACGACACGTCGCTGATGAGGATGTCCGCCTGGTTGAAGCACTCGTAGAGGGCGGGCAGTTGCTTGAGGATCACGTTGTGGCGGACCGGACCCCGGCTCTCCCAGAAGATCCGGTGCCACTCGGCGCGCAGCTCCTGCCACTCGGCCGCCCCCGCGCGGTCGGGCACCCGGGCCTCGCGCAGCTGCTCGGCGTCGTCGCCGCCGAGCCGGCCGGCCAGCTCGTCGAGGCGGGCCTGTATCTCCTGCAGCCGGGGCTTCGCCGCGGCGACCGCGGCCTCCGCCTCCGCCGCGCCACGCTGCTCGTTGTCGGCCCGCAGCAGCTCGCGGATCGCCTTGTCGGCCGCGGCCGCCTCGGCGGAGCGCTTGCCGGTGAGCGGGTGCGGCTTGTAGATGACCCGGACGTTCTGCGCGAGGAGCTGCTCGATCAGGGGAACGCCCATCGGGATCAGCGAGGTGTGGCAGTCGTCGTCGCTCCAGCCCTCCCAGGTGGGCGCGTAGAGGACGACGGGGAGCAGGCCGGGTGTGTGCTCGGCGTGCAGGCGGATCGGGGAGAGTTGCGGGCGGCCCACCTCGACGATGGCGCTGTCGCTGATGGCGTGCCGGACCCGCTGGTAGCGGTCGCGGCCCGCGCGGCCGGCCACCCAGATCTCGTCGTACACCTTGCTGACCCGGTTGCTGCTGGCGAGCTTGTCGCTGTCGCCGTGGCCGATGAAGACGTGCTTGGCCTCGGCCACCCGCAGCATGTGCACGTTCTTGCCCGCGTTGCCCGGGTAGAGGACGACCCGGACGCCGGACAGCTCCAGTTCGGCCAGGTCGTCGGCCTTGGGGACGCAGACCACCGGGATCCAGGTGCGGCTGAGATGACGGAACGAGGCACGCTCCCGAAGGATGATGACCGGGCGCAGGTCGAGCTGCTCCAGCGTCTCGATCCACATGTTGACCTGGTACATGAAGTCCCGGGAGACGGAGGCGAAGCTGAAGTACAGCGCCACCTCGGGGCGGTATCCGGCGAGTTGGCGGTTGACCTCGGCGAACACCTCGTCCCGGGTGGGCATGCGGCGGACCCTGCGGTACTGGCCCAGCAGCGCGAGGACGCCCGCCACGGTCACACCGACGGTGAGCGCGAAGCCGGTGTACGCAGGTCCCCAGGTCCCGGCGGCCAGCGCGGCGAGGAGGCCGGCGTGGGCCGGCAGGTCCAGGTGGAGGAGCTTGCGCAGGAAGCGGCGGTAGAGGAGGGCGGGCGGCTGCTTCGGGACGGGCAGCCCGCTCATGTCGAGGTTGCGCACGACAAGCGGCAGCACCCGGCGCCGGCGGATCGCATGATGCACCGCCGTGTACAGCATCATCATCGCGAAGTGGGCGCTGAAGACAGCGAGCGCAGCGACCAGCACCTCGTCCGGCGCGTCCATCCGGCTGGCCAGCGCGAGCAGCATCACCGTGCGGACGGCGAACCGCAGCGGGCGGGTGAGCTGCAGCGTCGCCAGCCTGCGCACGAAGCCCGGAGCCCTGGAGTGCAGCACCTCGTCCGCCAGATACGTCACCGCCGACGCCGCGGCGAAGCCCCACAGGGACGGGAGCAGCGCGAAGACGGGCAGCGCGGCGAAGCCGGCGCCGAGCAGGAGTACGAGGAGCAGGTCGGCCGCCCCGCGCACGCGCAGGACACCACACAACCGACGGATCGTCATCAGCAGGATTCCTCTTCAAAGATGGCAGGCGCGTGGTGGGGCAAACGCCGCTGTTCGCCAGTTCGACGTAAGAAGAGGGTGAAGAGTTGTACACCAGACAGAAAGAAACAGTTCACGTTCCGTTTGGCTGGTGTATGGCGCCCGGCGCCCGCTCCGGACCTGCCGGTACAGTCGCCGCGGGGAAGGGAGAGGCGACGTGCGACTTCGCTGCGCGGTACTGGACGACTTCCAGGGTGTGGCCACCGAGTCGGCCGACTGGTCGGTGATCGAGGATCAGGTGGAGGTCGTCGCACTGCGCGAGCACCTCGACGGCGAGGACGCCCTCGCCACGGCCCTCGCCGACTACGACATCGTCGTCACCCTGCGCGAACGCGTCCCGTTCCCCGGCTCGTTGATCGCCCGTCTGCCGCGGCTGAGGCTGCTCGTCGCCTCGGGGATGCGCAACAGCGTCATCGACTACGCCGCCGCCGAGGCGCACGGCGTCACCGTGTGCGGTACGGCGAGTGCGTCGACGCCTCCCGTGGAGCTGACCTGGGCGCTGCTGCTGGGCCTGGCCCGCGGGATCGTCGAGGAGAGCGAGGCGCTGCGCTCCGGCGGGCCCTGGCAGTCCACCGTCGGCGCCGACCTGCACGACCGCCGGCTCGGGCTGCTCGGGCTCGGGAAGATCGGCGCCCGGGTGGCGCAGGTCGGGCTCGCCTTCGGCATGCACGTCGCTGCCTGGAGCCAGAACCTGACCAAGGAACGGGCCGAGGAGGTGGGCGTGGAGCTCGCCGCCTCCAAGGAGGACCTGCTGGCCACCAGCGACTTCGTCTCCGTCCACCTGGCCCTCGGCGACCGCACCCGGGGCCTCGTCGGCGCCGCCGAACTGGCTCTGATGAAGCCGGACGCCTACCTGGTCAACACCTCCCGCGCGGCGATCGTGGACCAGGACGCCCTGCTGGCCGCGCTCCACGAGGGCCGGATCGCGGGCGCCGGTGTCGATGTCTTCGACGTCGAGCCGCTGCCCGCGGACCATCCGATGCGCACCGCACCCCGCCTCCTCGCCACGCCCCACCTCGGCTATGTGTCCCGGGCCAACTACGCGACGTACTACGGCCAGGCGGTGGAGGACATCCAGGCCTACCTCGCGGGTTCTCCGGTACGACGGCTGCCCTGAGGTCCCGTCACACGGCGGCAGGACCGGTGACCGGTGATCGGTACGGGCATCCGCTTGACGGTGCGTCAATCAGTCTCCGGACGCCGGTAGATCCCCTCGCTCCGGTGCAGATGGTGGAGGTCCACCAGATAGCGCCGGAGCGTCACATGGTCGATCTCGTCGGAGTCCTCGCACCAGGCGCGCAGGCGCTCGTTCACGACCCGCTCCGGGTACTCGACGCCCGGCTCGAAGGTCCGCTCGGCGATGTGCCGCAGTACCAGCTTCTTCCGGGTCCACTGGGCAGGCAGCCGTACCAGCCGCCCGTCCCGTACGAAGGTGTCCAGGACGGCGTTCGTCCCGTCCCCGGCCCGTGGCGTCGGCCGCTCCCGCCGGGCCAGCTCGCGGAACAGGTCGTAGGAGACGGCCGGTCCGCCCTGCGCACCGTCCGTCACCACGCCCTGTTCGCGCAGCCGCAGCAGCGCCAGCGCCGTGTCCTTCGCCGACAGTCCGGCCACCTCGGCGATCCGCTCGGGGCTGTCCGCGCCCAGTGCCACGGCGGCGAGGACACGCAGCCGGCTCTTTTCGGCCAGCAGCCCGATCAGCTGCCGGGCCCGCTCGGCCGTGGCTGCGCCGGCGTCGGTATCGGTATCGGTGTCGGTGTCGGTGTCGGTGGTCATGACCGGAGGCTAGGGGGACGGCCGCACCCGACGCCTCCCATTAACACCCGCCCGAGACGGTGACCTACCGCCGGCTACTGGCTCGGTCCCGTGCCCAGGGCGGCGCCGGGGACGGTCTGCAGAACCGGGGCGATGACGCCGGCCTGGGGAAGCCTGAGGTCCGGGAGGCCGAAGTTGTCCGGGTTGGGCTGGGTCAGGGGGGCGTCCAGTGCCAGGCCGGGGCTCAGGGTGCGCAGATCGGAGGCGGGGGCGCCCACGCCGACCTGGTCGAAGCCGTCACCGAGGACGTGCGGAAGGGGTGTCCTGAGGTCCGCGCCGGGCAGGGCGCCGGTCACCGGCAGCTGGGGCAGCGTCCGCTCGGGCAGGAGCCGGCCGGTGACGTACCGCGGCCCGTCGGGGGCGCCCGGCGTCAGCAGCGGTACCTCCAGACCGGCCTTGGGCATCTCCATGTTCAGGGAGTCGGAGACGCCTTCCAGCGGCACGGGGACGGGGACCGCACCGACCGCAGCGGCGGGGCCGGCGGCCCCCACGACGGCCGCGACGCCCGTGACGAATGCGGCAAGGGTTCCTCGGGTGGTCGACTTCATGGCGGGTACGGGCCCTTTCAGGATCCGGGGGTTCGACGTCCGTACCGCGTAACGAGCCGGAAAACGCCGTCAGTGCACATTTCGCCCGGGTGCAGCAACTGTCGGCTCGTCATCCATCAGCTCGTCAGCTCGTCATTCGCCAGCTGGTCATTCGTCAGCTGGTCATTCGTCAGCTGGTCCAGAAGTCCCACCATCGCGTCAGTACGAGCATGCCGACGACACCGACGTGCAGGACCGGAAGCAGCCAGGTGAACTCCGTGAAGAAGGTCCTGAGCCATGCGGGGGCGGGCAGGAACCCGTTTCTGACGACGAGCGAGGTGGCGTACCAGAACATGACGATCGTGGCGACCCACGCCAGAGCGCACCACAGGCACAGCGCGTTGATCCGGTACAGCGACTGGAACTGCAGCCAGGTGCAGAACCCCACACCGAACAGGCATCCGGCCTCGAACAGCAGCCAGTACCAGCCGGGGAACAGGGCGTCCGCCAGCAGGCTCACGCCGACGCAGACGACGATGCCGTAGGCCACCAGGCCCAGCATCGGGTTGGGGAACCCGAAGGCCGAGGCCTGGTCGCTCTTCATCACGCTGCCGCAGGACACCACCGGGTTCAGACTGCACCCGGGGACGAAGTTCGGGTTCTCCAGCAGCTTGAACTTGTCGAGGGTGATGACCCAGGAGGCGAGCAGTCCGGCCGCCCCGGTGATCACCAGCAGCAGCCCGAACCCCCTGCCGCTGGCCAGGGCCCTGGGCATCAGCGGCGCAGGCTGCGGACCGGCAGGACGATGTGCGCGGCGGCCTTCAGGGTCTCGTCCGCACCGGCGAAGGCGGCCAGCGCGGCGGGCTCGACGGGCTTGCCGGGCTCGCCCTCGGGCCAGGCGCGGGTGGTGAAGACGAGGTGGGCGTAGCCGCGCTTGGCCGCGGCGGCGAGCCACTCCGGCGGCGCGTCGGCCTGGGCGACCAGCTGCGGCATGTTGAGGACGGCCTGGCCGGCCTCGACGAGCAGGGTGACGGGCAGGCTCGGCTTGGTGGTGCCGTCGACCAGGTCGCCGCCGACCGGCAGTCCGTTGCGCTCCAGCAGCTGCCCGACCGCGGCGGCGGTGGCCTCCGGGCCTCCCTCGGCGTCCCCGAGGGAGTAGGCCAGCAGGTAGGGCATGTCGCTGCCGTCGGGTGCCTCGCCGCTCCAGGGAAGGACGACGAGCGTGCCGAGGGCGGCGGCGCGGAAGGGGCGGGCTTCACTTGAGGTTGAGGTCACCGCGCGACCTTATCGACGGGGTGTGGCGCGGCCCGGCGGCTTCTCACCCTTACGGCCCAGCGCCCGGGGCCGCTCCACACGATCGAGGGAAGGGGTCTCGAACCTCAGCTCTGCAGGGGCAGGCCGCCGAGCAGCGGGTTGTGCTGGTTCAGGGCACCGGTGGCGCCCTTGACCGTGCTGAGCACGGAGTCCTTGTTCTCGGTGTTGAGCGCGTCCGACTGATGCTGCAGCGGCATGACGTCGTTCAGGGTGAGGCCGCCCTTGGAGAGTGTGTTCACGGCGCCGTTGAGGCTGGTGGGCGTGAGGTCGGCGGTGCTGTGGGCGGCGAACGCGGGCGCGGCGACGCCGACGAGGGCCACGGAACCGGCAACGACAGCGGCAGCCTTCAGGGACTTCATCCTGTTCCTTTCTTCGACAACTCAGGTCACCCCAGGGAGTTCTGACGCCGTGCCTAACGACTTCCCTCCGGGCCGGAAACCCCGCGCCGAGAAGACATATGAGATCCCCCTCTCCCGCCCGTGAACAGCGCTCGGCCGTCGTGCCCGACGGTGACGACGGGCACGACGGCCGACAGCGGGGGTCGCGAGGATCAGCCCGTGGGCGTCGGCGGGGCCGTCGGCAGGCTGGGCAGCGGCAGGCCGTCGAGGATCGAGGTGATCAGGTCGACCAGGTCGCTCACAGCTCCGGTGACGGCGTCCGGCAGCCCGTCGAGGTTGGAGGTGACGGCCTGGATCAGCGCGTCGATCGCGTTCTGCAGGTCGTCGGTGAGGTCGCGGGCCTGGGTGGCCTTGACGTCACTCTTGGCGAACGTGGTCAGCAGGGGCGCGGCCGGGACGGCGGGCTTGCTCGGCTCGGCGGGCACGGTCGGCGCGCCCACGCTCGGGCTGGGCGGCAGGGACGGGGTGGCGGGCACGGTCGGCTTCGCGGACTCGCTCGGGGAAGCCGACGTACTCGGCGAGGCCGACATACTCGGCGAGGCGGACGTACTCGGCGAGGCGGACGTACTCGGCGAGGCATCCGTATTCGGTGTGGCCGGAGCGGTGGGTGTCGCCGGGGCCGTGGGAGTCGCCGGGGCCGTGGGTGTCGCCGGAGTGGTCGGCGAAGCCGGATCGGTGGGTTTGGCCGGCGCGGTCGGCGTCGCCGGCGTCGTCGGTGCTGTCGCGGCGGCCTTGGCGATGGCTTCCTTGGCCGCGTCGCCGAGCTTCCGGGCCTGGTCGGGGGTCAGTCGGCCCCTCTGAAGGGACTGGTCGAGCAGGTCGACGACCGGGTTGAGCGCGGGTCGACATTGCGCAGGGACCTGACCTGGGAGAGCAGCGCATCGGCGCCGGGGACCGCCGAGTGGGAGCCGGCGTGGGTGCGCTCCCGGGCCGAGTCGGCGGCGACGGCGGCGGGGCCGGCGATGCCGACCAGGAGGGCGGCGCAGAGGGTGGTGGACGCGAGACGCCGCACGGGCAGCACACGCATGGGGTTCCTTTCGGTGGGGGCAGGGGTATGAGCCCACCGTTGAACCAGCCATGACGTTCCGCAATCGCTCGCCCACCCGGAGTGAACCATCCGGGGGGGGACCAGAACCGGCCGCCGACCCGCGGACGATGCGCGGGCGGGCGGCCGGCCCAAGGGTTGCGTCCCGACGTCAGCCGTTGGCGCAGGTGTTGCCGAACGCCGGGTTCAGCAGACCGACGACGTTGACGGTGTTGCCGCAGGCGTTGACCGGCACGTGGACCGGGACCTGGACGACGTTGCCCGACGCCACGCCCGGCGAGTTGGCGGCGGAGCCGAGCGCGCCGGAGTCGGCGGCAGCCACACCGGCACCGCCGGCGACGGCCGCGATGGCGGCGGAGGTCAGGACCAGACCCTTCGCGATACGCGACATGGAGAGATGCTCCTTGGAATCGACACAAACATCCGGGCGGGATGCCCGGCGCTGTGTCAACGCACAGCGCCCCTCGGAGTTGTGCCGCCATTGGGGTGATCCCCGTCCCTGGATCGCGGCCAGTGCGTCCGGTCCGGCCGGGGCCTGGTGGGTGCGGGAGCGGGTGGAGAGCCGGGAGGAGGTGCTGCTCGGCCAGGAGGTGGCGGCCGCACGTGAGGTGCAGGGCGGGCTGCGCCTGGAGACGGTGGCCCGGCGGGGCGGGGCGCGGACGCTGGAGACCGGGCACGTCATCGCGGCGACCGGGTTCCGGGCCGGCCGCGACCGGCCGCGACCGCTCTCCCCCGAGCTGCGCGCGCTGCCGGCGACGGCGGCCGACAGCGCCCCGGCGGTGGGGATGGACTTCGAGTCGTCGTACCCCGCCGGCCTGTTCCTGGCCGGTCTGGTCACGGCCCCGGGCTTCGGCCCGGCGATGCGCTTCGTACACGGCGCGACCTTCACGGCGGGCACGCTGGTGCGCGGGGCCGACGCCGACTGCGCGCGGGGTCGGCGGATCCCGGCCGCACGGCGTGGCGAGATGCCGGAGACGGTACGGCACTGAAGGATGCGGGACGGCGCCACTGCGGAGGGCGCCTGCGTGTGGCAGGAACGCGGGGTGCCGGGCACTGGGGTCCGGCACCCCGCGCGCTACCGACCGGCGGCCGTCCGGCTGCGTCGGTACAGAACCGCCCCTGCCGCGAGCAGCGCGGCACCGGCGGCCGAGGTCGCCAGCATGGCCCCTGTGTCACCACCGGTGTGCGCCAGGCCGGGCGGCTGCCCCGGCTGCTGGTCGCCGCCGCCGTAGAGGGGCGCAGTCGAGTGTTCACCGCCGCCGTACGCGGGCAGAGTCCTGTGAACCTCGCCGCCATAGGGAGGCACAGTGGTGTGGCTGCCACCACGCGGAGACGGAATCGTGTGGCTGCCGCCGCTGCGCGAGGACGCGGCCTCGTCGCTGCCACCGCTCGTCGAACCGTGCGTGTTGGCACAGGAGTTGCCGAACGCCGGGTTCAACGCACCAGCAGCATCCACGGAGTTGCCGCAGACGTTGACCGGGACGTCCACCGGGACCTGGACAGTGTTGCCGGACAGCACGCCGGGCGAGCCCTGGGCGGCGCCCTGCGCGCCCGTGTCGGCGAACGCGTGGCTGCCGCACAAGGACACCATCCCTGTCGCGGCGGCGGCCACGACCATGCCCTTGCTGAGGGTCTGTCGCAATCTCGTTGTCTTCCTGCTCGAAGAAGTGGGAAGGCCGGCCTCGGGACGAAGAGATCGAAGGATCGACGGTCCGAGGCCGGCCAGGACACAGCCGGTGGGCTGGTTCGTTGCGTTACGTGCGTCAGCCGTTGGCGCAGGTGTTGCCGAACGCCGGGTTCAGCAGCGCGATGATGTCCACCGTGTTGCCGCAGACGTTGAGCGGCACGTGGACCGGGACCTGGACCACGTTGCCGGACAGCACGCCGGGGGAGTTGGACGCCTCGCCGGTTGCCCCGGCGTCGGCGAACGCGGGAGCCGCCCCGCCCAGGGCCAGGATGGCGCCGGCGACGACGGCAGCGCTCTTCTTCATGAACTTTCCCTTCTCTGCGGTCATGCCCCTATGACGGCCGAAACCGAGCGAGCACAGCTTGAACGGCTCGCACCATGACCGGCAGGTTGTAAAACGAGGGATAGACAGCCGAAGAAACTGCGGAACGCGCGTCGTCCTGGAATTCACTCGAACGCCTTCAGAGAATTGACAAGTTGGCGTATGCGTGGAGAAACGCTTCTTCGAGAAGGGCCGGGAAAGACAGCGAAAGCCGCCCGGGCAGCGGCGGGGAACTCCGCGCGCCACCCGAGCGGCCTTCGGACCGGAGCGGGTCAGCCGTTGCCGGTGCCGTTGCCCGCCAGGACGGCGATGTCGTCCGCGATGTGCGACAGCGGCTCGTCACCCTTGGCCTGGGTCGAGTTCTCGACACACTGCTGGTTCTGCGGCGCGGACAGGACCGGGATGTCCTGCACGCCGACGTTGACGGCGGCGAGGATGGACTGGGCGTTGGCCTTCGCCGGCAGGCCGACGCACAGCTTGTTGA
The DNA here is from genome assembly GCF_042892235.1 of Streptomyces sp. NPDC001816. NCBI lineage: Bacteria > Bacillati > Actinomycetota > Actinomycetes > Kitasatosporales > Streptomycetaceae > Streptomyces > Streptomyces sp. NPDC001816. The sequence continues at coordinate 604,615 of NZ_JBIATY010000003.1, forward strand.
GCGAGCTCTGGACCAGCGACAGCTGCGGGCTCATGTTCCCGGCCGTGGTGGAGTTGCCGAACGCCTCCTGGGCCTGGTTGCCGCTCTGAGCCGTGGTGCCCGTGTCGTTGCCGATGGCAAGCGCCTGGGGGGCCACCGCCGCCGACACGCCGATCACGGACGCGGCGACCGCCGCCGCGGCCATTGCCTTCTTCAGCATTTCGCTTTCCTTTCCTCACTGCTCGCCAAGACGCACGTTCCTGCCCGGCATCAACCACGCCCGAACCGATAGGTTGCGGGGCATCAGCGGGGCATCACCCGATCGGATCGTTCGACTCCGTGGATTCCGTGGAATTCCCCTGCCGTTCGCCCCTCGCGCATGCGTCACGGCCCCCGCGTAGGCCATCAGAGTGAAGGACAGCAACCCATCGCCTGATGGGCAGTTGACCAGGACGCTCCGATGGACGGGGTTTCTCCAGAAGGGAATTGCAAGTGATCAAGAAGGTTCTGGCCTCCGCCGCGGTCGCCGCCTCCGTCGTCGGCTTCTCCGCCACCGCCGCGTCGCCGGCCCTCGCCACCGGCAACGACACGGGCACCACCGCCCTCAGCGGCAACGACGCCGTTCAGTCGTTCGGCAACTCCAGCACGAGCGGGGACCTGAGCCCCCAGCTGGCGCTCATCCAGGGCTCGTTCAACAAGCCCTGCATCGGGCTGCCGGCCAAGGTCAACGCCCAGTCCATTCTGGCGCTGGTCAACGTCGGCGTGCAGGACATCCCGGTCCTGTCCGCGCCGCAGAACCAGCAGTGTGTCGAGAACTCCACCCAGGCCAAGGGTGACGAGCCGCTCTCGCACATCCTGGACGACATCTCCGCGCTGTCCGCCAACGGCACCAGCAACAGCTGATCCGGAGATCGCCCCGGCCCTGCACGGGCCCTCCCCGACGGGCCGCCGACTTCTCGGCGGCCCGTCGGCCTGTTCCGGCCCACCCGGATGCACCAAGGCCAGGGCGTTTGCCACCTCATCGGACTGCGCTCCTCCGATCGAGGCAAAGCCCGCAACTCCGGCGCGGCGGGGGCCGTTGACGATCACGCAGCTCCTCCCCGGAGTCCGCCTTTCGAAGGGAACGAACATGAAGAAGCTGTGGGCAACCGCGGCCGTCGCCGCCTCCGTCGCCGGTCTCGCGGGTGCGGCCGCCCCCCAGGCCCTTGCCACCGGCAACGACCACGGCACCACGGCCCAGAGCGGCAACCAGGCCCAGTCCTCGTTCGGCAACTCCGCCACGCTCGGCGACATGAGCCCGCAGCTGTCGCTGGTCCAGGGCTCGGTGAACAAGCCCTGTGTCGGCCTGCCGGCGAAGGTCAACGTCCAGTCGGTGGCCGCGCTCATCGCGAACGTCGGCGTCCAGGACATCCCGGTCCTGTCCGCGCCGCAGAACCAGCAGTGCGCGGAGAACTCGACCCAGGCCAAGGGCGACGAGCCGGCCTCGCACATCCTGGACGACATCTCGGCCCTGTCGGCGAACGGCCAGTCCAACAGCTGAGCAGACTCCCCCGAGCGGCGGGTCACCGGTTCCCCCGGTGGCCCGCCGCTCGCGTGCGCTACCTCCGGTACAGCTCCTCGATCCGCTCGGCGTAGACCGCCGTCACGGCGTGCCGCCGCACCTTCAGGGACGGCGTCAGCAGCCCGTTGTCCTCGGTGAACTCTCCCTCGACCAGCGCGAAGGTGCGGATCGACTCGGCGCGCGAGACGGCCTCGTTGGCGTAGTCGACCGCCTTCTGCACCTCGGCCCGCAGCCGCTCGTCACGGACCAGCTCGGTCAGCGGGGTGTCCGGGGGCAGCCTGCGTACCGCCAGCCAGTGCGCGACCGCCTCGGGGTCGAGGGTGATCAGGGCCGCCACGAAGGGCCGGTTGTCCCCGACGACCACGCACTGGCCGACCGGCGAGCGGCTGCGCAGCCGGTCCTCCAGGACGGCCGGGGAGACGTTCTTGCCGCCGGAGGTGACGAGGATGTCCTTCTTGCGGCCGGTGATGGTGAGGTAGCCGTCCTCGTCCAGGGAGCCGAGGTCGCCGGTGGCGAACCAGTCGTCGGCGAGGACGGCGCCGGTGGCCGCCGGGTCGTTCCAGTACGACCCGAAGACCACCCCGCCCTTGATCAGCACCTCCCCGTCGTCGGCGATGCGCACGGACACACCGGGGACCGGCAGGCCGACCGTGCCGGGGCGGGGGCCGAGCGGGGGCACGATGGTGGCGGCCGCGCTGGTCTCGGTCAGGCCGTAGCCCTCGTAGACGACGATCCCGGCCGCGTGGAAGAACAGGTTGAGGTTGCGGTCCAGCGGGGAGCCGCCGCTGATGGCGTACCGCATACGGCCGCCCAGCTCCTTGCGGATGCGCCGGTAGACCAGCAGGTCGTACAGGGCCCAGGCGGCGTACAGGCCGGGCCCCGGGCCCTTGCCTGTGCCGAGGAACTTCCTCAGGTACGCCTCACCGAAGCGCACGGCGATCCGTTCGGCGCGGTCGAAGGAGGCGCCGCGGCCGATCTTCTCGGCGGTGGCGCGCCCGGTGTCGTGGATCTTCTCGAAGAGGTACGGCACCCCGACCAGGAAGGTGGGCCGGAACTCCTTGAGCGCGGGCCGGAGTTCGTCCGGCTTGACGCTCGGGAAGTGGCCGATCTCGATCCGGCCCATCAGGCAGGCGAGTTGCAGGGTGCGGCCGAGGATGTGGGCGAGCGGCAGGAAGAGCAGGGTGGAGGCCGTCCGGCCGGTGACGGCCCGGAAGACCGGGTGCAGCAGTTCGAGGGTGTTGGCGGCCTCGGCGTGCAGGTTGGCGTGGGTGAGGACGCACCCCTTGGGCTGCCCGGTGGTGCCGGAGGTGTAGCAGAGGGTGGCGATGGTGTCGGGGGTCAGGGCGGCGCGCCGCTTGGCGAGCTCGTCGTCGGCCAGATCGCGGCCGAGGGCGGTGAGGTCGGCGAGGCGCTCCGCCGGCAGCGCCGCGAAGGGCCGTCGATCGTCTGCAGTGCCGTCGTGGCCGGTCGCGCCCCGCGGCGGAGCCGCATGTCGATGGCGCCCCGCGCCCCTTCGGGGCGTCGCCCCGCTCAGGGCACTTGCCTCGATCTGCCATACGCGCGGCAGCCGGGAGTGGCCGGCAGTGCCGGCGGTCACCACAGCCGTGTGCTCGGCGGTCTCGGTGACGACGTAGCGGGCGCCGGAGTCGCGGACAATCCACTCCACCTGCTCTGCGGAGGAGGTCGGGTAGACGGGCACGGACTGGCCGCCGGCCGCCCAGATCGCGAAGTCCAGGACGGTCCACTCGTAGCGGGTGCGGGACATCACGGCGACCCGGCCGCCGGGTTCGAGTCCGGCGGCGATCAACCCCTTGGCGACGGCGGTGACTTCGGCGGCGAAGGCGGCTGCCGTGACCGGGCACCAGGCGCCTTCGGTACGGCGGCGCAGCAGCACCGCGTCCGGGGTCTCGGCCGCGTGCGTGAACGGGAGGTCGGCCAGGGAGCCGGCGGCGAGCGGCGCTGCCAGGGGCGCCGCCCGCACCTCGCGCACGGCGCCCATCGCGTCTCTCACGATCTCGACCGAGCCACGGGCCGCCAGGTCGGTGCGCCGCCGTGCCCGCTTCAGATCCCTGCGTACGCCCATGACGGCTCCCGGTGGTGGCGAGGAACGTGGCTGCCGGGACGGCAACTTACTCCGAAGTAAGGAGCGGTCAATGGGACGTGCGGTGTCTCAGTCCCGGGTGTCCGTGTCGTGCGCCTCCCGGATCGTGTCGGCGAGCGCCTGGACGTCCCGGTCCTCGGTGACGTCGGCCAGCGTGGCCGCCCGGGCGGCGAGGCGGGTGAGGCTGGGGGCGCCGGGGAGGGTGGGGCCGTGGTCGGTGCCGCCGGCGCGCAGGGCGTCGGCGAAGTAGGCGGCGACCGCCGTGACCTGGAAGCGGGGGCTCGCCTCCCAGACGGAGTCCTTGAGGGCTCCGGTCTCCAGGGCGCCGGTCTCCTCGTGCGGGGCCCGGGTGGTGGGGTCGAGCCAGCGGACGGTGGCGGTGGCGAGGTGGCCGTCGGCGCCCGGCCGGGTGCGCACCGCGTACAGGGCGGTCACGGTGTGGCCGGGGCCGACCTCGCCGCCGTCCACGTGGTCGTCGCGGAAGTCGTCGTCGGCGACCTTGCGGTCGTCGTAGCCGACGAGGCGGAACTCGGCGACGGTGTGCGGGTCGAAGGCGACCTGGGCCTTGGCGTCGCGGGCGGTCAGCTCGATGTTCTGCGGGAGTTGCTCGCAGAACACTTTGCGGGCCCCGTCGGTGTCGGAGACGTAGGCGGTGTGGCCGTCGCCCTTGTCGGCGAGGCGTTCCATGAGGGCGTCGCCGTAGTCGCTGCCGACGCCGACGCCGAAGAGGGTGATGCCGTGCTCGTGGCGGGCGGAGTCGATGCGGCGCAGGATCGCGTCGGGGCTGGTCTCGCCGTCGTTGGCGAGGGCGTCGGAGACCAGGACGACCCGGTTGGTGGCGCCCTTGCGCAGGCCCTCGACGGCGGTGGCGTAGCCGGTCTCGACGCCCGCGCCGAGGTTGGTGGAGGACTGGGCCTCAAGGCCGTCGACGGCGTCGTGGACCTCGCCGCGGTGGCCGCCGAGCCGGGTCATCGGCAGGACGGTCTCGGCGTGTTCGCTGAAGGTGACGACGGCCACCGAGTCGTCGTCGCGCAGCCGGTCCGTCATGGTGTCCAGGGACTGCCGGGCGAGGTCGAGGCGGCCGGGTTCGTCCATGGAGCCGGAGACGTCGACGACGAAGGTGAGCGCGGCCGGCGGGCGCTTCTGCGCCGGTTCGGCGGCCCGGGTGGCGAGGCCGACGCGGACCAGGGACCAGTCCGGCCTGGCGGTGCGGGCGCCGTCGACGGTGACGGAGAAGCCGTTGCCGTCGGGGCGGCGGTAGTCCTGGCGGAAGCTGTTGACGAACTCCTCGGGGCGGATCGTCGACGGGTCGGGGGTGCGGCCGTCGGCGAGGGTGCGGCGGGCGTAGGTGTAGGAGGCGGTGTCGACGTCGAGGGCGAAGGTGGAGAGGTGGTCGTCGGACGGGGCCGTCTCGAAGCCCTTGTCGTCGCTCCCGTTGTCCTGACCGGGGGCGGGGGCGGGCAGGCCGTGTTTGTCGGCACTGTTGGTGTGGTCTCCGGTGCCGCCCGCCGCGCAGGCCGTCAGCAGCAGGCTGCCCGCCGCCGTGAGGGCGAGCAGCGTGCCGCGTGTCCGCCGTGATCGCTGTGTCCGGTTCCGCTCCATCTCACGTTCCCCCTGCGTCGGTTGACGTCGGCTTGTGCGACCTCTGCCGACTGTGACGGCGCGGGCTGCCGGAACGTGCGCCCCAGGGGGTTGCGGATGCGTCTCGAACCGGCCACGGCGGGGGCCCGTCGAGACCGGCGGGTGATCTTCCGGTGACCTAGGACACCACGTCCTTGCGGGCGAAACCCCGGAAGGCCAGGGCGAACAGCACCAGGGCGTACGTTATGGAAATCGCGGTGCCCTGGATCATGCCGGACCACTCGGGGTGCGGCTGGACGGCGTCGGCCCAGGCGAACTGCCAGTGCGCGGGCAGGAAGTCGCGCCAGTGGCCGAGGGCGGTGACCGCGTCCAGGACGTTGCCGACGATGGTCAGGCCGACCGCGCCGCCGACCGCGCCGAGCGGGGCGTCCGTCCTGGTCGACAGCCAGAACGCCAGTCCCGCGGTGACCAGTTGGGACACGAAGATGTACGCCACCACGACCACCAGTCGCTGGGCCGCCGTGCCCGAGTCCAGTGCACCGCCGGTGGGGATCTGCAGCGGGCCCCAGCCGTAGGCGGCCGTGCCGACCGCGAGGGCCACGACCGGCAGCAGCACCATCGCGGCGAGGCTCAGCCCGAGCCCCACGACGAGCTTGGACCACAGCAGCCGGGCCCGGGGCACGGGCGCGGCCAGCAGATACCGCAGCGAGGACCAGCCGGCCTCGGAGGCGACCGTGTCCCCGGAGAACAGGGCGACCGGGATCACCAGCAGGAAGCCCGCCGAGACGAACAGGTTGACCGCGGCGAAGTTGGCGCCGGACGCGGTGGCCGTGTCCATCAGGGTGACCTGGCCGTTGCGCCCTGCCGGGTCGCCACCGATCGCGAAGGCGATGAGCAGCACGAACGGCAGGACGGCCAGGATCCCGCCCATGACCAGCGTGCGGCGCCGCTTGAGCTGGCGGACCAGCTCCACGCGCAGGGGCAGGGTGCGGCCCGCGCGGTAGCCGGAGGCCGTTTCGGTGCGCTCGGCGAGCGTGCTCATGCGGAACCTCCGATCAGGGTGAGGAAGGCGTCTTCCAGGCGCCGGTGGGGGCCGACCGAGGCGACGGGCACCTCCAGGCGCACCAGCTCCACGACCAGCCGCGCGGCCGTGCCGCCGGGTTCGAGGCGGACCAGCAGTCCGTCCTCGGTGCGCACGGCGGAGGCGACGCCGGGCAGCGCGGCCACCTTCTCCACGACCGGCTCCTCGACGGGGGTTCCGGTGCCGACCAGCAGGGTGTCACCGGAGCCCACGATCTCGCCCACCGGACCCGCCTGGACGAGGCGGCCGCGGTCCATCACCACCAGGTGGGTGCAGGACTGCTCGACCTCGGCGAGGAGATGGCTGGAGACGATCACCGTGCGGCCAGCGGCCGCGTAGCGGATCATCACCTCGCGCATCTCGCGGATCTGCGGCGGGTCGAGGCCGTTGGTGGGCTCGTCGAGGATGAGCAGGTCGGGCAGGCCGAGCATGGCCTGGGCGATGGCGAGGCGCTGGCGCATGCCCTGGGAGTAGGTGCGCACCGCGCGGGCGAGGGCGTCGCCGAGGCCGGCGATCTCCAGGGCCTCGGCCAGGTGCGCGTCCTCGGGCGGGCGGCCGGTGGCCCGCCAGTACAGCTCCAGGTTCTCCCGGCCGGACAGGTGCGGAAGGAAGCCCGCGCCCTCGACGAAGGCGCCGACCCGCGACAGCACGGGCGCGCCGGGCCGGATGGCGTGGCCGAAGACGCGGATCTCGCCGCCGTCCGGCTTGATCAGGCCCATCAGCATGCGCAGGGTGGTGGTCTTGCCCGCACCGTTGGGCCCGAGCAGGCCGAGGACCTGGCCCTTCTCCACGCGGAAGGACAGCTCGCGCACCGCGTACCGGTCGGCGGACCTGGCGTACCGCTTGCTCAGGTCCGTTATCTGCAGCGGGACTTCGGCGAGTGCCGGGTCGGGCGCCGGGGCTGTCGTACGGCGGCGGCCGGTGAACAGCAGGGCGAGCGCGCCCGCGGCGCCGGCCAGGGGCAGCCACCACACCCAGGCGGGCAGGGGGGCCGCCGCGGTGGTGACGGCGGGGGCCGTCGGCACGCTCAGGTCTCCCCGGAGGGAGACGGTGTACGTGGCCGGGGCGGCCGGTGAGGCGTAGCCGAGGTCGGTGGAGGCGAGGACCAGGCGCAGCCGGTGGCCCTTCTGGACGTCGTGGTCGATCGCCGGGAGGGTGATCGTGACGTCCTTGCCGGTGCGGGCGCCGGTGACCCGGAGGGGGGCGACGAGCTGGGCGGGCAGCACCTGCTGGGTGCCGTCGGGGCCGACGTCGTAGACCTTGCCGAACAGGACGGCGTCCTCGCTGGTGGAGGTGACGTGGGCCGTCACGGTCGGCGAGCCGGTGATCCTGAGGTCGGTGGTCACGGGTGCCGAGTCGAACTTCGCGTACTGGCCGGGGAAGTCGAGGGAGACGCCGACGCCGAGCGCGGAGAGCTGGGCGAGGCCGCCGGTGCCGCCGAGGCCGGGCAGGGCGGAGACGCCGGGCGGGCTGGCGCCGGCCGGGTTCGCGAAGCGCTGCGCGCGGCCGGTCAGGGCGATGGTCCGCCGGTGGTCGTGCAGGCCGGGATAGCTCTTGGCGCTCGCGCCGCGCAACTGGGCGGCGCCGTCGGTGGCGTCGACACCTCCCGTGCGGGTGATCCGGAAGGCCGGGCCGGTACCGACGGACGTGTCGCCCTTGAGGTAGTGGTCGAACCAGGCCCGGACCCGCCCCTGCACCCGGCCGCTCTCCAGGTCGCCGCCGTCGTGTCCGCCGGCGATCCAGTCGACGTCGACCGGCGCGCCGTTCGCCCTGATGGCCTGCGCGGCGGCGTCGGACTGGGCGAGGGTGAACAGGGAGTCGGTCTGGCCCTGCACCAGCAGGGTGGGCACCTTGATGCGGTCGGCGACCGCGGACGGCGAGCGCTGCTCCAGCAGCTCGCGGGCGGCCGCGTCCGGGGTGCCGGACTCGGCGACCCGGTCGTACATCCGGCACAGCTCCGGCTCGAACCTGGCGCAGCCGCCCCCGGTGTTGAAGAAGATGCCGGCCCACAGCTTCTTGAACACGCCGTTCGGGAACAGGGCGTCGGCGAGGTTCCAGTAGGTGATGGCCGGGGCGATGGCGTCGACGCGGTGGTCGTGTCCGGCGGCGAGCAGGGAGATCGCACCGCCGTAGGAGCCGCCCGCCACGCCGACGCGGGGGTCGCCCGGCTTGTCGAGGCGGACCTGGGGCTGCTTCGCCAGCCAGTCGATGAGCCGGGAGACGTCGGCGACCTCGTGCTTCGGGTCGTTCAGCCCGATCTTCCCGGTGGAGTGGCCGAAGCCGCGCGCGGACCAGGTCAGCACCGCGTACCCGTCGCGGGCGAGGTCCTCGGCCTGCTGCCGTACGTCGTCCTTGCTGCCGCCGAAGCCGTGGCCGAGCAGCACGGCGGGGCGACGGCCGGCGGCGGCGCCCGTGAAGTACGAGGTGTCGATGCGCGTCCCGTCGGCCATGGTCATGACCCGGTCGCTCCGGTGCACCGGCGGCGCGTCGTCGGAGGCGACGGCCGTCCACGTACCGGCGCCGGCGAGCACCACGACGGCGGCCGCGGCGGCCCAAAGCCGCCGCGGTCCCTTCAGCAGCCCGCGCAGTGCGGGCGCGGGCACTCGAAGATCCATGCCTCAACGGTACGGTCCGCCTCCGACAACGGATGCGGCCGCCGGGCTGAACCCGGGGCCCTCCTTGGGGAGTACGGGTCCGCCCCGGCGTACTTCAGGCGTGGTACGACGACGTCCTCGCCGCCCGGCACGGTGCGGGCGGCGAGGACGCGGGAAGTGTCGAGCGGGTTCGTTACGCCTGCGCGTCCTCCGGGATCGACACCAGCCAGCGGGTCTCCCGGCGCGGGCGGAGGTAGAAGGCCCAGTAGAGGGTGGCGGCCGCGGTGATGCCGCCGGTCCACAGCAGGTAGCTCGCCTCCTGCTGGCTCAGGATGTAACCGAGGACCACGATCAGCAGGACCGGCATCGCGGGCCACAGCGGCATCCGCCAGGCCGGCGTGTGCTTGTGGGAGCCGCGGCGGGACAGCAGGGCGGCGACCGCGACCAGCAGGTACATGCCGGTCACCGAGACGCCCGTCACGCCGTACAGGGTGTCCAGGTTGACGAAGCAGAGCAGCGCGCCGGGGACGCCGACCGCGAGCGTGGCGACCCAGGGGGAGCCGAAGCGGCCGAGCTTGGAGAAGACGTTGTTGACCGGCTCGGGCCAGGCCTTGTCGCGGGCGGAGGCGAACAGGACGCGGGAGTTCTGGATGACCATGACGATGCCCGCGTTGATGATCGCGAGGGCCACGCAGAGGCTGACGAAGGTGCCGACCGCGGAGTTGGACCAGGCGGTGACCATGGAGCTGATGTCGCCGCCGGTCAGTTCCTTGAGGTCGGAGGCGCCCATGGTGATCGCGGCGACCGGGACCAGGATGATCACGGTGGAGATCGCGAGGGTGGCGAGCACGGTGCGGGCGACGTTGCGGCGCGGGTGCTCCAGTTCCTCGGAGAGGTAGACGGCGGTCGAGAAGCCCTGGGTGACGAAGAGGGCGATGGCGAGTCCGGAGACCACCAGCATGGCCGTCACGGTGTCCGTGTGGCCGTTCTCGCCGGCCACCTGCATGGAGAGCAGACTGCCGGCCCCGCGGTGGCCGTGGGTGAAGCCCAGGAGGGCGACGACCCCGGCGGCGATGACCTCCAGGACCAGGAAGATGCCGGTGATCCAGGCGTTGGCGCGCAGGTCGAGCAGGCCGGCGAGGGTGGCGAGCAGCATCACGCCGGCGCCGGTCATCGACGGGTCGAGGTGCACGATCGGGGCGAGGTAGTCCGCCGTGCCCATCGCGATCACCGGCGGGACGATCATCACGACCAGCAGGGACAGCACGAAGACGAGCCAGCCCGCGAGCCGGCCGGCCATCGTCGACACCATCGCGTACTCGCCGCCCGCGCTGGGGATGAGGGTGCCCAGCTCGGAGTAGCAGAACGCCACGGCGATACAGAGGAGGGAGCCGATGGCGATCGTCAGGGCGGTGGCGGTACCGAGGGAGCCGAAGAGGTCGGGGACGACCACGAAGAGCGTGGAGGCGGGCGTGACACAGGAGAGCGTCAGCAGGGTGCCGCCGACGACGCCGATGGAACGCTTGAGCTTCTGGGGGCTGTCAGGGGCCCCGGAAGCGTCTATGACGGCTGTCTCGACAGGGCGGAGCGTGTCGGTCATGCGGCGGTTCCGATCGACTCGTGCGACTGAGGGTGGGGTCGGGAGCGCTATCGCCTCCGGCGGCTCGTCTTGCGTTTGTCTCGTCCGCTCCCGGCGCTGCATAGAACCCCGACGAAAACCGCTGCGTCAATGGCCGTTTACCTACGGAATTCGCAGTTCCCGAAAGACTCACGCGGCATCACTTTCGCAGGCTGTAGCGCCCTGTAGGCGCATCCATCAAGCCACAGTGGAATCTGACCTTGCTTTCCAAGGTCATTTGCCGCTAACCCTTTCGTCATCCGTTTGATCCCACCAGAACGAGAATCGCAGCTGGGGCGTCAAAAAAATGTCAGGCCGTCCGGAATCCGGACGGCCTGACAAGAGGTGGTGGAGCCCTCAGTGGTTGCGCGGGAAGCCGAGGTCGACGCCGGCGGGGGCCTCGGACGGGTCCGGCCAGCGGGTGGTGACGACCTTGCCGCGGGTGTAGAAGTGCGTGCCGTCGTTGCCGTAGATGTGGTGGTCGCCGAAGAGCGAGTCCTTCCAGCCACCGAAGGAGTGGTAGCCGACCGGGACCGGGATCGGGACGTTCACGCCGACCATGCCGGCCTCGATCTCCAGCTGGAAGCGGCGGGCGGCGCCGCCGTCGCGGGTGAAGATCGCGGTGCCGTTGCCGAACGGCGAGGCGTTGATGAGAGCGACACCCTCCTCGTACGTGTCCACCCGCAGCACGCACAGCACCGGGCCGAAGATCTCGTCCTGGTAGGCCTTCGCGGACGTGGGCACCTTGTCGAGCAGGGAGATGCCGATCCAGTGGCCGTCCTCGTAGCCCTCGACCGTGTAGCCGGTGCCGTCGAGCACGACCTCGGCGCCCTCGGCCGCCGCGCCCTCGACGTAGGAGGCCACCTTGTCGCGGTGGACCTTCGTGATGAGCGGGCCCATCTCGGAGGTCGGGTCGTCGCCGGGGCCGATCTTGATCTTCTCGGCGCGCTCGCGGATCTTCTCCACCAGCTCGTCGCCGATGGAGCCGACCGCGACGACGGCGGAGATGGCCATGCAGCGCTCGCCCGCGGAGCCGTAGGCGGCGGACACGGCGGCGTCGGCGGCCGCGTCCAGGTCGGCGTCCGGCAGGACCAGCATGTGGTTCTTGGCGCCGCCCAGGGCCTGCACGCGCTTGCCGTTGGCGGAGGCCGTGGTGTGGATGTAGCGGGCGATCGGGGTCGAGCCGACGAAGGAGACGGCCTTGACGTCCGGGTGCTCCAGCAGGCGGTCGACGGCCACCTTGTCGCCGTGGACGACGTTGAAGACGCCGTCGGGCAGACCGGCCTCGGACAGCAGCTCGGCGATCTTGACGGCGGCCGACGGGTCCTTCTCGGACGGCTTGAGGACGAAGGTGTTGCCGGTCGCGATGGCGATCGGGAACATCCACATCGGGACCATCGCCGGGAAGTTGAACGGCGTGATGCCGGCGACGACACCCAGCGGCTGGCGGATCGCGGCCACGTCGACGCGGCTGGCGACCTGCGTGGACAGCTCGCCCTTGAGCTGCACGTTGATGCCGCAGGCCAGGTCGACGATCTCCAGACCGCGGGCGACCTCGCCGAGGGCGTCGGAGTGCACCTTGCCGTGCTCGGCGGTGATCAGCTCCGCGATGGCGTCCCGGTTGGCGTCCAGCAGCGCCCGGAACTTGAAGAGGATGGACGTGCGCTGGGCCAGCGAGGACTGGCCCCAGGTCACGAAGGCGTCCTTCGCGGCGGCTACCGCGGCGTCCACCTCGTCGACCGACGCGAACGCGACCTTGGTGGTGACCGCGCCGGTCGCCGGGTCCGTGACCGGCCCGTACGTACCCGACGCGCCTTCGACGGTCTTGCCGCCGATCCAGTGGTTGACGATCTTCGTCATGCCCAGAAACTCCTTTTACAGATGGCGGCGTCGGGTCGAGACGTGCCGTTCGTACAGCTCACGTGCCTTGACCGCGGACGATCGGGTCGCGGTCTCGGCCACAGGAACATCCCACCAGGCCTGCGCCGGAGGCGCGCCCGACACAGTGTCGGACGTTTCGGTCTCCACGTAGACACATGTGGCAGTGTCGGCGGCCCGCGCCTCGGCGAGCGCCGCGCGCAGGTCCCGTACGGTCTTCGCTCGCAGGACGCGCATGCCGAGGCTGGCCGCGTTGGCGGCGAGGTCGACGGGCAGCGGGGCACCGGTGAAGGTGCCGTCGTCCGAGGTGAAGCGGTAGGCGGTGCCGAACCGCTCGCCGCCCACGGACTCCGACAGACCCCCGATCGAGGCGTACCCGTGGTTCTGCACGAGCAGGATCTTGATCGCGATGCCCTCCTGCACGGCGGTCACGATCTCCGTCGGCATCATCAGGTACGTCCCGTCGCCGACCAGCGCCCACACGTTCCGCTCGGGCGCGGCGAGCTTCACGCCGATCGCGGCCGGGATCTCGTAGCCCATGCAGGAGTAGCCGTACTCCAGGTGGTACTGGTCGAACGAGCGCGCCCGCCACAGCTTGTGCAGGTCGCCGGGGAGCGATCCGGCCGCGTTGATGATGATGTCGGACTCGTCCACCAGGGCGTCCAGGGCGCCGAGGACCTGCGGCTGGGTCGGCCTGATGTCCGGCTCGTCCGCCTCGAAGCAGGCGTCGACGCGCTGTTCCCAGCGCTCCTTGTCCTCGGTGTACTCGGTGACGTAGGAGTCGGCGACCCGGTGCTCGTGCATCTCCAGCGCCTCGGTCAGCTCGCCCAGGCCGCTGCGGGCGTCCGCGACCAGGGGCAGCCCGGCCAGCTTGTGACCGTCGAAGGGCGCGATGTTGAGGTTGAGGAAACGCACGTCCGGGTTCTCGAAGAGGGTGCCGGAAGCGGTGGTGAAGTCGGTGTAGCGGGTGCCCACGCCGATCACCAGGTCCGCGGTGCGGGCCAGCTCGTCGGCGGTCGCGCTGCCGGTGTGGCCGACGCCGCCGACGTCCTGCGGGTGGTCGTGGCGCAGCGAGCCCTTGCCTGCCTGGGTGGAGGCGACCGGTATCCGGGTGGCCTCCGCGAACTCCGCGAGGGTCTCCTCGGCGCGGCTGTGGTGGACTCCGCCGCCCGCGATGACGAGCGGGCGCTTCGCGGCCCGGACCGCCCGGACCGCCTCGGCGAGTTCGGTGGGGTCCGCGCCGGGGCGTCGTACGGTCCACACGCGCTCGGCGAAGAACTCCGCGGGCCAGTCGTACGCCTCGGCCTGCACGTCCTGCGGCAGGGCGAGGGTGACCGCGCCGGTCTCCACGGGGTCGGTGAGGACCCGCATGGCCTGCAGGGCGCTCGGGATCAGGGCCTCGGGCCGGGTGATCCGGTCGAAGTACCTGGACACCGGGCGCAGCGTGTCGTTGACCGACACGTCGCCCGCGTACGGCACCTCCAGCTGCTGCAGGACCGGGTCGGCGGGGCGGGTGGCGAAGACGTCGCCGGGCAGCAGCAGCACCGGGAGGTGGTTGATGGTGGCCAGGGCGGCGCCGGTGACCAGGTTGGTCGCGCCCGGCCCGATGGAGGTGGTCACGGCGTGGGTGGACAGGCGGTTCGACTGGCGGGCGTAGCCGACCGCCGCGTGCACCATGGACTGCTCGTTGCGGCCCTGGTGGTACGGCATCACGTCCTGGTACTCGACCAGCGCCTGGCCGAGGCCGGCCACGTTGCCGTGCCCGAAGATGCCCCAGGTGGCGCCGATCAGCCGCTGCCGCCGGCCGTCGCGTTCCGTGTACTGGGCGGCGAGGAAGCGGACGAGTGCCTGCGCGACCGTGAGCCTCGTCGTCGAGGTCGTCATCGGTAACCCCCTGTGCCTTCTACGTGGTCCGGGTGGAAGCAGATCCGCCACTCCCGCGTCTGCCCCGGACCGGACATGACGTTCAGGTAGTACATGTCGTGCCCGGGCTGGGCGATCGACGGGCCGTGCCAGCCGTCGGGTACGAGGACGGCGTCACCGGAGCGGACCTCGGCGAGGACGTCGGTCCCGCCCTCGCGCGAGGGGAATACGCGCTGATAGCCGAAACCGTTCGGGCCGTCGATCTCGAAGTAGTAGATCTCCTCCAGCTCGGACTCCTCGCCCGGCCGGTACTCGTCGTGCTTGTGCGGCGGGTACGAGGACCAGTTGCCGCCGGGTGTGATCACCTCGACGGCGATCAGCCTGTCGCAGTCGAAGGAGTCGGCAGAGGCGAAGTTGCGCACCCGGCGGGCGCAGGTGCCGCTGCCGCGCTCCTCGACGGGGACCTCCGGCGCGGGGCCGTAGCGGGCGGGGAGTCGTCGCTCGCACTTCGCTCCTGCCAGGGCGAAGCGGCCTCCCGCGCCGGAGGCGATCAGGACCTGGGCGTCCCGGGGCACGTACGCGAAGTCGGAAACCCCCGCGAACACGCTTTCCCGGCCCAGGAGTTGAAATTCTTCTTCCGCGATTCGCACGGTACATCCGCCGTGCAGCGGAAGCACGATCCACTCACTGTCCCCGGTGGTGAACGTATGTGTACCGCCCGGTGACAACTCCACGATGCGCAGGCTGCTGTGCGTCCAGCCGGCCCGCTTGGGGTCGATGTCGACGGCGTACTGGGCGTTCGCGGTGGCGCCCCGGGGCAGGTGCAGGTCGGTGCTGGTCATGCGGCCCTCACAGCAGTCCTACGGCGGTGTCCACGGCGGCGGCCACGTCGCCGTCCGCCGGATACAGCAGCGAGCGGCCGACCACCAGGCCGCGCACGGTGGGCAGTTGCAGCGCGCCGCGCCACTTCTCGTACGCGGCCACCTGCTCCTCGGGCGAGTCGCCGACGTCGCCGCCGAGCAGCACGGCCGGCAGGGTCGAGGTCTCCATGACCCGGGCCATGTCGTCGGGGTTCTCGGTGACCGGCACCTTCAGCCAGGTGTAGGCCGAGGAGCCGCCGAGGCCGGAGGCGATGGCGATGGACTTGGTGACCGCCTCGGCGCTCAGGTCGTTGCGGAGCCGTCCGTCGGGGCCGCGCCGGCTGATGAACGGCTCCACGAAGACCGGGAGCCGGAGCGCGGCCATCGCGTCGACGGCGCGGGCGGTGGACTCCAGGGTGGTCAGGGAGCCCGGGTCGTCGTAGTCGATGCGCAGCAGCAGCTTGCCGGCGTCGAAGCCGAGGCGCTGGATGTCCTCGGGCCGGTGCCCGGTGAAGCGGTCGTCCAGCTCGAAGCTGGCGCCCTGCAGGCCGCCACGGTTCATGGAGCCCATGACGACCTTGTGGTCGAGGGCGCCGAGCAGAAGCAGGTCGTCCAGGATGTCGGCGGTGGCGAGGACGCCGTCGACGCCGGGCCGGGACAGCGCGAGGCACAGGCGTTCCA
Organism: Streptomyces sp. NPDC001816; assembly: GCF_042892235.1. Classification (NCBI taxonomy): domain Bacteria; kingdom Bacillati; phylum Actinomycetota; class Actinomycetes; order Kitasatosporales; family Streptomycetaceae; genus Streptomyces; species Streptomyces sp. NPDC001816. The sequence goes on from NZ_JBIATY010000003.1 coordinate 620,412, forward strand.
GCAGGTCGGCGCGGTTGGCCATGGCGAGCCCCCGGTCGCCGACGCCGAGTGCGCCACGGGCCGGGTGGTCGGCGGCGACGATCATCAGCCGGCCGTGCTCGTTGAGGAGGGGCCTACGCGCCCGCCGGGCGGCGGCCTCGGCGATCGCCTCGGGGTGGTGGGTGCGGGTGTGGACCAGCTCGGCGACGTCGACGCGCGGCGACCGGCTGCCGTCCCCGCCCTCGTGGTGGGTGCCTGCCACCCTGCCCGCCCTCACAGGACCGCTCCGGCCTCGAGCGCGGCGGCCACCTCGTCGGGGGTGGGCATCGCGGAGGAGCACTCCAGGCGGGAGGCCACGATGGCGCCGGCCGCGTTGGCGTGTCGCATGATCATCTCCAGGTCCCAGCCTTCCAGCAGGCCGTTGCAGAGGGAGCCGCCGAAGGCGTCACCGGCGCCGAGTCCGTTGAGGACGTTGACGGGGAGCGGCGGGACCTCGGCGGACTCGCCCTTGTTGTTGACGGCGAGGACGCCCTTGGGTCCCTGCTTGACCACGGCGACCTCGACCCCGGCGTCCAGCAGTGCGCGGGCCGCGGCGTGGGGCTCGCGCACGCCGGTGGCGACCTCCACCTCGTCCAGGTTGCCGACGGCCACGGTGGTGTGGCGCAGCGCCTCGGCGTAGAAGGGGCGGGCGGATGCCGGGTCGTTCCAGAACATGGGCCGCCAGTCGAGGTCGAAGACCGTCGGGCCCGACTTCGCGCGGTGGGCGAGGGCCGCGAGGGTCGCCGTACGGCTGGGCTCCTCGCTCAGGCCGGTGCCGGTGACCCAGAAGACGCGTGCCTCGTGGATCGCGTCCAGGTCCAGCTCGTGGGCGTCGATCTCCAGGTCCGGCGCCTTGGGCTGCCGGTAGAAGTAGAGCGGGAAGTCGTCCGGCGGGAAGACCTCGCAGAAGGTGACCGGCGTGGGCAGTCCGGGCACCGGGGTGACCCAGCGGTCGTCGACGCCGAAGCCGCGCAGGGCCTCGTGCAGATAGGCGCCGAACGGGTCGTCGCCCGTGCGGGTGATCACGGCGGTCCGCCGGCCGAGCCTGGCCGCGGCCACCGCGACGTTCGTCGCCGACCCGCCGAGGAACTTGCCGAAGGACGACACCTGGGCGAGCGGGACACCGGTTTGCAGCGGGTAGAGGTCCACTCCGATCCGCCCCATGGTGATCAGGTCGTACGCCATCGGCTTCCCTTCGTCACGGCTCTCCCCGGCTTTCTAGTCCTGTCCGCCGAGCCCTGTCAATGTTTTGTCCAGACATTCGGACCAGACCTTGACACCGCTTTCCACCGCCCCGCACGCTGACGGGCATGACGTCGTTGTCACCCTCCTCACTTTCCCGTATCCGGATCGGATCGGCGCCCGACTCCTGGGGCGTCTGGTTCCCGGACGACCCGCGGCAGGTCCCCTGGCAGCGCTTCCTCGACGAGGTCGCCGACTCGGGCTACGAGTGGATCGAGCTGGGCCCCTACGGCTATCTGCCGACCGACCCGGCGGTGCTCGCCGAGGAGACCGCGCGGCGTGGCCTGAACGTGTCGGCCGGCACGGTCTTCACCGGCCTGCACCACGGCGCGGCGGTCTGGGACAAGACCTGGTCGCACGTCTCCGACATCGCCGCCCTCACCCAGGCCATGGGCGCCCGCCACCTGGTCGTCATCCCGTCCTTCTGGCGGGACGACAAGACCGGCGAGGTGCTGGAGCCCGACACACTGACCTCCGAACAGTGGCGGAATCTCACCTCTCTGACCGAGCGACTCGGACACGAGGTGCGGGAGCGGTACGGCCTGTCGATCGTGGTCCACCCGCACGCCGACACCCACATCGACAGCGAGGAGAACGTCACCCGATTCCTCGACGGCACCGACTCCGACCTGGTGTCGCTGTGCCTGGACACCGGGCACTACGCGTACTGCGGCGGGGACAGCGTCAAGCTGATCGAGACGTACGGCGAGCGGATCGGGTACCTGCATCTGAAGCAGGTCGATCCGGAGATCCTGGCCGACGTGCGGGCGAAGGGGACGCCGTTCGGGCCCGCGGTCGCCCAGGGCGTGATGTGTGAGCCGCCCTCCGGGGTGCCTGCGCTGGGGCCGGTGCTGGAGGCCGCGCAGAGGCTGGGGGTGGATCTGTTCGGGATCGTCGAGCAGGACATGTACCCGTGCGCGCCCGACGCTCCGCTGCCTGTCGCTCGGCGGACTCGGGCGTTTCTTCGGTCGTGCGGGGCGTGAGGGTGCCTACGGGGGTGCCGGGTTCTATGGGTGGGCGCGTGCAGGTCTTATGTGGCTTGTCGCGCAGTTCCCCGCGCCCCTAGGGGGTTGTCCTCGCCGCTCGTAGTATGAGTGCCCTTCGGCTCAGTGCAGGAGGGCGCATGACGGACGGGGTCTCGTGGGAGGTCGTTCCCGCACAGCCCCATCCGGCATTGCGGCCCGGTGTGATCAGTTATCGCGGGATACGCATGGCCCTCGACCGGCCGCGGCGGCGGCTGGAGACGCCGATCGGGGCGGCCACGCTGTTGCTCGGCTTCGAGGAGCCCGTACGTATCTCGCGGGCCGGGCGGACCCCGGCGACCCTGGTCTCCGTAGTCAACGGGCTGACCACCACACCGGCCCTCGGCGAACACGCGGGGCGGCTCTCCGGCATCGAGGTTCTGCTCGCGCCATGGGCCGCGTTCACGCTGTTCGGCACGCCCCAGCACGAACTGGCCAACCGGTCCCTGGATCCGGACGAGTTACCCCATCCACTGGGAACCGGTGTGGGTGAACTGGCCGCCGCTCTCGCCGCTTTGCCCGGCTGGTCCGAGCGGTTCGCCCTGCTGGACGAGGTGTTGCTGCGGTGGACCCGGGCGGGCGTTCCCGGCTCTGCCCGGGTGGTGCGTGCCTGGTCGCTGCTGAGGCACAGCCGGGGTGCGATCCCGGTCCCCCGGCTGGCCGAGGAAGTCGGCTGGAGCGTAAGGCAGTTGGAGAACCGCTTCCGTGAGCAGATCGGCCTCGGTCCGAAGGCCGCCGCCCGGGTGCTCCGGTTGCAGTGGGCGAAGCGACTGCTGGCGGCGGGGCGCGGGCCGGCGGAGACGGCGGCCCTGTGCGGGTTCTACGACCAGGCGCACCTGAGCGGCGAGTTCAAGGCGATGACGGGCTGCACGCCCGGCGAGTTCCTTGCGGCCCGGCGCCTGCCGGCGGCGCGCTCGGTGCCGGACCGGATGGCGGGCGAGGCGACGAGCCTGGTTCTCGCACCCGGCCGGGGTGCGGTTTTTTCCAATACCCGCGGCAACCGGTAGGGGCACGCTGATCTTCCGGCCGGTCGATTCCCGGGGGAAGCGAGGCCGTCGGCGGCTCGGCTGTTGGACACGGGGGATCCGGCAGCCCGGCCGGGAGCGAGGAGCCGTCGGAGGTGCGGGAAGCCGGCGGACCGGGACTCGACGCAGCGAGCCCCGGTCCGCCCTCCCGTGCGCGGGCGCCGGTCCGGACCGGCTCGGCGATCACGTCGGCGCACGCCTATTGCTGCAGGCGTGTCACAAACACCCACTTCCTGTCACACATGTCGCGGCTCTGCGGGTTCTCGGTCACACCAGGTCAACAGCCGCTTTCCTGCGGTCACTCTGCGTCGTTCACCGGACACAGGCTTGGTGATCGCCAGCGCAACGCCCGGCTCCCCCGACGGCCGCCCCCGGTCGCCGCCGCGGCGCGCGCAGGGAGGTGCAACTCATGACCGACCGAGGGCTCTGGTCCTACAAGGAGATCGCGGCGCACATCCGGGTGCAGCCGGACACCGTACGGTCCTACCGCAAGCACGGCCTGCTGCCTCCGCCCGACCACGTGGAGGGCGGCAAGCCCTACTGGTACGCCGACACCGTCCGCGCATGGGTCGCCTCCCGGCCGGGCAACCGGGGCCGAAGAATGGACTGACCCGGACCTCGCCTGCCGGAAATTCACCTGTGCCCCACCTGCCTCGTGGGGCACAGTCGCCTCATGAGTTTCTCCATCAAACCCGTCCTGACCGGCCACAAGACCGTCCTGCGTCCCTTCACCGAGGCCGACGCCGAGGTCATGTGGGAGATCATGGAAGACCCCGAGGTCCTCCGCTTCACCTACGATCCGTCCACCGACCTGACCCCGGAGCGGGTGCGGTCCTGGTACGGCTCCCGGGCCACCGCCCCCGACCGTCTCGACCTGGCCGTCACCGACCCCGCGACCGGCGAAGTCCTCGGCGAGGTCGTCCTGCACGAGTACGACCCGGCCACCCGCAGCTGCACGTTCCGCACGCTGATCGGGCCCCGGGGCCGCGGCCGCGGTATCGGCACCGAGGCGACCCGGCTGATCGTCGCCCATGGCTTCGGGGAACTCGGCCTGCACCGGATCGAGTTGGGCGCCTATGCCCACAACCGCCGGGCCCTGCACGTCTACGAGAAGGTCGGGTTCCGGGTCGAGGGGGTCCGGCGGGAGATACAGCGGCAGGACGGCGAGTGGACCGACGAGGTGATCATGTCGATCCTGGACCGTGAGTGGGCGGCGCTCAGCTCCACGGCTCGATGACCGTCACGCCCGCGCCCGGCGCCGTCCCCATCGCCGCCAGGGCCTCGGGGACCGCGTCGAGCGCGATCGTGCGTGTGATGAGCAGGTCCGGGCGCAGCACCCCGGACCCGACCAGCTCCAGCATGCCCGGATAGGCGTGGGCGGCCATGCCGTGGCTGCCGAGGAGTTCGAGCTCCAGGGCGATGGCGCGGGCCAGTGGGACGGGGGTGGTGCCGTCCGGTGAGGGCAGCAGGCCCACCTGGACGTGCCGGCCGCGGCGGCGCAGGGAGTCGACGGAGGCCGCGCAGGTGGCGGGCGAGCCGAGGGCGTCGAGGGAGAGATGGGCGCCACCGCCGGTCAGCTCCCGGACGGCGGCCGCGGTGCCGGGCACGCCGGTCGCGTCCACGCACTCGGCCGCCCCGAACTTCCGGGCCAGGTCCAGGGCCCGGGGCGACACGTCGACGGCGACCACCCGCGCTCCCGAGGCCGCGGCGATCATCACCGCCGACAGCCCGACCCCGCCGCAGCCGTGCACCGCGACCCACTCCCCCGCCGCCACCCGGCCCTGCTGCACCACCGCGCGGAAAGCGGTGGCGAAGCGGCAGCCGAGGGCGGCGGCCGTGGCGTACGCCATCCCGTCCGGGATCGCGACCAGGTTCACATCGGCGTGATCGAGGGCCACGTACTGGGCGAAGGAGCCCCAGTGGTGGAAGCCGGGCTGGGTCTGGCGCTCGCACACCTGCTGGTCGCCGGCCGCGCAGGACGGGCAGCTGCCGCAGGCGCAGACGAACGGCACGGTGACCCGGTCGCCGGGCCGCCAGCCGGTGACCCGGGCGCCCACGGTCTCCGCGACACCGGCGAGTTCGTGCCCCGGTACGTGCGGGAGCGTGATGTCCGGGTCGTGTCCCATCCAGCCGTGCCAGTCGCTGCGGCACAGCCCGGTCGCCTCGACCCGCACCACCACCCCGTGCTCGGCGGGCTCCGGGTCCGGCACCTCCCGTACCTCGGCCGGCTCCCCGTACTGGTCGAACACCACGGCTCTCATGCGCGTCACCCTGCCATGGAAGCCACGGGCCTCACACCCCTGCCGGCTCCTTCTCCTCCTGCGCCGGCACGGCCGGTTCGCCCTCGCTGAGTCCGAACCGCTGGTGGAAGCGGCGCAGGGGGGCCGGGGCCCACCAGGTGGCGCGGCCCGTGAGCCGCATGATCGCCGGGACCAGGAGGCTGCGGACGACCATCGCGTCCATCAGCACCGCGAGGGCGATACCGAGGCCCAGCATCTTGGTGTTGGTCACCCGGGAGGTGCCGATGGCGACCATCACCACCGCGAGGATGACCGCCGCCGCGGTGATCAGCCCGCCGGTGCGCTGCAGCCCGTGGCGGACCGCCTCGTTGTGGTCGCCGGTGCGCTCGTACTCCTCCTTGATGCGGGAGAGCAGGAACACGCCGTAGTCCATGGAGAGGCCGAAGGCCACGCAGAACATCAGGACGGGCAGGGTGGTCTCGATCGAGCCGGGGCTGGTGAAGCCGAGCGCTCCGGAGAGGTGGCCGTCCTGGAACACCCAGACCACCGCGCCGAACATCGCCGTCAGGCTGAGCGCGTTGAGCACCACGGCCTGCAGGGGTATCAGCACGCTGCCGGTGAGCAGGAAGACCAGCAGCAGGGTGACGATCGCGATGAACGCGCCCGCCCAGGGCAGGTGTTCGCCTATCGCGTGCTTGGAGTCGACCAGGACGGCCGCCGTGCCGGTCACCTTGGTGTCGAAGGGGGCCTTGAGCGAGCGCAGGTCGCCGACCAGGCTCTGGGCGGCGCTGTCGACTGCCTCGCCCTTCGGCTGCACCGTGAAGTAGGCCGTGTCGCCCTTGACCAGCGGGCCGTCGACGCGGACCACCTCGGGCAGGGCGGCCACCCGCTGCTTGTAGTCCGCGTACTGGGTCTCGGTGGCCTTGCCCTCGGCGAGGATCTCCAGGCCACCGCCGGGGGTGCCCGGGAAGCCGTCCCGGATGTGCTGCTGCACCACGTGCGACTCGGCGCCCGAGGGCAGCTGGCGGTCGTCGGCGGTGCCGAACTTCACGCCCAGGAAGGGCAGTCCGAGGAGCACCAGCAGGGCGGTCGTGCCGAGCGCGAAGAGCGGGGCACGGCGCATCACCAGCGTGGCGGCGCGGGCCCAGGCTGTGCCTTCGGTTCCGGCGGCCTTCGGCTCGCGGCCGCGGCGGAAGAGGCGGCGCAGGTCGAGGGCGTTGACCCGGTGGCCGAGCAGGAGCAGGGCGACCGGGAGCAGGATCAGCGCGGCCGCGGCGGCGAGCAGGACCACGGCGATGCCGGCGTAGGCGAAGGACCGCAGGAAGTACTGCGGGAAGACCATCATGGCGGCCAGGGAGACCGCGACGGTGAGGGCGGAGAACAGGACCGTGCGGCCGGCCGTGCGCAGGGTCGTGCCCACGGCGGTCAACGGGTCGGCTCCGGTGGAGAGTTCCTCGCGGTAGCGGCGGACGATGAACAGGGCGTAGTCGATGGCGAGGCCGAGGCCGAGGGCCGTGGTGAGGTTCAGCGCGAAGACGGAGACGTCGGTGAAGGACGTCAGGCCGCGCAGCACCGCGTTCGTGCCGAGGATGGCGACGATGCCGATGCCCAGCGGCAGCAGGGCCGCGATCGCGCTGCCGAAGACCATCACCAGCAGGACCAGGGTGATGGGCAGGGCGATCATCTCGGCGCGGGTGAGGTCCTCCTTGATGATCGTCTGCATCTCGTGCCGTACCGCGACGATGCCGCCGACCTTCACCTGGACCGGGCCGTGCGTGCCCCGGTAGTGGGGCGCTATGCGGTCCAGGGTCCTGCCCATCGCGTTCTCGTCGCCGGTGATGCGGGCGGCGATGAGCGCCTCGTGGCCGTCCTCGGCACGCAGGGCGGGGGATTTCGACTGCCAGTAGGAGCCGACGCCGGTCACGCCCTGCTCGGTGGCCAGCCGCTCGGCCAGGTCGCGGGCCCGGGCGGCGACCGCCGGGTCGTCCACGGAGGCGTGGCCGGAGTCCACCAGGAGCAGCAGGTTGGGCTGGGAGTCGGGGAACTCGCGCTCCAGCGCCTTGGTCGCGTACGTCGACTCGGCGGCCGGGTCCTCCCAGCCGCCGCTGCCCAGCCGGTCCGCGACGCCGCTGCCGGCCAGCACGGCGAGCGCGGTGAGCACCAGGGCCACCAGCAGCGACAGGCGCGGGCGGGCGGTCACGAAACGTGTCCATCCCCCGACGCGGGGCGGTCCGTCCCCCGGGGTCGGCGCCTTGTTGACTTCGGTCATCGTGCGGTGTCCCCTTCACCCTGACCCATGTCTGTGCAGGCAGGCAGCATGGATCGGTCATTGCCATAAACTGGCAAACACGAGAGATCGCTCGCGTTTCTCAAGAATGCGAGCGACCGCTCGTGTTTGTCAATCGCCTTTGAAGGGCTGGGGATCACGCGTGTCCGACACCTCGGAGAAGGAGCAGCCGCGCCGTCGTCAGGCACGCGGTGAACGCCGTATCGCGCAGCTCCTCCAGGCCGCCGCCCGGGTCTTCTGCACCACCGGCTACACCGCCGCCAGCACCAACGCCATCGCGCGCGAGGCGGGCGTCTCGCCGGGCACGCTCTACCAGTTCTTCCCGAACAAGGAGGCGCTCGCCGTCGAGCTGGGCGACCGCCTCATGCACCAGATGCAGGAGACGTACGGCGAGGTGCTGACGCCGGTCGACCCCGCCACCCCGCTGGAGGAGGCCATCGGCACGGCCGTCGACCGGTTCATGGCCTTCAACACCGAGCACCCGGTCTTCTTCGCACTGATGCACGGCCCCGACGTGCCCGGCAGGATCGCCGAGGCCCACGACCAGCTGCACGCCACCGTGATCGGCCGCATCGAGGGCCTGCTCGGCTCCCTCCTGCCCGAGGCCGACCCGGCCGACGTCACGCGCACGGCCCACGTCTGCCTCGGTATCTACAAGGCGGGCCTGGAGCTCGTCCTCGCCCACGAGGGCGCCGAGCAGGCGGCCTACGTCCAGGAGATCAAGGACGTCCTGATCCGCTACCTGCAGCCTCTGGTGGGCGACCGGCTCGGCGGCGCGTGACCCCGCTGCGGTCCCCGGACTGCCACCCCTGGGAACATCTGCCTAGAGTGCGGATAAATCGCCCAGCAGGAGCTCCAGAGGACCGACGTGACCCACTCGCCGCCGCCCGGTATGCCCCGGGCCCGCATTCCCGGCCCCCAGCAGCCCCCGCCGCCGTACCCGCGCATCGGCGCCGGCCTGTGGAAGCGCTGCCTGGGCGGCGGGCTCACCCTGTGGGCGCTGACCGAACTGCTGACGTACGCGACACAGAGCACCGCACTGCTGCCGACCCTCATCCTGCTCGGCGGTTTCCTGGTCCCCGTCGTCTTCGCGCTGTGGGCGTACGAGCGGCACGCCCGGGACCTGGGCGTCAGCGCGATCCTCGGCTGCTTCCTCGCCGGGGGCACGCTCGGCGTGCTCGGCGCCTCGCTGATGGAGTCGTACCTGCTCCGCCCCTCCCTGGGCATGTTCACCGGAGTCGGCCTGATCGAGGAGGCGGCCAAGCTCGGCGCGCTGGTGTTCGCGCTGCGCCGGCAGCCGGGCATCCGCGGGATGCGGGCCGGGCTGGTGCTCGGCGCGGCGGTCGGCTTCGGCTTCGCGGCTCTGGAGAGTTGCGGGTACGCGTTCGGCGCGGCCGTCTCCGCCGACGGCGTCGGCCTCAGGGCACTGCTGGAGACGGAGATCCTGCGCGGGGTGCTCGCCCCCTTCGGGCACGGCCTGTGGACGGCGATCGCGGGCGGCGTCCTGCTGGCCCACCGGCGCCCGAACGGGCACTTCCGGCTCGCCGCGCCGGTCGTCGGCGCCTGGCTGGGCGTCTGCGTGCTGCACGCTCTGTGGGACGCCACCCACGGCATCGCGATCTGGCTGGTGGCCCGGCTGTCGGGCACCGGCCTGGCACCTGAGCTGTTCGCGCAGGGGTACATCCCGCGGCCCAGCGCCGCGCAGGAGCACCTGTTCACCCTGTTCTCGGTCGGCGGTCCGATGCTCGTCGCCGTGCTCGGCGTCGCCTGGGTGCGGTCACTGGCACACCGGGGCACCTCTTGGAGAAATACCCCCTAGGGGTATAGTCTGAAAAAAGTGGGGCTCCCCCGTGGACCCCACTGGCCCCACACGCCACGACGAGGAGTAACGACATGACCGCTCAGACCGACACTTCGGGCTCCGTCACCGCTGTCTACAAGGTGACCGGCATGAGCTGTGGCCACTGTGAGGGCTCCGTCTCCAGCGAGATCTCCCAGATTCCCGGCGTCAGCTCGGTCAAGGCCGTCGCGTCGACCGGCGAGGTGACCGTCGTCTCCGAGGCCCCGCTCGACGACGAGGCCGTCCGCGCCGCCGTGGACGAGGCGGGCTTCGAGCTGGCCGGCAGGGCCTGAGCGCACGACCCGAGCGACGGGCCCGCCCCGCATCCCGGGTGCGAACCCCGAAAACTTTCACCGACCGGGCCGTGCCGGCCAGCTGATACTGGATCCGCGCGGTCCGGTCCGATGTCTGGAGTCCGGACATGACCAGCACCACCACCGAGACAGCGAGCGAGATAGGCGGCACGTCCGAGGTCGAGCTGCTCATCGGCGGGATGACCTGCGCCTCCTGTGCCGCACGGGTGGAGAAGAAGCTCAACCGCATGGACGGCGTGAGCGCAACCGTGAACTACGCGACGGAGAAGGCGAAGATCAGCTACGCCGAGGGCGTCCAGGTCGCCGACCTGATCGCGACCGTCGTGAAGACCGGCTACACCGCCGAGGAGCCCGCGCCGCCGGAGCCCGAACCCGAGGTCCGGGAAGCCGCCGGGCACGACCCGGAACTGACCGCCCTCAGGCACCGCCTGCTCGTCTCCGTGCTGCTCGCCGCCCCCGTCGTCCTGCTCGCCATGATCCCCGCGCTGCAGTTCGACAACTGGCAGTGGCTCTCGCTCACGCTCGCCGCGCCGGTCGTCGTCTGGGGCGGCCTGCCCTTCCACCGGGCCGCCTGGACCAACGCCCGGCACGGCGCCGCCACGATGGACACCCTCGTCTCGGTCGGCACGCTGGCCGCGTTCGGCTGGTCGCTGTGGGCGCTGTTCTTCGGCGACGCGGGCATGACCGGCATGCACGACGAGTTCCGCCTCACCGTCTCGCGGATGGACGGCGCCTCCACCGTCTACCTGGAGGTCGCCGCCGGAGTCGTCGCGCTGATCCTCCTCGGCCGCTATCTGGAGGCCCGCTCCAAGCGCCGCGCGGGCGCGGCCCTGAAGGCCCTGATGGAGCTGGGTGCCAAGGACGTCGCCATCCTGCGGGACGGGCGCGAGGTGCGGGTGCCGGTGGCCGCGCTGACCGTGGGCGACCGGTTCGTCGTACGGCCCGGGGAGAAGATCGCCACCGACGGCACGGTCGTCCAGGGCCTGTCCGCGGTGGACGCGGCCATGCTGACCGGCGAGTCGGTGCCGGTGGACGTCGGCCCCGGCGACCAGGTCACCGGCGCCACGGTCAACGCGGGCGGCCGGCTGGTGGTGGAGGCGACCCGGGTCGGCGCGGACACCCAGCTCGCCCGGATGGCGAAGCTGGTCGAGGACGCGCAGAACGGCAAGGCCGAGGTGCAGCGGCTCGCCGACCGGATCTCCGCCGTCTTCGTCCCCGTCGTCATCCTCATCGCGCTCGGCACCTTCGGCGTCTGGCTGGCGGCCACCGGGGACACCTCCGCCGCGTTCACGGCCGCCGTCTCCGTGCTGATCATCGCCTGCCCCTGCGCGCTAGGCCTCGCCACGCCGACCGCGCTGATGGTCGGCACCGGCCGGGGCGCCCAGCTCGGCATCCTCATCAAGGGCCCCGAGGTGCTGGAGTCCACGCGCCGCGTCGACACCGTGGTCCTGGACAAGACCGGCACGGTCACCACCGGCCGGATGACCCTCCAGGCGGTGTACGTCGCCGACGGCGAGGACGAGAAGGAGGTATTGCGGCTCGCCGGAGCCCTGGAGCACGCCTCCGAGCACCCCGTCGCGCGGGCGATCGCCGCGGGCGCCGAGGATCGAGTCGGCACGCTCCCCGCGGTCGAGCACTTCGAGAACGTCCCCGGGCGGGGCGTACGCGGCCGCGTGGAAGGCCGCGAGGTGGCCGTGGGGCGGCTGTTCGACGCGCTCCCGGAGGAGCTGGCCCGGGCCGGGCGGCAGGCCGAGCAGGACGGCCGTACGGCCGTTGCGGTCGGCTGGGGCGGACAGGCCCGCGGGGTGCTCGCCGTCGCCGACGCGGTCAAGGAGACCAGCGCCGCGGCGGTGCGCGAGCTGCGCGCCCTCAGGCTCACGCCGGTGTTGCTCACCGGGGACAACCGGACGGTCGCCGAGGCGGTCGCGCACACCGTCGGCATCGACGAGGTGATCGCCGAGGTGCTCCCCGAGGAGAAGGTGGACGTCGTACGGCGGCTGCAGCGCGAGGGACGCGCCGTGGCGATGGTCGGTGACGGCGTCAACGACGCGGCCGCGCTCGCCACCGCCGATCTGGGGCTCGCCATGGGCACCGGGACGGACGCGGCGATCGAGGCCGGAGACCTGACGCTGGTCCGCGGGGACCTGAGGGTGGCCGCGGACGCCATCCGGCTCTCCCGGCGCACCCTCGCCACGATCAAGGGCAACCTGGTGTGGGCCTTCGGCTACAACGTGGCCGCGCTGCCGCTGGCCGCCGCGGGCCTGCTGAACCCGATGATCGCGGGGGCGGCGATGGCCTTCTCCTCGGTCTTCGTGGTGACCAACAGCCTGCGACTGCGCCGGTTCCGCTGAAGTACCCCCGGTGTTACCGGGGGTTAGGTGGAGCCGAAGTAAGAGTCCCTCTAGAGTCGGGCGCGCGCCTCACATAAGCTCTTCACAAGGCTCGCGCATCTTCCTTACGCTTGAGCCTCGATCGCCGTATCGGGGCTCTTGCGCACCTAAGGGACATATGCAAGAGACGCAGATCACAGTGATGCGAACGTAACCATCGAAGGGGTTCGAAGGTCTAAGTTGGCGATGTCAGAACAGCGTCTTGGGGGGCGCTGACTGGCATCTGGGGATGTCTTGGGGGACTTCCTCAGAGATGCGTTGCCGGGGCACGCACACCGGGAAGCTTTGAGCGGCCCTCCCAGCGTGCGTTGTCCCGGCAGATCGCACCGCATCACTGGAGTACGACGGGTTTTGCTCGTCGTGCTCAGACAGCGGTTCAGGCGCTGTCCTCTCCGAGCGCCCGGCCGGATCCCGTGGGGGGAATCCGCACCGGGACATGGGAAGGCGCCCTGGTCGTCGGCCCGTGGGGGGACTGACGGCTCAGGGCGCCTTCTGTTTTCGCTCAACTTCTGGAGCTCGCTCAGTGCAGCGCCCCAAGGGGCGCGGGGACCTGCGCGACCAACCGCAACGGACCGGCAGCCGCCCACGCTCCTTGAGCATCGAGCTCTTGGACGAGCGCCCCCGAACGGCACAGCCCAACGAGGGGCACCAGTCACCCGGCGCCCCCACCGGCAGGTGTCAGCGCTCCTCGACCGGCACGAAGTCGCGCTCGACCACGCCCGTGTAGATCTGGCGCGGGCGGCCGATGCGGGAGCCGGGCTCCTTGATCATCTCGGTCCACTGGGCGATCCAGCCCGGCAGGCGGCCGAGGGCGAACAGGACCGTGAACATCTCGGTCGGGAAGCCCATGGCGCGGTAGATCAGGCCGGTGTAGAAGTCCACGTTCGGGTAGAGGCTGCGCGAGACGAAGTAGTCGTCGGAAAGCGCGTGCTCCTCCAGCTTGAGCGCGATGTCCAGCAGCTCGTCGGACTTGCCGAGAGCGGAGAGGACGTCGTGCGCGGCGGCCTTGATGATCTTGGCGCGCGGGTCGAAGCTCTTGTAGACCCGGTGGCCGAAGCCCATCAGGCGGACGCCGTCCTCCTTGTTCTTCACCTTGCGGATGAAGGTGTCGACATCGCCGCCGGCCTCCTGGATGCCCTCCAGCATCTCCAGGACGGACTGGTTGGCACCGCCGTGCAGCGGGCCCCACAGGGCGGAGATGCCGGCCGAGATCGACGCGAACATGTTGGCCTGCGAGGAGCCGACCAGACGGACCGTGGAGGTCGAGCAGTTCTGCTCGTGGTCCGCGTGCAGGATCAGCAGCTTGTCGAGCGCGGAGACGACGACCGGGTCCAGGTCGTACTCCTGCGCCGGGACCGAGAAGGTCATGCGCAGGAAGTTCTCGACGTAGCCGAGGTCGTTGCGCGGGTAGACGAACGGGTGACCGATCGACTTCTTGTACGCGTACGCCGCGATCGTCGGAAGCTTGGCGAGCAGGCGGATCGTGGAGAGGTTGCGCTGCTTCTCGTCGAACGGGTTGTGGCTGTCCTGGTAGAAGGTGGACAGCGCCGAGACGACCGAGGACAGCATGGCCATCGGGTGGGCGTCGCGCGGGAAGCCCTTGTAGAAGTTCTTGACGTCCTCGTGCAGCAGGGTGTGCTGCGTGATGTCGTTCTTGAACGTGCTCAGCTCGTCGACCGTCGGGAGCTCACCGTTGATGAGCAGGTAGGCCACCTCGAGGAAGGTGGAGCGCTCGGCGAGCTGCTCGATGGGGTAGCCGCGGTAGCGGAGGATGCCCGCCTCGCCGTCCAGGTAGGTGACGGCGGATTTATAGGCGGCCGTGTTGCCGTAACCGCTGTCCAGAGTCACCAGACCGGTCTGGGCGCGGAGCTTCCCGATGTCGAAGCCCTTGTCACCGACGGTGCTGTCGACCACCGGGTAGGTGTACTCGCCGTCGCCGTACCGCAGTACTACAGAGTTGTCGCTCACGTCTTCCCTCACCGACGTAGTGCCTCATCTTCGAGGTGCCCTGACTGTCTCTACCATCCCCCATTTGGCTCAGGAGAGTGCACTCGGGGTCGACCATTGGGCCTATTGGCGGCACTCAGTGCCGCCAACCTGCTCATCCTGCCCCCTCCGACCGGCATCTGGAAGTGCTCTGTGACCTTTGCGACTCGTTTGATCGATCATTTTTTGCGATGCGGCCCGCCGCCGCTGTCGCCGCCCCTGCTCAGGGGCCGGTCAGGAGCCCTGGAGCCTGAAGTCCAGTGCCGTACAGCGCCGTCCGGCCGAGACCGTGCGCACCGCCTGTCCGATCGCCTTGCGTGAACCGACGAGGACGACCAGCCGTTTCGCCCGTGTCACCGCCGTGTACAGGAGGTTCCGCTGAAGCATCATCCAGGCTCCCGTGGTGACGGGGATCACCACGGCGGGATATTCACTCCCCTGTGAACGGTGGATCGTCACCGCGTACGCGTGTGCCAGCTCGTCCAGTTCATCGAATTCATACGGGACCTCCTCGTCCTCGTCCGTCAGCACCGTCAGCCGCTGGTCGACCGGATCGAGCGAGGTGACCACGCCCACGGTGCCGTTGAAGACGCCGTTCTTCCCCTTCTCGTAATTGTTGCGGATCTGGGTGACCTTGTCGCCGACGCGGAAGACCCGGCCGCCGAACCGCTTCTCCGGCAGGTCGGGCCTGCCGGGCGTGATGGCCTGCTGGAGCAGGCCGTTGAGGGTGCCGGCGCCGGCCGGGCCGCGGTGCATGGGCGCGAGCACCTGGACGTCCCGGCGCGGGTCGAGCCCGAACCTGGCCGGAATGCGCCGGGCGGCCACGTCCACGGTGAGCCGGCCGGCCTCCTCGGTGTCGTCCTCCACGAAGAGGAAGAAGTCCTTCAGGCCGTCGGTGAGCGGATGCTGCCCGGCGTTGATGCGGTGCGCGTTGGTGACCACGCCGGACTGCTGGGCCTGCCGGAAGACCCGGGTGAGCCGCACGGCCGGGACCGGGCCGCCCTCGGCCAGCAGGTCGCGCAGCACCTCCCCGGCGCCGACGCTGGGCAGCTGGTCGACGTCACCGACGAACAAAAGATGGGCCCCCGGCGGCACCGCCTTCACCAGCTTGTTGGCGAGCAGCAGGTCCAGCATGGACGCCTCGTCCACGACGACCAGGTCGGCGTCCAGCGGGCGGTCCCGGTCGTAGGCCGCGTCGCCGCCGGGCTTCAGCTCCAGCAGCCGGTGGACCGTGGAGGCCTCAGCGCCCGTCAGTTCGGCGAGCCGCTTGGCGGCGCGGCCGGTGGGGGCGGCCAGCAGTACCTTGGCCTGCTTGGCGCGGGCCAGTTCCACGATCGAGCGGACTGTGAAGGACTTGCCGCAGCCGGGCCCGCCGGTGAGCACGGCGACCTTCTCGGTCAGCGCGAGCCGGACGGCGGCCTCCTGCTCGGGGGCGAGGTCGGCTCCGGTGCGGGACCTCAACCAGCCCAGCGCCTTGGCCCAGTTCACGTCCCGGAAGGCCGGCATCCGGTCCTCCGGCGTCCGCAGCAGGCGCAACAGCTGGGCGGAGAGGGAGAGTTCGGCGCGGTGGAAGGGCACGAGGTAGACGGCGGTGACGGGCTCCGCGTCCCCTTCTGGTCCGGGCACCTTCTCGCGTACCACCCCGGGATCCGCGCCCTCCTCGGCCGGTTCGGCCAGCTCGGCGAGGCACTCGATGACCAGCCCGGTGTCGACCTGGAGCAGCTTGACCGCGTCCGCGATCAGCCGCTCCTCGGGCAGGAAGCAGTGGCCCTGGTCGGCGGACTGGGACAGCGCGTACTGGAGGCCCGCCTTCACCCGCTCCGGGCTGTCGTGCGGGATGCCGACCGACTGGGCGATCTTGTCGGCGGTGAGGAAGCCGATGCCCCAGACGTCGGCGGCCAGCCGGTACGGCTGGTTCTTCACGACCGAGATCGACGCGTCGCCGTACTTCTTGTAGATCCGCACCGCGATGGACGTGGAGACCTCGACGGTCTGGAGGAAGAGCATGACCTCCTTGATCGCCTTCTGCTCCTCCCAGGCGTCGGCGATCTTCTTCGTCCGCTTGGGGCCGAGGCCGGGGACCTCGATCAGCCGCTTCGGCTCCTCCTCGATGATCTGGAGGGTCTCCAGGCCGAAGTGCTGGGTGATGCGGTCGGCGAAGACCGGGCCGATGCCCTTGACCAGGCCGGATCCGAGGTAGCGGCGGATGCCCTGGACGGTGGCCGGCAGGACCGTCGTGTAGTTCTCCACCGTGAACTGCTTGCCGTACTGGGGGTGGGAGCCCCAGCGGCCTTCCATGCGCAGGGATTCGCCGACCTGGGCGCCGAGCAGCGCGCCCACCACCGTGAGGAGATCGCCGCCACCGCGGCCGGTGTCGACCCGGGCGACCGTGTAGCCGTTCTCCTCGTTGGCGTACGTGATCCGCTCCAGGACACCTTCGAGTACGGCCGGCCGCCGCTCGCCGCTCCCCGCCTGATTGGACATGATCCGACGCTACCGCCCGGCTCTGACATTGATGCTGATACTCAGGTTCCGGCGGTCGTGGCTCGGGGTCTGACTGACGCCCTGAAGTTTCGAGGGGGGGGGGGGGGGGGGGGGGGGGGGGGGGGCGGGCCGCGCCCCCCCCCCCCCCGGGGGGCCCCCCGGGGGGGGGCCCCCGGCGCCCGGCGCCCGCGCGCCCCGCCCGCGGGCCGGCGCCGCGGCGG
>NZ_JBIATY010000003.1:637490-981508 GCF_042892235.1 Streptomyces sp. NPDC001816
TCGTTCTTGTTTTCGCCCCCCCCCCCGGCGCCGGGGGGGGGGGGGGGGGGGGGCCGGGGGGTGGGGGCGGGGGTGTTGGGGGGGGGGGGGGGGGCGCGGGCCCCCCCCCCCCCCCCCCCCCCCTCGGCTTTCCCCTCCGTATCAGAACCTCGCGATCCCCCCCGGGTCCCTCCCCTGGAGGTCCTGATGCGAAGTACGACACGTGAGGTGGGGGGAGGGTTGCACACCCACTCATGATTTTTCGCGGCACCCGCGACGGCCGTCGAATTCCGTTGCTCACCGCAAACCGGTGGCCTACGGTCCCGATCATGCTGAAGGACCTCTGCGCCCGCCTCGGCCTGGCCGGCGCACCGCTGACCCGGTTCCCGGACGGCTCACAGCCCGTCTACGCCGTGGGTGACGAGCACGTCCTCAAGCTGTTCCCCGGAGCCTCGGCAGGGGACGGCGACGCCGAAGGGCGCGTCCTCACCCACCTCCAGGGCCGGCTGCCGGTGCCGACACCGCGGGTGCACAGCTTCGGCGCCTACGAGAACGGCTGGCGGTACGTCCTGATGTCCCGCCTCCGTGGTGAGAACCTGGCCGACGCGTGGCACCGGGTGCCGCGCAGCCACCGAGAGCGGCTCGTCACCGAGATCGGCGAGACCCTGGCCGTGCTGCACTCCCTCGACCCCGACCCCCTCGCGGACGTCCTCGGCCCCGGAGACTGGGGCGCCTTCGTGGACCGCCAGACCGCCGCTGCCGTGGCACAGCAGCGCGCCAAGCGGCTGCCGGACGCCTGGCTGGAGCAGATCCCGGACTTCCTCGCCTCGGTCTCCCTGCCACGCGCCCCGCATCGTTCCCTGCTGCACACCGAGGTCATGCGGCAGCACTTCCTCGTCGATCCCGACGGCTGGCGCCTGACCGGGCTCTTCGACTTCGAACCGGCCATGATCGGTGACCGCGCCTACGACTTCGTGGGCGTGGGCCTGTTCGTCACCGGCGCCGATCCCGACCTGCTGGCCCGGCTCGCCGGGGCGTACGGCCACGCCTTCGACCCGTCCCACCTGCTCGCGTACACGCTGCTGCACGTGTACAGCGATCTCCCCTGGTACCTGAAGGAACTGCCCGTACCTGCCGAGCAGACGCTGCCCTCGCTCGCGGAGGCGTGGTTCGGCACGGTGTGACGTCCGGTGTCACCCGGCGACGTGCGTCACGAACCGCTCCGCCGTCTGAGCCAGCACCTCCCGCCCGTCCCGGGCCCACAACCGCTCGTTGAACAGCTCGACCTCGATCGGGCCGGTGTAACCGGCCGCCTCCACATAACCCTTCCACTCCCGCATGTCGATCGAGCCGTCGCCGAGCTGGCCGCGGCCGTTGAGGACGCCCTCGGGCAGGGGGGTGGTCCAGTCGGCGAGCTGGAAGGTGTGGATGCGGCCGGCCGCGCCCGCCCGGGCGATCTGGTCGGGGGCCCGGTCGTCCCACCAGATGTGGTAGGTGTCCACGGCCACGCCGACCTGGTGCGCGGGGAAGCGCTCGGCGAGGTCCAGGGCCTGGGCGAGGGTGGAGACCACGCAGCGGTCGGACGCGTACATGGGGTGCAGGGGTTCGATGGCGAGGCGTACGCCGTGGGATTCGGCGTAGGGGCCCAGCTCCGCCAGCGCGTCGGCGATGCGTTCGCGGGCGCCGTGCAGGTCACGCGAGCCGGCGGGCAGGCCGCCCGAGACCAGGACGAGGGTGTCCGTGCCGAGCGTGGCCGCCTCGTCGATCGCCCGGCGGTTGTCGGCCAGGGCCTGCTCCCGCTCGGCCGGGTCGATCGCCGTGAAGAAGCCGCCGCGGCACAGGGTCGTCACCGTCAGGCCCGCGTCACGGACCAGCTTGGCGGTCGCCTCCAGACCGTACGACTGGACCGGCTCGCGCCACAGGCCCACTCCCGGCACGCCCAACCGGACGCAGGCATCGACCAGTTCGGGGAGGGACAGCTGCTTGACCGTCATCTGGTTGATGGAGAAGCGTTCGAGTCCGGTGCTCACTGGTTCACCCCGTACAGCGACAGCAGGTTCTTCATACGTTCCTCGGCCAGTTTCGGGTCCGGGAACAGGCCGAGGCCGTCGGCGAGTTCGTAGGCGCGGGCGAAGTGGGGCAGGGAGCGGGCCGACTGGAGGCCGCCGACCATCGCGAAGTGGGACTGGTGGCCCGCCAGCCAGGCCAGGAACACGACTCCGGTCTTGTAGAAGCGGGTCGGGGTCTGGAAGAGGTGGCGGGAGAGGTCGACGGTGGGGTCGAGCAGGGCGCGGAAGCCGGCCGTGTCGCCCGTGTCCAGGACCCGTACCGCCTCGGCCGCCAGCGGGCCCAGCGGGTCGAAGATGCCGAGCAGGGCGTGGCTGAAGCCCCGCTCGTCGCCCGCGATCAGCTCGGGGTAGTTGAAGTCGTCACCGGTGTAGCAGCGCACGCCCTGCGGGAGGCGGCGGCGCAGGTCGATCTCGCGCTGGGCGTCCAGCAGCGACACCTTGATGCCGTCGACCTTGTCCGGGTGCGCGGCGATGACCTCCAGGAAGGTGTCGGTGGCCGCGTCGAGGTCCGGTGAGCCCCAGTAGCCCTCCAGAGCGGGGTCGAACATCGGGCCCAGCCAGTGCAGGATCACCGGCTCGGCGGCCTGGCGGAGCAGATGGCCGTAGATCTCCAGGTAGTCCTCGGGGCCGCGGGCGGCGGCCGCGAGTGCCCTGGACGCCATCAGGATGGCCTGGGCGCCGGCCTCCTCCACGACCGCCAGCTGTTCCTCGTAGGCGGCGCGGATCTCGGCCAGGGTGCCGCCGGCGATCTGGTCGGTGCCGACGCCGCAGGCGATCCGGCCGCCCACGCTGTGCGCCTCCGCCGCCGACCTGCGGATCAGCGCGGCCGCGCCCGCCCAGTCCAGGCCCATCCCGCGCTGGGCGGTGTCCATCGCCTCGGCGACACCGAGCCCGTGGGACCACAGGTGGCGGCGGAAGGCGAGGGTGGCGTCCCAGTCGACGGCGGCGGGTGAGTCGGGGGTCGTGTCCGCGAACGGGTCGGCTACGACGTGCGCCGCCGAGAAGACCGTGCGGGAGGTGAAGGGGGTGCCGGGTGTCGGCGCGAGCGGTTCGGTCCGGGGCTCGTACGTCCGCAGGGCGCCGGCGGGGCCGGGGAGTCGGATGGTCACAGGGCGATCTCCGGTACGTCGATGCGGCGGCCCTCGGCCGAGGACTTCAGGCCCAGTTCGGCGAGCTGGACGCCGCGGGCGCCGGCCAGCAGGTCCCAGTGGTACGGGGCGTCGGCGTAGACGTGCTTCAGGAACAGCTCCCACTGGGCCTTGAAGCCGTTGTCGAACTCGGCGTTGTCCGGCACCTCCTGCCACTGGTCGCGGAAGACCTCGGTGGCGGGGATGTCCGGGTTCCAGACCGGCTTGGGGGTCGCGCCGCGGTGCTGGGCACGGCAGTTGCGCAGGCCGGCGACCGCCGAGCCCTCGGTGCCGTCCACCTGGAACTCCACCAGCTCGTCGCGGTTGACGCGGACCGCCCAGGAGGAGTTGATCTGGGCGATCGCGCCGCCCTCCAGCTCGAAGATGCCGTAGGCGGCGTCGTCGGCGGTCGCGTCGTAGGGCTTGCCGTGTTCGTCCCAGCGCTGCGGGATGTGGGTGGTGGCGAGGGCCTGGACGGAGGTCACCCGGCCGAACAGCTCGTGGAGCACGTACTCCCAGTGCGGGAACATGTCGACGACGATGCCGCCGCCGTCCTCGGCACGGTAGTTCCAGGAGGGGCGCTGGGCGGGCTGCCAGTCGCCCTCGAAGACCCAGTAGCCGAACTCACCCCGGACGGACAGGATCCGCCCGAAGAAGCCGCCGTCGATCAGGCGCTTCAGCTTGAGGAGGCCGGGGAGGAAGATCTTGTCCTGGACGACGCCGTGCCTGATGCCCTTCTCGTCGGCCAGGCGGGCCAGCTCCAGGGCGCCCTCCAGTCCCGTGGCGGTGGGCTTCTCCGTGTAGATGTGCTTGCCGGCCGCGATCGCCTTCTTGATCGACTCCTCGCGGGCCGAGGTGACCTGGGAGTCGAAGTAGATGTCGACGCTGGGGTCGGCGAGGACGGCGTCCACGTCGGTGGAGACGTGCTCCAGGCCGTGCCGGTCGGCGATCTCCCTGAGGGCGTGTTCGCGGCGGCCGAGCAGGATCGGCTCGGGCCACAGCACGGTGCCGTCGCCGAGGTCGAGGCCGCCCTGTTCGCGCAGGGCGAGGATCGACCGGACGAGGTGCTGGCGGTAGCCCATGCGCCCGGTCACGCCGTTCATGGCGATACGCACCGTCTTGCGTGTCACGTCAGTCCCCTTCGCGGGCGCCGGGCGCCCCGGTCGGCATCAGCAGCGTCGTCAGCGTCCAGCGCGGTGTCCAGCGCGGTGTCCAGCACAATGCAGCAAGCGCTTTCTATCCAGAGAAGCTAGCCTCTGAACTGTGGTCTGTACAAGACCGTGTCCTCTTCGAGTTGTTCGAGGGGGCGAACAACTCGACCGGTTGGCCTTAGGGTCTGCTCGACACCGCACGGAACCGTGGCCGGGCGCGGCCTGTCTACGTGGACGTATGAGCACCAATGCGCGATCAGATGCGCGACCGGAGGACGACAGATGACGGTGACCTTGGCGGATGTGGCGGCCCGCGCGCAGGTCTCCCCCGCGACGGTGTCGCGCGTGCTGAACGGGAACTACCCGGTGGCCGCCTCCACGCGGGAGCGGGTGCTGCGGGCCGTGGACGAGCTGGACTACGTCCTCAACGGCCCCGCCAGCGCACTCGCCGCGGCCACTTCCGACCTCGTCGGCATCCTCGTGAACGACATCGCGGACCCCTTCTTCGGGATCATGGCGAGTGCGATCCAGGCGGAGATCGGGGGCCCGGGCGGCCGGGCGGGCGGCGAACGCCTCGCGGTCGTCTGCAACACGGGCGGTTCGCCGGAGCGCGAGCTGACCTACCTGACCCTGCTGCAGCGACAGCGGGCCGCTGCCGTGGTGCTGACCGGCGGGGCCGTGGAGAACGCGCCGCACGCGGCGGCGGTGGCGGCGAAGCTGCGGAAGCTGACGGAGGCCGGGACGCGGGTGGTGCTGTGCGGGCGGCCGCCGGCGCCGGACGCCGAGGCCATCGCGCTGACCTTCGACAACCGCGGGGGCGCCCGCGCACTCACCGAGCACCTCATCGGCCTCGGCCACCGCCGGCTCGGCTACATCGCCGGCCCCGAGGAGCGGACCACCACCCGGCACCGCCTGGAGGGCCACTGGGCCGCGCTGGCGGCGGCGGGCGTGGAGGACGACCCGCGCTGGACGGTCCACGGCCGCTACGACCGCCGGTCCGGTTACGAGGCCACGCTGGAGCTGCTGCGCCGGGACCCCTCCCTGACGGCGATCGTGGCCGCGAACGACTCCGTCGCACTGGGCGCGTGTGCCGCGCTGCGCGAATCGGGGCTGCGGATCCCCGAGGACGTGTCCGTGGCCGGCTTCGACGACCTGCCGTTCAGCATCGACGCGGTGCCTTCACTGACGACGGTGCGGTTGCCGCTGTCCGAGGCGGGGGCCCGGGCGGGACGGATCGCGATGGGCCGGGAGGAACCGCCGCCGGGCGGGATCGCCTCGGTGCGGGGGGAGTTGATGGTGCGGGGGTCCACCGGGGTGCCGCGCGGCTGAGCGAAGAGGGCGCCGGTGATCGTCGAATCCCTGGAGAGCCCGGTGCCCTGCCCGTCCTGCCGTTGCCACCGCGCAGTGGCACGGCGCCCAGGTGCTGCTGGACGACGACTCGCTGCGGTGGGACACCGAGACGGCGTGCCCGGCCTGCGGGAGCGGGACGGCCGTGTGCGGGAGGGATCTGCCGACCGAGATGCGGGAGCGGATGCTCACGGAGCATGGGCGGACCGTGCTGCGGCTGGGGCCTGTCTGACAATTCCCGTCGTCCGCCCGCAGGGCAGGCGGGAATTGTCAGACAGGCCCTAGGGGCCTCGGCGCAGAGGCCGGCCGTCATGCGCGTGCTTCGGGAGCGACTCGGCGTCGGGCTGACGGAGGTCCGTGCCCTCGTGGAGCAGGTGGTGGCCGGGGAGTACGGCGGGACGCTTCCGGAGACGGAGTTGCTCGCGCGGCGGCTGCGGGCCGCGGGGGTCGACGCTGTCGCGGTACGGGAGACACCGTTCTGAGTCCGGCGTGTGCGCGCCGATTAGTTTCCGCGGTCGGCACGGTCTTCACTGCCGTAAGCCACAAGGCCGCTAGTCAAGGAGTATCGAAATGCGTCTCGTCGTCACCGAGTTCATCAGTCTCGACGGCGTCGTCCAGGCCCCCGGCGGGCCCGAGGAGGACACCGACGGCGGGTTCGCGCACGGGGGTTGGTCGCACCCCTTCTTCGATCCCGAGGTGGTCGGCGGGGCCTTTGCCGCGGGGCTGGAGCAGGCCGAGGCGCTGCTGTACGGGCGTCGTACCTATCAGAACATGGCGGCCGCCTGGCCCGAGCGGGCCGGGGATCCCTTTGCCGACCGGCTCAACTCGCTGCGGAAGTACGTCGTTTCCGACACGCTCGGGGACGACGAGCTGACCTGGGAGAACTCCGTGCGGGTGCCGGTCGCGGAGGCGGTCGGGAAGGTGCGCGAGCTGCGGGCCGCCGAGGGCGGGGATCTGGCGATGATGGGCAGCCCCACGCTGGTGCGGGCGCTGCTGGCCGAGGGGCTGGTGGACGAGCTGCAGCTCGTGGTGATGCCGGTGATGCTGGGCGGCGGCAAGTCGATCTTCCCGGCGGACGGGGGCAAGCGGAGCTGGGAGCTGGTGTCGTCGGCAACCGGGAAGACCGGGGTACAGGTCAACGTGTTCCGGCCCGCCGGCCAGTCGTAGACGGTGGACGGCGCGGCGCGGCGGGCTTAGCCTCGGAGGAACGGCATCTCTGACTGAGTCAAGTATCCGGGGGCGATCATGACCGTCCAGGACGTCCGCGCCTTCAACCGCTTCTACACCGGCGTCATCGGCGCCCTCGACTACGGCCGTCACCTGTACGCGCCGTACACCCTCACCGAGTCCCGGGTCCTGTACGAGCTCGCGCACGACCGGCATCTGGACGCGGCCGACCTGCGCACCCGGCTCGCGCTGGACGCCGGCTATCTGAGCCGCATCCTCAACAAGTTCGAGGAGGCGGGGCTGATCGAGCGCGGGCCGTCCGCGGCGGATCCGCGGCGCAGGAGCGTCACGCTCACCACGGCCGGGCACGAGGCCGCCGCGCTGCTGGACGAGCGGGCGCGGGAGACGGTGGGGGCGCTGCTGGACACCGTGGCCGAGCAGGACCGACCGCGACTGGCGGAGGCGATGCGGACCATCCGGGGCATCCTCGGGGACGGGAAGGCGACGCCGGGTGAGGTCGTCCTGCGGGAGCCGCTGCCCGGCGACCTCGGCTGGATCGTGCAGCGCAACGCCGCCCTGTACGCCGCCGAGTACGGCTGGAACGCCGACTACGAGGGGCTCGTTGCGAAGATCGTCGCCGACTTCGCCCAGGACCACGACCCGCATCTGGAGCGGGTGTGGATCGCGGAGCTGGAGGGGCGGCCGGTGGGGTGCGTGATGTGCGTGCGGGACGACGTGCCGGCCACCGCGCGGCTGCGGCTGCTCCTGGTGGAGCCCGACGCGCGCGGGCACGGTATCGGCGACCGGCTGGTGCGGGCCGTGGTCGACTTCGCGCGCGGGGTCGGCTACCGCGACCTGGTGCTGTGGACCAACGACGTGCTCAGCAGCGCCCGGCACCTCTACCAGCGGCACGGCTTCGTGCTCGTCGCCGAGCGGCCGCACCGCTCCTTCGGCAAGGATCTGGTGGGGCAGGACTGGCGGTTGGATCTGCACGAATCGGGCGTGTGACGAGTAGGGTCAACGAGCATGAAGCTGGCGTTCTCCACTCTCGGTGTCCCCGGCCTGCCCGTCCCTGAGGTCCTGGCGCTCGCGACCGCGCACGGGTATCACGGCGTCGAACTGCGCGCCCATCCGGAGGAGCCGGTGCACCCGGGCCTCGCCGCCGCCGAGCGGGCCGAGACGGCCGCGCTGTTCAAGGGGGCCGGGGTCGAGGTGCTGGGCCTCGCCGGGTACGCGCGCGTCGCCGCGCCCGGCGACGACACCCCCGTCCTGGACGAGATCCGTCAACTCCTCCAGCTGGCGCACGACCTGGGCGCCCCGTTCGTCCGGGTCTTCCCCGGCGCCGACCCGGACCGGCCCCGCGAGGAGTCCGACGCCCTTGCCGCCCGGCGGCTGGGCGCCGCCGCCGAGGACGCCTCCGCGCTCGGTGTGCGGATCCTGCTGGAGACCCACGACTCGCACCGCACCGGCGCCGACGCGATCCGTGTCCTCGGCCCGGTCGGCCACCGGCAGGTGGGCGCGCTGTGGGACGTGATGCACACCTGGCTGGGCGGCGAGCAGCCCTCGGACAGCTACGCGGCCCTCGCCCCGCACCTCGGCTACGTCCAGGTCAAGGACATCGCCTCGGCCGAGGACACCACCCCGCTGCCGCTCGGCGCGGGCGTCCTCCCGCTCACCGAGTGCGTGGACGTCCTGTGCCGCCACGGCTGGGACGGCTGGCTGTGCTGGGAGTACGAGAAGCGGTGGTACGAGTCGGCGGCCCCGCTTCCGGGCCTGCTGAGCGCGGGCCGGGATCACCTCGTACGGCTGCTGGGAGAGGCTGCCTAGCCCGTTCGGCGGAGCGGAGGGGGGCCGGCTCCGGGCAACGGTGTCCTGCCGGGTCCCGGCCCCCGCCCCGGATAATTCGCTGGCCGGGCCATAACGCCCCCGCATACCCTCCCCCGGTGATTCCGCAGCCCGCACCCCGTGCCCTCGCCTGCCCCCGTTCTCTCTCATGAGTCTCGCCGGCACGCTCATCGACGTGCGGCCGCTGCGTACCTCGCCCGTCTTCCGGCGGCTGCTGGTCGGGCGGACCGTGTCGCTGCTCGGTGGGTCCATGACCCTGGTGACGGTCATGTACCAGGTGTGGGACATGACCCGCAGCACGGCGTGGACCGGTGCGGTCGGGCTGGCCCAGGCCTTGCCGCTGGTGGTGTTCGGGCTGTTCGCGGGGGCCCGGGTGGACCGCGCGGACCGGCGTCGGATCTTCCTGACGGCCACCGTGGGCCAGTCCGTCTGCTCGCTGCTGCTGGCGGTGCAGGGCTTCACCGGGCATGTCCCGGTGGCGGCGGTGCTCGCGCTGGTCGCCGTCCAGTCGGGCTTCGGCGCGCTCGGTGCCCCGGCGGCCGGTGTCTTCGTGCCGCGGCTGCTGCCCAAGGACCAGGTGGCCGCCGGTCTCGCCCTGAACCAGATCACCGGCCAGGCGATGTTCCTGCTCGGCCCGGCCCTGGCCGGTGTGCTGCTGGGCTGGCTGGGCATCGGCGCCTGCTATCTGCTGGACGCGCTCAGCTTCGGTGTCGCCTTCTACGGCGCCTTCGGGCTGCCGGCGCTGCCACCGGAGGGCGAGCCGTCGCGGGCGGGGCTGCACGGGGTGCTGGACGGGCTGCGGTTCCTGGGCGGGCACCGGGTGGTGCGGGGCGCGCTGATCACCGACCTCGCCGCCACCGTGCTGTCCTTCCCGGTGAGCCTGTTCCCGCTGGTCAACGCCGAGCGGTTCGGGAACAGTCCGCGCACCCTCGGCCTGCTCCTGTCGGCCCTCGCGGTGGGCGGCGTCGCGGCCACGGCGCTGTCCGGCTCGCTGACCCGGCTCGGCCGGCCGGGCACGGTGATGCTCTGCGCCTCCGGCACCTGGGGTGCGGCCCTGGTGGCCTTCGGTCTGTCGACCAGCCCCTGGATCGGCCTCACCCTGCTCGTCGTGGCCGGGGCGGCGGACGCCACGGCGGTGGTCTCCCGGTCCACGATCGTGCAGACCCTCACCCCGGACGCGCTGCTCGGCCGGGTCACGGCGGCCGAGGCGATCGTCGGCCAGGCGGGGCCCAGCCTCGGCAACGTCCGGGGCGGCCTGGTCGCCGGCTGGAGTTCCGGGGCGACCGCCCTGGTCACCGGCGGCCTGATGTGCGTCCTGGCGGTGGGGGCGGTCGCGGCTGCGACTCCGGAACTGCGCGCCGGGGGCGCCGAGTTGATCGATGGTACGGCCGACGATGCTGCGCCCGACGCGCCGTGAGCGGTACGGCCGGTACTACTGCTCCGGACGCGCCCTGAGCGGTGCCGAGCCGGCCAGGCACCAGTCGAGCACGGCCGGCCAGGAGCCGTAGCCGGCGTCCAGGTCGAGGTGTGCGGCGCCCGGGACGACGTCGGTGGGAATGCCGAGCGGCTCGCCGAAGAGCGGGCCGGCGCCCTCGGGGCAGTACGGGTCGTCGTCGCCCGCGACGAGCCGGGTCCGGCCGGGCAGGACGAAGTCGAGGGCGGGAGGCGTGAAGGCCGCGACCTCCGGGTACCGGGCGAGAACGGATCCGGACGGCGGCGCGACGAGCAGCACCCGGTCCGCGTACCGCTGTTCCTTCATGCCCCGGGCCGCGGCGTGCAGCCACAGCACGACGGACAGGCTGTGCGCCACGACGACCCGCTCGCCCGAATCGTCCAACTCCTCCAGATGCCGGGCCAGTTCACCGAGCCACGCCTCAAGGTCCGGGTCGTCCGGGTCGGGCAGCTGCGGGTAGGTGACCCGGTGCCCCAGGGCGGTGAGCCGGTCGGCGAGCCAGTGCTGCCAGTGGTCCTCGGGGCGGCGGTTCTGCCAGCCGTGCAGGACGAGATACGAGCGTGTGGTCATGCGTTCGATGATTTCCGAGCGCTTCCCTCCGGTCCAGCGAGGAGGTCCACCGTCCCGTCAGGTGGTCGCGCTCAGCGCCGCGAACGCCTCGCGGAAGCCCGGGAACGTCTTCCGTACGCAGCCGGGATCGTCGTACGACAGCCCGGGCGTGCGCAGTCCGGTCACCGCGAAGGACATCACGATGCGGTGGTCGCCGTACGACTTGATCCCGACGTCCGGCAGGGGCGTGCCGGGCCGGATCTCGATCCAGTCGGGGCCGGTCGCCACGTCCACGCCGAGCCGGCGCAGGTTCTCCGCGCAGGCCTCCAGCCGGTCGCACTCCTTGACCCGCGTGTTGGCCACGTCCTCGATGCGGACCGGGCCGGAGGCGAAGGGTGCGATCGCGGCGAGGGTCGGCATGGTGTCGGAGATGTCCCGCATGTTGACGGTCAGGCCGTGCAGAACTTCCGTGCCGCGTACGGTCGTCCGGTCCGCGGCGACGTCCACCTCCGCGCCCATCCGCCGCAGCACCTCGACGAACCGCAGGTCGCCCTGGAGGGCCCCCGCCCCGAGGCCCGGCACGATCACCTCGCGGCCCGGGGTGACGGCGGCCGCGGCGAAGAAGTAGCTCGCGGTGGAGGCGTCCGGCTCGATGGCGTAGGTGGTGGCCCGGTAGCCGCCCGGCGGGACCTCGAAGACGTCACCGCTGCGGACCACCTCCACTCCGAACGCGCGCATCATCGCGAGCGTGATCTCCACGTACGGCGCCGAGACCAGGTCGGTCACCCGGATCCGCAGGCCGGTGCGGGTCAGCGGGCCGAGCAGGAGCAGCGCGGTGAGGTACTGGGAGGACTGGCCGGCGTCCAGTACGACCTCGCCGCCCTCGACCCCGGCCGCCCGGACGGT
Organism: Streptomyces sp. NPDC001816; assembly: GCF_042892235.1. NCBI lineage: Bacteria > Bacillati > Actinomycetota > Actinomycetes > Kitasatosporales > Streptomycetaceae > Streptomyces > Streptomyces sp. NPDC001816. The sequence goes on from NZ_JBIATY010000003.1 coordinate 649,084, forward strand.
CAGCGGGTGGTGACCCTCGGCCTCCTCGTGCCGCAGGTCGACGCCGAGGTCGCGCAGGGCCCGGGTGAGCGGGCCGAGGGGGCGCCGGCGCATCTGCGGGGAGGCGTCGAAGCGGTAGGTGCCGTGGCCGGCGGCCGCCAGGGTGGGCAGGAAGCGGGCGGTGGTGGCGCCGTCGCGGCAGTACACGTCGGCCTCGGCGAGCGCCGGTCCCTGCGGGCGGCCGTCCACCTGCCAGGCGTCCGGGGTGCGGCCCACCCGGTAGCCGAGCCGGACCAGGCCCTCGGCGAAGCCCTCGGTGTCGTCGGAGCGCAGGGGCCGTACGAGGGTGCTGACGCCGTCGGCGGCGGCCGCGAGGAAGAGCGCGCGGGCGGTGATGGACTTGGAACCGGGGATGTCGACTGCGGGCATGGCCGTCATGATGGTCCGTCGCGCGGGCGCAGGGGCGGAATGTCCAGGGGCTGGACCGCGTGCGTCGCGGGCGACTCGCCCCAGAGCCGCCCGTCACGGGAACCCGCCGCCCCCGCCGCCCGTCCAACGTGCAAGCTGCCGGACGAGTTCGTGGTGCGGTGTCGGCCCTCGCCGCTGGCCGCGAACGCCGACGCACCCTCTCCGCCGCATCACGCCGGACAGCCCACCGCCATCGGCGCGCCCCCCTCCCAAGCGCCGATGGCGGCCTCATGCTGGCTTACTGTGCAGTCCCTTGACGGAAAGAAACTTCCCGGATATTGGTGACTCCTCGGAAGTTTCCTTCAGCGGTTCTCCTCTGGAAGGAGCGCACGTGCACGACACCAGCACGGGAAGCACGAGAAACACGGGAAACACCGCACGGCCGTCCAGACGGACCGTCCTCGCCGCGACCGCGGGCCTCACCGCCGCGCTGACCGCACCGGCCGGCGCCGCCCATGCCACCACCTCGAACGACCGCGCACTGCGCGCCCTCATCGCCCGTATGAGCCTGGAGGAGAAGGTCGGCCAGCTCTTCGTGATGCGGGTCTACGGCCACTCCGCCACCGCTCCCGACCAGGCCGACATCGACACCAACCTCAAGGAGATCGGCGTCCGCACGGCCGCCGAGCTGATCGAGCGGTACCGGGTCGGCGGGATCATCTACTTCACCTGGGCCCACAACACCCGCGACCCCCACCAGATCGCCGATCTGTCCAACGGCATCCAGCAGGCCTCCCTGGAGCTGCCCCGCGGCCTGCCGCTGCTCATCGCCACCGACCAGGAGCACGGCATAGTGTGCAGGGTGGGCAGGCCGGCCACGCTGTTCCCGGGCGCGATGGCGATCGGTGCGGGCCGCTCCCGTTCCGACGCCCGCACCCTCGGTCGCATCTCCGGCGCGGAACTCCGGGCCATGGGCATCAACCAGGACTACTCCCCCGACGCCGACGTGAACGTCAACCCGGCCAACCCGGTCATCGGCGTACGGTCCTTCGGGGCCGACCCGGATGCGGTGGCGGCCCTGGTGGCGGCCGAGGTGAGGGGCTATCAGACCTCCCGGGTCGCGGCGACCGCCAAGCACTTCCCGGGGCACGGCGACACCGCCGTCGACAGCCACACCGGCTTCCCGGTCATCACGCACAGCCGCGACCTGTGGGAGAAACTGGACGCCGCCCCCTTCCGGGCGGCGATCGCCGCGGGCATCGACTCGATCATGACGGCCCACATCCAGTTCCCGGCCCTCGACGACTCCGGCGACCCGGCCACCCTGTCCCACCCGATCCTCACCGGCATCCTGCGCGGCGAACTCGGCTACGACGGGGTCGTGGTCACCGACTCCCTCGGCATGGAGGGCGTGCGCACCAAGTACGGCGACGACCGGGTGCCGGTACTGGCCCTGAAGGCCGGCGTCGACCAGCTGCTCAACCCGCCCTCGATCGACGTGGCCTGGCACGCGGTCCTGAACGCCGTGCGGAACGGCGAGCTGACCGAGACCCGCCTGGACGAATCGATCCTGCGCATCCTTCGCCTGAAGGCCCGCCTCGGACTCCTCGACGGCGCGTACGTCCGCCGGTCCGGCGTCGACCGCACGGTGGGCACGAAATCCCACCTGGCCACAGCGGACCGGATCGCCGAACGGACCACGACCCTGCTGGTCAACGAGGACGACGCCCTCCCGCTGGACCCCCGCACCGAGCCCAGGATCCTGGTCGTCGGCGCCGACCCGGCCTCCCCGTCCGGCACCACCGGCCCGCCCACCTCGGTCCTGGCCACCGCCCTCACCGAACTGGGCTTCACCGCCACCGCCCTGTCCACCGGAACCGCACCCTCCGCGGCGACCATCGCCAAGGCGGTGGCGGCGGCGCGGGACGCGGACGCGGTGGTCGTCGGGACGTACAACGTGACGGCGGGCAGCACCCAGCAGACCCTGGCCGAACAGCTGCTCGCCACCGGCACCCCGGTGGTGGCCGTCGCCATCCGCAACCCCTACGACGTGGCCCAGCTCTCCTCCGTCAAGGCCTACTTGGCGACCTACTCCTGGACCGACGTCGAACTGCGGGCCGCTGCACGGGTGATCGCCGGGCGGGTGAACCCACGGGGCAGGCTCCCGGTGCCGGTACAGCGGGCGGACGATCCGACGCAGGTGCTGTACCCCCTCGGCCATGGGCTGACGTACTAGACGTACGTCACACACCGGGCACAACGCACCCAAAGGGCTGAAACTCCACTGTTCGCCTGACGTGGCCCAGCACCGGGGCCACGCTGGGCGGGGGTGTCTGGGGGTTGGCAATACCTGGACAGGGAGTGTCTGGGGGGTTCGGCAATGCGCGGGAAGGGTGCCGCAAGGGTGGCGTACCGCCTCCTGCCACCCACCCCTGCCCTCGCCGCCCTGGCGGCCGTCCTGGCCACCCTGCTCAGCGGCTGCCAGGGCCACGCGGACGCCCCGGTGGGCGACGCCCGGCCCGCCAGCGCCCTCCCCACCGGCTACGGCGCCCAGTTCCTCGCGGTCGGCGAGTGCAGCTCCTTCGGGACCACCAGCTTCACCGAGGTCCCCTGCACCGGCGAGCGGGCCGCCGCCCGGGTCGCCGCCCGCTACGACGGCACGACCACCGACGGCCCCCTGTGCCCGCCGACCACCGACTTCGTCCTGCACATCAGCGAACAGCGGCCACAGGACGACGAGGACGGCGACGGCGCGATCCCCCGGGGCTACGCCTGCATGCGCAACCTGGAGCCACCGCACCCCGGCGACCCGGGCGCCGGCGGCGGGCCCCGCACGATGCCCGGCGACTGCGTCTACGACTCGGGCGGCGGTCAGGTGCGGGAGACGGCGTGCGACGGGTCGGGGCGCCGCAAGCCGCAGTACGAGGTCACGAAGGCGGTCACCGAGCGGTCCGAGTGCCCTGCGTCGACGGTGCTCTACGTCGAGCTGGGCGGGAGACGGCCGGTGGGGTGCGCCCGGCCGGTGTGACGGCGGGGCCGGCCACGCCGACCCCGCCGTCATCGGCTGTCGAACCGGCGCGTCACGGACGCAACGCCGGCTCCCTCTCCACGTCCCGCACATCCAGCTTCGCGTCATGGCGAGCCAGCGGCTTCGCGGCCGACGGGTTCTTCTCGACCGTGGGCGACGCAACGCCCGCCCACTCCAGGATCCGTGCCGTCGCCAGCGCCTTCTCGTCGGACACCAGGCCCGCCACGTTCGCCCCGTGGTTCAACCCGGGCGCGGTGAAGACGTACGAGTCACGGGCGCCCGCGCCGAGGCGGAAGCGTTCCGAGCCCCAGGGGTCGTTCTGGCCGTAGACGAACAGCATGTGGTGCGCGTGGTGGCGGACCCACGTGTCGACGTTCCGCATCGCCCCGGGCTGGAAGCGCATCGGGATGGAGCGGGGCACGAAGTTGCGCGGGGGCTGGTAGCCGTAGCGGATCAACTTCCGTTCGATGTACGGGAAGTGGATCGTCGGAGCGCCCAGCTGGGTGCCCGCCTGGTAGTAGTACGGGGTGTACTGCTCCAGGCCCTGGTCGGTGTAGGCCGAGAAGCCCGAGACGGTGTCGACCGAGTCCCAGATCGCGTCGTCCGTCGCGGTCACCGCGTTCGCCGGGACGGAGTCGCAGTCCTTCAGCAGGCTGTACTGCCAAAAGCCCCAGACGTAGTCGAGCACGACCGCCTCGTAGGCCTTGTCCAGGCCGCCGATGGTGTCGAAGGTGTAGTGGTTGTCGGCGGCGTACTGGGCGTACTTCGCCTCCAGCGGCTCTCGGCGTACCAGCGCCTCACGCTGGACCGCGTTCAGGCGGTCCCGGCACTCCTTGGTGCCGACGCGGGCGAAGAAGCGGTCGTAGGCCGAGTCCTCGTTGTTGACGACGTCGTTGGGGGCCACGTAGGCCACCACGCCGTCCATGTCGCGGGGGTAGAAGCGCTCGTAGTAGGTGGCCGTCATGCCGCCCTTGGAGCCGCCGGTGGCCAGCCAGTTGGCGGAGTAGAGCGGCTTCAGCGCCTCGTAGACGCGGTGCTGGTCGCTCGCCGCCTGCCAGATGTCCAGCTTGGACCAGTCGGCCGGGGCCGGACGGGAGGGCGTGAAGAAGCGGTACTCCAGGGAGACCTGGTTGCCGTCCACGATCTGCGTGGGCTCGCGGCGGGACGGGTTCGTGGAGACGTTGTAGCCGCTGGTGTAGAAGACCGTGGGGCGGCTCACGTCCTTGTGCAGCACGGTGATGCGCTGCTGGAAGGTGCCGCGGTCCGGGTGCCGGTGGTCGACCGGCTGGGTGTAGTTCAGGACGAAGTAGCGGTACCCGGGGTACGGCTTCTCCTGGATCAGGCTCATGCCGGGTATCGACAGGAGCCGGTCCTTGATGTCGGTGGGCTCGGACTGTGCGGCGGTGGCCGCGCCCGCTGTGCTCAGCGTGCCTATGAACACCGTGAGCGCCAGCAGCCATCTGAGCGCCTTGCGCATGCGCACTCTCCCCTGTGAGACAGATGTGCGCCGGAAGCTATCGGAGCAACTGCCGTTGCACCAGGGGAGATTGAGTGATGTTCGTCATCAGCAGAGGATCCAGCCGGAGCTGACCGAATCCCTGCCCACCATGCCCTTCACCCACACGCAGCGCTGTCCCGCGTGGACCGTCACCGGGCCCGCGCGGTGCCTGTACCGGCCCTTGTCCACGACCGGGCGGTTGCCGCGGGCCTGCACGCTCACCGACATCACGCGCTTGACGCCGGGGTTCCGGGCGGTGGTGACGGCGCAGACGTAGCCGTTGCGCTTGAAGACGTGCACGGTGCCCGTGCTGAAGGGCAGGGTTCTCACCTCGCGTCCGGCGCAGGAGCCGTCCACCGCCGCGCTGGCGGTGCCGGGCACCGCCAGCGCGAGCCCGATGGACCCGGCCAGGACGGCCGCGCCCATCGCCAGGCGTCGGCGTATCGCACCACTGTCCACTGTCGTCCTCCCCGTACCGCCGTCATGCATGACCGTTGACCGTACTGATGTACGGACGCATGACATGTGTCGGATGGTTGCACGGCCGTCACGAGGACGGGCGACCGGAGCCTGCCTCAGCCGGTCACTCCGACCGGCTCCTCCGGTTCGGCCTCGCCCACGAACGTCCGCCACAGGTCGGCGTACCGGCCGCCGAGGGCGAGGAGTTCGTCGTGGGTGCCGTCCTCCGCCACCCGGCCGTGGTCCATGACCACCACCCGGTCCGCGCGGGCGGCCGTGGTCAGCCGGTGGGCGACCACCAGCGTCGTACGGCGGCCCGCCAGGCGGTCGGTGGCCAGGTTGACCTGGGCCTCGGTGGCCAGGTCGAGGGCTGCCGTGGCCTCGTCGAGGAGGAGGACGTCGGGGTCGACCAGTTCGGCGCGGGCGAGCGCGATCAGCTGGCGCTGGCCGGCCGAGAGGTTGCGGCCGCGCTCGGCGACCTCGTGGAGGTAGCCGCCGTCGAGCGTGGCGATCATCTCGTGCGCGCCGACCGCCCGTGCCGCCGCCTCGACCTCGGCGTCGGTGGCGTCGGGACGGCCGTAGGCGATGGCGTCGCGGATGGTGCCCGGGAAGAGGTACGCCTCCTGCGGGACCACGCCGAGACGGTGCCGGTACGAGGTCAGGTCCAGGGTGCGCAGGTCCGTGCCGTCGGCCGTGACCCGGCCCGAGGTGGGGTCGTAGAACCGGGCCACCATCTTGACCAGCGTCGACTTGCCGGCGCCCGTCTCACCGACGAAGGCGACCGTCTGCCCGGCCGGGATCGTCAGGTCGATGCCGGTCAGGGCCTCCTCGGCCTCGTCGGCGCCGCCGTACGCGAAGTGCACGTCCTCGAAGGTGATGTCGCCGCGCAGGGCGAGGACTTCGAGGGGTTCGTCGGCGGACTTCGTGGAGGTCGGCTCGCGCAGCAGTTCCTGGATGCGGCCCAGCGAGACCGTGGCCTGCTGGTAGCCGTCGAAGACCTGGGAGAGCTGCTGGACCGGGGCGAAGAACAGGTCGATGTAGAGGAGGTAGGCGACCAGGGCGCCGGTGGTCAGCGTGGCCGCCTCGATGCGGCCCGCGCCCGCGATCAGGACGCTCGCCGCGGCCACCGACGACAGCAGCTGCACGAACGGGAAGTAGACGGATATCAGCCACTGGCCCCGGATACGGGCCTGGCGATAGCTGTCGCTGCGCTCGGCGAACCGCCGCCCGCCGTCCCGCTCGCGCCGGAACGCCTGCACGATCCTGAGCCCGGCCACCGACTCCTGGAGGTCGGCGTTGACCACCGAGACGCGCTCACGGGCGAGTTCGTACGCCTTCACGCTCGCCCGGCGGAAGAAGAAGGTGGCGGCGATCAGCGGGGGCAGGGTGGCGAAGACGACCAGGGCGAGCTGGACGTCGAGCACCAGCAGGACGCCCATGATGCCGAAGAAGGTGACGACCGAGACGAACGCCGTGACCAGGCCGGTCTGCAGGAACGTCGAGAGGGCGTCGACGTCCGTCGTCATCCGCGTCATGATCCGGCCGGTCAGCTCGCGCTCGTAGTAGTCGAGGCCGAGCCGCTGGAGCTGGGCGAAGATCTTCAGGCGCAGCGAGTACAGGACGCGTTCGCCGGTACGGCCGGTCATCCGGGTCTCGCCGATCTGCGCGGCCCACTGCAGCAGCACGGTGAACAGGCCCAGCAGAGAGGCTGCCCACACCGCGCCGAGGGCCATCTTCGTGACGCCCTGGTCGATGCCGTGCCGGATCAGCACCGGCAGCAGCAGGCCGGCGCCCGCGTCCACGGCGACCAGCAGCAGGCTGACGAGCAGGGGCGCGCCGAAGCCGCGGAGCAGGCGGCGCAGGCCGTACGACTCCTCGGGGCGTACCGCGCGGGTCTCGTCGATGTCGGGGGTGTCGGTGGCCGCGGGCAGCGCCTCGACCTGGGCGAGGAGTTCGGGCGTGGCCGGGGTGCCCGAGAGGGCCAGATCCTTGGGCTCGCGGTCGCCGGTCCACAGCCGCGGGGTGACCCCGCGCTCGGCGTCGAACTCGGCGTCCAGCTCCTCGCGGACGGACATGTCCTCCTGCGGCTGGGCCGGGCGGGCGTGGCCCGGGGAGACCCCGCCCAGCTCGTCCGGGTCGGTCAGCAGACGGCGGTAGAGGGCGGAGCGCTCCTGGAGTTCGTCGTGGGTGCCGAGGTCGGCGAGCCGGCCGCCGTCCAGGACGGCGATGCGGTCGGCGAGGCCCAGGGTGGAGCGGCGGTGTGCGATGAGGAGGGTGGTGCGGCCCTCCATGACGTGCTTCAGCGCCTCGTGGATCTCGTGTTCCACGCGGGCGTCCACGGCCGAGGTCGCGTCGTCCAGGACCAGCAGGCGCGGGTCGGTGAGCAGGGCGCGGGCGAGCGCGACACGCTGGCGCTGGCCGCCGGAGAGGGTCAGGCCCTGCTCGCCGACCTTGGTGTCGTAGCCCTCGGGCAGCTCGGCGATGAAACGATCCGCCTGGGCGGCGCGGGCGGCGGCCTCGATCTCCTCCTGGGTGGCGTCCGGGCGGCCGTAGGCGATGTTGTTGCGGACGGTGTCGGAGAAGAGGAACGAATCTTCGGGCACCAGCCCGATCGCCGCACGGAGCGAGTCCATGGTCAGCTCGCGCACGTCGTGCCCGCCGATCAGGACGGCGCCGTGGGTGACGTCGTAGAAGCGCGGCAGCAGCAGGGAGAGGGTGGACTTGCCGGAGCCGGAGGAGCCGACGACGGCCAGGGTCTCCCCCGGCCGGATCTCGAAGCTGAGCCCGTCGAGCACCGGCCGCTCGTGTGCGTACCCGAAGGACACGTCGTCGAACTCGACGGTGGCGGGCGCGTCGGCCGGGAGGGTCTTCGTGCCGTCCTTCAGGGTCGGCTCGGTGTCGATCAGCTCCAGGACGCGCTCGGTGCCGGCGCGGGCCTGCTGGCCGACGGTGAGCACCATGGCGAGCATGCGGACCGGGCCGACCAGCTGGGCGAGGTAGGTGGAGAAGGCGACGAAGGTGCCGAGGGTGATGTGCCCGCGGACCGCGAGCCAGCCGCCGAGGGCCAGCATGGCGACCTGGCCGAGGGCCGGGACGGCCTGGAGCGCCGGGGTGAACTTGCTGTTCAGGCGTATGGTCCGCAGGCGCCCGGCGAACAGGCGGCGTCCGACCTCGCGCAGCTTCCCGGTCTCCTGGTCCTCCTGCCCGAAGCCCTTCACCACGCGTACGCCGCTCACGGCGCCGTCGACCACACCGGCGACGGCGGCGGCCTGGGCCTGGGCGTACCAGGTGGCGGGGTGGAGCTTGCTGCGGCTGCGCCGGGCGATCCAGCCGAGGGCCGGGGCCACGGCCAGGGCGACCAGGGTCAGCGGCAGCGACAGCCAGGCCATGACCGCCAGGGAGATCAGGAAGAGCAGGACGTTCCCGATGGTCATCGGGAGCATGAAGAGCAGGCCCTGGATCAGCTGGAGGTCGCTGGTGGCCCGGCCGACCACCTGCCCGGTGGACAGCTCGTCCTGGCGGCGGCCGTCCAGGCGGGTGATCGTGTCGTACATCTCGGTCCGCAGGTCGTGCTGGACGTCGAGGGCGAGCCGGCCGCCGTAGTAGCGGCGTATGTAGGTGAGGGCGTAGACGAGGACGGCGGCGCCGAGCAGCGCGCCGGCCCACGGGGCCATGGAGCGGCTGTGGTCGCCGATGACATCGTCGATGATCACCTTGGTGACCAGCGGGACCACGGCCAGCACGGCCATGCCGGCCAGGGAGGACCCGAGGGCGAGGAGGACGTCCTTCGGATACCGCCAGGCGTAGCCCGCCAGCCGTCGTGCCCATCCCCGATGCACTGCCACGCCGGTGCCTCCCGTTCAGTTCTGCTCTTCCGGAAGGCTCCAACGTCAACAGGGACGGATTTCATCCCTCTGTAACAAAACGACGGCGGACGTCAGACGCGTACCCGCAGGTAGTAGCACCGGGTCGTCTGAGCCGGGTTCTGGTTGTCGTCGCTGACCAGCAGGACCTTCAGGCGTCCGATCGAGTCCTCCATGGAGGCCGGCAGGGTGCGGCCGCCGGGCAGCATCGTCAGGCCCTCGAAGGTCAGGTTCTTGCCGGCGCGGCCGGCCGGGGCGACCAGGAGGGAGGACGGGACCGGGAGGCGGTCGAGGATCGTCCCGTCCCGGGAGTAGCGGCGGACGGAGGGCTCGGTCTCCGACGAGATCAGCAGGGTGCCGATGGGGGTCCCCGCGCTCGAGCGAAGCCGAGAGTGGGGGAGGTCGATGACCAGCCCCGCGGAGTCGAGGTCGGCGCCCTTCTCGTCGGCGAGGTGGACGGCCGAGGTCGGCTGGAGGGTCTTCGGGTCCAGACCGAACAGGGACGAGCGGTCCTCCAGTGCGGCGAGGGAACCGTCCCGGTCCACCGCGAGCGCGGAGAAGTTGCCGGCGAAAGTGCCCTGGTACGTCGTCTTGTCGAGCGCGTCGGAGAAGCGGTCGATGGAGACGGTCGGCGAACAGGCGTTGCTTTCCGTGGAGTTGGCGGCACCGGCGGGCCCGGCGGCGGTCAGGCAGGTGGCCGCCGCCAGGCCGGCGGTGAGGGTCGCGAGTACGGTTCTCAGGCGTATGGGCGCCACCGTAGGCCGGTCCGGTGACCGGCGGGAGACCGCCTCGTGAAGCGTCAGCCCTGCGGCGGCCCTGCGTCAGCCCTGCTCGGGCACCGCGACGAACGCCTCGCTCGGCGTGCTGGTCGGGGTGTAGCGGGCGGTGCTGGACGTCGTCGGCACCAGGTCCTTGTGGATGGCCTTGGCGACGTTCTGGATGGTGGTGACGCCGTAGTCCATGGTGCTGTTGTCCTGCGTCAGCACGCTGATCATGTAGTCGTGGCCGGCGCCGTTGAAGGTGCCCAGGCTGTGCACCCGCCAGCCGTGCGTGGAGCGCTGCAGCCAGCCGTTCTTGACGTGCACGGCCACGGTGGACGGCGCACCGGCGGGCGTGCCCCAGCGCTGCTCGGAGATGACCTTGCCCATCAACTTCAGGATGTAGGCACGGGAGTTGTCGCTCAGCACGGTGTTCTTGGCAGTGATGAGCTTGAGCAGCTTCTGCTCGTCGGTGACGTTCTCCTGGGTCAGACCCCAGTAGCCGTCCGCGCCGGGCGTGGTCTTCGTCATGCCGGCGGCGGACAGGAAGCCCTTGATCTTCGTCAGGCCCAACTGCTTCCACAGCTTGCTGGTCGCGGCATTGTCCGACTGGGTGATCATGGCCGTGGCGAGCGACTGCTCGGTGTCCGTCAGATACCGGTTGTGCTTCTTCGCGTCCCACAGCAGCGTGGCGAGGACGGTGACCTTGACCGTGCTGGCCGAGTCGTAGGCGCTGGTCGCACGCAGGGTGCAGGTCGTCTTGGTGGAGCGGTCGTACAGGCCGACCGCGACGGTGCCCTTGCGGTTCGCGAGGGCGGCCGTGATGTCCTTCTGCAGCTTGGTGGCGAGGCCCGCCTTGCTGGACGTGCAGCTGACGGCGGGAGGCGCCGCCGCGGCCGGGGCGGCGGCGGTGACGGCCGGTATGAGCACCACGGCGCCCAGAGCGGCTGCGAGCGCGCCGGCGCGACTGAATGTGCGGGGATTCATACCCCTGTTGACACACGGAGGCGACCGATAGTTGCACAGCTGTTCGGGGTTGACCCGCCCTTTGCCTCTTCACCCGCCCTCTGCCCATTCACAGGAAGCCGCAAGGTGCGGCACAGCGCTCACCCACCCCCGCTCGACACGATGCCGCCGTGACCTCAGCCACCGATCCCCTCGCCCATCCGACGACCGTGACCGCCGAACCGCCGCCCGAGGCCGCGGCTGCGGCCGCCGCGCCGCGCTGGTCGCTGCCCGCCCTGATCGCGATCATGATCCTGGCGGCGGTGCTCTACTCCTGGAACCTCTCCGGCTCCAGCCTCAACAGCTTCTACAGCGCGGCCGTGCTCAGCGGTACGCAGAGCTGGAAGGCGTGGTTCTTCGGCTCGCTGGACGCAGGCAACTTCCTCACCGTCGACAAACCACCGCTCGCCCTCATGGTCATGGGCCTGTCCTGCCGCCTCTTCGGCTTCGGCACCTGGCAGATGATGGCGCCGATGATCGTGGCCGCGCTGGCGACGATCTGGATCCTGCACACGTCCGTGAAGCGGGTGTGGGGACACGGGGCGGCCGCACTGGCCGCGCTGGTCCTGGCGTTGACGCCCATCACCGTGGCCATCAACCGGGACAACAACCCCGACACGCTGCTGGTCCTGCTGATGGTCGGCGGCGCGGCCCTGGCCCTGCGCGCGGTGACGGGCGGCCGCCTGCTGCCGCTGCTCGGCTCGGCGGTCTGCTTCGGCCTCGCCTTCAACACCAAGATGCTGCAGGGCTACATCGCGCTGCCCGCGGTCTTCGCGGTGTACCTGTACGCGACCCGGCTCCCGCTGGTGAAGCGGATCGTCAACCTGCTGCTCGCAAGTGTGGCCCTGGCGGTGTCCAGCTTCTGGTGGGCGGCGGCGGTCTCCCTCGTCCCGGCCTCCGAGCGCCCCTACATCGGCGGCTCGACGGACGGCACGGCCTGGAACCTGATCATGGGCTACAACGGCCTCGGCCGGGTCCTCGGCGGCGAGGGCAACGGCGGAGGCGGGGGCGGCGGAGGCGGCGGCTTCTCCGGCTCCGCGGGCCTGGGCCGGATGTTCAACGACATCCTCGGCGGGCAGATCTCCTGGCTGCTGCCCTTCTGTGCGATCGCACTCGTCGCCGGCCTGATCCTGTGCGGCCGCGCCCCGCGCACCGACCTCACCCGCGCCGCGCTGGTGCTGTGGGGCGGCTGGACCGTGCTGCACTTCCTGACCTTCAGCATGGCCGAGGGCACCATGCACCCGTACTACACGACCGCGCTCGCGCCCGGCATCGCGGCGCTGTGCGGGGGCGGCGGCGTGATGCTGCTGCGCGCGTTCCGGGACGACAGGCGGTGGGCCTGGGTGCTCCCGGTCGCGCTCGGCGTCACGGCCGTCTGGGCGATCGTGCTGCTGCGCCGGGCCTCCGGCTGGAACACCTGGCTGTGGCCGGTGATCGGTGTGGTCATGGCGGCGGCGATCGTGGGCCTGTTCCTCTTCCGGAGCGGCAACCGGGCGCGGCTGCTGGCGGCTTCCCTCGCCGCGGCGGTCGTCGCGGCGGTGGCCGGTCCGGCGGCGTACGCCTGGTCGGTGCCTGCGGGGTCGGGCGGTGGCCGCATGGGCGGTACGAACCCGACGGCGGGGCCGTCGACGGGGAGCGGCTTCGGCGGTGGGCCGGGCGGCAACGGGGGCGGCCCCGGCAACGGCGAGCTGCCGGGCGGCGCCCCGCAGGGCGGCCAGAACGGCCGGGCGAGCGGCGGCTTCCCGGGCGGCGGCGAGATGATGCCCGGCGGCGGGAACGGCGAGCTGCCCGGCGCCCCGAGCGGGCAGAACGACCGGAGTGGCCAGAGCGGCCAGGCTCCTGGGGGCAACGGCCAGCTGGGCGGCACCCCGCCGGGCGGCACCGGTACGAGCGGCGGCACGGCCGAGGGCGGCACCCAGCAGGGCGAACTGCCCGGTGGGAACGGCGGGAGCGGCGGCTTCGGCGGTGGCGGCATGGGCGGCGGGCCCGGCGGCGGTATGGGCGGGGCCGACAGCGAGCTGATCTCGTACCTGAAGAAGCACCGGGACGGGGCCAAGTGGCTGCTCGCGGTGTCCAACTCGCAGAGCGCCGCGCAGATCGAGCTGGGCAGCAACGTGCCGGTCATCTCCATGTGGGGCTTCACCGGCACCGACAACGCGATGACCGTCGCCAAGCTCAAGGAGCTGGTGAAGAAGGGCGAGCTGCACTACGTCCAGATCGGCGGCGGTGGCATGGGCGGCGGGCCCGGCGGGGGCAGCAGCCTCAGCTCCGAGGTGACGTCGTGGGTGAAGAAGCACGGTACGGCGGTGAAGGAGAGCGCCTACCGCAAGAGCACGACATCGAAGTCGTCGTCCTCCGGCTCCTCGTCCTCGAACTCCTCCTCGCAGAGCGACCAGTCGACGCTCTACCGCCTGGACTGAAACGGAAATCCGTGCAGTGCGGATGTAAAGTCCTGAGAGGCAAGGACTGGATCCCTCCGCGCCGTCAGGGATACCGGCGCCAGGCAGCCAGTGCTTGTCAGCGCGGCGAGTGGTCCAGCTCCGGGGCCCACCGGAGCTGGACCGCAATGCATGCGCTGGGTGGGTCCGGCCTGCGCCTTCTCCTTGCCATTCCGGCACTCCTCTCGCCGTAGTCTCCCGCGACTGCGGGAACCGACCCGAACCGGGCCGGAACATGAGACGACGAGCGGTGCGCCGGTCGGCGCCGAGCATACAACTCCCTTGTCGGGAGGGGCATGTCGCACGACGGTGGCCGCCCGGTCGTCGCCCGAGGAACACGGACGTAGCTCCCCGGCGGCTCGCCCTGCCCCTTCGTCCAGGTGCCTCGGCGTCAACTTCCGCACGATAGGGTCGCTTTCGAAAGTTTGGTCAATTTGACGCCCGAGGCCCTGACCAGGTCGTCGGAGCGTGCGCCACCGGCGAGACCGGAGGTGCTTCACGGGGGAAAGAGCAAGTTGTTCGAAGCTGTCTTCGGCGACGACATGGGGTTTCTGACCGGACTCACCGTCGTCGCCGCTGTCATGGGGCTGGCCGTGTGGGCGGTGGCCCGTCGCCGCGAAGTGGATCACGCGGTCTGGTGGCTGCCACTGGCGTTCTGCCTGACCGGTGTCCTCGGCGTCACGCTCGCGTTGCGTGGTGGCGAGGCGGGACGGGCCGAGTGTGTGATCAACCATGCGATCACCGAGCCGCTGTACACCACACAGGGTCTGTGGAACCTGGCGATGTTCGTCCCGCTGGGCCTGTTCGGTGTCCTGGCGCTGCGGCGTCCGCTTCCCGTGCTCGTCGGTGTCCTCGCGCTGCCCTGTCTCATCGAACTCGCCCAGGCGCTCGCCCCGTTCGTGAGCGGTATCTGCGACAGCGCCGACGTGGAGATGAACGCCGGTGGAGGCGTCCTGGGCGTGGCTGCCGGGCTGGTGCTGGTGCGGGGCCGGGTCGCGTGGCGTGCGTGGGCCAAGCCCACGCTGATCGTGGCGTTGGTGTGCGCCGTGGCCGGGCCGGTCGTCTTCCAGAGTGCGATCACCGCGAACCACGTGGACGGTTCCAGCGTGCGTGACGCACACGGCGACGAGCGGGAGACCGCCGAGCGCGTCATACGTCAGGCCTTCGGCGACCGGTACCACGTCGGCGATGTGCGCGTCAGCCCTGGCGTCGACGGCTACAACGGCTGGATGTCCATACAGATCGCCGACGCATTCCCCGCGGAGCTGATGTGGCCCGGCGGCCGCCGGCTGACCGTGAGCTTCGAGGACTCCGAGCCCCCGACAGCGGCGAGCTTCCCCGTCCCCGGCGCCGGCACGCCCCACGACGCCCAGGACGCGTACGGCATCGCCCGCTCCTACATGAAGGCCCACTACCCCTGGGCCGGTACGACCGCCTTCCACGAGACGCAACCCGTCGGCAGGAAGGCCGAGTTCGGGTGGCGCACCTCATGGCGGTTCAAGGAGCGCGGGGTGGCGATGCCACGCAGCCTCGACGTGCAGATCAACCGCTCCGGCCGCGTCTCCCGGTTGCTGGTCGACTTCGGCCCCGAGCACGTGGACCTTCCGGCCCGGCTGCTCTCGGCGAAGCAGGCCGAGGAGATCGCCACCAAGGAGCAGAAGAAGAGCGGCGCCGACCTCGGCAACCTGAAGATCCACGCCGACGAGCTGCGGACCGAACGTGCCAAGGGCTGGCAGGGCCCCTGGCGCGTGGTGTGGTCCGTGACCGTCGACGACACCCACTGCAAGCCCGACAAGACCGGCGACGGCTGCGACCCGCTGAACACGGTCCTCGACGCCGCCACCGGAGAGATCTACGACGAGTGAGGCGCCCTGTGGCTGATGTGGAAGACGACCGGCGGCACATCTTCCTCGACCCGGACGGCACCGGCACCGGCCAGGGCTGGGCGTTCCTCATCGTGGGCGCTGAGACCGGTGAACTGGCCGGTGGAGTTGCTCGACCGGCTCAGGGACGCGGTCGCCTTCCACGTCTACGGCTCCGCCAACCGGGACGACCTGTTCCCCACCCCGCTGGCCCTCGACGAGACCCGCCTCGCCGAGGTCGACGAGGCATGGGTCCCGGTCGTGACGCCCGACGGCCCCGGGGTGCTGGTCTGGGAGAACTCCGACTAGGCCTTAGGCGCCCTAGCCCAGGTGGGTCGGTGCGAACATCCGCAGTACGGCGGGGAGTACGACGACCGAGGGGCCGGGGGATGCGAGTGCCTTCGTGAGGTCCTGTTCCAGGGTCTCCGGCGTCGTGCGGATCCCGGGGACGCCGAAGGACTCGGCGAGGGCGACGTAGTCGGGGCCGGTGAGTTCCGTGGCCGTTGCCGCGCCGAAGGCGTCCGTCATGTACTCGCGGAGGATGCCGTAGCCGCCGTCGTCGACGATCAGCCAGGTCACGGGGAGGTCGTACTGCCTCGCCGTGGCCAGCTCGGCGATCGAGTACAGGGCTCCGCCGTCGCCCGAGACCGCCAGGACCGGGCGGCCGGGGTCCGCGGCGGCCGCGCCGAGCGCCGCCGGGAAGCCGTAGCCGAGGCCGCCGGCGCCCTGTGCAGAGTGCATGGTGTTCGGGCCCTCGGGGTCGAAGGCCGACCAGGCCCAGTAGGCCAGGATCGTCATGTCCCAGAAGGACGGGGAGTCGGCGGGGAGGGCGCGCCGGACCGATGCCAACACGTCCTGTTCCAGGGTCAGTTCCTGGGCGGCGATGCGGGCCGTGACCCGGGAGAGCACCTCGCGTACGCGCTGCGGCGCCGACTCGTCCGTGCGCTCCTCCACCGTCTCCAGCAGGGCCTGGAGGGCCAGGCGGGCGTCCGCGTGGATGCCGAGGGCCGGGTGGTTGGACTCCAGCTTGCCGAGGTCCGCCTCGATCTGGACGACCCGGCCCCGGGGCTTGAACGTGTGGTAGTTCGAGGAGAGTTCGCCGAGGCCCGAGCCGACCACCAGGAGGACGTCCGCGTCCTCCAGGAAGTCCGTCGTGTGGCGGTCCTCCAGCCAGGACTGGAGGGAGAGGGGGTGGTTCCAGGGGAAGGCGCCCTTGCCGCCGAAGGTGGTGACCACCGGGGCGTCCAGCTTCTCCGCCAGCGCCTTCAGCTTCCCCGAGGCGTCCGAGCGTACGACTCCGCCGCCCGCGATGATCGCCGGACGGGCGGCACGGGACAGCAGGTCCGCGGCCACCGCCGTCAGTTCGGGGCGCGGGACCAGATCCTCCGGGGTCGCGTCCATCGCCGTCACCACCGGCAGGGCGGTCTCGGCGAGCAGCACGTCCTGCGGGATCTCCACCCACACCGGACCGGGTGGGGCCGTCAGCGCCGACTGCCAGGCCGCCGCGATGGCCGAGGGGATCTGGGACTGGGTGCGGACCGTGTGGACCGACTTCACCACGCCCCGGAACGAGGCGGCCTGGTCGGGGAGTTCGTGCAGGTAGCCGTGGCGGCCGCCGCCCAGGCCCGGCGTCGGGATCTGGCTGCTGATCGCCAGGACGGGGGCGGAGGCGGCGGCGGCCTCCTGCAGCGCGGCCAGTGAGGTCAGCGCGCCCGGGCCGGTCGAGAGCAGCAGCGGGGCCGCCTCGCCGGTGATGCGGCCGTACGCGTCCGCCGCGAAGCCGGCGTTGTTCTCCACCCGCAGGCCCACATAACGCAGGGACGAGCGGCGCAGGGCGTCGAACATGCCCAGCGCGTGCTGGCCGGGCAGCCCGAAGACCGTCGTCGCGCCGAGCCCGGCCAGCGTTTCCACGACCAGGTCTCCGCCGTTGCGCCCGGGGGGCGGGTTCAGAGCGGTCGAGATCTGTGCCGCCGTCGGGCGGAGTACCAGGTCGTGGTCGTGAGTCACTGCGCTTACGCGTCCTTCCGGGCCGCCGCGATCTGGCGGCTCATGATGGTGGTCAGTTCGTAGGCCGTGTGGGAGGCCGCAACCGACGTGATCTCCGCGTGGTCGTACGCGGGGGCCACCTCGACGACGTCCGCCGACACCAGGTTGCACGACGCAAGACCGCGCAGGATCTCCAGCAGCTCGCGGGAGGTCATGCCGCCCGCCTCCGGGGTGCCGGTGCCGGGCGCGTGGGCCGGGTCCAGGCAGTCGATGTCGATGGAGATGTACAGCGGACGGTCGCCGATGCGCTGGCGCAGCTGGTCGGCGACCTCGTCGGCGCCGCGGCGGTAGATGTCCGCGGAGGTGACGATGCCGAAGCCCATCTTCTCGTCGTCCGTGAGGTCCTGCTTGCCGTACAGCGGGCCGCGGGTGCCGACGTGGGAGAGGGCGGAGGTGTCGAGGATGCCCTCCTCGACGGCGCGGCGGAACGGGGTGCCGTGGGTGTACTCGGCTCCGAAGTAGGTGTCCCAGGTGTCGAGGTGGGCGTCGAAGTGGAGCAGGGCCACCGGGCCGTGCTTCTTCGCGACCGAGCGGAGCAGCGGAAGGGCGATGGTGTGGTCGCCGCCCAGGGTCATCAGGCGGGCGCCGGTGCCGAGCAGCTCGTCCGCGGCGGCCTCGATGGTGTCGACGGCCTCGTTGATGTTGAACGGGTTGACGGCGATGTCGCCGCCGTCCGCGACCTGGGCGAGAGCGAAGGGGGAGGCGTCCTGCGCCGGGTTGTACGGGCGCAGCAGCCGGGACGCCTCGCGGATGGCGTTGCCGCCGAAGCGGGCGCCCGGCCGGTACGAGACGCCGGAGTCGAACGGCACGCCCACGACGGCGACGTCGGCGGTGCCGACCTCGTCGAGGCGGGGCAGCCGGGCGAAGGTCGCGGGACCCGCGTACCGCGGGATGCGGGAGGAGTCGACGGGGCCGCGGGGCGTCTCGTTGCTGCTCATGGTGAAATGCCTTCCTTCTTGCGCTTCGTCGCGCATGTACTGCTTTCCATATGACTCTACTGGTGAGCCGGGACCGGTTCGGACACGAGTTCGGGGGACCGTCCCGCGAGGCGCTCGCGCCAGGTGGTGAGGACGGCCTCGTCGGTGGGCCTGGTCGCCAGGGAGACGGCGACGTAGGCGGCGAGGGAGGCGAGCAGGCCGTAGTAGACGGGCTCGTTGGCGAGGATGCCGTAGCCCGCCATCAGGCCGATCACGGCGAGGCCGCCGACGATCACGGAGGCCAGCGCCCCCTGCACGGTGCCGCGCTTCCACAGCAGGCCGCCGAGGATCGGCACGAGCAGGCCGCCGACCAGGAGGTTGTAGGCGACCGTCAGGGCCTCGACGACGTTGTTGAGCGCGATCGCGGTGCCGATCACCGCGACGCCCATGATCAAGATG
This sequence comes from Streptomyces sp. NPDC001816, assembly GCF_042892235.1. Classification (NCBI taxonomy): domain Bacteria; kingdom Bacillati; phylum Actinomycetota; class Actinomycetes; order Kitasatosporales; family Streptomycetaceae; genus Streptomyces; species Streptomyces sp. NPDC001816. The sequence continues at coordinate 667,804 of NZ_JBIATY010000003.1, forward strand.
AAGGCACGGTTGCCCTTGACCTCGTCGTGCGCGTCGCCGTCACGGCGCACCGCGCCGCGCAGCCGGGACCAGATGTCGTTGTTGGCGACCGTGGCGCAGGCGATCAGGGCGCCGGAGGACGTGGACATCACGGCGGCGAGGGCGGCGGCCAGCACCAGGCCGCGCACGCCGACGGGCAGCTCGTCCTTGACGATGGTCGCGAAGGCGTCGTCGGGGCTGCCGAGCTTGGGGTAGAGGACCTTGGCGGCCGTACCGATGACGGCGCCGGCGAGGGCGTAGGCCAGACAGTAGGTTCCGGCCACCGTGCCGCCCCACTTGGCGGTCCTGTCGCTGCGCGCCGTGAACACGCGCTGCCAGATGTCCTGGCCGATGAGCATGCCGAAGGTGTAGATCAGCACGTACGTGAAGATCGTCTCGCCGCCGATGCCCAGCGGGTCGAAGTACGACGTGGGCAGCTTGGCCTTCATCTCGGAGAAGCCGCCGGCCTTGACCACCGCGATGGGCAGGAGCAGGAGCAGCACGCCGATGGTCTTGACGACGAACTGCACCATGTCGGTCAGCGTGATGGACCACATGCCGCCGAGCGTGGAGTAGGCGACGACGATCGAGCCGCCGAGAACGATCGCGACCGTGCGGTTCATGTCGAAGAGCACGTCGAAGATCGTGGCGTAGGCGATGGTCGAGGTGACGGCGAGCATCAGGGTGTACGCCCACATGACCACACCGGAGATGACACCGGCGCGGCCGCCGTAGCGCAGGTCCAGCATCTCGGAGACGGTGTAGACCTTCAGGCGGGCGATGCGGGCGGAGAAGAAGACCGACAGGGCCAGCAGGCCGAGGCCGATGGTGAAGACCATCCAGGCGCCGGAGAGGCCGTACTGGTAGCCGAGGCCGACGCCGCCGATGGTGGACGCGCCGCCGAGGACGATCGCGGCCATGGTGCCGGAGTACATGGCGGGCCCGAGGCGACGCCCGGCCACCAGGAACTCGCTCTTGGACTTGGCGCGGCGCATGCCCCACCAGCCCATGGCCAGCATGCCGGCCAAATAGACGACGATCACTGTGTAGTCAACGGCCATGTGGGGCCCTCCTTTGCGCACTGTCAGTGGCGTGTCGTGCAGAGACATGTGGGATTTCCGAAGAACTGCGGTGCCGGCAGCGGATCGCGGGGACATCCGCCCGTACCCGCGGCTGCCGTGCGGACTTGACACTAGGTGGCCGGAAAGCGACTGCGAAGTGTACGTTTCATCCATACGAACGGGGCGGGATGGAGGGAATGCACACCATGCCGGAGGCGATCACCCCAGCCGTCCCACCGACCCCACCGGTACCGCTCTCGGCCCTGCTGGCCCGCGAGGATCTCGCGCTGCGCCAGATCGCGGGGCCCTCGGACCCGGACATCGTGATCCACTGGGCGCACACCTCGGAGATGGCCGACCCGTACCCGTACCTGCTCGGCGGCGAGCTGCTGCTCACGGCCGGTGTGCACATCCCGGAGGCGGCGGGCTCGGGGACGTACTTCGACGACTACGTGTCCCGGATCGTGGCCGCGGGCGGGGCGGCCCTCGGCTTCGGCCTGGCGCCCGTGCACGACACGGTCCCGCGCGCCCTGGTCCACGCCTGCGACGCCTACGACCTCCCGCTCCTGGAGGTCCCGCCGCAGACGACCTTCTCCGGTGTCGCCCGCGCGGTCTGGCAGCTGATGGCACAGGCGCGCCTGGCCGAGCTGCGCCGGGTCACGGAGGCCCAGCAGAGCCTCGCGGCCGCCGCCTCCCGCCCCGACCCGGTCCCCTCGGTCCTGCGCCAACTGGCCGGCCGCCTGAGCGGTCACGCGATCCTCTACGGCCCCGACGGCACCGAGATCGCGGCGGCGGGCCGGGAGCCGGCGCAGGGAGCCCGCGAGGCCCTCGCGGCACTGGCCGGGGTCGTACGCCCACCGAGCGCCCGCGAGCCGGTGCAGCCCCGTGAGGCGGCCGCGGGTGCGGCGGGCACCGGCGCCAGTGGCCCGACCGGCGCGGCGGGCAGCGGCACCGGCAGGTCAGCCGGCCACAGCACGACCGGCCCGGCAAGCGGCAGCGCCAGCACGTCGGCCGACCACCGCACCAGCGGCGGGGCGCAGGCGGCGCGCACCGGCACCAGCAGCCCGACCGACCCAGCAGGCGGCAGCACCGGCAGGTCAGCCGGCCACAGCACGACCAGCCCGGCAAGCGGCAGCGCCGCCCGCCCGATCCCCACCTCCGCCACCGCCGCCCGCCCGATCCCCACCTCCGCCACCGACACCCACGGCGACACCCACCTCGCCGCCTACGCGCTCGGTGCCGGGGAAGGGTTCGTGCTCGGTGTGGCCAGTTCACGCCGGGAACCCGGGGACCACACCATCGCCTCCGTCGCCTCCGTGCTGCTCTCCCTGCTCACCGGCGAGCACCACAGCGGTGCCGGTGCCGCCCGGTCCTCCGCGCTCGTACGGCTGTTGCTCGGCGCGGCGCCGGAGGAGGTGGCGCCGCTCGTGGGAGAAGGGCAGTGGGTCGTCGTGCACGCCCGGCCGGAGACCCAGGCGCCCGATGCCGTGGCCGCCTCCGCGCTGGGGGCCGCGCTGGGGTCGCCGCTGGTCGACCTCGCCAGGGACGTCGTACGGGTGCTGGTGCCCGCCGAGCGCGAACCGGTCCCGCAGCCGGGCTGGAGCCTCGGGGTGAGCGCGGCCGCCGGCCCGCGCGAGTGGCCGGCCGCCGACACCCAGGCGGCCCGCGCCCTGGCCCGCGCCCGCGCCACCCGCAGCCCGCTGGTCCGGCACGGCGCCCGGCCGGGCCTGGAGGACCTGGTGCCCCGGGCGGACGCCGAGGCCCACGCCCGGGCCCTGCTCGCCCCGCTCGCCGCACAGCCCGCGCTCGCCGAGACCCTGCGCTCCTGGCTTTCCCTGCACGGCAGTTGGGACCGTACGGCGGTGGCGCTCGACGTGCACCGCAACACCGTGCGGCAGCGGATCACCCGCTGCGCGGCCCTGCTTGAGGCCGACCTGGACGACCCGGACGTACGGATGGAGCTGTGGTTCGCGCTGCGCCAGGCGTGAGTGAGCCACGTCCCAGGCTGCGATATGACGAGGACGCGCCCCGTCCGCTGCCCTCACAATGGGAGGCATGCCGATATCCGGGACACCCAGCCGCGCCCAGCTCGTCGACCACCTGGTGAGGACCCGTATCGCGGGGGACGTCGCCACACCCCGCGAGAACAACCTCTCCCACTACCGCAAGCTGGCCAACGGCGACCGCCACTACTGGTTCGGTCTGGAGCTGGGCGACCGCTGGTCGGACGAGCAGGACGTGCTCGCGGTCATGGCCGAACGGGTGGGCGTCAACGATGATCCCGAGCACCGGTACGGGCAGGACACCATCGACCCCGAGCTGACCCTGGACGCCCTGGAGCGCCTCGCACTCCGGCTGCGCAAGGCGGCCGACGGGCAGCAGCGGGTGCTGTTCGCGACCGGCCACCCGGGCGGTCTGCTGGACGTGCACCGGGCCACGGCCGCCGCGCTGCGTGCCGCCGGCTGCGAGATCGTGGTGATCCCGGACGGGCTGCAGACGGATGAGGGGTACGTCATGCAGTTCGCGGACGTGGCCGTCCTGGAGCACGGTGCGACGCTGTGGCACACGCACTCCGGTGAGCCGATGCGGGCCGTCCTGACCGGACTTGAGCGCGAGGGGCGTCCGCTGCCGGACCTGGTGGTCGCCGACCACGGCTGGGCCGGGTACGCCGGACAACACGGTGTCGACTCCGTGGGGTACGCCGACTGCAACGACCCCGCGCTGTTCCTCGCCGAGTCCGAGGGCACCGTCCAGGTGGCGGTGCCGCTCGACGACCATGTGGTGAGCCCGCGCTACTACGACCCGATGACGGCGTATCTGCTGGCGGAGGCGGGTCTGGCATAAGGCGCCCACAGGCGCCCCGCGCAGGATGTGCGGCCCTGTCGGAAGGACCGCACACCACTCTCAGTCCGTCGGATCACTTACCTCCGTGGCCTCCTCCTCCGTGGTCACCATTGCCGCCGTGGTCACCACCGTTGCCGCCGTGGTCACCACCGCCATGGTCGCCGCCATAGCCGCCGTGGTCGCCGTGGTCGCCGTTGTCGTAGCCGCCGTGGTCGCCGCCATAGCCGCCATGGTCGCCGTGGTCGCCGTTGTCGCAGTCGTCGTCGTTCCACCAGCCGTGGTCGTCACAGTTGTCGCTGTAGGAACCGTGGTCGTTGTGGGACGAGCCCGCGAAGGCGGTGCCCGCCGTGCCGATGGCGGCTCCGCCGGCCAGCAGCACCCCGGCTGCGGACATCGCGACAAGACGCCTCGTGCGTTGTGATCGCATGGGATATACCTTCCATCTCCATCGTCACTCGCGGCTCCCGAAGAGGGGGGCGCGAGGTGATGGCCGACGCCGCGACAAGGGGGAAGAGAAGATGCGGCGCGGTCTTCAGATGTCACCGCAGTGTGTTGAGCGGCACGGCGTATGCCAACGATGTCGACACCTGCGGCCACCCGTGGCCACCCGTGCGTGGTCGCGCCATCGGGCTCCGCGGCTGAGGTCCGTCGGGTACGGGGCCTCGTCGGCCGGGCAAACCGTGCGCTGCGGCTTTCACTCGAAAAGCCTAGTACCCCATGCGTCACTCGTCATTTCGAGCGACCATCTGTTTCCCGGGCCCCGGGAGGGGCCCCCGGACGCACCCGGCCCCCGGCCGGGCACGCCGCCGGCATACGGATCGTCAACTCTGTTGCGCCCCGCATGCGTTCAGCCTTCAACAGCTGCGCGCGGGTCATCGCGGGACGCGGACCACGCCCTCCTGGATGACGGAGATGGCGAGCTGCCCGTCCTGGGTGTAGATGCGGGCCTGGCCGAGGCCCCGGCCGCCGTGCGCGGACGGCGATTCCTGGTCGTACAGCAGCCACTCGTCGGCGCGGAAGGGCCGGTGGAACCACATCGCGTGGTCCAGGGACGCCCCGACGACGTCCCCGACGGCCCAGCCGCCACGCCCGTGCGCGAGCAGCACCGCGTCGAGGAGGGTCATGTCGGAGACGTAGGTGGCGAGGACGACATGGAGCAGGGGGTCGTCGTCGAGCTTGCCGTTGGCCCGGAACCACACCTGGCTGTGCGGCTCGCGCGGCTCGCCGAACTTCCCGTACGGCGGCTCGTCCACGTAGCGCAGGTCGATCGCCTCGCGGGCCTCGATGAACTTCTCCACGACCGCCGGGTCCAGGTGGTCGTAGCCGCGCAGCCGCTCCTGGGAGGTGGGCAGGGTCTCCGGGTCCGGGGCGGGCGGCATGGGGGCCTGGTGGTCGAGGCCCTCCTCGTACGTCTGGAAGGACGCCGAGAGGTGGAAGATCGGCTTGCCGTGCTGGACGGCCACCACGCGGCGGGTCGTGAACGACCGGCCGTCGCGGATGCGGTCGACGCTGTAGATGATCGGCGCGCCGGGGTCTCCCAGGCGCAGGAAGTACGCGTGCAGGGAGTGGGCGAGCCGGTCGGCGGGGACCGTCCGCCCGGCGGCGACCAGCGCCTGCGCCGCGACCTGCCCGCCGAAGACGCGCGGGACGACGGCGGAGCGGGACTGGCCGCGGAAGATGTCCTCCTCGAGCTGCTCGAGGTCGAGCAGCTCGAGGAGGTTCTGGAGTGCCTGGCTCATGGCGTTAGTTGTACCGGCCAGTGATTGCGGTGACCTTACAGACCCATGTCCTTGGCGATGATCGTCTTCATGATCTCGCTGGTGCCGCCGTAGATGCGGTTGACGCGGTTGTCCGCGTACAGGCGGGCGATCGGGTACTCGTTCATGAAGCCGTAGCCGCCGTGCAGCTGGAGGCAGCGGTCGATGACGCGGTGGGCGACCTCGGTGCAGAAGAGCTTCGCGGAGGCGGCCTCGGCCGGGGTCAGCTCGCCGGCGTCCAGGGCCTCCGTGGCGCGGTCGGCGACGGCCTCGGCGGCGTCCACCTCGGCCTGGCAGGCGGCCAGCTCGAACTTGGTGTTCTGGAAGGCGGCGACGGGCTGGCCGAAGACGACGCGGTCCTGCACGTACTGCTTGGCGAACCGGACGGCGGCCTTGGCCTGCGCGTAGGCGCCGAAGGCGATGCCCCAGCGCTCGGAGGCGAGGTTGTGGCCGAGGTAGTAGAAGCCCTTGTTCTCCTCGCCGAGGAGGTCCTCGACGGGGATCTTGACGTCGACGAACGCCAGCTCGGCGGTGTCGGAGGTCTTCAGGCCGAGCTTGTCGAGCTTGCGGCCGACCGAGTACCCCTCGGCCTTGGTGTCCACGACGAAGAGGGAGATGCCGTGGCGGCGGTCCTCGGCGGTGGGCGCGGCGGTGCGGGCGCAGACGATCATGCGGTCGGCGTGCACGCCACCCGTGATGAAGGTCTTGGCGCCGTTGAGCACGTAGTGCGTGCCGTCTTCCGACAGCTTGGCGGTGGTCTTCATGCCCGCGAGGTCGGAGCCGGTGCCCGGCTCGGTCATCGCGATCGCCCACATCTCCTCGCCGGAGACGAACTTGGGCAGGTAGCGCTTCTTCTGCTCGTCGGTGGCGAGCAGCTTGATGTAGGGCAGGCCGAGCAGCACGTGCACGCCGGAGCCGCCGAAGGAGATGCCCGCGCGGGCGGTCTCCTCGTAGATGACGGCCTCGAACTTGTACGAGTCGATGCCCGCGCCGCCGAACTCCTCGTCGACCCGGATACCGAAGACGCCCAGCTCGGCGAGCTTGTAGTAGAAGTCGCGCGGGGCCTGGCCTGCGGCGAACCACTCGTCGTAAACGGGCACGACCTCGGCCTCGATGAAGGCGCGGATGGTCTCCCGGAACGCCTCGTGATCCTCGTTGAACACCGTACGGCGCACGCCGCCACCTCCAGGTACCTGTCTAAGCGCTTGCTCAGACTCGAAGATACCGGCGAGTACGATGCGGCGTCCAGAGTGAGCTTGCCCACCCGCTCGACGCGGGTGGGCGGGCAGCGTCAGTTCCCGGCCTTGCCGTACCGGCGGAAGGCGGAGGTGTCCACGGTCCAAGGGCCGAACGGCACGGAGTCCCCGAAGATGTACGGATCCTTGCGTGTGTAGCGGCCCTTGCACGGATCGGAGTGCACCTCGATCGTGCCGGTGCGCGGGTCGACGATCAGGTAGTGGGCGATGCCCATGGCCGGGTAGTCGGAGAGCTTGTCGATGTAGTCGTTGTTCGGGTTGGACGGCGAGACGATCTCGACCACCGCCATCACCTGCGTCGCATCGACGGCGACGCCCTCCTCGTCGAGGACCTCCTCGGGGATGACGACTGCGTCAGGCAGGCGCATGCGGCCGATCGCCGGGTGCTCGATTTCGGGACCGCTCGCACAGATATAGCCGGGGTGCGTGGTGAGCAGCTGCTCGTCCAGTTGCTTGCAGATACGGCGGACAGTGCCCTCATGGCGCTTCGACGGGCACATCATGGCCAGTATCGGGCCGGACGGCCCGATCTCGACGCTCCAAGCCCCTTCGAGCTGCTCAGCGTAGGCCCCGAGTTCCTCGGCGATCGCGCGCATCTTCGCGTAGTGCATGCCCATGGCCTCAGAGTACTGAGGCTCACCCCTGCCGGCAGGCTCATCGGCCCGCCCGGGCTCAGTCCCCGGTTGCACCCGCCGCCGCGAACGCCCCACGCGCCATCCTGTGCAGCAGCTCGGCGGTGGCCCCCCGCCCGGGCAGGGTGCCGGCGCGGCCGAGATGGGGGGTGGAGTTCAGCAGGCCGAAGACCGAGTGGACCGCCGAGCGGGCGATGGGCTCGGTCAGGGCGGGGTAGACCTCGCGGACCACCTCGACCCACAGCTCCACGTACTGCCGCTGCAGCTGCCGCACCAGCTTGCGGTCGCTGTCGCGCAGGCGGTCCAGCTCGCGGTCGTGCAGGGTGATCAGCGGACGGTCGTCCAGGGCGAAGTCGATGTGACCCTCGATGAGGGAGTCCAGGACGGCGCCGGGGCCGGTGTGACCGTCGGACTCCGCCAGGCGCCGCTTCGCCCCGGTCAGCAGCTGGCCGCTGATGCCCACCAGCAGCTCCGCGAGCATCGCGTCCTTGCCCGGGAAGTGCCGGTACAGGCCGGGGCCGCTGATGCCGACCGCGGCGCCTATCTCGTCGACGCCGACACCGTGGAAGCCGCGCTCGGCGAAGAGCCGGGCGGCCTCCTTGAGGATCTGCTCGCGACGGGTGGGGGCGTCGGTTCTGGTGACCATGCAAGCAATTCTAGACAGCGAGGTTAGCGGTCGTTAACCTGAAGGAAATGGTTAACGCTCATTAACCAGTACGACCACTGGGTGAGGGGACCGCAGGATGCAGGAGGCACCGGAGCTGACGAGCGCGGCAGATCCCGCGTCGGAGGCCTGGCGGGCCAATGAACAAGCCCATCTCGCACTCGTCGACGAGCTGCGCGCCAAGCTGGGCGCCGCGGCTCTCGGCGGCGGTGAGAAGGCCCGCGCCCGGCACACCGCGCGCGGCAAGCTGCTGCCGAGGGACCGGGTGGACACACTGCTCGACCCCGGGTCGCCCTTCCTGGAGCTGGCCCCCCTGGCGGCCGACGGGATGTACGACGGGCAGGCACCGGCCGCCGGCGTGATCGCCGGGATCGGGCGGGTCAGCGGCCGCGAGTGCGTGATCGTCGCCAACGACGCCACCGTCAAGGGCGGCACGTACTACCCGATGACGGTGAAGAAGCATCTGCGGGCGCAGGAGGTCGCCCTGGAGAACCGGCTGCCCTGCCTGTACCTGGTCGACTCCGGGGGCGCCTTCCTGCCCATGCAGGACGAGGTCTTCCCCGACCGGGAGCACTTCGGGCGGATCTTCTACAACCAGGCGCGGATGTCCGGCGCCGGGATCCCGCAGATCGCCGCGGTCCTCGGGTCGTGCACGGCCGGCGGCGCATACGTCCCGGCCATGAGCGACGAGGCCGTGATCGTCCGCAACCAGGGCACGATCTTCCTGGGCGGCCCGCCCCTGGTGAAGGCGGCCACCGGCGAGGTCGTCACCGCGGAGGAGCTGGGCGGCGGCGAGGTCCACTCCCGGATCTCCGGCGTCACCGACCATCTCGCCGAGGACGACGCGCACGCCCTGCGCATCGTGCGCAACATCGTCGCCACCCTGCCCGCCCGGCAGTCCCTCCCCTGGAAGGTCACGCCGGTCGCGGAGCCCAAGGTGGACCCGTACGGGCTCTACGGCGCGGTCCCGGTGGACTCCCGCACCCCCTACGACGTACGCGAGATCATCGCGCGCGTGGTGGACGGCTCCCGCTTCGCCGAGTTCAAGGCCGAGTTCGGGCAGACCCTGATCACCGGGTTCGCCCGGATCCACGGCCACCCGGTCGGGATCGTCGCCAACAACGGCATCCTGTTCTCCGAGTCCGCCCAGAAGGGCGCGCACTTCATCGAGCTGTGCGACCAGCGCGGCATCCCGCTGGTGTTCCTGCAGAACATCTCCGGCTTCATGGTCGGCAGGGACTACGAGGCGGGTGGCATCGCCAAGCACGGCGCCAAGATGGTGACGGCCGTGGCGTGCACCAGGGTCCCCAAGCTGACCGTCGTGGTCGGCGGCTCCTACGGCGCGGGCAACTACTCGATGTGCGGCCGGGCCTACTCCCCCCGCTTCCTGTGGATGTGGCCCAACGCCAAGATCTCCGTGATGGGCGGCGAGCAGGCCGCCTCCGTCCTCGCCACCGTCAAGCGCGACCAGCTGGAGGCGCGCGGCGAGGACTGGCCGGCCGAGGACGAAGAGGCCTTCAAGGCGCCGATCCGCCGGCAGTACGAGCAGCAGGGCAACGCCTACTACGCCACCGCCCGCCTCTGGGACGACGGCGTGATCGACCCGCTGGAGACCCGTCAGGTGCTGGGACTCGCCCTGACGGCCTGTGCCAACGCGCCCCTGGGTGACCCCCAGTTCGGCGTCTTCCGGATGTGAGGAGGGGAACCGTGTTCGACACAGTGCTGGTGGCCAACCGGGGCGAGATCGCCGTACGCGTCATCCGTACGCTCCGCTCGCTGGGCGTGCGCTCGGTGGCGGTCTTCTCCGACGCCGACGCGGACGCGCGGCACGTACGGGAGGCCGACACGGCGATGCGGATCGGTCCGGCGCCCGCGGCCGAGAGCTATCTGTCGGTGGAGCGGCTGCTGGAAGCCGCCGCCCGCACCGGCGCCCAGGCGGTCCACCCCGGGTACGGCTTCCTCGCCGAGAACGCGGGCTTCGCGCGCGCGTGCGAGGAGGCGGGGCTGGCCTTCATCGGCCCGCCCGCGGACGCGATCGCCCTGATGGGCGACAAGATCCGGGCCAAGGAGACGGTGAAGGCGGCCGGGGTGCCGGTCGTGCCGGGTTCCAGCGGCAGCGGGCTCTCCGACGCCGAGCTGGCCGACGCGGCCCGGGAGATCGGGACCCCCGTGCTGCTCAAGCCCTCGGCGGGCGGCGGCGGCAAGGGGATGCGCCTGGTGCGGGACATGACCAGGCTGGAGGAGGAGATCGCGGCCGCCCGTCGCGAGGCCCGCGCCTCCTTCGGGGACGACACGCTCCTGGTGGAGCGGTGGGTCGACCGTCCCCGGCACATCGAGATCCAGGTGCTGGCGGACGGCCATGGCAACGTGGTCCACCTCGGCGAGCGCGAGTGCTCGCTGCAGCGCCGGCACCAGAAGATCATCGAGGAGGCGCCGAGCGTGCTCCTCGACGAGGAGACCCGGGCCTCGATGGGCGAGGCGGCCGTCCAGGCGGCGCGCTCGTGCGGGTACCGGGGCGCGGGCACGGTGGAGTTCATCGTGCCGGGCGGCGACCCGTCCTCGTACTACTTCATGGAGATGAACACCCGCCTCCAGGTGGAGCACCCGGTCACGGAACTGATCACTGGGCTCGACCTGGTCGAGTGGCAGCTGCGGGTGGCGGCCGGGGAGCGGCTGGGCTTCGCGCAGGAGGACGTCCGGCTGACCGGGCACGCGGTCGAGGCCCGGATCTGCGCCGAGGACCCCGCGCGCGGGTTCCTCCCGTCCGGCGGCACGGTGCTGCTGCTGAACGAGCCGCAGGGCGAGGGCGTCCGCACCGACTCCGGGCTCAGCCAGGGCACCGAGGTGGGCAGCCTGTACGACCCGATGCTGTCCAAGGTCATCGCGTACGGCCCCGACCGGGAGACGGCGCTGCGCAAGCTCAGGGCCGCCCTCGCCGAGACCGTGACGCTGGGCGTGCAGACCAACGCGGGCTTCCTGCGGCGGCTGCTGGCCCATCCGGCCGTGGTGTCGGGCGACCTGGACACCGGTCTGGTCGAGCGGGTGGTGGACGAACTGGTCGCCACGGACGTCCCGGAGGAGGTGTACGAGGCGGCGGCGGCCGTACGGCTGGAGGAGCTGCGGCCTCGCTCCGAAGGCTGGACCGACCCCTTCTCGGTACCGAGCGGCTGGCGCCTCGGCGGGACCCCGAAGCAGCCCGCGTTCGACCTGCGCGTGACCGACCCGGTCACGTACGCCCCGCGAGGCGCCCACGCCGTCACCGACGACCGGGTGTCGGTCACCCTCGACGGCGTCCGGCACTCCTTCCACCGGGCCGGTGACTGGATCGGCCGGGACGGCGACGCCTGGCAGGTGCGCGACCACGACCCGGTGGCCGCCTCCCTCACCGGGGCCGCGCACGCGGGCGCCGACTCGCTGACCGCGCCCATGCCCGGCACGGTGACCGTGGTGAAGGTGGCCGTCGGCGACGAAGTGACCGCGGGCCAGAGCCTGTTGGTGGTCGAGGCGATGAAGATGGAGCACGTCATCTCCGCCCCGCACGCCGGCACGGTCGCCGAGCTGGACGTGACCCCGGGAACGACGGTCGCCATGGACCAGGTACTCGCCGTGATCGCACCCCACGACAAGGAAGGCGCGGTGGCGGAATGAGCGCCGACGGACTGCCCATGGTCGTACCGGCCCAGGACCTGCCCCAGCGGGTGCGGATCCACGAGGTCGGCGCGCGGGACGGGCTGCAGAACGAGAAGATGACCGTGCCGACGGAGATCAAGGCGGAGTTCATCCGCCGGCTCGCCGACGCCGGTCTGAGCACCATCGAGGCGACGAGCTTCGTGCACCCCAAGTGGGTGCCCCAACTCGCCGACGCCGAGCAGCTGTACCCGCTGGTCGACGGCCTCGGTGTCGAACTCCCCGTGCTGGTGCCCAACCAGCGCGGCCTGGACCGGGCGCTGGCGCTCGGCGCCCGCCGGATCGCGGTGTTCGCCAGCGCCACGGAGTCCTTCGCGAAGGCCAACCTCAACCGGACGGTCGACGAGTCACTGGCCGTGTTCGACCCGGTGGTGCGGCAGGCGAAGGACCAGGGCGCGCACGTGCGCGGCTACGTCTCCATGTGCTTCGGCGACCCCTGGGAGGGTGCGGTCCCGCTCCACCAGGTGGCCCGCGTCTGCAAGGCGCTGACGGACATGGGCTGCGACGAGCTGAGCCTCGGGGACACCATCGGGGTCGCGACCCCGGGCCACGTCCTCGAACTCCTCTCCCTGCTCAACGAGGAGGGTGTGCCGACCAACGTCATCGGCGTGCACTTCCACGACACCTACGGCCAGGCACTGGCCAACACCTACGCGGCACTGGAACACGGGGTCACGACGATCGACGCCTCCGCCGGGGGTCTCGGCGGCTGCCCCTACGCCAAGTCCGCGACCGGCAACCTCGCCACCGAAGACCTCGCGTGGATGCTGCAGGGCCTCGGCATCGACACCGGAGTCGACCTCGGCCGCCTAGTCGCCACCAGCGTCTGGATGGCCGCCCACCTGGGCCGACCCAGCCCGTCCCGCACCGTCCGAGCCCTGTCCCACAAGGAGCAGTGATCACCATGGACCACCGACTCTCCCCCGAACTCGAAGAACTCCGCCGCACGGTGGAGGAGTTCGCCCACGACGTCGTGGCGCCGAAGATCGGTGACTTCTACGAGCGGCACGAGTTCCCGTACGAGATCGTCCGCGAGATGGGCCGCATGGGCCTGTTCGGGCTGCCGTTCCCGGAGGAGTACGGCGGCATGGGCGGCGACTACCTGGCCCTCGGTATCGCCCTGGAGGAACTGGCCCGCGTCGACTCGTCCGTGGCCATCACCCTGGAGGCGGGCGTCTCGCTGGGCGCCATGCCGCTGCACCTGTTCGGCACCGAGGAGCAGAAGCGCGAGTGGCTCCCCCGCCTGTGCACGGGCGAGATCCTGGGCGCGTTCGGCCTGACGGAGCCGGACGGCGGCTCGGACGCCGGGGCCACCCGCACCACGGCCCGCCTGGACCCCGACACCGACGAGTGGGTCATCAACGGCACGAAGTGCTTCATCACCAACTCCGGCACGGACATCACGGGGTTGGTGACGGTCACGGCGGTCACCGGCCGGGGGCCGGACGGCCGGCCGCAGATCTCGGCGATCATCGTCCCGTCCGGCACCCCCGGTTTCACGGTCGCCGCCCCCTACTCGAAGGTCGGCTGGAACGCCTCCGACACCCGCGAACTCTCCTTCCAGGACGTCCGTGTCCCCGCCGCCAACCTGCTCGGCGAGGAGGGCCGGGGCTACGCCCAGTTCCTGCGCATCCTCGACGAGGGCCGCATCGCCATCGCAGCGCTCGCGACCGGCCTGGCCCAGGGCTGTGTCGACGAGTCCGTCAAGTACGCCAAGGAACGCCACGCCTTCGGCCGACCCATCGGCGCCAACCAGGCCATCCAGTTCAAGATCGCGGACATGGAGATGAAGGCCCACACGGCCCGCCTCGCCTGGCGCGACGCGGCCAGCCGCCTGGTCTCGGGCGAACCCTTCAAGAAGGAAGCCGCTCTCGCCAAGCTCTACTCCTCCACGGTCGCCGTCGACAACGCCCGCGACGCCACCCAGATCCACGGCGGCTACGGCTTCATGAACGAGTATCCGGTGGCCCGCATGTGGCGCGACTCCAAGATCCTGGAAATCGGCGAGGGCACCAGCGAGGTCCAGCGGATGCTGATCGCCCGGGAGTTGGGGCTGGTGGGCTGAGGTAGCTCCGCTCTTACGCAGCAACCAACTGCCCGCGCGGACGGAGGCGGCCCACCCCTTGCTCCCAGGCTGGGGGCGGGCCGCGTCAGCCGTGGGCGCTGGTCAGCGGGCAGCGCGGATCATCACCGTGAGGACCGGCGAGGCCTCTGACGGCTAGGGCTCGTCCGGCGGATCATGGGCCGGCCAGTGCCCTAATCGTGTTGACCGCCCCCGGCAGGCAGTGCTGGAGTCGGCACGTGGACAGCATCCCCGCCAACAGGCGGCTCTGGAACCGGATCAGCAGCGCCTACCAGCAAGAGCACGACCCGCAAATCGGCGCCGCACCCCGGCTGTGGGGCATGTACTCCATCCCCGACGCGCACCTGCATGCCCTGGGCGACGTCACCGGCAAGCGCGTCCTCGAACTCGGCTGCGGCGCCGGCCAGTGGTCCAGGGCGCTCGCCGCCGAGGGCGCCACCGTGGTCGGGCTCGACCTGTCCGAAGCCCAACTCGCCGCAGCGGCCCGCGCGATGGGAGCGGCCCGCTACCCGCTGGTGCAAGGCGCCGCCGAGCAACTCCCCTTCGCCGCCGACAGCTTCGACCTGGTGTTCTGCGACTTCGGTGGGCTCAGCTGGGCACCCCCGCACCTGGCCGTCCCGCAGGCCGCACGCATCCTGCGCCGCGGTGGGCGCCTGGTGTTCAACGTCGCCAGCCCATGGTTCGAAGCCTGCTACGACGAAGCCGCCAGCCGCGTGACCACGACGCTGCAGCAGGACTACTTCGGGCTGAACACCATCGCCGAAGACGACGGCGCGACCAGCTATCAGCTCACCTACGGCGACTGGGTCAAGGTCCTGCGCGGCGCGGGTCTCATCATCGACGACCTCATCGAGCCGCGGCCCGAACTCGGAACACCCAACGGCTACAACGAAACCGACCCACCCGACTGGGCACACCGCTGGCCGGCGGAACTGCTCTGGGTAACCCACAAACCGTAAGTGCCGCCGCGCCGAGACGTGAAGGCATCCCCTCGCCGGGCAGGCCCAGGGCCTGTCGGGCCGATCATGTGGCTGATCCGAGCACCGGTCCGATCCGGGAGGTCGGGAAACCGGGAAGCGCCGGGCCGGGGGATTCTTGGCACGGCTCGTCGTGCGTCTCAACGAGGACTGGTACGACCTGGCGGTTTCCTCGGGCCTTCTCGACCACCGGCGCGAGTTCCTCGTCCTGCTTCCCCACGGCACCCACACGCACCAAGCCGTCCTGCACAAGCGGAACCAGCACTATGGCCGCCGTGCCGCACCGGCGGTCTGGACCCGGGTCCGGCTCTTGGACCGCTGGGACATCATGGGCCGGGGTGCGGCATCGGCGTTCCTCGGCATACGTGCCGGCCACCCGGGCTTCGGCATGATGGCACTCGACAGCAGCGTGTACATCAGCTGCTCGACCGGCGAGATCGGTGTCGACGTGCTCGCGGTGCGTCACCCGGACCGCTCTGCGAACATCCTGCAGCAGCTGGAATGGTACGCACATTGGGAATATCCCCGCGCCGACAAGGAGTTGCAGAAGCGGATCGCCGTCTGGCTCGCGGGCCGCGCACCGAGCGCCGTCAGCCGTTCCGACCGATGACCACGCGGCCCCCGGCGGCGAGGTCGGCAAGTCGTCGCCCGCGACGATCACGGACAGGTCGCCATCCTGACCGCAGAATTCCCCCAGCACGGGGGCGAGTACCTGTTCGTTCCCGGAGGCAAGGCGGAGTCCGGCGAGACGCCGGAACAGTGCGCCCGCCGCGAACTCCTTGAAGAGGCCGGCATCACCGCCAAGTCGTGGCGGGGCACAGGGCGGCGCCGGAGGCGATGACCTCGGCGTGTCGGCTCTGACGCTTCCTCGGCGGCGCAGAGGACCGTTCGAGGCGCAGTATTACTCCTCCCGGGTAGCAATCAGGACCGGCGCGAATCGGCCTCGGCCCCGGTGGAATCTACGACCCGACCACCGCCGCCGAACGCGTCCAGGGCGTCCACGGGTCTGCCCGGTCTCTGCCCCGGTGGGCAGATGCCCCTCGGCGCTGCGCGGCCTCGTGCTCGGAAACGAGAGGAACGAAAGCGGATGCAAACCAAGTGCGGGGGCTTCACCTGGGTCGGCAGAAGCCTCGCCGTGGCGACCGGAGCCCTTCTCGCCGCGGGTCTCATCGCCCCGACCGCGATGGCCCAGAGCGGCCCCGTCGGTGGCGAGAAGTGCAAGTCGGCACGCACCATCAGTTCCGAGGTCAAGGACTTCGGGAACTTCAACCCGACCGAGATCCACGTGGCAACGAACACGAAGGGGGACGCCTACCTCAATGACAGCCGGAACCCGGGTGTCTGGGTGAACCTCGACTCCATCGCCGGCACCCCGTCCTGCGTGGTGGGCAGCTCCGTGGGGATCGACGAGAGCCCCGAGGACGTCTACGTGACCCTGCTGGCCTCGACCGGGGTGGCCTACGAGGCCGTCTGCCGCCTGACCGCCACTCCGTTCGACGCGTCGAACCTGGTGGCGGCGTGCGGCACCGGGTTCGCCCCGGTTCCCGGCACGCCCGTGTGATACCCCTCAGCCGCCCTCAGCGCCTCGCCCCTCAGGTGCGCGGGGGCGCTGAGGGCGGCTTCGACGTACGGATGCGGGGGCCTTTCGGGTTGTCGAAGTGAGCGCGCCCTGGCGCCAACGGCTGTGCGGAGGAGGGCGGTTCACGCCCGAACGCCGCGGGCGACCAGGACCACCCCCTGGACAAGTACTGAGGTTAGGCTAACCTACCTTCGAACTTGTCCGGCGGGCGCTCCGCCCCGTTCGAAAGCAGTCATACCCATGTCCAACGCCCGTGCCACCCACCTCACTCGCCGCGGCCTGCTCGCCGCGGGCGGCGCCCTCGGACTCGGCGCGGCACTCGCCGCCTGCGGGGACGACAAGGGGAAAGACTCGGACTCCGGGAAGGCGGCCGACAGCGGCAAGTCCGGCCCCTGGAGCTTCAAGGACGACCGCGGCACGACCGTGAAGCTGGACAAGGTCCCCGCGAACATCGTCGCATTCACCGGCGTCGGCGCCGCGCTGTACGACTACGGCATCCAGGTCAAGGGCGTATTCGGCCCAACGAAGACCAGCGCCGGCAGGGCCGATGTCCAGGCCGGCGACATGGACGTCAGCAAGCTGACGGTCCTCGGCAACACCTGGGGCCAGTTCAGCATCGAGAAGTACGCGGCCCTCGCGCCGGACGTGCTCATCACGACGATGTTCGACGGCGCCGGCACCCTCTGGTACGTCCCGGGCGAGTCCAAGAAGAAGATCGCCCAGCTGGCGCCCAGCGTCGGCATCTCCGCCTACGACCGTCAACTCACCCAGCCGCTGCAGCGCATGTGGGAGCTGGCCGAGTCGCTCGGCGCCGACATGAAGGCGGCCGCCGTCACCGACGCGAAGAAGCGGTTCGAGGATGCCGCCGCCCGGCTGCGCACCGCGGCCAAGGCCAGGCCCGGCATCAAGGTGCTGGCCGGTTCCGCGAGTGACGAGCTCTTCTACGTCTCCGGCACCAACCTCTCCATCGACCTGGAGTACTTCAAGGCCCTCGGCGTGAACTTCGTCGAGCCCCCGGAGAGCGCCAAGAAGCAGGGCGGCGGCTGGTACGAGTCGCTGAGCTGGGAGAATGTCGACAAGTACCAGGCCGACATCATCATGATGGACGACCGTTCCTCGACCATCCAGCCGGCCGACATCACCAAGGCCACCTGGAAGAAGCTGCCCGCGGTGAAGGCGGGTCAGGTCATCGCACGCTCGCCCGAGCCGATCCTGTCGTACGACAAGTGCGTACCGCTGCTGACGACCCTGGCGGAGGCCCTGGAAAAGGCCAAGAAGGTCAGCTGAACCCCTCCCCTCGCATCCCTTCCTGAATCCCAGCCTCAGGAGCCCCCATGACTACGGCCGTAGCCGCCCCGTTCCGGTTCTTTTCCCTTCAGGTCGTACGGACGAGGCGGCTCGGGCCGTCTCTGGTCCGGGTCACCTTCGCCGGTGCCGATCTGCACGCCTTCCACTCCGACGGGCGTGACCAGTCCCTGTCGCTCTTCCTGCCGCACCCGGGGCAGGCCGAACCCGTCGTACCGCTGGAGCTGGGGGACGGGTGGTGGCAGGGATGGCGCGAACTGCCCGACGACGTACGGGCGGTGATGCGCTCGTACACGCTGAGGGCGCTGCGCCGGGATCCCGACGAGATCGACATCGACTTCGTGCTGCACACGCCCGCCGGGCCCGCCTCCCGCTGGGCCTCCCGGGCCGCCGCCGGTGACCGGGTCCTGCTGCTCGGGCCGGCGATCGCGGACAACCGGGCGATCCGGTTCCGGCCGCCGGCCGACACGGATCTCGTCGTCCTCTGGGGCGACGAGAGCGCCGTGCCCGCCGCCACCGCCATCCTCGAGTCCCTCCCGGCCGGCACCCGCGTCCGCGCCTGGCTGGAGGTGCCGCACGCCGGTGACATCCAGGACGTGGCGACCGAGGCGGACGCGGAGGTCACGTGGCTCGTACGGCACGGCAGCTCCCCCGTGGCCGTCGACGCCGTACGGGACGCTCAACTCCCCGTCGCCGAACGGCCGTACGCGTGGATAGCCGGTGAGTCCGGGCGGGTGAAGGAACTGCGCCGGCACTTCGTCGGTGAGCGCGGGTTCGACCGGCGGCATGTCACCTTCGTCGGCTACTGGCGCCAGGGCATGACAGAGGAACAGCTCCGCGCCGCCGAGTAACTCCCTTTGAAGTGACGCAGTCACGGCACAGGCATGCCTTGACCCATGGAACTTAGGTTAGGCTAACCTAAGTTCATCACCCCGCACGGACAGTCCCCTCGGAGGACCCCCACATGCGCTCGCACCTGCTCAATGGCCTCACCGCGGAGCACTACCGCCGCTCCGTGACCGAAGGAGTCGAGCGGGTGGCGGCCAAACTCGCCACCACCGACCGTCCGTTCACCGGCGTCTCCGTGGACGCCCTCGCCCCTCGCATCGACGCGATCGACCTCGACCGGCCACTGGGCGACTCCGCCGCGGTCCTCGACGAGCTGGAGGACCTCTACCTCCGGGACGCGATCTACTTCCACCACCCCCGCTACCTCGCCCACCTCAACTGCCCGGTCGTCATCCCGGCGGTGCTCGGCGAGGCCGTGCTCTCCGCCGTCAACTCCTCGCTCGACACCTGGGACCAGTCCGCCGGCGGCACCCTCATCGAGCGCAAGCTGATCGACTGGACGGCCGAGCGCATCGGCCTCGGCCCCGCCGCCGACGGCGTGTTCACCTCCGGCGGCACCCAGTCCAACCTCCAGGCGCTGCTGCTGGCCCGGGAGGAAGCCAAGAGCGATTCGATCCCCGAACTGCGCATCTTCGCCTCCGAGGTCAGCCACTTCAGCGTGAAGAAGTCGGCGAAACTGCTCGGGCTGAGCCCGGAATCCGTGGTCTCCATCCCGGTGGATCACGACAAGCGCATGCAGACCCTCGCCCTCGCCCACGAGCTGGAGCGCTGCAAGAAGGACGGCCTCGTCCCCATGGCCGTCGTCGCCACCGCCGGTACCACCGACTTCGGGTCCATCGACCCGCTGCCGGAGATCGCGGAGCTGTGCGCCCAGTTCGGGGCCTGGATGCACGTGGACGCGGCCTACGGCTGCGGTCTGCTCGCCTCGCTCAGGCACCGGGACCGCATCGACGGCATCGAGCGCGCCGACTCGGTCACCGTCGACTACCACAAGTCCTTCTTCCAGCCAGTGAGTTCCTCCGCCGTGCTGGTCCGGGACGCCGCCACCCTGCGCCACGCCACCTACCACGCGGAGTACCTGAACCCGCGCCGCATGGTGCAGGAGCGCATCCCCAACCAGGTCGACAAGTCCCTGCAGACCACCCGCCGCTTCGACGCCCTCAAGCTGTGGATGACGCTGCGGGTGATGGGCGCCGACGGCATCGGCGAACTGTTCGACCAGGTGTGCGAGCTGGCCCAGGAGGGCTGGAAGCTGCTCTCCGCCGACCCCCGTTACCACGTCGTCGTGGAGCCCTCGCTCTCCACCCTCGTCTTCCGCTACATCCCGACGGCCGTCACCGACCCGGCCGAGATCGACCGCGCCAACCTGTATGCCCGGGGGGCCCTGTTCGCCTCCGGCGACGCCGTGGTCGCGGGCACCAAGGTCGGCGGCCGCCACTACCTGAAGTTCACCCTGCTCAATCCCGAGACGACGACGGCCGACATCGCCGCCGTCCTCGACCTGATCGCCGGCCACGCCGAGCAGTACCTGGGAGAGTCCCTTGACCGCGCGTCCTGAAGCCCCGACCAAGACCTACGACTTCGTGGGGATCGGGCTCGGCCCCTTCAACCTCGGGCTCGCCTGCCTCACCGAGCCGATCGCCGAACTGGACGGAGTCTTCCTGGACTCCAAGCCCGGCTTCGAGTGGCACGCGGGCATGTTCCTCGACGGTGCCCATCTGCAGACCCCGTTCATGTCGGACCTGGTCACACTGGCCGACCCGACCTCGCCGTACTCCTTCCTCAACTACCTGAAGGAGAAGGGCAGACTGTACCCGTTCTACATCCGCGAGAACTTCTATCCCCTGCGCGTGGAGTACGACGACTACTGCCGCTGGGCGGCGGGCAAGCTCGGCAGCGTCCGCTTCAACACCACGGTCACCGAGGTGACATACGCGGAGGAGCGGTACGTCGTCCGCACCCAGGGCGGGGAGACGTTTCACGCCCGGCACCTGGTGCTCGGCACGGGAACGGTCCCCTTCGTCCCGCAGCCGTGCCGCGACCTGGGCGGCGACGTCATCCACACCTCCCAGTACATGCACCGCAAGGCGGAGCTGCAGGGCAAGAAGTCCATCACCGTCGTCGGCAGCGGACAGAGCGCGGCAGAGATCTACTACGAGCTGCTCTCCGAGATCGACGTCCACGGCTACGACCTCAACTGGGTCACCCGCTCCCCACGCTTCTTCCCCCTCGAATACACCAAGCTGACGCTGGAGATGACCTCTCCGGACTACATCGACTACTTCCGTGCGCTGCCCGAGGAGACCCGCTACCGGCTGGAGAAGCAGCAGAAGGGCCTGTTCAAGGGCATCAACTCGGACCTGATCGACGCGATCTTCGACCTGCTCTACCAGAAGAACGTCGAAAGCGGCGACCGCCCGGTCCCCACCCGGCTGCTCACCAACTCCTCCCTGAAGAGCGCCGTTCACGAGGACGGCTCCTACACGCTCGGCTTCCACCAGGACGAGCAGGACAAGGACTTCGAGATCCGCACCGAGGGACTGGTGCTGGCCACCGGCTACCACTACGAGCCCCCGGCCTTCCTCGCCCCGCTGCGCGACCGGCTCCGCTTCGACGGCCACGGCCGCTTCGACGTCGCCCGCAACTACGCGATCGACGTGACGGGCCGCGGCGTCTTCCTGCAGAACGCCGGCGTCCACACCCACAGCATCACCAGCCCCGACCTGGGCATGGGCCCGTACCGGAACGCGTACATCATCCGTGAGCTGCTCGGCACGGAGTACTACCCGGTCGAGAAGACCATCGCCTTCCAGGAGTTCGCAGTATGACCAGCCCGACGACCACGACCTTCACGTTCCGCCCCCTCGACCCCCTGAAGGACGCCGAGCTGCTGCACTCCTGGGTCACCCACCCCAAGGCCGCCTTCTGGATGATGCAGGACGCGAAACTGGAGGACGTCGAGCGGGCCTACATGGAGATCGCCGCCGACGAGCACCACCACGCCCTGCTCGGGCTGCGGGACGGTGTGCCCGCCTTCCTGATGGAGGTATACGACCCCGCCCACCGGGAGCTGGTCGGCCTGTACGAGCCGCGGCCCGGTGATGTCGGCATGCACTTCCTCACGCCCGCGACCGACATGCCCGTGCACGGGTTCACGCGGGCCGTCATCACCGCCGTCCTGGCCCACCTCTTCGAGGACCCGGAGGTGGAGCGGGTGGTCGTCGAGCCCGACGTGCGCAACAAGGCCGTGCACGCCCTGAACGAGGCCGTCGGGTTCGTGCCCGAGCGGGAGATACGGAAGCCGGAGAAGCGGGCGTTGCTGAGCTTCTGCACGCGGGAGCAGTTCGCGAAGGCGGTGGCGGCATGAGCCTCCCCGACGCCGTGGCCCATCTGTCCCCGGAGCGCTGGGACACCGCCAACCGGCTGCTGGTGCGCAAGGCGCTCGCCGAGTTCGCGCATGAGCGGCTGATCACGCCGGAACGGGAGGGCGAGCGGTACGTCGTCCGCAGCGACGACGGGCTCACCGTCTACCGGTTCGCGGCCACCCTGCGCGACCTCGACCACTGGGCGGTCGACGCCGACTCGATCACCCGCCATCGGGCCGGAACCGAACTCCCCCTGGCCGCACTGGACTTCTTCGTCGAGCTGCGGCAGGCGCTGGAGCTGAGCGACGAGATCCTGCCCGTCTACCTGGAGGAGATCTCCTCCACCCTCTCCGGCACCTGCTACAAGCTGACCAAGCCGAAGGTCACCTCCGCCGAGCTGGCGGGGAGCGGCTTCCAGGCGATCGAGACCGGGATGACCGAGGGCCACCCCTGCTTCGTCGCGAACAACGGGCGGCTCGGCTTCGGCATCCACGAGTACCTGTCGTACGCCCCGGAGACCGCGAGCCCCGTCCGGCTGGTGTGGCTTGCCGCGCACCGCTCGCGGGCGGCGTTCACGGCGGGGGCCGGGATCGAGTACGAGGACTTCGTCCGGCAGGAGCTGGCGGCGGCCACCGTCGAGCGGTTCCACGGGACGCTCACGGAGCAGGGCCTTGACCCCGCCGACTACCTGCTCATACCCGTCCACCCCTGGCAGTGGTGGAACAAGCTCAGCGTCACCTTCGCCGCCGAGGTGGCCCGTCGGCACCTGGTGTGCCTGGGCGAGGGCGACGACGAGTACCTGGCCCAGCAGTCCATACGGACCTTCTTCAACACCTCCGACCCGCACAAGCACTATGTGAAGACGGCCCTGTCCGTCCTCAACATGGGCTTCATGCGCGGGCTTTCGGCCGCCTACATGGAGGCGACCCCGGCGATCAACGACTGGCTCGCCCAGCTCATCGAGGGCGACCCGGTGCTCAAGTCGACCGGCCTCGCGATCATCCGGGAGCGGGCGGCCGTCGGCTACCGGCATCTGGAGTACGAGCAGGCCACCGACCGCTACTCGCCGTACCGCAAAATGCTGGCCGCGCTGTGGCGGGAGAGCCCGGTGCCGTCGCTGCGGGAGGGCGAGTCCCTCGCGACGATGGCGTCCCTGCTGCACGTGGACCACGAGGGCGCCTCGTTCGCGGGCGCGCTGATCGAACGGTCGGGCCTCGCGCCCGCCGAGTGGCTGCGGCAGTACCTGCGGGCCTACTTCACCCCGCTGCTGCACAGCTTCTACGCCTACGACCTGGCCTTCATGCCGCACGGCGAGAACGTGATCCTCGTGCTGAAGGACGGTGCGGTCGAGCGGGCGATCTACAAGGACATCGCCGAGGAGATCGTCGTCATGGACCCGGACGCGGTGCTGCCGCCGGAGGTGCGGCGGATCCGTGTCGAGGTGCCCGAGGACCAGAAGCTGCTGTCGATCTTCACCGACGTCTTCGACTGCTTCTTCCGGTTCCTGGCCGCGAACCTCGCCGCCGAGGGGATCCTGGCGGAGGACGGTTTCTGGCGCACGGTCGCGGAGGTCACCCGTGAGTACCAGGAGGCGACACCGGAACTGGCGGACAAGTTCCGGCAGTACGACATGTTCGCCCCGGAGTTCGCGCTGTCCTGCCTGAACCGGCTCCAGTTGCGCAACAACCGGCAGATGGTGGACCTGGCGGATCCGTCCGGCGCGCTCCAGCTGGTCGGGAGCCTGAAGAACCCCATCGCCGGGTTCTGACAGACGGACGGGCACCCCTGAGTACGGTCCTCAGGGGTGCCCGTCGGACGTGGGTCAGCTCGCCGGCCAGGGCACCTGGGGCGACCTGTAGTAGGTGATCCCGAGGGCGGTCCAGCGCGGGCCCTGGGCCGCGAGGCGCACCTTGTAGCGGGCCCAGTCATGGGTGGCCGCCGGGGACCAGCCCAGCTCCGCCGCTCCCGCCAGGCGCGGGAAGGCCATGTACTCGATGTCGGCGGACTTGGTGAGCGTCTCGGACCACAGCGGCGCCTCGACGCCCTTGACGGCCGAGGCGGGTGCTCCGGGGAGGTAGGCGCCCGGGTTCCAGTCGTAGGAGCGCTTCACCTCCACGTAGCCCGCCCACTTGGTGCCCAGCGTGGTGTTCCTGGTGTACTTCATGTCGAGGTAGAGCCGGTCGGCCGGAGACAGGATCAGCCCGGTGCCGTTCTGGGCCGCCTTGGCCACCTGGGCCTTCTCGGCGGCGCTGGTGCCGTCCACGCCCCAGTACTGGGCGAGGGCGCCCTGGGCGGGGGTGGCGCCGGTCAACTGGTGCCAGCCGATGACCTTCTTGCCGTACTTGGCGACGATCGGCTGCACGCGGTTCATGAACTTCACGTAGTCGGCGTGGCTGGTGGAGTGCGCCTCGTCGCCGCCGATGTGCAGGTAGCGGCCCGGGGTGAGGGCAGCCAGCTCGCGGATGACGTCGTCCACGAAGGTGTACGTCACCTCCTTGGGCACGCACAGCGAGCTGAAGCCGACGTCGGTGCCGGTGTACAGCGGGGGTGCGGTGCCGTCGCAGTTGAGCTGCGCGTAGGAGGCGAGGGCCGCGTTGGTGTGGCCGGGCATGTCGATCTCGGGGACGACCTCCAGGTAGCGGGAGCCTGCGTAGCGGACGATCTCCTGGTAGTCGGCCTTGGTGAAGTGGCCGCCGTGGCCGCCGCCGACCTGGGTGGAGCCGCCGTAGGTGGCCAGGCGCGGCCAGGAGTCGACGGCGATGCGCCAGCCCTGGTCGTCGCTGAGGTGCAGATGCAGCCTGTTGATCTTGTAGAGGGCCAGCTGGTCGATGTAGCGCTTGACCTGGGCGACCGTGAAGAAGTGCCGGGAGACGTCCAGCATGGCGCCGCGGTAGCCGTAGCGCGGGTGGTCCTCGATGGTGCCGCCGGCGATCCGCCAGGGGCCGGGCTGGACGGTCTTCTTCTCGATCGAGGCTGGGAGCAGCTGACGCAGGGTCTGGACGCCGTGGAAGAGGCCGGCCGGGGTGCGCGCGGTGAGGGAGACGCCGTGGGGTCCGCTGCTGAGGCGGTAGCCTTCGGCGCCGAACGGCCCGTCGGCCAGGTGGAGTCGGATGCCGCCGGTGCCCTGCGCGGTGAGCGGCAGCGGATAGCCGGTGGACGGGCGCAGGATGCCGGCGAGGTAGGCGCCGATCCGGCGGACCTCGGCCGAGTCGTCGACGCGGAGCTGGGTGGCGCGGGTGATGCGGTACGGGGATCCGGCGGGCCTGACCGAGGCGGGCGCGGGGACCACCCGGTCCAGCGGGGTCGTCGCGGCGGCGCTCGGGACGGGTGCGGCGCCGACGGTGAACACACCTGCGGCCGCCAGAAGCAGCAGGGACCCGAAGATCCGGGTGAGTCGGGGAGTCGTGCTGTGGTTCGGTCTCACATGCGCTCCCTTCGCGAGTGGTAAAGACCACTCTCCCGCAGATCCGGTGAAACAATCCCCGCATGGCGGAAATCATCCAGAAGGACGGCACCTGGACCTTCGACGGCGACGCCCTCAGGCTGACCCCGGGCCGGGACAGGAGCATCGGTCTGTTGCGCGGCACGCTGGGTGAACTCGTCGTACCACTGGGGGCGTTGGCGGGGGTCTCGTTCGAGCAGGGGAAGAAGTCCGGGCGGCTGAGGCTGCGGCTGCGTGACGGCGCCGACCCGCTGCTGCACGCCACCGGCGGCCGGCTCACCGAGCCGCACGACCCCTATCAGCTGACCGTGGAGTCCGACCGGTACGGCGTCGCCGAGTACTTCGCGGACGAGGTACGCAACGCCCTGCTGCTGGACGGGGTTTCACCTGACCCGGTCGACGGTTACCTGTTGCCGGGGCCGTCCGTGCCGCTGTCCGCCTCGGCCGGGGACGGCACGGCGGGCTTCGACGGCGAGCAGGTGCGGCTGGAGTGGAACTGGAAGACGGAGGACGCGAAGGCCGCCACCGGGCCCCGTACGATCCCGCTCAGCGAGATCACGGCCGTGGAGTGGCAGCCGGCGGCGGGCCTGGAGAACGGCCATCTGCGCTTCACCGTGCGCGGCGCGCCCGCCACCGCACCGCCGAAGTACGACCCCAACGCCGTCGAGCTGTGGGGCTTCAAGAGGGACCCGCTGATGGCCCTGGTCGCGGCCGCCGTACAGGCCCGGCTGCCGCACCCGTCGGCGCCGCCCGCCGAGACGGACGTACGCCCCGAGCCGCCGCGGCTCACGAAGGCGTCCCCCGCCGAGGACGATCACGACGCGCTGCTGCGGCGGCTGCGGGAGCTGGGCGAGCTGCACCGCTCGGGAGTGCTGACGGACGAGGAGTTCACCCTGGCCAAGCAGGCGGTCCTGCGACGCATGTAGCGGACCGCCTGCTGCCGAAGACGCCTTACTTGGCTCGGCGCGCCACCGTGAAGTGGTCGATCCGGTCACCGGTCTCGGCGATGCCCTGGACCTTCAGGGTGGTGTAGCGGCCCTTCGGCGCGGGGGTGACGTCCACGCGCAGGAAGGAGTAGTTCAGGTAGCGCACGCGCGACCAGGTGACGGTCTCGGGCTGCCGGGCGCCGTCCTTGAGGCAGATGAACGAGGACACGGAGTCGACCTCGTTCTCGTTGCCCTCGTAGGAGTCCGGGGCGGTGAAGGCGTACAGGCTGCGGCCCGCCGCACCGGCGGTGACGTAGACCACGCCCTCGGTCTCGGAGTAGGCGGTGCCGCCGATGGGCAGCTTCTTGGTGACCTCGCCGCCCTTGATGACGTCGGTGCGCTCGTACTGGTGGTTGTGGCCGTTGATGACCAGGTCCACCTGGTACTTGTCGAACAGCGGCACCCACTCCTGGCGCACGCCCCCCTCCGAGGCGTGCGCCTTGGACGTGCAGTACGCGCAGTGGTGGAAGAACACGATGACGAAGTCGATGTCGTCGCAGGCCCGGAACTTCTTCAGCTGGGCCTCGAACCACTTGGTCTGGGTTCCACCCGATATGCCCAGGTTCGCCGGGATCTCGAAGGAGATGTCGTTGGGGTCCAGCGAGATGATCGCCGTGTTGCCGTAGACGAACGAGTAGACGCCCGGGAGGTTCTCCGGGTCCGGGCCGTTGTCCGGGAGCGTCCAGCGGGCTTCCTCGCCGCCGTAGCCGTTGGGCGAGTACCAGGCCTCCATGTCGTGGTTTCCGTAGGAGACCATCCACGGGATCTGCTTGGCGACCGACTCGGTCTGGTACAGGAACTGGTCCCAGGTGCGCGAGTCGTACCCGGTGTCGGTGGTCTTGCCAGCACCGGACGGGTCGCCGTAGGCGATGTCGCCTGCGTGCAGGTGGAAGGCCGGGTTCTGGCCGAGGATCAGGCTGTCGTTGGCCAGGGCGTGGTAGCTGACGCCCTGGTCGCCGAAGGCGGTGAAGGTGAACGGTTCGCTGCGGGCGGGGGCGGTGGTGAAGGTGCCGAGGGTGCCCAGCAGGTGCCGCTCGGCCGGGTCGAAGCCGTCGTGGCCGACGCCGTAGTAGTACGTCCGGCCGGGGCGCAGGTGGGTGAGCTGGGCGTGCAGGTAGTACTGCGTGTGGTCGCCGCTCGCGCCGACACCGGCCGGGGTGTAGAGGCTGCGGACCTCGGCCTCGATCTTGCGGGAGAGGTCCCAGGGGTTGGCACCGATGCGGATGAAGGGGTTCTTGACGGCGACCGGGACCTGCCAGGAGACGGTCATCTCGGTGCGCGGGTCGGTGCCGTAGGCGAGGTGGCGGCCGAAGGGGGCGACGAGGGCGCCGTCGACCTCCTCGGCGGCGGAGGCGGTGCGCTGGGTCGGTACGGCGGCCTGGGCGGTGCCGCCCGCCACGAACGCGCCGCCGGTGACGGCGCCCAGAGTGACGGCACCGCCTCTGATCATGGTGCGCCGCGAGAATCTGGCGCGCAGGTACTCATGCTGCTCGGCCATGCTCATGCGCTCGGCCAGCTTCTCGGGTACTCCCATACGAGGAATGTCCATGGCGTCTGAAACTCGTGGGTCCGGGCGACGCAGCACAAGACGCAGGATGGACAGCTTGCGAACAGAGCCCCATGAGAGTTTCAACATGCACTTGCCCGGAATCGGGCACGATTCTTGCGAAACTCGCGCCGGTAGCCCAGGATCTACCGGGTGCACGAGGAACTTGTCGATCACCTGACGCGGTCCACGCCCCTGAACCGGGGCGAGGCGCTGCGGGTGATACAGGACGTGCTCGCCTACTTCGACGAGACGACGCAGGACTACGTCCGTCGCCGCCACCGAGAACTGCAGGCCCAGGGCCTGCAGAACACGGAGATCTTCGAACGGATCGAGGCGGACCTGAAATACCGGGCGGTCGCACCGCCGGAGCTGACGCTCCGGCAGCTGCGCCGCATGGTCTACGGCTGAGAACCAGCCAGGAACCACGGACTGAGGAATACCTATATATGTGCGGAATTGTCGGATACATCGGCAAGCGTGACGTGGCGCCCCTGCTCCTGGAGGGCCTGCAGCGCCTGGAGTACCGCGGCTACGACTCCGCGGGCATCGTCGTCACCTCCCCGAAGACGGCCGGCCTGAAGATGGTCAAGGCCAAGGGCCGGGTGCGCGACCTGGAGGCCAAGGTCCCCGCGCGCTTCAAGGGCACCACCGGTATCGCCCACACCCGCTGGGCCACCCACGGCGCCCCCTCCGACGTGAACGCCCACCCGCACATGTCGGCCGACCAGAAGGTCGCCGTCGTGCACAACGGCATCATCGACAACGCCGCCGACCTGCGCCGCAAGCTGGAGGCGGACGGTGTCGAGTTCCTCTCCGAGACCGACACCGAGGTGCTCGTCCACCTGATCGCCCGCTCGCAGGCCGAGAAGCTGGAGGACAAGGTCCGCGAGGCCCTCCGGGTCGTCGAGGGCACTTACGGCATCGCGGTGATGCACGCCGACTTCTCCGACCGCATCGTGGTGGCCCGCAACGGCTCCCCGGTCGTCCTCGGCATCGGCGAGAAGGAGATGTTCGTCGCATCGGACATCGCCGCCCTGGTCACCCACACCCGGCAGATAGTGACGCTGGACGACGGCGAGATGGCCACCCTCAAGGCCGACGACTTCCGCACCTACACCACCGAGGGCACCCGTACGACGGCCGAGCCGACCACCGTGGAGTGGGAGGCGGCCTCCTACGACATGGGCGGCCACGACACGTACATGCACAAGGAGATCCACGAGCAGGCCGACGCCGTGGACCGCGTGCTGCGCGGCCGCATCGACGACCGCTTCTCCACCGTGCACCTCGGCGGCCTGAACCTGGACGCCCGCGAGGCGCGCAAGATCCGCCGCGTGAAGATCCTCGGCTGCGGCACCTCGTACCACGCGGGCATGATCGGCGCCCAGATGATCGAGGAGCTGGCCCGCATCCCCGCCGACGCCGAGCCGGCCTCCGAGTTCCGCTACCGCAACGCGGTCGTGGACCCCGACACCCTCTACGTCGCGGTCTCCCAGTCCGGTGAGACGTACGACGTCCTCGCCGCCGTCCAGGAGCTGAAGCGCAAGGGCGCCCGGGTGCTCGGCGTGGTCAACGTGGTCGGCTCCGCGATCGCCCGCGAGGCGGACGGCGGCATCTATGTGCACGCCGGCCCCGAGGTGTGCGTGGTCTCCACGAAGTGCTTCACCAACACCACGGTCGCCTTCGCCCTGCTCGCCCTGCACCTCGGCCGCACCCGTGACCTCTCGGTCCGCGACGGCAAGCGGATCATCGAGGGCCTGCGCAGGCTGCCGGGGCAGATCGCCGAGATCCTGGAGCAGGAGGAGGAGATCAGGAAGCTGGCGGAGCAGTACGCCGACGCCCGCTCGATGCTCTTCATCGGCCGTGTCCGGGGCTACCCGGTGGCCCGCGAGGCCTCCCTGAAGCTCAAGGAGGTCTCCTACATCCACGCCGAGGCCTACCCCGCCTCCGAGCTGAAGCACGGCCCGCTGGCCCTCATCGAGCCCGCCCTGCCCACGGTGGCGATCGTCCCCGACGACGACCTGCTGGAGAAGAACCGCGCGGCCCTGGAGGAGATCAAGGCCCGCAGCGGCAAGATCCTCGCGGTGGCCCACCAGCGCCAGGAGAAGGCCGACGAGACGATCGTCGTCCCGAAGAACGAGGACGAGCTGGACCCGATCCTCATGGGCATCCCGCTGCAGCTGCTGTCGTACCACACGGCCAAGGTCCTGGGCCGCGACATCGACAAGCCGCGAAACCTCGCCAAGTCGGTGACGGTCGAGTAGTCGACCTCGACAGAACGGACCCCCCGCGTGTGCCACCTTCACGCGGGGGGTCCGTTCGTGCTGCTCGACTCAGCCGGCGGCCGTCACCCCCCGGCCCGCAGCACGCCCCGGAAGCGCCGTCGGCCAGTGGGCCAGCGCCGCCGTCGCCGCGTACCACGCCACCGCGCCGGAGACCGCGGCCACCCAGCCGCCGACCTTCGCGAGGGAGGAGCTGTCGGCGAAGGCCGCGACGGCGAGCACCAGCATCGCCAGGAACAGCAGCCCGTGCATGACCTGGCCCAGGGTGTCCCCGCCCGCGAGGGTCAGGGTGAGCGCCACGAGGGCGAACAACAGCAGGAACAGGCCGGCCGCGTTGGCCGACGCCTGACCCGCGACGGCCCAGGTGAACCAGAGCGCGCCGAGGGCGACGAAGCCGGTGCCGGAGGCGCTGTCACCGGCACGGAAGGCCAGGAGACCGATGAGGAAGAGGGCGACGCCGCCCACGTAATGAGCCAGTGACACGGCGTCGGATGCCCCCACGCCGTCGATCACGCCGGTGGTACCGAGCCCGAACGCCAACAGGGTGACACCCAGGGCGAGTCGGCCGACCACGGTGGTGTTTCCGCTTCCCGCGGAGACGTCGTTGTCCACTGCGGGCTCCCTTCATGCATGTGCAGTTGCGCGGTGTCCCGTATATGCCCTTCACAAGGGCACAAACACCTCTACGCACGAGTAGTTTCGCGCTGCACCAAGGGAGTTGACAGAGTGTCGAAAGCTCGGGGAACGACTCAGGGGATGACGATGACGGGCCGCTTCGCGCGCTTGGCGAGCCGGCCGGCCACGGAGCCGAAGATCCGGCCCACGATGCCGTGCGTCGAGCCGACCACGATCGCGTCGGCCTCGTACTCCCGCCCCACCTCTTCGAGCTCGTGGCAGATGTCGCCGCCGCGCTCGACCAGGATCCAGGGCACCTCGGCCAGATAGTCCGCACAGGCCAGTTCCAGACCGAGCACCTCGGTGCGGTGGTCCGGCACGTCGACGAAGACGGGCGGCTCGCAGCCGGCCCACACCGTGGTGGGCAGCCGGTTGGCCACATGGACGATGATCAGGCCCGAGCCGGAGCGGTGGGCCATGCCGATGGCGTAGGCGAGGGCGCGCTCGCTGGACGTCGAGCCGTCGAAGCCGACGACCACACCGTGCTTGAAGGCGGGGTCGCAGGAAGGGCTTGTCTCTTCCGCCGCGAGGGGCTCGGCCGCCGTGGGATCGGCGACGGGCCGCTTGCGGTCCGCGGGTTCGAAGAATTCGTGACCGGCCATGGCTGTCTCGGCGTTGTGATCCTTTGTGGGTGGGGGGTGACATCGGGTGGCGGAGCTGTGTCCGGGATTCGTCTTCCCAACCCCATACCCCCAAGGGTACGGCGGCACGCCTCCTCTGCCCAGATCCCGCACACGCTCCGTAAGCAGCCCCCCGGTGTCCGTAGGGGTTCCCCGGAGCATGCACGAGCAGCGCCCGTAACGCAATGGTTGCTGCCCCGTACAGGCGGTTTGCACAGGATTCCCGGAGTGACGGCCGGTGACCGACCGATCGAACAGGCGTTGAACCCGGTGAGTCACCGCCACAGGGAGTACGTGATGTCCGGACCCCGCCCCACCTCCGACCCGCACCCCGCCCCGGACACCACGAGCGACGTGATCCGCTGGGCGGCCTTCAGCTGTGTCCTCGTACCCGTGGTCCTCGTCTGGTACGGCACCTCGCTCGCCGGCGCGGCCGGCACCGCCTTCGGCCTCGCCGCCGTCACGGCCGCCTGCCGCGTCCTGCTACGACGGTCCGAGCGTTGCGCCGCGCAAAGAGGCGGACGTCACACCAGGGAGAAGACACCGGTCGACTGACCGGTTTTTGCGCCTCTGAACGCCTCTTTTCGGCCAACTTCTGGATACCCCCTTGAGGGGGTCCCGCCTCCCCCCCAACCCCCGTTCCACCTGCACGGAAAGGGTCTGAGCGGACCCGCGCACCCTACGCGGTTTGGCCACTGCGACAAGGCGCACTTCCCTGCACGGCCCACGAGTGCAACCCTTCGTGATCGAATGCTTCACGCCAAGTTGTCATGTCGACAATGTCCGGCGTGTCTAACTGGCCACCGTGAGACCGCGGTAGCCAGTAGATTCGATCTTGACTGTCTTACGGCGGGGGACTCGTGCAGGACCGAGGGGAAACGTGCAGGAGCGACACAACCGAGGAGCCGCGACCACCGAGGGGGGCTTAGCAGGATGAGCCACGACTCCACTGCCGCACCGGAAGCCGCGGCCCGGAAACTCTCCGGGCGACGCCGCAAGGAGATCGTCGCGGTGCTGCTGTTCAGCGGCGGCCCCATCTTCGAGAGTTCCATTCCGCTGTCGGTGTTCGGAATCGACCGCCAGGACGCCGGCGTGCCGCGCTACCGACTGCTGGTGAGCGCCGGCGAGGAAGGCCCACTGCGGACCACAGGGGGCCTGGAACTCACCGCACCGCATGGGCTCGAGGCGATCTCACGCGCAGGGACGGTCGTCGTACCGGCCTGGCGCTCGATCACCTCACCGCCGCCGGAGGAAGCGCTCGACGCGCTGCGCCGTGCGCATGAGGAGGGTGCCCGTATCGTCGGGCTGTGTACCGGGGCGTTCGTCCTGGCCGCGGCCGGACTGCTGGACGGCCGCCCGGCGACCACACACTGGATGTACGCACCGACGCTGGCCAAGCGCTATCCGTCGGTGCACGTGGATCCACGCGAACTGTTCGTCGACGACGGAGACGTACTGACCTCCGCCGGTACGGCCGCGGGGATCGACCTGTGTCTGCACATCGTGCGGACGGACCACGGCAACGAGGCGGCCGGCGCGCTGGCCCGCCGGCTGGTGGTCCCGCCGCGCCGCAGCGGCGGTCAGGAGCGCTACCTCGACAGGTCTTTACCAGAGGAGATCGGCGCCGACCCGCTCGCCGAGGTCGTCGCCTGGGCGCTGGAACACCTCCACGAGCAGTTCGACGTGGAGACACTGGCGGCACGCGCCTATATGAGCCGCCGTACGTTCGACCGCCGGTTCCGCTCGCTCACCGGCAGCGCACCGCTGCAGTGGCTGATCACCCAGCGGGTGCTGCAGGCGCAGCGGCTGCTGGAGACGTCGGACTACTCGGTGGACGAGGTGGCGGGCCGCTGCGGCTTCCGCTCACCGGTCGCGCTGCGCGGGCACTTCCGCCGCCAGCTCGGCTCGTCCCCCGCCGCCTACCGGGCCGCCTACCGCGCCCGGCGGCCGCAGGGCGAGCGGCCCGGTGACACCGAGCCGCCGATGACCCCGTCCGGCCCGACGGGCGCGCCCGTCGGCCTGCCCGGCCACGGCCCGATGGGCGCCCCGCCCGCCGTGCTGCACCCGGAGCGGGAGAGCGCGGTGCCGATGCAGAGCCGCCGCCAGACCGCGGGCGCGGTGAGCCTGCTGCCGGGGCCGCGCACCGGCCACTGACCGAGGCGCACACGGAGAGGGGGCGGGCACACACCCGCCCCCTCTTATCTGTCTCGTCTTCTCTGTCTCGCCGTGTCCCCGCCCGGGGGCGGCGGTCCCCGGGCGAGTCCCGCATCGACGCGGGGCATCCCAAAAGCGGACGTCAGCTTTAGGGTGGTCGCATGAACGATCGCATGGTGTGGATCGACTGCGAGATGACCGGCCTCTCGCTGTCCGACGACGCTCTCATCGAGGTGGCCGCCCTCGTCACCGACTCCGAGCTGAACGTACTCGGCGAGGGGGTGGACATCGTCATCCGTCCGCCGGACTCGGCGCTGGAGACGATGCCGGAAGTGGTGCGTCAGATGCACACCGCGTCCGGCCTCCTCGACGAGCTGGCCGGGGGCACGACGCTGGCCGACGCCGAGGAACAGGTGCTGGCGTATGTACGCCAGTGGGTGAAGGAGCCCGGCAAGGCCCCGCTGTGCGGCAACTCCGTCGGCACCGACCGCGGCTTCCTGCTGCGGGACATGCCGACCCTGGAGGACTACCTCCACTACCGCATCGTGGACGTCTCCAGCATCAAGGAGCTGGCCCGCCGCTGGTACCCGCGGGCGTACTTCAACAGCCCGGAGAAGAACGGCAACCACCGCGCCCTCGCCGACATCCGCGAGTCGATCGCCGAGCTGCGCTACTACCGCGAGGCCGTGTTCGTCCCGCAGCCCGGACCGGACTCCGACACCGCCAAGGCGATCGCCGCCAAGCACGTCCTGCCCGCGCGGTAGGGCCACGTCGAAGGCCCCCGCGAAAACCTGTGCGCGAGCACCCCTTCGGACCCTGTAGACTTCTTCTCGGCCGGTCGGGGAAACCACCAAGTCGAAGACCGGTCATGGTGGGTGTAGCTCAGCTGGTAGAGCACCTGGTTGTGGTCCAGGATGCCGCGGGTTCGAGTCCCGTCACTCACCCTGTGTGATCAGCCGGTGACTCCGTCGCAAGACGGGTCACCGGCTGATTCGTTTTCGGCGTCCACCGCCCCTGGTCAGGGGCAGTCCCGCACCGTGACGGGCGTCACGACGACGCCCGCACCACCAGATCCGCCGGCAGCACCGCATGCCGCCGCTCCAATCCCCGGGACATGGCCGGGCGACGGTCGGCGATCTCCGTGAGCAGCAGGTCGATCATCGCGCGGCCCATCTCCTCGATGGGCTGGCGCACGCTGGTCAGCGGCGGGTCCATGTGGCGGGCGATGGCCGAGTCGTCGTAACCGACCAGTGCCACGTCGTCCGGGATCCGGCGGCCCGCCTCGCGCAGCACCTGGCGGGCGCCCGCCGCCATGACGTCGGAGCCGGCGAAGACCGCGTCCAGGTCGGGGTGGCGCTCCAGCAGCGTGGCCATCGCCCGCCGGCCGCCCTCCTCGGTGAAGTCCCCCGGCTCGACGAGGAGTTCGTCCACCTCCACGCCCGCCTCCCGCAGGGCGTCGCGGTAGCCGTCGACGCGGCGCTGGGCGCCGTAGACGTCGAGGCGGCCGGTGATGTGGGCGATCCTGCGGCGGCCCCGGGAGAGCAGGTGCTCCACGGCCGAGCGGCCGCCGCCATAGTTGTCCGAGTCCACCGAGGTGAGCGTCTCCCCGGCCGAGCGCGGACCGCTGATCACCGCCGGGATCTCCAGCTGGGCGAGCAGGTCGGGCAGCGGGTCGTCGGCGTGCACCGAGACCAGCAGCACCCCGTCCACCCGGTGGGCCGCCAGATACTGCGCAAGGCGCTGCCGCTCCCGGTCACTGCCCGCGAAGATCAGCAGCAGCTGCATCTCCGTCTCGGACAGTTCGCTGCCGACACCGCGCAGCATGTCCGAGAAGTACGGCTCCGCGAAGAACCGGGTCTCCGGCTCGGGGACGACCAGCGCGATGGCGTCGGTCCGGTTGGCCGCGAGGGCGCGGGCGGCCGTGTTGGGGACGTAGCCGAGTTCGGCGACCGCCGCCTCGACCGCCGCCCGGGTCGCCTCACTGACCCGGGGCGAGCCGTTGATCACCCGCGAGACCGTGCCCCGCCCGACCCCGGCCCGGGCGGCCACCTCCTCGAGCGTGGGCCGCCCACCGCTCCGGCCCCGCGCTCCGTGGCTTGCCATGGGATCCGCCTCCCTCGCACAACATCCGGCTGGCTGGAATCTAACAGTCCTGGCCAGAGCGGTGAGCGTGCACCGGACGTCCGGGGAAAGCCAGTTAACGCTCGGATAACTGAACACATCCCTCCGCGTCCGGTCCCTTGACACCCCGCCGCGAACCGACGACTCTTCAACACATCACTGGTGGGAGCGCTCCCACAGTACCTGACACATACACGTCCCGCACGTTCCCCGCCCGAGCCGCAGCGAGTAAAACGGGCCCAACCATGCAGTTGGCCGGGGGGTCGGCACGTCAGGCAACAGGAGGACGCAATGCGCACGAGCATCCGCCGGTCCCGCAGGCTGGGGGCCTTCGTGGCCGTCGCCGCGCTGACCACAGGGCTGTTGGCCGGCTGCGCCAACGACTCGGACGACGGCTCGTCGAACGCGGACGGCGGCAACGGCAGTGGCAAGGGCAAGATCACGCTGACCATCGGGACCTTCGGCGTCTTCGGCTACAAGCAGGCCGGGCTCTACGACGAGTACATGAAGCTCCACCCGGACATCAACATCAAGGAGAACGTCACCACCCGCACCGACGTGTACTGGCCAAAGGTGCTCACCCGCCTCCAGGCCGGCTCCGGCACCGACGACATCCAGGCCATCGAAGTCGGCAACATCACCGAGGCCGCCCAGACGCAGGGCGCCAAGTTCGTCGACCTCGGCAAGGACGTCGACAAGTCGCAGTGGCTGGACTGGAAGAACGCCCAGGCCACCACCAAGGACGGCAAGCTGATCGGGCTCGGGACCGACATCGGCCCGATGGCCATCTGCTACCGCAAGGACCTGTTCCGGAAGGCCGGGCTGCCGACCGACCGGACCAAGCTCGCCGAGGAGTGGAAGGGCGACTGGAGCAAGTACGTCGGCGTCGGCAAGGAGTACATGAAGAAGGCGCCCCAGGGCACCAAGTTCGTGGACTCGGCCGCCTCCGTCTACAACGCGGCCCTCGGCGGCGGCAAGGAGCGCTACTACAACAAGGCGGACGACAGCGTCATCTGGGACAAGTCCACGGGCGTGAAGGACGCCTGGGACGCCGCGATGGCCGTGGCCACCAGCAACATGTCGGCGAAGCTCAAGCAGTTCGACCCGACCTGGGACCAGGGCTACGCGAAGGGCACCTTCGCCACCGTCGCCTGCCCGGCCTGGATGATGGGCTACATCGAGCAGAAGTCCGGTGACTCGGGCAAGGGCAAGTGGGACGTGGCGGCGGCGCCGACCGCGGCCAACTGGGGCGGCTCCTTCCTCGGCGTGCCGACGGCGACCAAGCACCAGAAGGAGGCCGTCGAGCTGGCCAAGTGGCTGACCGCGCCCGAGCAGCAGGCCAAGGTCTTCGCCAAGCAGGCGAGCTTCCCGTCGACCCCGTCGGCGTACGCGAGCCTGAAGCCGGCCGCCGACACCACGGCGTACTTCTCGAACGCGCCGATCGCGCAGATCTTCTCCGACTCGGCGAAGACCATCCCGACGCAGTACTTCGGCATCAAGGACCAGCCGATCAACACCGCGATCACCGACGTCGGCGTCCTCCAGGTCGAGCAGAAGGGCAAGTCCCCCGCGCAGGGCTGGGAGGCCGCGTCCAAGGAGATCAAGGACGTGCTCGGCCAGTGACCAGCTCCAAGCAGGCTCTCGCGCACCCCGCGTCGAGCGCCGAGGCCGCGTCCGGCAGCACGCCGGGCGCGGCCCGGGGCGCTCACGGTCGCGGTACGCCGGCGGGCACCGACTCCTGGCGCAGCCGGCTGTACCGCTGGGACATGAAGGCGTCGCCGTACGCGTTCGTCGCCCCCTTCTTCGTCCTGTTCGGGGCCTTCACGCTGGTCCCGCTGCTCTACACGGCCTGGTACTCGCTGCACAACGTCCAGCTGTCGGCGCTGGACCACCAGACGTGGGCGGGCCTGGACAACTACAAGAACCTGCTCTCCTCGGAGTTCTTCTGGAACGCCCTGGAGAACACGTTCACCATCGGTCTGATCTCGACGGTCCCGCAGCTGCTGGCCGCGCTCGGCCTCGCCCATCTGCTGAACTACAAGCTGCGCGGCTCGACCGTGTGGCGGGTCGTGATGCTGACCCCGTACGCCACCTCGGTGGCGGCCGCGACCCTGGTGTTCACGCTGCTGTACTCGTGGGACGGCGGCATGGTCAACTGGATCCTGCACTTCTTCGGGGTGGATCCGGTCAACTGGCGTGAGTCCGACTGGGGTTCGCAGTTCGCGGTGTCGACGATCGTGATCTGGCGCTGGACCGGCTACAACGCGCTGATCTACCTCGCGGCGATGCAGGCGATCCCGACGGATCTGTACGAGTCGGCGGCGATAGACGGGGCCAACCGCTGGCAGCAGTTCCGGCATGTGACGATCCCGCAGCTGCGGCCGACGATCCTGTTCACGATCGTCGTCTCCACCATCGGCGCGACCCAGCTCTTCGGTGAGGTCCTGCTGTTCGGCGGGGTCAGCGGTTCCAAGGGCGGCTCCGAGCACCAGTACCAGACGCTCGGCCTGTACATGTACGACCAGGGCTGGATCATCGGCAACCTCGGCAAGGCGTCCGCGATCGCCTGGTCGATGTTCCTGATCCTGCTGATCGTCGCCGCGGTCAATCTGCTGCTCACCCGACGGCTGAGGAAGTCCCAATGACCACCAGTGAACTGACGCTGCCCGCGGCGAAGGCGACGAAGGTGAAGCGTCGCCGGGTGATGGGCGCGGGCAAGCAGCTGCACGCGGGCCCGGTGACGTACGTCGTCCTGACCGTCTTCGCCCTCGTCTCGCTGGCCCCGCTGGTGTGGACGGCCATCGCGGCCTCGCGCACCGACCGGCGGCTCGCCCAGACTCCGCCGCCGCTGTGGTTCGGCGGCAACCTGTTCAAGAACATGCAGGCCGCCTGGGACCAGGCGGGTCTCGGCACCGCGATGTTCAACTCGGTGATCGTGGCGGGCACGATCACGGTGAGCACCGTGCTGTTCTCCACGCTGGCCGGCTTCGCCTTCGCCAAGCTGCGGTTCCGCTTCTCCGGCCTGCTGTTGCTGCTGACCATCGGCACGATGATGATCCCGCCGCAGCTGGCCGTCGTACCGCTGTACCTGTGGATGGCGGACTTCGGCTGGTCGAACCAGCTGCAGACGGTGGTCCTGCCGAGCCTGGTGACCGCTTTCGGCACGTTCTTCATGCGGCAGTACCTGGTGCAGGCGCTGCCGTCGGAGCTGATCGAGGCGGCCCGGGTGGACGGGGCGAGCAGCCTGCGGATCGTGTGGCACGTGGTGTTCCCGGCGGCCCGGCCCGCGATGGCGGTGCTCGGCCTGCTGACCTTCGTGTTCGCGTGGAACGACTTCCTGTGGCCGATCATCGCCCTGAACCAGCAGAACCCCACCGTGCAGGTGGCCCTGAACTCGCTCGGCACCGGCTATGTCCCGGACCAGGCGGTGATCATGGCAGGTGCGCTGCTCGGCACGCTGCCGCTGCTGATCGCCTTCCTGCTGTTCGGCAAGCAGATCGTGGGCGGGATCATGCAGGGCGCGATCAAGGGCTGACCGCCCTCCCGCGGGGGCCGGGCCACCGCCGCCCCGGCCCCCTTCCTCCCTCTGCTCTCCCCTCTCTCCGCCCTCTCCTCTCTCCCCTCCCCTCCCTCTCCGCCCTCTCTCCACCCCACTCGTCTCGTCGGTCTTTCACGACCTCAATGGGAGCGCTTCCATGCCTGAACCCGTTACGTCCGTGACCTTTCCTCCCGCCTTTCTCTGGGGCGCCGCGACCTCCGCGTACCAGATCGAGGGGGCGGTGCGGGAGGGCGGCCGCACCCCCTCGATCTGGGACACCTTCAGCCATACGCCGGGCCGGACGGCCGGCGGCGAGACCGGTGACATCGCCGTCGACCACTTCCACCGCTACCGCGAGGACGTGGCGCTCATGGCGGAGCTGGGCCTGAACGCCTACCGCTTCTCCGTCTCCTGGTCCCGGGTGCAGCCGACCGGGCGGGGACCGGCGGTCCAGGTGGGCCTGGACTTCTACCGCCGGCTGGTGGACGAGCTGCTGGCCGCCGGGATCAAGCCGGCGCTCACGCTCTACCACTGGGACCTGCCGCAGGAGCTGGAGGACGCGGGCGGCTGGCCGGAGCGGGACACCGCGTTCCGGTTCGCCGAGTACGCGCAGCTGGTCGGCGAGGCGCTGGGTGACCGGGTGGAGCACTGGATCACCCTCAACGAGCCCTGGTGCAGCGCCTTCCTGGGCTACGGCTCCGGCGTGCACGCCCCGGGCCGCACCGACCCGGCCGCCTCCCTGCGCGCGGCCCACCACCTCAACCTGGCCCACGGCCTGGGCGCGACGGCCCTGCGCTCGGTGATGCCGGCCCGCAACCAGATCGCCATCAGCCTCAACTCCTCGGTGGTACGGCCCCTTTCGCAGGATCCGGCCGACCTGGCGGCGGCCCGTCGCATCGACGACCTGGCCAACGGGATCTTCCACGGCCCGATGCTGCACGGGGCCTACCCCGAGACCCTGTTGTCCTCGACGGCTTCGGTGACCGACTGGTCGTACGTCCTCGACGGCGACGTCAGCGCGATCAACGTGCCGCTGGACGCGCTCGGCCTGAACTACTACACGCCGACCCTGGTCTCGGCGGCTCCCGACAAGGTCCGGGGCCCGCGGGCGGACGGCCACGGCGCCAGCGACCACTCCCCCTGGCCGGCCGCGGACGACGTGCTGTTCCACCAGACT
Organism: Streptomyces sp. NPDC001816; assembly: GCF_042892235.1. Lineage (NCBI taxonomy): Bacteria > Bacillati > Actinomycetota > Actinomycetes > Kitasatosporales > Streptomycetaceae > Streptomyces > Streptomyces sp. NPDC001816. Next base: position 708,425 of record NZ_JBIATY010000003.1, read on the forward strand.
CCGGGCGAGCGCACCGAGATGGGCTGGACGATCGACCCGACGGGCCTGCACGAGCTGATCATGCGGTACACGCGGGAGGCGCCGGGCCTGCCGCTGTACGTGACGGAGAACGGGGCGGCCTACGACGACAAGCCCGACCCGGACGGCCGGGTGCACGACCCCGAGCGCATCGCCTACCTGCACGGCCACCTCTCGGCGGTCCGCCGCGCCCTCACCGACGGCGCGGACGTGCGCGGCTACTACCTGTGGTCCCTGCTGGACAACTTCGAGTGGGCGTACGGCTACGAGAAGCGGTTCGGGGCGGTGTACGTGGACTACGCGACGCTGGTGCGGACGCCGAAGTCCAGTGCACGGTGGTACGGCGAGGCGGCCCGGACGGGGGCGCTGCCGGCGGTGCAGGCCCACTAGGGCCGGCCGGGAAGTGGCGCGGCACCCCCTCCCCGGGGTGCCGCGCCTCGCAGGTCAGGAGCCGAACAGCTCGGTCATCTCGGTGAGCTTGCCGTCGCTGCCCACGGCCACGTCGAAGAAGTTCTCGCCGTAGCAGTCGCTGGTGTCGGCCTTGGCGGTGGCGGTGTCCTGCTCGGTGCCGTTGACGCAGACACGGATGTGCTGGAGGCCGCCGCCCGCGGCGGTCGTCTTCGCCGGGCCGCTCTTCTTCGCGTGGAGGACCGTGATGGGGGTGTCGCCGGACTCGACGGTGTACTCGTGCTCCTTCCCGGTCGCCTGGTAGAAGGCGCCCTCGGTGGAGCTGCAGTGCTGCACGGCGTCCTTGGTGGTGAGGGTGTTCATGGCGCCGGAGACGCTCTCGACCAGGACGTACTTGTGGCCCTTGGCGAGGGTCGGGCAGTCCCCCTTGGTGCCGCCCTTGGCGGAGGGGCTCGCGGAGGCCGACGGGCTGGCGGTGCCGTCGGCCTCGGCGGTGGTGTCGGTGGGCTGGCAGGCGGTCAGGGTGAGCGCGGCGCAGCCCAGGACGGTGGCGACCAGGGCATGGCGGATGGACGGCATTGTTCCCCCGAAGTGGTGCGGCCCGGGCAGCAGCGGCCCGGGTGATGGCATGTCGAACGGGCCGTGCGTCGCTGTGCGGACGGCGGCCGGCCCGGGCCGAAGATCGACCCGGGCCGGAACTATATCGGCATGATCATGCCGAGTTGGTGCAGAACTCGCGCTGCCTGGCGTGTCACTTGAGGGCGCCGAACGCCTTCGAGAAAGCGAACTTGTCCTGGGTGATCGAGCTGCACGTGGCGTCGGCGGTGGGCTTGGTGCCGCCGTCGCACTGCTTGTCGCGGGCCGCGGACCACATGGAGAGCCCGCCGAGGCCCTTGGACTTGGCGAAGTTCACCAGCTGGGTGGCGTCGTCGACCTTGAAGACCTCGGAGGAGACGTCGTTGACGCCGATCATCGGGGTGACCGCGACCGCCTTCCAGGCGGCGGAGTCGGACAGCCCGAGCACGCTCTTGACCTGCGCCTGGGTGGCGGTGGCCGCCTGTTCGGCCAGGTCGCCCATGTCGCCGCTGAACGAGGGGCCGTAGTCCATCGCCATGATGTTGACGGTGCCGATCTTCACACCGTTGGACTTGGCGTCTGACAGGAGGTTCACGCCGTCCTGGGTGAGGCCCTGCGGCAGCACCGGAAGGGTGTAGGAGACGTCCAGGCCCGGGTGCTGGGCCTGGAGCTTGGCTATGGCCTGGGCGCGGCGGGTGTTGGCGGCCGTGTTGGGCAGCGCGCCGCCCTCGACGTCGAAGTCGACCTTGGTCAGCTTGAACGCGTCGACGACCTTGCCGTAGGCCGCGGCCAGCGCGTCCGCGGAGGAGCAGGTGGTGGCCAGCTCGGAGCCGGAGGCGCCGCCGAAGGAGACCCGGACGTCACCGCCCTTGGCGCGCAGGGAGCCGATCTGCGCGGCCACGCCGTCGCTGGTGACGTCCGTGACGCCGCCCCACTTGGGGGTGCAGCCGCCGCCGTCGGTGATGAAGGCGAGGTTGAAGTTCTTCACACCGGTCGCGTCGGCCGCGGCGAGCAGGTCGAAGGCCGGGTAGAGGGAGGTGTCGACGTAGGGCGCGAAGCCGGCGGAGGCGGTGGTGCCGCTGCCGGTGCTGCCGGTCGGCGTGGGCGTCGCGCTGTGGGTGGGGGTGGCGCTCTGGGTCGGGGTCGCGCTCTTGGTGGGGGTCGGGGTCGGGGTCGCCGACTGGCTCTGCGTCGGACGGCCACTCGGCTCGGGGGTCGCACCGCCGTCCGCGGAACAGCTCGCGTTGTCGATGAGGCAACCGGTCGGATCCCCGGCGCCGTTGACGACGAAGCCGACGGTGACCGACTTGCCGGGCGCGAGGCCCTCGGTGTCCCACTTGGCCGGCTTCACGGTGACGTGCCGACCGCTCACGCTCGACTCGGCGTTCCACAGCGAGCTGAGCTTCGCGCCCGCGGGGAGGTCGAACTCCAGCGTCCAGGTCTTCTCCGCCTGCCCGCTGTTGTTGGTGACGACGTACTGCGCGGTGTAGCCCGTCGACCAGTCGCTGGTCCTGGTGTACGCGGCGTTCACGCCGGCCGCGTTCGCCGTGCCGGTCAGCAGGACCGCGCCGCCACCGACCACGGCCGCTGCCACCAGGCCGCCGATCGCCTTGTTCCTGCCACTGATCCTGCGCCGGTGCGTGCTCATGCGCGTGCCTGCCTTCGGTGTTCACGGGGGTGGGGTGAGGCAGCACGCTAGCGAGCGGCAATCGGACAAACGGCTTGATACGGGCGGTGGTTGGGGATCTTATGGTGCGCTTAAGGAAGGGATCGGGGACGGTTAAAGGTAGAGACCAATTTGCGCGGCCGGCGCCTCCGGACCGCTCCTCGGCGCCCTCCGCCCCCCGGCCCCCGCCCGTCCAGCTGGAACCAGATCCGCACCTCGGTGCCGCCCAGCACCGAGGAGCCGATGCGGACGTCGCCGCCGGTGGCCTCCGCGAGCCGGCGCACGATGTCGAGGCCGAGGCCGGTCGAGCCCGCGCTGCCGGAGCCGCGGCCGCGGGCCATCGCCGCCTCGGGGTCGGGTATGCCGGGGCCCGCGTCGGAGACCAGCACGATGACCGCGTCCTCGCCGTTGTGCACGTCGACCGCGAAGGCGGTGCCCTCGGCGGTGTGCCGGAAGACGTTGCCGAGCAGGGCGTCCAGCGCGGCCGCCAGGTCGGCGCGGGCCACGGGTATGCGCACCGGCCGCTCCACTCCGGCCACCCGCCACTTGCGGCCCTCGTCCTCGGCGAGCGCGGACCAGAACTCCATGCGCTCGCGAACCACTTCGGCCGCGTCGCACCCGGCACCGGGCCCGGCCGCCGCGGTCTGCGGCTTGGCCTCCCGGGCCGTACGGATGATGGTGTCGACCTCCCGCTCCAGCTGGGCGACGGCGGTCCGGGTCTGCTCGGCGGCCGGACCGCCGCCGAGGGAGGCTGCGTTCAGCCGGAGCACGGTCAGCGGGGTGCGCAGCCGGTGCGAGAGGTCGGCCGCCAGCTCGCGCTCGTTCGCCAGGAGTTGGACGACCTGATCGGCCATGGAGTTGAACGCGACGGCCGCGAGCCTCAGTTCGTTCGGTCCCTCCTCGGGCACCCGGGCGCCCAGCTTGCCCTCGCCCAGTTCGTGCGCCCCCTCGACCAGTCGCTGCGCGGGCCGCACCATGCGCACCCCGAGCCGGTCGGCGACCGCGACCGAGCCGACGATCAGCGCGAGGCCGACGCCGGCGAGCACCGCCCAGGCCGTGCCGACGCCGTTGCTCACCTCGGACTCGGGGACGTACACCTCGACGACCGCGGTGCCGGAGCTGAGCGCGACCGGCTGCAGCAGCGTGGAGCCGCCGGTGACCGAGGTGGTGGAGGCGCGGCCCAGCTTCCGTACGGCCTCGATGTCCCGGTGGGCGGCACGCTGCCGGCCGAGGTCGAGCGCGGCCCGGCCGTCGGCGGCGGGCAGGTGCACGGCCATCCCGGAGTCGGCGCCGGCGGAGGCCACCACCCGCTCCAGCTTGTCCCGGTCGGTGGTGATGGACAGGGCGGGGGCGACCGCGGCGGCCTCGCGCTCGGCGTTGGAGAACGCGCGGTCGCGGGCCATCTCCTTGACGACGAGACCGAGCGGCACGGCGAAGGCGACCACGACCATCGTGGTGACCGCCAGGCACACCTTGACCAGGGCCCATCTCATCGCGGCGGCTCCCCTTCCCCGTCGGCGAGCACGGGCGGCTCCAGCTTCACGCCGACGCCCCGCAGGGTGTGCAGATAGCGCGGGCGGGCGGCCGTCTCCCCCAGCTTCCGGCGCAGCCAGGACAGATGGACGTCGATGGTCTGGTCGTCGCCGTAGGACTGCTGCCAGACCTCGGCGAGGAGTTCCTTGCGCGCCACGACGACACCGGGGCGGCCGGCGAGAAAGGCGAGCAGGTCGAACTCACGGCGGGTCAGGTCGAGCCGGACACCGTCCAGTTCGGCCTGGCGGCGCAGCGGGTCGACGGTCAGCCCGCCGACCCGGATGACGGGCGAGGGCGGGGCCTCCCCGCCCCCGGAGCGGGCCCGGCGCAGCACGGCCGCGATCCGCGCGGACAGGTGCTCGACCGAGAACGGTTTGGTCAGGTAGTCGTCCGCCCCGGCGTTGAGCAGCCGGACGATTTCCGCCTCGTCGTCCCGCGCGGTGGCGATGATGACGGGCACGTCGGTGATGCCGCGCAGCATCTTCAGGGCCTCGGAGCCGTCCAGGTCGGGCAGTCCGAGGTCCAGGATGACCACGTCGAAGCGGAGATGGGCGACCTCGCGCAGCGCCTCCAGTGCCGTACCGACGCTGCGCACGGTGTGCGAGGCGTCGGTCAGATGCCGGATGAGCGCCGAGCGTACGAACTGGTCGTCCTCGACCACGAGCACACTTGCCATGCGCCGCACCGTACGCCATACGGCCCATGCCGGTCGGAGCCTGTGGATAACTCGAGGCAAGTGCGCACGGCCGTACCCCTGAGGCAGTATGGCTCGCGATGCGCAGAGGACTCGTACACGTACTGGCGTGGCTGCTCGCTACGGGAGCGGCGGTCACGCTGTCGTGGTGGGGCGTGCACACGGTGATGGCGGGGACGGCGTACGACCCGCCGCGCGCCCTGCCGATCACGGCGGCGGACACGACCACGCAGCATTCGAAGCCGCTGGATCCGCCGAGCACCCGGCCGTCCCCGTCGAAGAGCAGATCACCCCAGTCACCGTCCCCCTCCCGGACGCCGTCCGGCGGCACCACCCCGCCCCCGACTCCGTCCGCCACCGCCTCCGGCCAGGTCAAGGCCTACGACACCGACGGCGGCCGGGCGGTCTTCGATCTGGGCAGGTCGAGCGCGACCCTCGTCTCGGCGACTCCGGGCACCGGCTGGTCGATGCAGGTGTGGAAGACGCAGACGTGGATCCGGGTGGAGTTCAGCAGCGGCGCGGACCGGGTGTCGGTGTTCTGCACCTGGCACGACGGGCCGCCGCATGTGGAGGTGGGCACGTACTGACGACCCGAAAGTGAAAGACAACTAGATATTGACAGTCGACTCTCATTTGGCGGTAGCCTCTCATTAGGTTGCCCCGAATGGGAGGTCCCATGTCCCTGCACCAGTCCCCTCGCCGCTGGCTCGCCCTCGCGGCCCTCACCCTGAGCGTGCTGATCGTCGGGCTCGACGGCACGGTCATCAACGTCGCCCTGCCGACCATCGCGAACGAACTGCACGCCGACAGCGCCCAGTTGCAGTGGATCGGCGGCGGCTACCTGCTCACGCTGTCCGTCGCGATGCTCCCGGTCGGCCTGCTCGGCGACCGTCTCGGACACAAGAGGCTGCTACTGTCCGGCATCTCGCTGTTCGGACTCGCCTCGCTCGCCGGCACCCTGGCCCATTCACCGGCGGCAGTCGTCGCCGCCCGGGCCGTCCTCGGCCTCGGCGCCGCCGCGATCATGCCGCTGTCGATGGCGATCCTGCCCCGCGTCTTCGCCAAGGAAGAGCTGCCCAGGGCGATCGCCGTCTGGACGGCGGCCACCGCGCTCGGCATGCCGGTCGGACCCGTCGTCGGCGGCTGGCTGCTCGACCACTTCTGGTGGGGCTCGGTGTTCCTCTTCAACGTGCCCGTCGCCGCCCTCGCGGTGCTCGCGGGCCTGTGGCTGCTCCCCCGTGACGCCGAGCGCACCGCCAAGGCACCCTTCGACACCCTCGGCACCGTCCTCGGCGGCCTCGGCGTCACCGCCCTCGTCTACGGCACCATCCTCATCCCCGAGGACGGCTGGACCGGCCCGGCCGTGCTGGCCTCGCTGATCGGCGCCGCCGCCCTGCTGACCGGGTTCGTCGTCCGCGAGCGCCGGCACCCGCACCCGCTGGTCGACCTGAAGCTGTTCGCCGACCGCCGTTTCCTGTGGGGCACGCTGATCGCCGTCTTCGTCAACTTCGCGGTGATGGGCATCCTGTTCGTCGTACCGCAGTACCTGCAGTCCGTCCTCGGCAACGACGCCTTCGGGACGGGCCTGCGCGTCCTGCCCCTGATCGGCGGCCTGATGGCGGCCGCCGCCGCGAGCGAGCCGCTGGTCCCGCGGCTCGGCGCCCGTACGGTCGTACCCGTGGGTCTGCTGGTCCTCGGCGCCGGCGCGTTCCTCGGCGCGACGACCGGCCTCGGCGACGGCTACGGCTTCACCGCGCTGTGGCTCGCCCTGACCGGCCTCGGCTTCGGGCTCGCGGTCGTCCCCGCCACCAGCCTCGTCATGGCCGCGCTCCCGCAGGACAACACCGGCACGGGCACCAGCCTCCTGGAGACCGTCCAGCAGCTCGGCTCGGTCCTCGGCGTCGCGGGCCTCGGCAGTCTGCTCAGCTACGGCTACCTGGCCCGGCTGCACACCGGGCGGCTGCCCGCCCCGGCGGCGGACGCGGCCCGGGACTCGGTCTCCGGTGCCGACGCGGTGGCTGCCCGGCTGCACGACACCGGCCTCGCCACCGCCGCGCACGCCTCCTTCCTGCACGGCATGACCCTCGTCCTGGCAGTCTGCGGGGCGATCGCCGTCCTCGGCGCGGTCCTGGCCGCCGTCTTCCTGCCCGAGCGGGCCCGCTGCTCCCGTACGGTGGCCCGGTCCGCCACCCAGCACGCAGAATCGGTCGCATGACGACGCACGAGACCCCCGCCGCACCCCTCGGCCTGCGCGAACGCAAGAAGCGGCAGACCCGTGACCGCATCCGCCGCGAGGCCTACCGCCTCTTCGCCGAGCACGGGTACGAGAACACCACGGTCGACCAGATCGCGGAGGCGGCGGAGGTCTCGCCCAGCACGTTCTTCCGGTACTTCCCCACCAAGGAGGACGTGGTCCTCCAGGACGAGTACGACCCCGCCCTCGCGCAGGCCCTCAGGGACCGCCCCGCCGACGAGCCCATCGTCGACGCGGTCCTCAACTCCCTGAAGGGCCCCATGGGCGAGCTGCTCCAGCAGGACCGCGAGGACCTCCTGCTGCGCACCCGCATCTCCTTCACCGACCCGGCCATCCGCGCCCGTTCCATCGCCGAACAGGAGCGCAGCGAGCGGGTCATCGCCGAGGTCATCGCCGAACGCACCGGGCGCGACGCCTCGGATCTGGAGATCAGGTGCGCGGCCGCCGCGATCATCGCGGTCTTCACCACGCTGGTACGGCACTGGGTGGAGGGCGACGGCAAGGAGGACCTGGCGGGGCTGTACGAACGCCATCTGCCGCTGCTGTCCCGAGGGCTGGACTTCTGAGCGGCTAGCGGAACACCGAGGGCGGCGGGGCCGGGGAGGCCACCGCCGCCGCGTCCGTCACGGGGGTGGCGCCGCCGGTGAAGTCGAGGAGCTGCCTGCCGTGTTCGACGCGGGCCGGGTGCGGGTCGGAGGCGGCGCGGCGGGTGAGTTCGGGGAGCGGGAGCGGGAGGTCGGAGGCGGCCAGGATGGCGTTGCCGAAGCGCTTGCCGCGCAGCACGGCCGGGTCCGCGATCAGGGCGAGTTCCGGGAAGCGGGCGGCGGCCGTGGCGATCTGGCCGCGCAGATGTGCGAGCGGCGGGCCGTCGGCGAGGTTGGCGGCGTAGACCCCGGAGGGCTTCAGGGCCCGGCGGACCTCGTCCAGGAACTCGGTGGAGGTGAGGTGGGCGGGGGTCCGGGCGCCGCTGAAGACATCGGCGACGACCAGGTCGGCCCAGCCGTCCGGCACCTTGGCAAGACCCTCGCGGGCATCGGCCGACCTGACCCGGATCCGGGCGTTCGGATCCAACGGCAGCTCGCGCCGGACCAGTTGGACGAGGGCCGCGTCCCGCTCGACCACCTGCTGGGTGGAGCGGGGCCGGGTGGCGGCGACGTACCGCGCGAGGGTGAGGGCGCCGCCGCCGAGGTGCACCGCCTGCACCGGCTTGCCGGGCGGGGCGACGAGGTCGATGACGTGGCCGAGGCGGCGCTGGTACTCGAAGGAGAGGAACGCCGGGTCGTCCAGGTCGACGTGCGACTGGGGCGCACCGTCGATCAGCAGCGTCCAGGCGCGGGCGCGGTCCGGGTCGGGTATGAGCTGCGCGAGCCCGCCGTCGACCGTTTCCACCACGGCCTCGACGGCGGCCGACCTGCGCCGGTTGTTCCTGGACCTGCCCATCGGTCCATTTTCGCAGCTGCGGCGGCTGCCCGCTTCACCGGCAGCTGTCGGCCGCCTTGATCATCCGGGCCGCCTCCCCGAGGGCCCGGCGCAGCACCACCGGATCGGTCGCGAGGTCGGCTGCGCCGGGCGGCAGCAGCCAGTCCGAGCCCTCGACCGGCGGCTGCGGGGCGAGCCGCAGCCCCTGCCCGTTCGTCTCGGTACATGTGCTGCCCGGTACGTCCCAGCAGGCGGCGGTGCCCGCCGGCACCAGGAAGCCGAGGGTGTCGCATCCGTCGTCGTGCAGGACGGGTCCCACCGCCTCCCCGGCCCCCCGGCGCAGGATGTCGACGGCCTCCAGCCCCTGCCGGGCCGGCACCGTCACGAGGTCGCATGCCGCGTCGCCCGCCGTCACCGACGGCGCCGCAACCGGCGTATCCGACATACAAGGTTCGTTGCTCTGGCTGGTCTCCATGCCGGCCTCCACCACGGTGCCCTCTTGCAGTCCACGGAGTCCAACGCGCGAGCGCGTCAACGGCTACGGCACAAGTGCGCCGCAAAGGATGGCAGTTCATGGCAGATCGTGGATGAGATATCCGGTTTGTAGCCAAACACAGCGTTGCGGGTCCGACACAGCAGGTACGTTCTTGCTCGCCGGGACCAGGGTGTCACAGGGACAACTCAGCCCGAATCCACCCCGGATCCGGCATGGTTCGACGGTTCGCACGAGAGGACCCGGCCATGGCGTCGTCAACCGAGACCTCGTCACAGCCCGAACGGCCACCCCGGCCGAACCTCGCCTTCCGGCAGCTGCGCGGCCGGCGCTCACCGGCCGAGTTCGCGGCACTGGTGCGGCGGGCCGCCCGCGAGATCGGCGAGCGGGTGAGCTGTGACGCGCGTTACGTCGGCAGGGTCGAGGCGGGTGAGATCCGCTGCCCGAACTACGCCTACGAACGGGTGTTCCTGCACATGTTCCCCGGTCGCACGCTCACCGACCTCGGCTTCGCGCCGCGCTCCGCCGTCCGCGGACGCGCGGCGCGTACGCCCGGGGACGCGCTCCCGGCGTTCGGTCCCGCTGAGACGCGGGGGGCCCGCGAGCCGTATGACACGACGGACCGGTACGACCCGCAGGACCCGTACGACCCGCACGAGCCGTACGAGAACGACCACCTGGACCACGAGGAGAGCGACGTGCTGCGTCGCGCATTCATGACCGGCGGAGGCGCCACGGTCGCCGCCGCCACCCTGGGCCCGTTGGGGCTCACCACCGACGTCGAGGCGGCGGTCCGGCCGCTGCGCCGCGCCGGAACCCCCGAGGCGGCCGCCCTGGAGGAAGCCGTCCGCCGCATCCGGTTGCTCGACGACCGGCACGGCGCGGACGGCCTGTACCGGCGCGCTGCGGCGCCGCTGCGCGCCGCCTACGCACTCCTGGACGCCGGCGCGACCCGCCAGACGACCGCCGAGCGGCTGCACTCGGGCGCCGGTGAACTCGCCATCTCCGTGGGCTGGCTGGCCCACGACTCCGGGCGCTTCGACGACGCCCGCTCGCACTACGCGGAGGCGCTCGCGACCGCCCGGATGACCGGCGACGCCGCTCTGGAGGCCCACGCCTTCTGCAACACGGCGTTCCTGGCCCGCGACGCCGGCCGCCCCCGCGAGGCGGTGCGCGCCGCGCAGGCGGCCCAGCGCGCCGCCCGCCCCCTGGGCTCCGCCCGTCTGATGTCCCTGCTCGCCCTGCGCGAGGCGGGCGGCTGGGCGGGGCTCGCCGACCGCGCCGGCTGCGAACAGGCACTGGCCCGGGCCCAGGCCCTCTTCGAGCGGGGCCACTCGGACGCCGACCCCGAGTGGATGAGCTTCTACGGAGAGGCCGAGCTGGAGGGGCTGGAGGCGCAGTGCTGGTCGACGCTGGGCGACTGGCAGCGCGCGTCCCGGCACGCCCGGCGCGCGGCGGGTCTCCAGGATCCCCACTTCACCCGCAACATCGCCCTGTACACCGCCGAACTGGCCGATGACCTGGCGCGCGGGGGGCGTCCCGACGAGGCGGCGCAGGCAGCGATGTGCGTGCTCGATCTGTTGGACCAGGTCCAGTCGTCCCGCATCCAGACGATGCTGGCGGGGACGGCGCGCGTGCTGTTGCCTCACCGGCGGGCGTCGGGGGTGTCGGACTTCCTTGAGCGTCATGCGTCGTTGCCGCGGGTTGGGCGGGGGTAACGCCGTTGGTCTGCGGGTTGTTCGCCGGGTGCGGGTGAGTGGGGGCTGGTCGCGCCCACGCGGCGGAGCCGCATATCGATACAGCCCCGCGCCCCTAGGGAGTTGCTGTCGCCTTACTCGCATGGCGCCTCAGCTGCGGGCAGTCGTGCCGCTGGGCGGCACGGGTGGGCGCAGCGGCACCCTGCCAGCGCCGGTGAGCGAAACCCACCCCCGCCCAGCACCAGCACCGGGCAACCAGTTACCCCGCCAAGTGCCCCAAGTCGTTCCAGCTCTCGATCGCCGGCTCCCCGTATGCCCAGCCCAGTACCGACAGTGATGTCGGGTTCAGGCGTATACGTGCGGCGAAGTCCAGCGGCAGCCCGAGCCACCGCGCGCCGATGGACCGCAGGATGTGCCCGTGGGCGAAGACCAGCACGTCACGGTCGGCCGACCGGGCCCACGCCACGACCTCGTCCGCGCGCGCGGTGACCTCGGCGATGCTCTCCCCCTCGGGAACACCGTCCCGCCAGATCAGCCACCCCGGCCGCACGGCCTGGATCTCGGCGGGCGTCATGCCCTCGTACGCGCCGTAGTCCCACTCCATGAGCGTGTCCCAGCACTCGGCCCGCTCACCGAACCCGGCCAGCTCGCACGTCTCACGCGCGCGTGCCAGCGGACTGGTCCGCACCTCGACACCCGGCAGCCCGTCCAGCGGAGCGCGATGCAGCCGTTCGCCGAGCAGCTTGGCCCCGCGCCGGCCCTCCTCCAGGAGCGGTACGTCGGTCCTGCCGGTGTGCTTGCCGGACAGCGACCATTCCGTCTGTCCGTGCCGGGCCAGCAGGATGCGCGGTGCCATGGGAGACCTTTCCGGAAGGAGGGAGGGGTCCCTCCATCATCGCTCACCCCGGACAGGGGCAACCCGCCGGGAGATCTCGGCGTCTTTGAGAGCTGAAGCGCCCGCATGGCCGGGATACGGACCGCGTAAAGTGACACGGTCGCCCGCAGGGCGCCACGCAGCAGAAGGGGGAGGGCATCGGATGCCGCAGACCGAGACACGGGGCACCGAGGCGGCCCCCCGAACCCGGCTGCGGTGGTGGACCGAGCTGCCCCTGATCCTGCTGGTCTACGGCTGCTACACGGCCGGCCGGCTCCTCGCGCGGGGTGACGTCTCCTCCGCCGTCGACCATGGCCTGGCGATCCTGCGCATCGAGAAGGCCCTGTACCTCAACGCCGAGCACCCGCTCAACCGGCTGTTCACGCACGAGGCGTGGCTCGGCGTACCGGCCGACTTCTGGTACGCCTCGCTGCACTACCTGGTCACGCCCGTCATCCTCGTCTGGCTGTTCCGGACCCGCGCCGAGCACTACCGGGCGGCCCGCACCTGGCTGATGACGTCGACGTTCATAGGCCTGATCGGCTTCACCCTGCTGCCCACCTGCCCGCCCCGGCTGCTCGCCGACGGCCACGGCTTCGTCGACACGATGGCCCAGTACAGCTCGTACGGCTGGTGGGGCGGCGAGGCCAGCGCGCCGCGCGGCATGGGCGGCATGACCAACCAGTACGCGGCGATGCCGAGCCTGCACGTGGGCTGGGCGCTGTGGTGCGGGGTCATGCTGTGGCGCTACGGCGGCTCCCGTCTCACCAAGGTCCTCGGCGTCGTCTACCCGCTGGTGACCGCGATCGTCGTCATGGGCACCGCCAACCACTACTCCCTGGACGCGGTCGCGGGCGTGGCCGTGATGGGCGTGGGTCTGCTGCTCGCGCCGCGCGTGCTGCGCGGTGCGGATCTGCTGCGGGCCCGGTTCAACCCCCGTACCCCGGCGGTCCCGTCGGGCGCTGGTTCCCCGATTGTCAGTGACGGATGCCAGACTTCCGCGGGTGAGCGAATTCCACGGCAGCGCGAGTCGCAGCGCGCATCCGCAGCCGAACCGGACGGCTCCCCCCGCGACGCAGGGGAAGAGGCTCCGGCAGCGGCTCGCTGAGCTGCGCGGCCCCGACGTACCGGCCAAGGCCCTGGACGCGCGCGCCCTCGCGGCGCTCGCCGCGAACCCCGGGTGCCGCAGGCGGGCGATCCTGGACGGCGCCGGAGTGGACAAGGCGGCGCTGGCGAGCGCGCTGGGCGCGCCCTCCGGCTTCGGGCAGTCGCAGTTCGCGCTGACCCGGGGCAACGCGTTCGAGGCACGGGTGAAGGCGGACGGCGGCGCGGAGCTGCTGCGGCTGGTCCACGCCCGGCTGGATCCGGGCGCCGAGCCGCCCGACACCGCGGCCGTCCCCGACCTGACCGCGCACGGCCCCGAGGGGCGTACGGCCCGTACGGCGCTGGCGCTGCGCGAGGCCGTGGCGGCGGGCGGCTGGACGCTGCTCGACCACCCGATGCTGGCGCTGGACGTGGCGGGCTCGCTCGCGTTCCTGGAGCCGGACGCGGTGGTCGTGCACCCGGACGGCAGCTGGACCGTCGTGGAGATCAAGTCCTTCCCCATGCTGGACGGTTCTGCCGACCCGGCGAAGGTGGGCGCGGCCGCCCGGCAGGCGGCGGTGTACGTGCTGGCCCTGGAGGAGGTCGCGGCCCGTCTCGGCGCGGAGCCGGAGCTGGGGCCGGAGCCGGCCGAGACGCCCACCCGGGAGAGCGCCCCGGCCCCTCGGGTACGGCACCGGGTGCTGCTGGTGTGCCCCAAGGACTTCTCCAACCTGGCCACCGCCTCCGCCGTGGACGTGCGCAAGCAGCGCGCGGTCACCGCCCGCCAGCTGGCCCGGCTCACCCGAGTCGAGGAGATCGCCGACGCCCTGCCCGAGGGCGTGTGCTTCGCACCGGACCGCCCGGCCGAGGAGCTGACGGCGGCCGTCGAGGCGGTCCCGGCGACATACGCACCCGAGTGCCTGTCGGCTTGCGAACTGGCCTTCCACTGCCGGGAACGCTCCCGCGCGGCGGATGCCGTGACCCGTCTCGGCCGCCCCCTGCGGGCCGAACTGGGCGGCCTGACCACGGTCGAGGACGTCCTGGCGGCAGCCCGCGGTGACAGCGGCGACCCCGACGACCCGGCGGTGGCCGCCCTGCGCCGGGCGGCGACCCTGCGCGCGGAGGCGCTCGCCACGGCAGGCTTGGCGGTGGCCCCGTGTCCCTGATCGCCACCCTGGCCCGGCTCGAGGCCGTCAGCACCGGTCGCGCCCAGCCGGCCGCGACCGTCCGCCACCGGCACCTGTCCGAGCGCCCCCTGGTCTTCGTGCCGCTCACCACCGCCGGTGAGGCCGGCGCCCCGCTCGGCGCGCTGGTCGGCACCGACCGGGACGCGCCCCGGCTGCTGGTCGTACCCCAGCCCCGCGACCGTGACCTGCGGTTCGCGTTCCTCGCCGAGCTGGCCGACGTTGTCCTGCCGTACCTCGACTCCTACGCCGAGGACGTCGAGGCGGCCGAGCGGGGCGAGACCGACCCGGAGACCGGCAAGCGGGTCAAGGTCGAGGTCGAGCTGTGCACGGACGCGCCCCAGCTGATCGTGCCGAGCCGCGCGGGCCTGGACTTCGTACGGCTGCTCGGCCGCTCCATGCGCTTTCGCCGCACCGCCGAGCAGGACCCGGAGACGCCTCACCCCGCTCCGCCCCGCATCCCCCTGCTGGGCCGCTGGCTCACCCACTACGGCGAGCGGGCCCGCGTACCCGGCTCCTCGCTGCTCCTGGCCCTGACCGATGTGCTGTCCCGGCACTGGGCGACCGGCCAGTCCAGCCTGGAGGACCAGCACCTCGGCGCGCTGCTCGCCTGGATCGACCCTCCCGGGGGCGGCTCCGGTGCCGAGGCGGCTCACCGCGCCGAACTCGCGCGCGACGCCGGCGGCCAGCTGTTGTGCCCGCCGGCCGGCCCGGCCACCGACCCGGCGTTCGACAACAAGCTCCTGGCCCCGGCCATCGAGCGCTACGACCGCGCGCGCGGCGCGCTGGCCGCCGCCGAGGACGCCCTGGAGGCCGACGACCGGCTGGCCGCGCTCACCGCGGCCGAGCGGGAGATCCGCGACCTGGTCGAGAGCCGCACCCGGCCCACCTGGGACGCGGTGTGGCGGGGCCTGGACCTGCTGCGGGCGCTGCCCGAGGGCGCACACGTCGAGGAGCGCTGGACCCGGGACCGCTGGTCGTTCACCGGCCACCGGGACCGGGTCGTGGCGGGCGAGCCCCCGCAGCCGCGCCGCGACGACGCGGTGACGGCGGCGAACAAGCTGGCCACGCGCGAGCGTGAGCAGGCCCGGCTGGAGGCGCAGGAGGCGCTGGACGACCCGCTGGTGATGGCCGGGCGACGGCTGGCCGGGGAGGCCTTCGCGGGCGAGGTGACCGATGTCGTCATGGCGTACAGCGAGGGCAAGCGGCCGAGCCCGCGCCCGCTGGTGACGGTCCGCACGGACGACCGGCCGCATCTGGCGGAGCGCGCGAAGGTCTACCGCTCGCTGGGCGGCAAGCCGCAGGCGGCGGAGTTCGTCGGGTACGAGGGCTCCGCGGACGAGGGCGTCCTCGTCCTGCGGATCGTCGACAAGATGGGCCGGGGCAAGGAGCCCGAGCCCGGTTCGGTGCCGGAGAAGGGCGACACGCTCTGCTTCACCGTCTTCGAGCACGAGCAGCGCGGCGGCGCGAAGCTGCCCGACCCGGAGGAGACCCCGTGGACGCACGGCGGCCCGCCGGGCGAGGCCGTGCCGGAAGCCCCCGACACCGTGACCGAGGAGGATGTCCTGTGACGACGGTCGACTTCGACCCCGGAGCCGCTGCCGCCCGCGCCACCGACGCGATCCTCCACGACACCCTGCAGGGCACCGAGCGGGGTGTGGTCGTCGACTCCCCGCCCGGCGCCGGCAAGTCCACCCTGGTGGTCCGCGCGGCCCTGGAACTCGCCGAGGCCGGGCGCCCGTTGATGGTGGTCGCGCAGACGAACGCCCAGGTGGACGACCTGGTACTGCGGCTCGCCGAGAAGAACCCCGAGCTGCCGGTCGGCCGGCTGCACAGCAGCGACACGGACCCCTACGACAAGGCGCTGGACGACCTGCCGCAGGTCCGCACGTCGGCGAAGGCGGCCGAGCTGACCGGCCTCCCGGTCGTCCTGTCCACGGCCGCGAAGTGGGCGCACGTCAAGGTGGACGAGCCGTGGCGGCACGCGATCGTCGACGAGGCGTACCAGATGCGCTCGGACTCCCTGCTGGCCGTGGCCGGCCTGTTCGAGCGGGCGCTGTTCGTGGGCGACCCGGGCCAGCTGGACCCGTTCGCGATCGTCGGCAGCGAGCAGTGGGCGGGCCTGTCGTACGACCCCTCGGCCTCGGCGGTCACCACCCTGCTGGCGCACAACCCGGGCCTGCCCCAGCACCGGCTCCCGGTCTCCTGGCGCCTCCCGGCCTCCGCGGCCCCGCTGGTCTCGGACGCCTTCTACCCGTACACCCGGTTCCGCAGCGGCACCGGCCCCGACGACCGCCGGCTCGCCTTCGCCGTCCCTTCCGACGGCTCGGGCCCGGACCGGGTGATCGACGAGGCGGCGGAATCCGGCTGGGGCCTGCTGGAGCTGCCGGCCCGGCACACCCCGCGCACGGACCCGGAGGCGGTCCGGGCGGTGGCGACAGTCGTACGACGTCTGCTGGACCGTGCGGGCGCGGCCGTCTCGGAACGCTCCCCGGCCCCCTCCCCGCTCACCCCCGACCGCGTCGCCGTCGGCACGGCCCACCGCGACCAGGCGGCGGCGGTCCGCTCGGCGCTCGCGGAGCTGGGCGTCACGGACGTCACCGTCGACACGGCCAACCGTCTCCAGGGCCGCGAGTACGACGTCACGGTCGTCCTCCACCCCCTCTCCGGCCGCCCCGACGCCACCGCCTTCCACCTGGAGACCGGCCGCCTGTGCGTCCTGGCCTCCCGCCACCGCCACGCCTGCATCGTGGTCTGCCGCGCGGGAGTCGGCGACCTCCTGGACGACTACCCGTCCACGGAACCGGTCCAGCTGGGAACGCTGGTGAAGTTTCCCGACGGCTGGGAGGCCAATCACGCGGTTCTGGCGCACTTGGCCGAGCACCGCGTTGCCTGGCGGCCATGACCGAGCTGGCGGCCTTGAGTTTCTTGGTGTGCACGTGGGACTTCCGGCGGCTCTGAGGTCCCCTTGCGCTCGCGCGAGACAATGGAGGGTGGCCCGCCCGTTGGCGGGGCCCACCGAACCGTACGAGGAGGAGACGAGACATGGCGGAGCCCACGCCGCGTCGGCATGAACCGCGGCTACGCCCCGCGCCCCTGATCTTCGAGCCCGCGGAGGCGGCCTCCGATCCCGAGCACTTCTTCGACCTGGAGTCGATGGAGGATCCGGGCGCGCTGCTGGCGCGGGCGACGGAGCTGGCCCTGGCCTTCCAGGCGGCGGCCGACCGGGCCGTGGAGTTCCAGGCCGTCGCGGCGGCCCAGCTCGCCGACCCGGGCCGGTTCGACCGGCTGACCCCGGCGGACATCGCCGCGCGGGCGGAGTGGACCGAGGACTACGCGAAGAAGATGGTGGAGTTCGGGCGGGACCTGCTGCGCGGCGCCGACACGGAGGGCCGCAGCCCCGTCGACCCGGTCTAGCCCACGCTGCTGGCATATGCCGGGCGGGCAAGATACTCCTCCCCTCCCGCCCCTGTCCCGGTTTTCCGAAACCCAGGAGAACCGCGTGCTCACGGCCGGTACATGTAATCGGCATGAGCTGCACACCGCATGTCACCTGTGCCACCGCCGACGGAGCCGCGTGGCTGGCCTCGGCAGGAACGTATCCGCGAAGCACCCTCGCCCTGTGGCGGGAACGCCCGAACGCCCCGCTGGTCCTCCCGTGCGGCGCCGTCTTCGACGTGGTGAGCGCCCCGGCGGTCTTCGGGCGCCGGATGCTGGACCGCTTATGGGACGAGGGGCCGGGGTCCGGCCCGGTCGCGGTGTTCCGGGGCCGCATGCTGCTGTTCACCGCCCCGGGCACGGCCCACCGGCTGCCCTCGCTGCTGAGCTGGGAGGAGTGGGGGTCCCACCGCACGGAGGCGGTACCGCCGCTGCTCTGCCACGGCACGGGAGACGCGGTGACCGTCCCCGCCCTGTCCGGCGACAGCTCCCCCGCCTCCGGCGGCTCCCGCTGGCTGGTCGCGCCGGACACCCGTCACCCCTGGCTTCCGGGCCCCGAGGTCCTGCTCTGGGCGGCCGTACGGGCGGCCCGCGCGGCCGTACGGATATCGATTTTTCCTCCCGCCGACCAGGATGCTAAGGTCTACGACGTCAGCAGGCGCCGCTAGCTCAGTTGGTTAGAGCAGCTGACTCTTAATCAGCGGGTCCGGGGTTCGAGTCCCTGGCGGCGCACGATGACGATGGCGAGGCGTGTTCGCAGAAAGCGCGAACCTCCTCGCCATCTCTGTTTTCTGCGCGGCTTCGCCGCGCGTTGTGGGGGCTCCGCCACCCACACCCACTGACGACAGCGCGTCGGTTCGAAAGAATCCGGCCCGCTGTTTTCGTATACACGAGCGCCGCACACGACGGGATCAGCCTTCCAGCCCCGGTGTGATCTTCACCGTCCACGCCCCGGACGCCGTCCGCCCCTCCACCTCCACCTTCACGCCCTCCCCTGGCACCGTGAAGCTCTCCCCGAGGGAGACCGGGGCGTCGGCCAGGGGTGGGTAGACCGAGTTCTCCCAGCACGCCTCGGTGCGCGGGTGGGCGTCCACCACCTCGACCGGACCGCCGCCGGACGCCGTGCCGCCGCGCACCCGGTAGACCAGGACACCCTGCCGGCAGCCCGCGCGGTCGTTGCCCGCCGGACCACGCGCCTCGAAGGCCAGGACACTGTCCGCGCCGGTGCGCACCACCGCCAGTTTCGCGCCATGGCCGAGGCCGAAGGCCGGGGCACCGGCCGTGCCCTGTACCGGGATGCCGGGACCCGCGGCCAGCGGCTCCAGGGTCAGCCGGGTCGGCCCGGCACCCCGCACGCACACCACCTGGCGCGGATCCAGCCAGCCCAGCTTCCACTTGTGCCAGGCGAACAGGTCCGGGGACAGCCCGAACTGGCTGCCCATCAGGTCCCAGTCGCCGACGTAGGTGTCCCAGTCGCCCTTGCCGTCGACCGGGCGGTGATAGAGGTCGGGGAGGTCGAAGACGTGGCCGGTCTCGTGGGCGAGGACCAGCCGGTCCGGCGGATGCTTCTCGAACACCGTGACGACTCGCCGCACGTCCGTGCCGTCCACGTGCGTGGGGGTGTCGAGGTTGACGACCTTCGTCGCGTCCGAGTCGACGCCGGGCGCGTTCGGGTCGGCGACGAAGTAGACGACGTCGTAACGGGAGAAGTCGACCTCCCGGTCGGCCGCGGCGAACGCGTCGCGCAGATAGGCGGCGCGGTCATCGGCGCTCCAGTCGCGCTTCATGGCGTACGAGGTCGACGGCTGCGGCATGCGCAGCCAGTGGTCGAGCGGGTGCGGGCGCAGCGCGAACCGGCCGTACGAGGCCTGTTCGAAGAAGCGGCTGGTGGCCGGGAAGTGGTCGGCGGTCAGCTCGGCGGGGGTGGTGCGGGGGGTGGCGTCCGGGAAGGATAGGAAGATCATGACGGCGTCGAGCGCGCCGGTCGGGCGGGGGTATTCGGGGTTCCAGCTGTCCACGCCCTCCGAGTGGTGGGCCTCGCTGCGGTGCAGGGCGCAGGGGACCGTCGAGAAGGGTTCGGCGACCGACGGGCCGGTGAGGATCGAGGTCGCGGCGAGCGCCGACATCGTGGTGAACACGGCGGCGGTGCTGCGCAGCTTGGGCACGAAAGGACCTCCGGACGCGGTTCGCGGGACACCGAATCCAGATTGTGGGAATTTGTTGCTGTACGTCCTGTTCGCCTGAACCAGAAGGGTGAGTGCGCCCATTTGGGCGCCGGAGTGCATCGACGGCCGACACCCCGAAACACTCACGGAACGTCACAACTGGTCGGGGGCCTGTAGAACCCGTCCAGGTGCGGGCAGAAACGATCTGTCAGAACCTGTGGTCTGTCCGGGACACTGGAGAGTGGCTGGAAGGCCTGAGGACCAGCCTCTATGATCGGCACACTTTCCGGCACGGACAGAGATCGAGTGCACTGCGGGAGCGAGCGGTGAGCGGAACGTCCGAAGGGCCGACGCCCGCGGCAGACCTCGACCGGTCAGCCGTCACAGACAGTGACCACAACACCTATCGCCGTGTCTTCGCGGCGGCGCCGCTCGCCATGGCCGTCGTCGACCGCGAAGGTCTCGTCGCCAGCGCCAACCCCGCGCTCGGCGGCCTGCTCGGCGCCGACCCGGACGGACTGACCGGACGGGTCGCCGCCGATCTGGTGGACCTGGCCGCGGACGCCCGCACCTGGCACGCCTACCGCGAGGTCCTGCGCGGCCGGCAGGCCCGGCTGCGCTGCACCCGCCGGCTGAAACATCCCGAGGGGCACTCGGTGTGGGTGCAGGTCACCGTCGCCCCGCTGACCGGTGGCGAGCCAGGCGTCCTCGTGTCGGTCGCCGACATCGGCGCCCGCCGCGAACTCCAGGCCCGGCTGCGGCACTTGCAGATGCACGACCCGGTGACCCGGCTGCCCAACCGCACCCTGTTCTTCGAGCGCCTGACGGCCGCGCTGGAGGCGGAGTCGTACGAGCAGAGCGGCACCGGCCGGATCGGCCTGTGCTACCTGGACCTGGACGGCTTCAAGGCCGTCAACGACACCCTCGGCCACCGCGTCGGCGACCGGCTGCTCTCGGCCGTGGCCGAGCGGCTGACCCGGGTCGCCGAGGAGACCGGGTACGCCCGCGCCGGCACCCCCCTGGTGGCCCGGCTCGGCGGCGACGAATTCGCCCTGCTGGTCGAGGACTCCACCGGCACCGAGCAGCTCGCCGACCTCGCCGAGTCCGCACTGAAGGCCCTGGAGGCACCCTTCGACCTGGCCGGACAGCGGCTGTCGCTGACCGCGTCCATCGGGGTCGTGGAACGGCACGCGGCCGGTACGACCGCCACGGGTCTGATGCAGGCGGCCGACACGACGCTGCACTGGGCGAAGGCGGACGGCAAGGCCCGCTGGACCCTGTTCGACCCCGAGCGCAACGCGCACCTGGTCACCCGCCAGGCCCTCTCCTCCACCCTGCGCCCCGCCATCGAGCGCGGTGAGTTCGCCCTCGAGTACCAGCCGTTGGTGGGCATGGAGGACGGCCGGCTGAGCGGGGTCGAGGCGTTGGTCCGCTGGAATCATCCTCAGTTCGGCGTACTGGCGCCGAATCGGTTCATCGGATTGGCGGAGGAGGACGGCTCGATCGTGCAGCTGGGCCGCTGGGCACTGGCGACCGCCTGCCGGCAGGCCCGCCGCTGGCAGCTGGACCACCCCGACGAGCCGCCCATCTTCGTCAGCGTGAACGTGGCCGTACGCCAGGTGTGGGACTCCGATCTGGTGGCGGACGTGGCCCGGACCCTCGCCGAGACCGGGCTCGCCCCGCACCTGCTCCAGCTGGAGCTGACCGAGTCGGCCGTGATGGGGTCCTCGGGCCGCCCGCTCCAGGCCCTGCAGGCCCTCAGCGACATGGGCGTGCGTATCGCCATCGACGACTTCGGCACCGGCTACTCGAACCTGGCCTACCTGAGCCGGCTGCCGGTGTCGGTGCTGAAGCTGGACGGCTCCTTCGTGCGCGGCTTCCAGTACGAGGGCGACAAGAGCACGGTGGCCGTGCCGCCCAACCCGGCCGACGAGGTGATCGTGGAGGCGATGATCCAGCTGGCCCACCGCCTCGGCCTGACCGTCACCGCGGAGTGCGTGGAGACCTCGGCGCAGGCCACGCGGCTGCGCCGGATCGGCTGCGACACCGGGCAGGGCTGGCTGTACTCCCGTCCGGTGCCGCCGGATCGTATCTCCGAGCTGCTGGGCGACCAGGCGGCCTACGCGGTGGGCAAGCCGTAGGCGTCGGCGATCAGTTCGTAGGAGCGCAGCCGCAGCTCGCCGCGGTGGGCGTGCGAGGTGAGCATCAACTCGTCGGCGCCGGTGCGCTTGTGCAGGTCGTCGAGGCCCGAGCGGACCTCGTCCGCCGTGCCGTGCACGATGTTGCCGGTCCAGGAGGCGACGAAGTCCTCCTCCATCGGGCCGAACTCGTACTTCTCGGCGTCGGCCGGGTCGGGGAACAGGCCCGGGCGGCCGGTGCGCAGCCGGAGCATGTTCAGCGCGGCCGCCCGCACCTGTCGGCCGGCCTCCCGCTCGTCGTCCATGGCGAGGGCGGAGACGCCGATGAGGGCGTACGGCTCGGCCAGCACCTCGGAGGGCCGGAAGGTCTGCCGGTACAGGTCGAGGGCCGGGATGGTGTTCTGCGCGGAGAAGTGGTGCGCGAAGGCGAAGGGCAGCCCGAGGAGACCGGCCAGGCGGGCGCTGAAGCCCGAGGAGCCGAGCAGCCAGATCGGCGGCCGGTGCGCGGACTGGACACCGCCGGGGCTGCTGCCCTGCACCGGGCCCGGGATCGCGTGGATGCGCCGGTAGGGATGCCCGTCGGGGAAGTCGTCGTCCAGGAAGCGGGTGAGTTCGGCCAGCTGCTGCGGGAAGTCGTCGGCACCCTCGCCCGGCGTGTCCGTGCGGCGGAGCGCGGCGGCGGTGGCCCCGTCCGTGCCGGGCGCCCGGCCGAGCCCCAGGTCGATCCGCCCCGGCGCCATCGCCTCCAGCGTGCCGAACTGCTCGGCGATCACCAGGGGCGCGTGGTTGGGCAGCATGACGCCGCCCGAGCCGAGCCGGATGCGGTCGGTGTGGGCGGCGAGGTGGGCGAGGATCACGGCGGGCGAGGAGGAGGCGACGCCGGGCATGGAGTGGTGCTCGGCCACCCAGTACCGGTGGAAACCGCGCGACTCGGCGAACCGGGACAGCTCCACGCTGGTGCGCAGCGCGTCGGTGGCGGTACTGCCCGCGCCGACGGTCACCAGGTCCAGTACGGAGAGGGGGACGGGGGCGGTCCCGTGCGTCGTGCCCCGGATCTCGTCTGCCGACACGGTGTGAGCCTCCTGCTTTGCGGCCGTGAGCTGTCGTTCGGCGATAACAGGAGGGTGTCTCCGCTTATTCCTTCTCAGCCGACCGAGTCGGATGGTGGGGCAAGCTCTCGACCGACCGAGACGGGTGGGCGGGTGGGAAACGGGGTCCAGGGGCGGAGCCCCTGGCGGGGTCTGGGGCGGAGCCCCAGTGCCCGGCCGCTCAGACCTGCACGATCGGCTCCCTGGTGAACAACGCCCCCAGACGAGGAGCGTTCACCCGCCGATCGGCCAGCCTCAGCCCCTCCCACACCGACACCTGGTTGGCCGTGAGCACCGGCTTGGACAGCGTCTTCTCCAGCAACAGCAGATGCGCGGCCGTGTGCAACGCCGTGTCCGGCAGCAACACCGCCTCCGCGCCGGAGGCGTCCGCGTCCGCCGCCCGCGCCAGCGTCAGCACCTCCTCCTGCCCCCACGTCCCGACCTCCGCCGCCGTGACGATCCCGGACGACCGCACCGAGACCACCTCCAGCCCCCCGGCCCGCAGGAAGTCCGCGAACAGCGCGGTCACCTCCTCCGGGTAGGTCGCGCCCACGGCGACCCGTCGTACCCCCAGCTCCCGGGCCGCGTGCACGAAGGCGAAGGACGTCGAGGAGGCCGGCATCCCGGCCAGCCGGGCCAGCGCCCGCACCTGCTCCTGGGCGCCCTCCCAGCCGTACACGAAGCTGCCGCTGGTGCACGCCCACACCACCGTCTCGGCGCCGGTCAGCCGCAGCTCCGCCACGCCGGCGGCGAGCCGCTCCGCCGAGCCCATCGCGCGCAGCGCGTCCACCCGGTGCGCGTCCACGCCGATGTCGGTGTGGACCAGATCCACCCGGATGTCGCTGCCCAGGAGCTGCTCGATGCGCGGATAGTCGTCCTCGCCGGAGTGGCCCGGGTAGAGGAGTCCGAGTGCTGTCATGACGGCCCTTCTTGGTGTTCCTGCGTTTCTTCCGGCAGTACGGGCCATTGCCGCGCGGCCTCGTCCAGCAGCGCCTGATAGGGCCCCACGGCTCGGGTACCCAGCCGGCGCAGCGCCGCCCACATCGTGACCTGGTTGGCCGAAAGCACGGGGATGCGCAGCTCGGCCTCGAGCTGCGGGATGACGTCGTACGTCGGAAGGTTGGTGCAGGAGATGAACAGCGCGTCGGCGGCGCCGGGGCGGACCGCGGCGCGGGCCATGGCGACCACGTCCCGGTACGGCACCTGCCAGATGTGCCGGGTCAGCCCCATGAAGGCGCAGCCGGTCACCCGTACGCCGGCTTCGGCGACGTACTCCTGAAGGGCCCGGGTGACGGACACCGTGTACGGGGTGACGAGGGCGACCCGGCGGACCCGCAGCTCCGCCAGGGCCTCCAGCAGGGCGCCCGAGGTGGTGACGGCGGGCAGGGCGCCGCCGGCCACGCTCATCGCCGCGCACATCGCCCGCTCGCCCGCGACACCGCCGACGAAGCTGCCGGAGGTGCAGGCGTAGGCGACGACCTCGGGGGAGACGGCGATCAGCGCGCGCACCGCCTCGCCGAGGGTCTGGTGCTCGCTGACCAGCCGGGCCAGGTCCAGGCTCACCTCGACCGGCACGAACGGGGTCCGGGTCAGATGCAGCGACACCTCGTCGGGCACCCAGCGCCACAGCTCGCGGTCGAGGGCGAAGTCGAACGGGGCCACCACCCCGACACCGCGCTGGGGGCCGGGACCGCCGAGAAAGGAGATGTCCATGGCAAGACACCCGCCTCACGCTGGGAGGACACGAGGGGCAACGGTCGGCGGGGCCGCCCGTGTTGACGAAGGTAGGTTCCGGTGCGAGCGTGGTCAATCCGCGCATGTCAGACGCCCGGAGCGGCCCCGAATGACGCTGACCCTGCCCACCCTGCTCGTCCTGGACGCCGACCCGCCACCGCGGCTCGGCCGCCTCACCGGGCGTGCCCGGGTCGTGCACACCGACGCGGCCCATCTCGCCGAGCGGCTGCCGGAGGCGGACGTGCTGCTGGTGTGGGACTTCACCTCGCACGCCGTACGGGAGGCCTGGCCCGGGGCGGGGCCGCGGCCGCGCTGGGTGCACACGGCGAGCGCGGGTGTGGACCATCTGATGTGCCCGGAACTCGCCGCCTCCGAGACGGTGGTGACCAACGCGCGCGGGGTCTTCGACCAGCCGATCGCCGAGTACGTGGCCGCGCTGGTGCTGGCGGTCGCCAAGGATCTGCCGCGCACGCTGGAGCTGCAGCGGGAGCGGACCTGGCACCACCGGGAGACCCGGCGGGTGGCGGGCACGCGCGCGTGCGTGGTCGGCTCCGGGCCGATCGGCCGGGCGATCGCGCGCACGCTGAAGGCCCTGGACGTTACGACGGCGCTGGTCGGACGGGTCCCGCGGACCGGAGTGCACGGCCCGGGCGATCTTGACCGGCTGATCTCCCGCGCGGACTGGGTGATCGCCGCCGCCCCGCTGACCGAGCAGACGCACGGCATGTTCGACGCCCACCGGTTCGGCGTGATGCAGCCCTCGACGGTCTTCGTGAACGTCGGCCGCGGGCCGCTGGTCGACGAGGACGCGCTCGCCGAGGCGCTGCGGCGGCGCTGGATCGCGGGCGCCGCCCTGGACGTGTTCGCCGCCGAACCCCTGCCCGGGGACAGCCCGTTGTGGGGGCTGCCGGGGCTGATCGTCTCCCCGCACATGAGCGGCGACACCGTCGGGTGGCGCGATGAACTCGGCATCCAGTTCGTGGAGTTGTACGAACGGTGGGCCGCGGGCAGATCCCTGGTGAACGTGGTCGACAAGAAGCGCGGCTACGTCCCCGGTCACTGAACCACCAGGAGGGTGCATGCAGCTCACCGACCTGACCGCCGTACAACTCCTCGACGGGTACCGCAAGGGCGAGTTCAGTCCCGTGGAGGCGACCGAACAGGCCCTGCAGCGGGCGCGGCGGATCCAGCCGGAGGTGAACGCGTTCGTGCGCCTCACCGAACAGGACGCGCTCGCGCGGGCGCGGGAGTCGGCGGAGCGCTGGCGGCGCGGCGAGCCGGCCGGGCTGCTGGACGGGGTGCCGGTGACCGTGAAGGACATCCTGCTGCTGCGCGGCCACCCCACCCTGCGCGGCTCGAAGACCGTTTCCGAGCACGGCCGTTGGGACGAGGACGCGCCCTCGGTCGCCCGGCTGCGTGAGCACGGCGCGGTCTTCCTCGGCAAGACCACGACTCCCGAGTTCGGCTGGAAGGCCGTCACCGACTGCCCACTGACCGGCGTGACCCGTAACCCCTACGATCCCTCCCGCACCGCGGGCGGCTCCAGCGGCGGCAGCGCGGCGGCCGTCGCGCTCGGCGCGGGCCCGCTGTCGCTGGGCACGGACGGCGGCGGCAGCATCCGCATCCCGGCCGCGTTCTGCGGGATCTTCGGCCTCAAACCGACATACGGCAGGGTGCCCCTGTACCCGGCGAGCGCGTTCGGCACGCTGTCGCACGTCGGCCCGATGACCCGGGACGCGGCGGACGCGGCACTGATGATGGACGTCGTCGCCGCCCCCGACGCCCGCGACTGGTCGGCGCTGGGCCCGCCGCCGGAGTCGTTCACCGCGGGCCTGGACCGGGGCGTGCGCGGGCTGCGGGTGGCGTACTCGCCGACCCTGGGCGGACAGGTGGCCGTCCGCCCGGCGGTCGCCGCGGCCGTACGGCGGGCGGTGGCCGGACTCGCGGACCTCGGCGCGTACGTCGAGGAGACCGACCCGGACTTCAGCGAGCCGGTGGACGCCTTCCACACCCTGTGGTTCAGCGGCGCGGCCCGGCTCACCCAGAGCTTCTCGCCGCACCGGCGGCAGCTGCTCGACCCAGGCCTGCGCGAGATCTGCGCCCAGGGCGCCCGGTACAGCGCGCTGGACTACCTGGCCGCGGTGGACGTCCGCATGGACCTGGGCCGCCGGATGGGCCGCTTCCACGAACGCTACGACCTGCTGCTCACACCCACCCTGCCCATCACCGCCTTCGAGGCCGGCGAGGAGGTGCCCCGGAAGTCCGGCCTGCGGCGCTGGACCGGCTGGACGCCGTTCACCTACCCCTTCAACCTCACCCAGCAGCCCGCGGCGACGGTCCCCGTGGGCACCGACGGCGACGGACTGCCGGTCGGGATGCAGATCGTCGCGGCCCGGCACCGGGACGACCTGGTGCTACGGGCCGCACACGCCCTCTACGAGGAGGGGCTCACGCTCTCCGGAAGCTGAGCGTCTCCCCCGCCGCCCCGCTGCGCCACAGGTCGTTGCAGGCCTCGGCCATCTCCTCCAGTCCGGCCACGACCTGGCCCCAGACGATCCCGGGCACCCAGCCCACGTCCCCGTTGAGCAGCAGGTTGTTGCGCTCGTAGAACAGGGCCAGGTCGACCACGGTGGTGTCGGGGCGGACCTCGCGGTCGTAGCCGTAGGCCTTCGTGCCCAGTTCGGTGCCGGCGAAGGAGAAGTAGCAGAGGTCGCCGGGGATCGGGGTGATCGTCGGGTTCTCCAGTGGGGGCTCCGTCGCGGCGAACGGCGGGAAGAGGGCGTAGATCTCGTTGCGCGCGTACTTCGCGTGGTAGACGTCGCCGCTCAGGGGCAGCGCGTCCCACACCGCGGCGCAGGTGAGCGGTGCCCGGTCGTCGAGCAGCCGTGCCGTGCAGCTGACTCCGCGCCGGTCGAGCGCCACTTCGACATGACGGTCTGACATTCCCTCTCCTCACGTCTTCGCGGGTGCCGTCTCCCCGGGTGCGTCTGCCCGGTCCGCCGCAGCTCAAGCGCGTCGAACACACCGGCGAGGGGACACGGGACAGGGTCACGCAGATCACGTTTGCATTACGCCCCCCAGTCTCACTGCATAGTTCACGGAGATCGGGCAGGCGCCACCACTGGTTTACGGCCAGACCTGGCAAGGCTCTCTGTGGAGGTTGCGCGCCCATGTCCGAGTTCCCGAACCTGTCCCGCCGCGGCTTCCTCACCAGAGGCGCGGCCGTCGGTGGTCTGCTGACCGTCCCCGGGCTCCTGGCCGCCTGCAGCAAGACCGGCACGGGCGACAGCGGGGCCTCGAAGCTGGCGCAGCTCAAGAAGCAGGGCTATGTGCGGGTGGCCTACGCGAACGAGGCGCCCTACGGCTACGAGGAGAACGGCAAGCTCAAGGGCGAGGCGCCCACCTTGCACCAGGTGATCTTCAAGGCGCTGGGCGTCGACGAACTGCGCCCGACCTTCGCCGAGTTCGACGGCCTGATCCCCGGTCTGCAGGCCGGTAAGTACGACGTGATCAGCGCCGGCATGGCCATCATCCCGGAGCGGTGCGAGAAGGCACTGTTCTCGGAACCGGAGTTCATCTCGCCCACCGCGATGATGGTCAAGAAGGGCAACCCGAAGAACCTGACCGATCTGGCGTCGGCGAAGAAGGCCGGAGCCACCGTCGGAGTGCTGGCGGGCGCGGTCGAGAAGAGCTACGCCACCGCCGCCGGGTTCTCCGAGGGTGACATCAAGACGCTGCAGAAGCAGCAGGACGGCGCGGACGCGGTCAAGGGCGGCCGTATCGACGCCTTCGTGCTGACCGGGATTTCGCTGCGCTGGCTCGCCAAGACCAACCCGCAGGTGGAGGTCACCGACTCGTTCGTCCCGGTGGTGGACGGCAAGCAGCAGTACAGCCCGGGCGGTGCCGTCTTCCGCAAGGGCAGCGAGGAGCTGCGGGACGCCTTCGACGCGCAGCTGAAGAAGATCACCTCGGATCCGGCGCAGTATGTGAGGCTCATCGGGCAGTACGGCTTCGGCAAGGACACCATCCCGCCGGCGAACCTGAAGACCGCCGACCTGTGCAAGGCCTGACGGGGGCCACTGCCCATGGGTGACTTCTACTCCTATTTCTTCGGCCACCTGCCCCAGGTGTGGTCCGGGCTGACCGTCACGCTGGAGGCCACGGTCCTCGGTTCGGCCGTCGCCCTGACCCTGTCCTTCGTGTTCGGCTTCATGGCGAACAGCAGGCCCGTGCTCGTACGAGGGCTCTCCCGGGTCGTCGTGGAGTTCTTCCGCGGCACCTCGCTGTACGTACAGCTGTTCTGGCTCTACTACGCGTTCCCGCTGCTGACCGGGTACCAGCTCACCCCGCTGGTCTGCGGCGTGGTGGCGTTCGGCATGAACTACGGCGCCTACGGCTCCGAAGTGGTGCGCGGCGCGCTGAACGCCGTACCGAGGGCGCAGTGGGAGGCGGCGGTCGCGCTGAACATGACGCCGGCGCAGCGCATGCGCCGGGTGATCCTGCCGCAGGCCTGGGCGCAGATGATCCCGCCGTTCACCAACCTGCTGATACAGCTGCTGAAGTGCACCCCGCTGCTGTGGCTGATCTCCGCGGCCGACCTGACGACAGTGGTCCAGCAGATGCGTGACCGTACGGGCTCGACCACCTGGGCCTATCTGACCCTGCTGGTGATGTACTTCGTGCTCGCCTACGCGCTGACCCTGCTGATGAACGCGCTGGAGCGGCACGCCAAGACCAGGCTCGGCCAGCACCCGAGCGCCCGCAGCCTGCTGCGCAGCCGCAGCGCGCAGCAGGCGGAGCGGCCCGAGGCGACGGCGGGAGGCGCCCTGTGAACTACAGCTGGGACTGGGGTGCCGTCCGCGACTCGCTGCCGCTGCTGTGGGACGGGTTTCTCACCACTTTGCTGGCCACCGTCCTCGGCACGCTGGTGGCCGCCGTGCTCGGGCTGGTCGTCGCCGTGGCGGGCCGGGCGCCGACCCGGCTGGTGACCGTTCCGGTCCGGGTGGTCACCGAGTTCGTCCGGTCGACCCCACTGCTGGTGCAACTGGTCGGCGCCTACGCCGTCTTCAACACGGTGCAGCCGCTGACCATCGGAATCGCGGTGCTCGGCATCCACTACGCCGCCTATCTGTCGGAGGTGTACCGGGCGGGGATCGACGGTGTGCCGAAGGGCCAGTGGGAGGCCTGCCGGGCGCTGTCGCTGCCACCGCGCCGCACCTGGCAGGCGGTGATCCTGCCGCAGGCGGTGCGCAGCGTGCTGCCCGCGCTGGGCAACTACGCCATCTCCATGTTCAAGGAGACCCCGTTCCTGGCCGTCATCACGGTCACGGAGATGGTCGCCGAGGCCCGGGAGTACGGCGCGGACCACTTCACGTACGCCGAGACGTTCACGCTCGCGGGCCTGATGTTCCTGGCGGCCAGTTATCCGACCTCGCTTCTGATGAGAAAGCTGGAGCAGCGCCTTGGCCATTGATCCCCTGGACAACCCCTTGCAGAAGGCATCCGCGCAGGACGGAACCCCGGGCATGCCCCCTGATCTGGTCCGCTTCGACCACGTGGTCAAGCGCTTCGGCGACCATGTCGTGCTGGACCGGCTGGACTTCGGCGTCCAGCGCGGCAAGCACGTGACGCTGATCGGGCCGAGCGGCTCCGGCAAGACGACCATCCTGCGGCTGCTGATGACGCTGGAGCGGGTCAGCGACGGCGTGATCTGGGTGGACGGCGAGCCGCTGTCCCATATGCGCGGCCCGGACGGCGAGCTGAGGCCGGCGAGCGAGAAGTACCTGCGCGGGGCCCGTAGGAAGATCGGGATGGTCTTCCAGCAGTTCAACCTGTTCCCGAACATGAAGGTGCTGCAGAACATCATGGAGGCGCCGGTCAACGTCCTGGGGATCGGCCGCGAGGAGGCCGAGGCGCGGGCGCGCGAGCTGCTCGACCTGGTCGGGCTCTCCGACAAGGTCGACGCGCACCCCTCGCAGCTCTCCGGCGGCCAGCAGCAGCGGGTGGCGATCGCGCGGGCGCTCGCCATGCGGCCGGAGATCCTGCTGCTGGACGAGGTGACGTCGGCGCTCGACCCCGAGCTCGTCGCGGGCGTCCTCGACCTGCTCAGGGACATCGCCCGCACCACCGACATCACGATGCTCTGCGTGACCCACGAGATGGGTTTCGCCCGGGACATCTCCGACCAGGTCCTGATGTTCGACGCCGGCCGGGTGATCGAGTCGGGCCCGCCGGAGAAGATCTTCAGCGATCCGGAGCGGGACCGGACCCGGGAATTCCTCAGCGCGGTGCTGTGACTACAAGACGTGAAGACGGGAAGAACCGAGGTCCGGGCGCTGGGTGATGACCGCGGCATATGCCAGAGGGTCTGCGTCGCAGTTGGGAGAGGGGCTGCGGGCACCACAATCTCGCCAACCCCCTCTCCCCAACAGCCCTTTGCCCGTTATCGTGGTAGCGATCCGCCGACCGGACTTAGCGGCCACAGACAGGCGAGCGCAGGGGGAAACACCGTGGCGCTGATGCACGAGCCGACCGCCCCGTACCACTCCGCCCAGGACGCGCTGCGCGTACTGGAGACCGTGGCCCGTCACCCCGCAGGCGTCACCGACACCGAACTGGCCCGCCGCACCGGCCTGCTCCCCGAGCGGCTGACCGCGCTGCTGCGCATGCTGCGCCGCGAGGGCTACGTCGAGCAGATCGCCGACGGTGCGTACGTCACCGGCGACACCCTGCGCCGCCTCACCTCGACGCACGACCGCGAGCGGGCCCTGCGCGAGAAGCTCCAGCACACCCTGGACCGGCTGCGGGACTCCGTCGGCGCGGCCATCTACATGAGCCGGTACGTGGACGGCGAGGTCAGGGTCACCCAGTACGCCGCCGGGCCGGCCACACCGGCGGTCAACGAGTGGGTCGACTTCCGCTACTCCGCGCACGCCACCGCCGTCGGCAAGAGCCTGCTGACCCAGCTGGACCACAACGCCCGCCGCGACCACCTCTCCCGGCACAAGATGGCCCGCCTCACCTCGCGCACCATCACCAGCGACAAGCTGCTGCTGTCCCGCCTGGAGTCCCAGCCGCCGACGGTGCCGGTCCTGGACCTCCAGGAGTACGCGATCGGCACGGTCTGTGCGGCCGTCCCGATCACCGCGGGTTCCTCGGTCGGCTGCCTGGCCCTGTCCCTCCCGGTGGAGCATGCACACCGGCTCCGGCAGGCCGCGGACACGCTGAACCGGAACGCGGCTCCGGTGCTGCTCTCGCTCGCGATCTAGGTGGTCACGAGCACCCCCGAGGACCAGGTAGTATTTTCTTCGTCGCCAGCCGCGGAGGTAAAAAAACGCGGAGGGCGGGAGTCATGCGCCGCTAGCTCAGTTGGTTAGAGCAGCTGACTCTTAATCAGCGGGTCCGGGGTTCGAGTCCCTGGCGGCGCACAGATGAGGGGCCCTTCGCACAAGCGAGGGGCCCTTCGACGTCTTGCCTGGTCAGACGCCTGTAGGCGGATTCCCCCGGCGGCCGCCACCACACCGGATCGGCACACCGGAACCCCTCGCGCCGCAGCCGCCCCCGCTCGATCTTGTTGGTGGCCGTCACGGGCATCCGCTGCACCACCCGCACGAACCGGGGCGCCATCTTCGTCCCGAGGTCGGGCTGGGCCCGCAGGAACTCCGCGAAGGACCACGGGTCGAACCGCCCGGCGACGGTCGCCATCACCTGATCCCCGGTGACCGGGTCCGGCACCCCGTACACGGCGACGGCCACCGCACCCTCGTACCGGGCGACGATGTTCTCGATCATCGCGGCGGCCAGGTTCTCCCCGTCGACCCGGATGCGGTCGTCGGTACGGCCGGCGAAGTACAGGTACCCCTCGGCGTCCCGGTAGAAGAGATCCCCGGTCCAGTAGGCCCCGCCCCGCCGCCGCTCGGCCTCGGCCGCCGGATTGCGCCAGTACCCCTCGAAGGGGCTGGGCCCCTGGTTCACCAGCTCCCCTATCGCCTCGTCACCGTTGAGGAGCTGCCCGGCGGCGTCGAACTCGGCCACCGGGCACTCCAGCCCCGTACCCGGATCGAGCACGACCAGGCCGGGCCCCGCAGGTCCCACCGCCCCCGCCGGGGTCCCGGGCGCCCACTGGACGGCCGCCCCGCCCTCGGACGACCCGTATCCCTCGACCAGCCGCACCCCGAACCGCCGCTCGAACGCCGCCGCGTCCACCGCCCCGGCCTCCGTCCCGAAGCCCATGCGGAGGGGGTTGTCCCGGTCGTCCGGGCGCGGCTCGGTGGCCAGGATGTACTGGACCGCCCGGCCGACATAGGTGAAGTACGTCGCCCGGTACCGCCGCACGTCCGCCAGGAACCCGGACGCCGAGAACCGCCGGCGCAGCGCCACCCCGGCCCCGGCGGCCAGCGCGGGCGCCCAGTCCGCGATCACCGCGTTGCCGTGGAACATCGGCATGCAGACGTAGTGCACGTCGTCCGCGCGGACCCCGAACTGCCCGACCAGCGCATACCCCG
This sequence comes from Streptomyces sp. NPDC001816, assembly GCF_042892235.1. NCBI lineage: Bacteria > Bacillati > Actinomycetota > Actinomycetes > Kitasatosporales > Streptomycetaceae > Streptomyces > Streptomyces sp. NPDC001816. The sequence continues at coordinate 741,391 of NZ_JBIATY010000003.1, forward strand.
CCGCGGCCAGCCGTCCCTGGGAACAGAGGGCGGCCTTGGGAGCGCCGGTGGAGCCGGAGGTGAAGTAGAGCAGCATCCGGTCGGAGGGCGCGGCCCGGGCGGGGTCGGGTACGGCGCCGGCGTACGGGGCGAGAAGCGTGTCGTACGCGTCGTCGTCGGTGACGAGGACGCGCACGCCCGGGAGCTCCAGCCCGGCCAGCAGCGGCAGCCGCGCCCGCTCGGTGACCAGCACCGGGCACTCGGTGTGCCGGATGTCCCGGGCCAGCTCGGCGCCCCGGCGGGTGGGGTTGATCCCGGCGACGGCGGCCCCGGCGAGCGCGGCCGCCCCGAGCCACAGCGGGAACTCCTCGGTGTTGTCGAGCAGCACGCCGACGTGCGGGACGGCGCCCGGTGGCAGCAGATCGGCGAGCAGTGCCGCGCGCGCTGCGGCGCCGGCCGCCATCTCGTGGTGGGTCAGCACCCGTTCTTCGCACCACAGCCCCGGACGATGGTCACCCCATCGGGCCGCCACCAGCTCGGCGACCGTGCACATCCTGGACTTCATGGACTCCATGGACGTGCAACATAATTGACGGTCCGTCAGATGTGGAGAGCTACGGCATGGGCATGAAGTCGTCCGTGACCGAGAAGAACGCATGGACGCCAAGCATGAAAGCGATGCAGCCGGCGATGAAGACACCGAAGAACACCAGCAGGCAGCCCGTGCCCGCCGCAAGCTTCCCGTGCGCCGGAGGCTTGGCGGTGGCCTTCTCCGGACGGTCGGCCACGTAGTACACGGGGACGATGTCGCCCTGGACGATCGTGGAAGGGCTGTCGTGCTCCTCGAACCGGACGGCACGGCCCTCGCGCGTCGTGAACTCGTAGACGTGGTGCAGTGTCGTGCGCACCGAGCTTTCCCCGCCACCGCTGGTCGTGGTGTACGTGCTCAGGCAGCGCGCCTCGGCCGTGAGCCCGCTCCCCCAAGCTCTGCTGATCTCACGGGAGCGCCCCAGCACCTTGTAGGCGGCGAACAGCACTCCAGCGATCATGATCGCGGGCACGATGTAGAAGAAGGCTTCCATGGGTCCCCCGGTGGTCGGTACGCCGCCCCGACGGATCGGCGTGGCGGAAACTTACCCCCACCGGGGGCCGGACTTGCTCAAGGGGGGCTCAGAACGTGACGTCCGAGCAGGCGTAGAACGCGTTGCCCGTGTCGGCGATCGTCCACACCGCGAGGATGACGTGGTGACCGGTCAGCCCGCCGGGCAGGGTGCCGCTGTGGCTGAGGGTGGCCGGCGGGCGCTGGCCGTTGTACGGCACCGTCAGGAACGGGGTGGTGTTGAGGTCCGAGCGGGCCAGAGCGTGGTTCTGGTTCCAGCCCTGCTTGGTGACGTAGTACTTGAAGTCCGTCGTGGCGTGCATGGCGGTGAACTGCCAGCGGAAGGTGTACGACTGACCGCCGGTCACCTTCGTGGTGGGCCAGGCCGCGCCGGTCGGCGTCTTCGGCGAGCTGAGCTGGGCGAAGCGGCTCAGGCCGCCGTTGCAGAGCTGGCCGTCGGCGGGTCCGGCGGCCGGGAAGCCCTTGGGGCCCTCGACACTCTGCGGCTCCCACTGGATGTCGCCGCAGTTCGTCACGGTGCCGTTCTGGCAGAGCTTCTGCCTGCTGATGGGGAGGTCGGTGTAGCCGTGCCCGCTGGCGCCGCCGGTGGAGAGCGCGAAGGCTCCGGCGGTCACCACACCCAGCACGGCTGCGGACAACGCAGAAGATCGGGTCTTGGTACGCATGCTGCCGCTCCTGGAGAACGTGGGGGAGGTTCACTGAGCTGAGCCGAGCCGTGCGGCGCCGCGTTGCAAGACTAGGTCTAGACCAAGCCCAGATTATTGCCAGTAGTTGAACATGTCCATACCAATCGCGTTGGCACTCCCGACCCGCTGCCGGGCCGTCACATCGGCTCCCCGCGACCCGAGCAGAACGCCACCGTCAGATCCCGTACGAGCACCTTGCGCTCGTAGTCGTCCAGTTCGACCAGACCGCGCACGGTCAGCCGGGTCACCGTGTCCTCCACCGAATCCACGACCGAGTTGAGCATGGTGGCCCGCTGCCGGGCGTCCAGCGCGGCGAGGGTGCGCCGGTGCATCGCGGCGGCGACCTCGGGCGCGTACTCCACCCGGAGCGGCTGCACCGAGAACACCTCCAGGCCGACCGGCCCCGCGTCCGCCGCCACCAGCCGGGTCAGCGCATCCCCGGCCACGGCCACCCCGCCCCGCGCCGAGCCCGGCAGGTCCACCGGCACCCGGGCGAGGGCCGCCTCCACGCACTCCTGCAGATAGGTCTCGTGGTCGTCGATGCCGAGCACGGCCCGCGCGGTGTCCCGCACCCGCCACACCACCAGGACGACGACCCGCAGCGCCACCCCGTTGGCGTCCGCCGCCGGCATCGCCTCGCTGCGCCAGTGCCGCAGCCGTACGTTCACCCGCCGGCGCACCAGCAGCGGGTTCACCCAGAGCAGCCCGGTACGCCGGACCGTCCCCCGGTAGCGGCCGAACAGCCCGAGCAGCCGGGCCTGTCCGGTCCGGCCGCGGGCGAGCCCGCCGAAACCGAGCAGGCCGAGCGCACCGGCCCCGGCGTACGCCGCCCACTGCGCGGGCCCGAGACCCGTGCCCGTGCAGGCCGGCAGGCGCAGCGCCTGAGCCGCGAGCGGCGGCAGCACGCCCGCCCACCACGAGGTGGCCAGGCACCCCGCGATCCCGCCCGCCCCGGCCAGCACCCCCGCCAGGCCGGGCAGCACCCGCGCCGGACGCTCCACCAGCTCCGGGTCGACCTGCGGCACCGTCCGGCTGCGGGCCGGGGCCGGGCGCCTCAGGCGGGGCTGCTCGCCGGTGGCCTGCCGACGGCCCACGACGGCGGGCTTCAGCGGCACCGGCACCGGCTCGGGCTCGTCACGGAAGAGCAGATGGACAGGAATCTCGGTGGTCACCTCGTTCTGGATCAGCCGGGCCGGGCGGGTGGTCATGCCCCCGGTGCCCAGCGCGCTCTCCGGCTGTTCTCCGGACTCGGACGTGTGTGACGTGGTCGTACTCATGCGTGCCTCCAGCCTCCGCGCCAGATGCGTCATGACAGTGAGAAGAGTGAGAAGTGGGACTGGGAGTGGGATCAGGGGGGCGCTCACGAGCGCGGCCGGCGCCGCCTACGCGAACAGGCGGCGCCAGGTCTCCGGGCCCGGGTAGCCGTCCGCCGCGCCGCCCCGCCAGCCCTGGCTGCGCTGGAACGCCTCCACGGCCCGCCGGTCCGCCTCGCCCCAGCTCGGACCGGGCCCGTCGGCGTAGAAGCTGCCGAACCCTTTCTTCACCAGCTGCTGCCCCAGCTGGGTGACGTACTCGTTCTCCGCGCCCGGACGGAAGAGGTTCCGGCCGGGATAGCCGGGCACACCGTGCGAGGCGGGCCGGGCGGATCCGGCCGCCGCGGAGGCGATGTTCTTGCCCTGCCCGGTGACGAGCAGCTTCCAGGTGCGGGGGCCGGGCAGCCCGTCGGCGTCCTCGCCCGTCCAGCCCTGGGCCAGCTGGAACGCCCGGGTAGCCCGCCGGTCCGCCTCGCCCCAGGCCGGGCCCGGGCCCTCGGTGTAGAAGGAGCCTGCGCCGCGGGACACGAGCAGGCGGCCGAACTGGGTGACGTACTTGTTGTGCGCGCCGTCGCCGAAGAACCCGGCGCCCGGGAAGGGCGCCGGCTTCTTGCTGTCGGCGGCCTGCTGGACGCCCGCGGTGCCGGCGGTCACGCCCTTGTAGCGGTAGGGGACGTACTTGTCGGCGTGGGTCCAGTAGGGGTACGGGGTGGGCTGGCTGCGGGCGTGCGGGGGTGTCTGCTCGTAGACCAGGTAGTTGGCGTGCGTGTGGTCCGTCCAGCCGCCGAAGAGCACGACGTGGGAGCCGCGCTCGGGGTTGTCCGGGTTGTGGAAGAGGAGCATGTCGCCGGGCTGCAGCTCCTCCTTGGTGATCTTCACCCCGAACTGGTCGAGGCTGCCGGTCCACTCGTTGGAGCCGAGGCCCCAGGCCATGGAGACAAAGCCCGAGCAGTCCTGCCGGTAACCGTCGGACCAGTAGTCGCTCATGCTGTACGGCACCTCGGCGTCGACCCAGGTCCTGGCCCGGCTGATGATCTTGGTCCGGGTGGTGGCGGGGGTCGGGACGAGCGGGGGCTCGGCCGGCTTGCCGGCCCGGCCGTACAGCGGGGCCCTGGGGCCCTGCGGGGTGGCGGGCCCGTCCGCCGCGGGGGCGCCGGGGCGGGGCTGGGCGTGGGGGGCGGTGACGGCGGCGGCCGGCGGGGCGGCACCGAGGGCGGCGGACGCGGCGGCCACGACCACGACCCCTCGGGCGGCCGGGTGACGGCCGAAGCGGCCGGGCGGGCGGGGGCTCACCCGATGGCGGGCGCAGCCGGGGCAGCCGCAGTCGCTCGCGGGGTCGACTTCCTCGAACGCCGGAGCGGTCATGCGATCTGCCTCACATTCTTGGTTGATTTGTCCGCTGATGTGCACGTTGATCAGTTTCACAACTGTCGCCCGGGCGCGCATGTTGACGGTCCGAATGATGTACAGACAGATATGACCGCCCTCCGGGACACCCAGGGGTGGTCCGGAGCACCCTCCCAGGTCAGGTAGAGTTCTCCTGTCAGCAGGCGCCGCTAGCTCAGTTGGTTAGAGCAGCTGACTCTTAATCAGCGGGTCCGGGGTTCGAGTCCCTGGCGGCGCACAGACGACAGCAGGCCCCCCGTGCGAACGGGGGGCCTGCTGCTGTATGGCCGGATACCCTCTGGCCATGGCAGCGCGTGACCTCCAGGAGCGGATCAAGAAGCTCATCATCGACCGGCGGCTGCCCTCGGGCGCCCCGCTGCCGACCGAGCCCGAGCTGATGGGGTTCCTCGGGGCGAGCCGGAACTCGGTGCGGGAGGCACTGAAGGCGCTGCAGGCGATGGGGATCGTGGAGATCCGGCACGGGTTCGGGACCTACGTGGGCCCGATGTCGCTCGCCCCGATGATCGAGGGGCTCGCCTTCCGTACCGTCGCCGGGCACTACCGGGGCGAGGACTCCCTGCTCCAGCTGCTGGAGCTGCGCGAGGCGGTCGAGACGGGACTGGTCTCGCGGCTGGCCGGGCGACTGCCTCAGACGGACCTCGTTGAACTGGAGGCCCTCGTGAACCGTATGGACCAGGAGGCCGCCGAGGGCTGCGGCCTCGCCGAGACCGACCGTGCATTTCACGCCACCCTCTACCGGGGGCTGGACAACGTGCTGCTGTGCGAGGTGCTGGAGGCGTTCTGGGACGCGTTCCACCGGGTCCAGCGGGATCTGATGGACGTGCCGCAGGACCCGCGGGTCACCTGCCGTCAGCACCGGGAGATCCTCGACGCGGTCCGGTCCGGCGATTCCATACGGGCGGAGGAGGCCATAAGAGATCACTTCGGCAACATCCGCGCCCGCCTCTCCCCCACCGGCGCACCCGAGCCTCCCGAGCCCCACCCGCGCCACAATGAACGGGTTTGACCGGTAAACACGGCGTTTCGCGTCTTGCGATCATGCTGAGCACCGTAGAACCCTGGTTGCTCATGAAGCCGCGGATTCGCGGCACTTGGGGGGAAAGCGGTTGCGCACCGGCGGGGAGGGGGCTCCGCTCATGAACCGGTGCCGAGTGGGGCATCTATGCAACCGGAAGGTCGCAGTCCCGTGTCTATAGGGTGAGCAAGACGTGGTGACTGTGCCTCGCCACTGAACCGCCTGTGACGGCCGAGGGGGCCCCGACCGGGCGAAGGACCGACGAACACGCGGCGACCAGCGTGTGGGGGGAATGACTCATGACGTCGACGCCGAAGGGCGCCCGGCAGAGCCACGATCAGCACAACGACCCGTCACAGACCACCCAACTCCGTGCGACAGGACACCGGACCGGCCAGTTCCGTCGCATCAGAAAGAGCCTGCCGAGATACGACTACGAGCACTACAGCCGACTCGCGGGCCCCCTCACTCAGCCCGACCCGGGCAAGCCCTACAAGGTGCAGTACCGTTCGCTGCTCTCGCAGGAGCCGCACCGCATACGAGCCGCGCTCATGCTGGGCGCCGCCCCGGTGCTCTCCCTGGTCCTGCTGTTCTGGCTGATGCAGCCCGAGCACTGGACCGAACGGGACTACCCGGCCTACGACTTCCTGCCGGCGCTCGACATCGTCATGCTCGTCTCGATCGGTCTGATCGAGTTCTTCCGCTGCATGAACGTGCTGTCCAACGCACACGCCACGCTGGTCGCCCGGGACCCGGTCCCGGTCGTGCCGGAGACCGGCACCCGGGTCGCCTTCCTCACCTCCTTCGTGCCCGGCAAGGAGCCGCTGGAGATGGTGACCAAGACCCTGGAGGCGGCGGTCAAGCTGCGCCACCGGGGGCTGATGCACGTGTGGCTGCTGGACGAGGGCGACGACCCGGCCGTCAAGGAGGTCTGCGCCCGGCTCGGCGTCCACCACTTCTCCCGCAAGGGCGTCGCCCGGTGGAACCAGCCCAAGGGCCCGCACCGCGCCAGGACGAAGCACGGCAACTACAACGCCTGGCTGGAGGCGCACGGCGGCGAGTACGACTTCTTCGCCTCCGTCGACACCGACCACGTGCCGCTGCCCAACTACCTGGAGCGGATGCTCGGTTACTTCCGCGACCCGGACGTCGGCTTCGTCATCGGCCCGCAGGTCTACGGCAACTACGACACGTTCGTCACCAAGGCCGCCGAGTCGCAGCAGTTCCTCTTCCACGCCCTCATCCAGCGCGCCGGCAACCGCTACGGCGCCCCGATGTTCGTGGGCACCTCGAACGCCGTGCGGATCAGCGCGATCCAGCAGATCGGCGGCCTGTACGACTCGATCACCGAGGACATGGCCACCGGGTTCGAGATGCACCGCGCCAAGAACCCGGCCACGGGCCGGAAGTGGAAGTCGGTCTACACCCCGGACGTCCTCGCCGTCGGCGAGGGCCCGAACGCCTGGACGGACTTCTTCACCCAGCAGATGCGCTGGTCCCGGGGGACGTACGAGACGATCCTCAAGCAGTACTGGAAGGGCTTCTACTCGCTGCCGCCCGGCAAGCTCTTCAACTACACGATGATGATCATCTTCTACCCGATGTCGGCCCTCAACTGGATCCTGGCGGCGCTGAGTTGCGCGCTGTTCCTGGGCCTGGGCGCCTCGGGTGTGAACATCGACCCGACCGTGTGGCTGATGCTGTACGGCAACGCCTCCGCGCTGCAGATCGGCTTGTACATCTGGAACCGGCGGCACAACGTCTCCCCGCACGAGCCGGAGGGCTCCGGCGGTGTCGCGGGCATGGTGATGTCGGCGCTGTCCGCGCCGATCTACGCCCGCTCCCTGATGGACGCGGTGCTGCGCCGCAAGAGCAAGTTCGTGGTGACCCCGAAGGGCGACTCGGCCAGCCCGGACACGCTGTTCGGGACCTTCCGGATCCACTGGTTCTTCATCCTGGTCTTCGGGGGCTCGCTCGCCGCGGGCTTCGCGTTCGGGCACTCCCACCCGGCGATGATCACGTGGGCGGTCTTCGCCATGCTGATCACCGCCTCGCCGATCTTCGCCTGGCGGCACGCGCTGCGGCAGGAGAAGAAGAAGCCCGGGCAGACGGCGGAGGCGGCACCGGGCGCGGGCCCGGCCGCACCCGGGCCGGCGGCGGAGCCGCAGGACGCGGTGCCCGCGCAGTACGCGGCCTACGCGGCGCACGGTCACACCCCGCACGCCCCGCAGCAGCGGCCCAGTTGGGCCGCTCCGCCCCGCGGGCCGGGCGAGGCCCCCGCGGGGGACGACGACCAGAACATGCAGATCGCGCTCGGTGGACTTGGGGGACGTAAGGAATGAAGGACCAGGCCGGCCGCCGTCGTGCCCGTCGACTCGCGATAGGCACGGCGGTGGTACTCGCGCTGGCCGGGATGAACGGGCCGTGGCTGTACCGCTTCGGAACCGAGCAGTACCACCAGTACAAGATCAACAAGCCGGAGTACAAGGCCGCCAACGGCCACTGGGACATCGTCGAGTTCCCCGAGGAGTACCGCCAGGACACCATCCACGCGGCGCTCCTGCACACCGGCAAGGTGCTGCTGGTCGCCGGCTCGGGCAACAACGCGGACAACTTCGACAAGAAGAAGTTCGACACCCGCATCTGGGACCCGGTCAAGGGCACCATCAAGAAGGTGCCGACGCCCGCCGACCTGTTCTGCACAGGGCACACCCAGCTGGCCAACGGCAACCTGCTGATCGCGGGCGGGACGAAGCGCTACGAGAAGCTCAAGGGCGACGTCACCAAGGCCGGCGGCCTGATGGTCGTGCACAACGAGAACCCCGACAAGCCGATGACGCTGCCCGCGGGCACCAAGTTCACCGGCAAGGAGAACGGCAAGACCTTCGTCTCGAAGGACCCGGTGCTCGTACCGCGCGCCAAGAAGGTCTTCGACCCGCAGACCGGCGTGTTCCTGCGCAACGACCCCGGGCTCGGCCGTATCTACGTCGAGGCGCAGCGAAGCGGCACCAAGTACGAGACCGGCACCCAGGACAACTACCGGATCCAGGGCCTGACCGGCACCGACGCGCGCAACACGTACGGCATCGCGCAGAAGCTCGCCCTCGACAAGAAGGACTTCCAGGGCATCCGCGACGCCTACGAGTTCGACCCGGTCGCCGAGCGGTACATCAAGGTCGACCCGATGAACGAGGCCCGCTGGTATCCGACGCTCACGACCCTGTCGGACGGGAAGATCCTCAGCGTCTCCGGTCTCGACGACATCGGTCAGCTGGTCCCGGGGAAGAACGAGATCTTCGACCCCAAGACCAAGAAGTGGACGTACACGCAGAAGATCCGGCAGTTCCCGACGTACCCGGCGCTGTTCCTGATGCAGAACGGGAAGATCTTCTACTCGGGTTCCAACGCGGGCTACGGACCCGACAACGTGGGCCGTGTGCCCGGCATCTGGGACGTCGACACCAACAAGTTCACCAAGCTGCCCGGGCTCGGCGACCCCAACATGATGGAGACGTCCGGGACGGTGCTGCTGCCTCCGGCCCAGGACGAGAAGTTCATGGTGATCGGCGGGGGCGGGGTCGGCGAGTCCAAGCTGTCGAGCAAGAAGACGCGGCTCATCGACCTGAAGGCGAAGAACCCGCACTTCGTCGACGGGCCCCAACTGGAGAAGGGCACCCGGTACCCGCAGACCTCGATCCTGCCCGACGACACCCTGCTGGTCTCCGGGGGTTCGGAGGACTACCGCGGGCGCGGCGACTCCAACATCCGTCAGGCCCGGCTGTACCACCCGGACAGCAACAGCTTCACCCGGGTCGCCGATCCGCTGGTCGGGCGCAACTACCACTCCGGGTCGATCCTGCTGCCCGACGGCCGGGTGATGTTCTTCGGGTCCGACTCGTTGTACGCGGACAAGGCGAACACCAAGCCGGGGAAGTTCGAGCAGCGCATCGAGATCTACACGCCTCCCTACCTGTACCGGGACTCCCGCCCGTCGTTCAGCGGAGGACCGCGGACGATCGCCCGGGGTGCTTCGGGGACGTTCACCTCGAAGCACGCCTCCAGCATCAAGAAGGTGCGGCTGATCCGGCCGAGCGCCTCGACCCATGTGACCGACGTGGATCAGCGGTCGATCGCCCTGGACTTCAAGACCGCCGGCGACAAGGTCACGGTCACCGTCCCGAAGAGCCGGAACCTGGTGCAGTCGGGCTGGTACATGCTGTTCGTGGACGACGACCAGGGGACGCCGTCCACGGCGCAGTGGGTCAGGGTGCCGTAGCTACTTGCTGTTCGTGGCCAGGGCGAGTGCGTAACTCGCCCACCACTGGCCCGCCTTCGGGCCGCCCTTGCAGGTGCCGTCCGACTCTCCTGGACGCTTGACCCACAGGTAGGCGTCCACGAGAGGGTCCGCCGTCTTCGTCGTCGGCGTCTCGCCCAGGGCCCGGCCGGGCGGGTTGCACCACTTCTGGGCCGGATCGCCCTCCGTATAGGGGCCGTTGCCGTTGCGGCTGGTGTCGACGACGAAGTGCTTGCCGCCCACCTTGGCGGAGAGCTGCTTGCCGTAGGCGATGGAGTCCTCGGTGGAGTAGAAGTTGGAGACGTTGACGGCGAAGCCGTCGGCCTGGTCGATGCCGGCCTGCTGGAGGGGCTGGAAGATCTGGTCGGGGTGGCCCCAGCCGGCGTTGCCCGCGTCCAGGTAGACCTTGGTGTTCTTCAGGGACTTGAGCTTGGCGACGGCGCCCTTGAGGAGGTCGTAGCGCTCCTCGCGGAACTCGTCCGGGGTGCAGCCGTCGACGAGGTGGAGCACGGCGTCGGGTTCGAGGACGACGGTGGCGGGGCGGTCCCCGATGCCCCGGGCGACGCCGTCGATCCAGGCGCGGTAGGCGTTGCCGTCGGCCGCGCCGCCCTGGGAGTACTGGCCGCAGTCGCGGTGCGGGATGTCGTACAGCACGAGCAGGGCCGTGCGGTCGGACTTCTCGGCGGCCTCGGTGAAGCCGCGGGCCTCCCGCTCCGGGTTCTCCGGGCCGATCCACTCCCCCACCGGCTGCTCGGCGATCTTGCGGATCTGCGTGGCCTCGGTCTTCTTGCCGGCCTTCTCGTAGGCGGCGAGGCGGCGGGCCGCGGTGCCGTCCGGGTTCACCCAGAACGGGTCGGCGGCCTTGGGCTGTTGAGTGATCCGGGCGCCCGTGTCGGCCGCCTTGTCCCCGTCCGAGGAGGAGCACCCGGCGAGCAGCAGTGCCGCCCCCAGCACCGCCGCGGACGCCCGTGCCCGCGCCGAAGAGCGGGCCCCCCTGGTGTCGTACATGCGATTCCCCCCTGAGCACATCCCTGAGCGCATCGTTCCGGCCCGGTCGACCGAGTACCAATCGTGGCATACCGGCCGTGCCGGTCACGAGGTCGCGCGGGGGGTGTCAGCGGTGTCACGGACCGGTGCCCGTGAGGTACGCGGAGACCACCACGTTGGCGGTGTAGCTGTGGCTGGTCCGGTCGAAGGTGCCGCCGCAGGTGATCAGGCGGAGTTCGGCGCGGCCCGGCTGGTGGGGGCCGTAGGCCTGCCGGGCGTCGAAGTCGTCGCGGGCCAGGACGCGGATGCCGTCGATGGTGAAGTGGGCGACCTTGCCGTCCGAGCGGACCACCCGGACCGTCTCGCCCGGCTTCAGGGTGCTGAGCTTGTAGAAGACGGCGGGCCGGGTCGCGGTGTCGACGTGACCCACCATCAGCGCGGCGCCCGCCGCGCCGGGCGCGGTCCCGGCGCCGTACCAGCCGACCACTCCCGGCCGGTCGAACGGCGGCGGGTCGACGGCGCCCCGGCTGTCCAGGCCGCGGGCCGTCACCGGGGCCTGCACGCCCAGTTGGGGGATGTCGATGCGCTGCGGGGTCGCGGCGCCGAGCGGCTTCGCCGCGGGCGGCAGCCGGACCGCGTCGGCGCCGAGCCCGGCCACGTCACCCGGGCCGGACGAGCTCTCGGGTACGTCGGTCACGCCCCGGCCCCACAGCCACAGCCCGAGCAGCAGGAGCGTCCAGGCCAGGAGGGTGATCAGGCGCGCGGCGCCGGTGGTGGGCCCGGGTTCGTCGGACATGGCCGGGGTACGCCCTCAGTCCGTGCCGCGGCTCCGGCGGGCCCTGAGCAGCCCGACGGCGGCCGCGGCGATCCCGGCGAGGGCCAGGCCGGTCACCGCCTGGCCGGCGTCGGGGGCGGACCCGCTGGTGGCCACCGTGGCGAAGTGTGCGGTGCCGCCGCCACCCGCCTGGACGGGGGCGATGGGCGAGGCGGCGATGTCGGACGGCTCCTTGCCCTGGCCCGAGGACGCCTGGACGACGGTGATGCTGCCGGTGACGACCGTCCCGGAACAGCTGATCCGCACCTGGTGGGCGCCCGGTACGAGCGAGGTGCGGATGCGGGTCTGCCCGGCCAGTGCGCCCTGGCTGCCGGTGAGCCGTGCGTCGGAGACGAAGGCGTCGGAGACGGCGGTGCCCTGGGCTCCGGTGCAGCCCCGCACCCGCAGGGACACATCACCGCCCGGGGCCGGGGAGGCCGGGGTCACCGTGACGGCGGGGCCGCCGTCGGCCGCGTACGCCGCCGGGGTCAGGGCGGTGACGGCCAGGAGCGCTGTACAGAGAGTGAGGCGTGCTGAGCCCATCGTGAACCTCCAGATAGTGGGAGGCTCCCCCGTACGGCGCGCCTCCGCATCCCGGGGAGGCGCGCGACTGCTCCATACGGGTGGTACGGGCTACGGGCCAGGTTTGACCGCCCGCTCAGATGAGGTCGACGAGGTCCGCGATGGAGTCGACGACCTGCGAGGGGCGGAAGGGGTGGCGGTCGACGTCACCGGGCTGGGTGACGCCGGTCAGCACCAGGAAGGTGCGCATCCCGGCCTCCAGGCCCGCGAGGACGTCGGTGTCCATGCGGTCGCCGATCATCGCGGAGTTCTCGGAGTGGGCGCCGATCGCGTTGAGCCCGGCCCGCATCATCAGCGGGTTGGGCTTGCCGACGAAGTACGGCTGCTTGCCGGTCGCGGCGGTGATCAGCGCGGCGACCGAGCCGGTGGCGGGCAGGTCGCCCTCGGTGGAGGGGCCGACGTTGTCGGGGTTGGTGGCGATGAACCGGGCGCCGCCGTTGATCAGGCGTACGGCCTTGGTCAGGGCCTCGAACGAGTAGGTGCGGGTCTCGCCGAGGATCACGAAGTCGGGGTCGTGGTCGGTGAGGATGTAGCCGATGTCGTGCAGTGCGGTGGTCAGGCCCGCCTCACCGATGACATAGGCGCTGCCGCCGGGCCGCTGGTCGTCCAGGAACTGGGCGGTGGCCAGGGCGGAGGTCCAGATGTTCTCCACCGGCACGTCCAGGCCCATCCGGCGCAGCCGGGCGTGCAGGTCCCGGGCGGTGTAGATGGAGTTGTTGGTGAGCACCAGGAAAGGCCGCCCGGAGTCGCGCAGCTTCTTCAGGAAGGCTTCGGCGCCGGGGATCGGGACGCCCTCGTGGATCAGGACGCCGTCCATGTCGGTGAGCCACGACTCGATGGGCTTGCGGTCTGCCATGTGCTTGCGTCTCCTGCGTGCGTACGGTCAAGAAGCGGGGGCGCCGGAACCACGGCGTACCGACGCCCCCCAGCCTAATGAGGAAGGCCTGATCCTGACCCTGGTCAGGACCGACTCATCACCGACCGATCACTGGCCGATCCGTACGCCGTCGATCACCCAGTACCAGTTGTTTCCTCCGGTGTAGCGGAAGCGGACCCGGACCGAGCGGGCCCCGGGCGGGACCTGGAGCGGGACGGTCTCGGTGCGGGAGGGGACGTCGGCGGTGTAGGTGCGCACGGAGACGGGGGCCGCGCCGTCGTAGGAGACGAGGACCTCGCCCTTCTGCGGGGACTCCTGCCGGTAGTACGTGGTGTAGGTCAGGGTGGCGGTGGTGCCGCCGGTGACCGGGTAGGCGGGGCTGACGAGCGTGGAGTCGAAGGTGCCGGTGAGGGCCTTGTCGTTCCACTCGTCGCCGTCGGCGACCGCGAACACGTTCCGGGCACGGACGTTGCACTCGCGGTTCTGGTCGCGCTGCGCCTGGGTCCAGAACTCGTCCGTGGTGAAGGACCAGCCACGCCACTCGGTGACCCCGCCGCCGCCCATCGCGGAGTTGTCGACGGACCAGCCGGCGGGCGGGGTGTGGGTGAAGCCGAGGACGGTCGTCGGGATGCCGGTCTCGTCGACGCGGGTCTGCAACTGGCCGCGCAGCGCGTCGAAGTCGTCGGGTGCGGGCTGCTGGACGGGCCGGCCGTCGAGGTCCCAGGCGGGGTCGATCGCGATGCCGAGGTGCGCGAGCGCGGAGGCGGCGACGTCCGGCATCTTCACGTCGTGGCGGACCGAACCGGCCGCCAGCGTGGGCCCGGTGGCGATGAGGAAGGTCTGGCGCTCCTGCAGGGTGGAGCCGCCGTGGCCGCCGGCGTCGGTGTGGCCGTGGTCCGCCGTGATCATGATCAGCCAGTCCTCGTCGGCATAGGTCGCCCGGGACCTTACGGCGGCCACCAGCTGCCCGACCTGGGCATCGGCGCCGTGGATGGCGTCCAGGTACTGCTGGGAGGCGGCGCCGTAGCTGTGTCCCGCGTGGTCGATGTTGTCGAGCTGCACGAAGACCGCGTCCGGGTTGCCGTCCCGGAGCTTGGCGACCGCGCGGGCGGTGGTGCCGGTGTCGTACTCGGCGCTCGGGGTGGAGACGCGGCTGTCGACCTTCGACGAGAAGACGGTGTCGGTGATCGGCGCCCAGGAGGCGACGGCGTACGTGTTCAGCGACGGCTTCGCCGTCTCGGCCCGGGTCAGGAAGTCGGGGTACTGGGCGAACTTCGCCCCGCTGAAGGTGTTGTCCTTGACGTTGTGCTTGTCCGGCCAGACACCGGTGATGATCGTGGACCAGCCGGGCCCGGACATGGTCGGGGCGAGCGGGTTGGCGTAGATGCTGCTGGGCGCGGTGAGTCCCGCGGCCATCAGGGCGTCGAGGTTCGGGGCGTCGGCGTCCTTGATGCGCTTGAGCAGCGCGCCGTCCAGGCCGATGACGAGGACCTTTTGGGCCCTGGCGGCAGCGCGGGCGAGGGTGGTGAGCGGGCCGGCCGATACGGCGACTGCGGCGGCGGAGACGAGGAAGGTGCGGCGGGACATGCGGTACGACACGGAGACCTCCGTGGGAGACGGGTGAACGTGTGCGGGCATGGCAACGCCCCCGGTGGTGCCAGGGGCGTTGCGGGTGTCGCAGGTGTCGTCGGGTCAGCTACCGGTGGCGGACTTCCAGTCCTCGACGTAGGTCGTGAGGTTCTTGTCGATGTCCTTCCAGTCCGGCTGGAAGATGTCCACGCCGTTCATCAGCTTGGTGAGCGCGACGGCGTTGGCGTCGGTGGCCTTGACGTCCTGGCGGGCGCTGAAGCCGCCGCCGATCTCGCTGACCTCCTGCTGCTGCTTCTGCGCGAGCATGAAGTCGAGCAGCTTCCGGCCGTTCTCGCTGTGCGGGGCCTTGGTGACCAGGCCGGCCGCGTAGGGCAGGGCGAAGGTGGTGGGCTTGCCGTCCTTCCCGGCCGGGAACCAGATGCCGAGGTTTGGCATGTCCTTGGACTGGGCGTAGTTCATCTGCACGTCCCCGTTGGCGACGAGGAGTTCGCCCTTGTCGACCTTGGGGGCGAGCTTGCCCGTGGAGGCGGACGGGCCGACGTTGTTGGCCTGGAGCTTCTTCAGGTAGGCGAGGGCCGCGTCCTTGCCGCCGAAGTCGTGCATCGCCTTGATCAGGACGGCCGTGCCATCACCGGCGACGCCCGGGGTGGAGTACTGGAGCTTGTTCTTGTACTGGGCGTCGAGCAGTTCGTCCCAGGTCTTCGGCGCCTGCTTCAGCTCCTTCTTGTTGTAGACGAAGCCGAAGTAGTTGTTGACGACGGAGGTCCAGGTGCCGTCGGGGGCCTTGTCGCCTCCGCCGACCATCACGGCGTCCTTCGGCTCGTACTTCTCCAGCAGGCCCTTGCTGTCGGCCTGCTGGATGAACGGCGGGAGGGTGACCAGCACGTCGGCCTGCGGGTTGCTCTTCTCGCGGACGGCGCGCTGCACCATCTCGCCGGAGCCGCCCTCGACGTACTTGACCTTGATGCCGGTCTGCTTCTGGAAGTCGGCGAAGACCTTGTCGTACCAGCCGTCGCCGTTCTCGCCCTTGAGGCCGTCGGCGCTGTAGACGGTGACGACCTTCTCGTCGGAGGCGGCGGAGGAGCCGCCGCAGGCGGACAGCAGCGGGGTGGCGAGGAGGGTGAGGGCTATGGCGAGCGGGACGCTGTTTCTGGGCATGGCGAGGCGAACTCCTTGCGGATGAAGGTGGGTTGGGCGGGTGGTGGCTCAGCGGTACGACGCCCGGGTGCGGACCCGGGAGACGGCGAACAGGACGAGCAGGGTCGCGGCCATCAGCACCACCGCGACGGCCGACCCGGTGAACAGGGCGCCGCGGTCGGTGGCCGCGTAGATCAGGACGGGAAGCGGGGTCCAGTCCGGCGGATAGAGCATCATCGTGGCGCTCAGCTCACCCATGGACAGGGCGAAGCAGAGGCCGGCGGCGGCGGTGAGCGAGGGCAGCAGGAGCGGCAGCCGCACCCGCCACAGGACATAAGCGGGCCGGGCGCCGAGGGAGGCGGCGGCCTGTTCGTAGGCCGGGTCGAGGCGGGTGATCGCCGCCGACACGGACTGGTGGGCGAAGGCGGTGACCAGCACCGTGTGGGCGACGATCACGATCCACCGGGTGCCGTTGAGCAGCAGCGGCGGCTGGGAGAAGGCCACCAGGACCGACAGTCCGACGACCACCGAAGGCACGGCGACCGGCAGCACGAACAGCGCGTCGAGGAGTCGGCGGTGGCGCTTCTTCAGGGCCGCACCGGCCAGCGCGGCCCAGGTGCCGACGGCCAGGGCGAGCAGGCTCGCGGTGACGGCGGTGACCAGGCTGGTGGTCAGCGCCTGGAGGGCCTCGCCGCGGGTGGCGGAGCGGTAGTTGGCCGTGGTCGGGCCCGAGGGCAGGACGCCGGACCAGTGGGTGGCGAAGGAGGCGCCGAGAACGACGAGGAGGGGCAGGGCGAACAGCGGTACGAAGAGGACGAGGAACACCGCCCACACGGCCCACCTGCCCTTGCGGCTATGCACCAGCACGACGGCTCACCACCCGGTAGAGGCCGTACAGCCCCACGGAGATCAGGACGTTGACGACGGCGACCACACACGCGCCCGGATAGTCGGACTCCAGGATCGCCTTGCTGTAGACGAGCATCGGCAGGGTCGTGACCCCTTTCGCGCCGGTGAACAGCACGATCCCGAACTCGTTGAGGCACAGCACCAGGACGAGGCTCCCGCCGGCCGCGAGCGCGGGCAGCGCCTCCGGCAGGATCACCCGTCGCACGATGCGGGGCGCGCGGGCGCCGAGGGAACTGGCCGCCTCCAGCTGCGCGGTGTCGAGCTGCGAGAAGGCGGCGAGCAGCGGCCGCATCACGAACGGCGTGAAGTAGGTGACCTCCGCCAGCAGCACGCCCCACGGCGTGGTGAGGAACTGGAAGGAACCGATGATGCCGGTGGTGCCGTAGATGAACAGCAGCGCCAGCGTGATGAGGAAGGACGGGAAGGACAGGTACACGTCGACGAACCGCGCGACCGCCTTCGCCCCGGGAAACGGCACGAACGCGATGACCAGCGCCAGCAGAAACCCGAGCACCAGACACCCGGCCGTGGAACCCAGCGCGAGCCACACGGTGGTCCACAGCGCGTGCCGGAACGCCTCGGAGGCGAAGACGTCGACGTACGGCTGAAAGGAGGTCCCACCGGTGTCGGGGCGGAGGGACTGCTGGACGACGAGGGCGAGGGGGTAGAGGAAGAAGAGGGCTAGGAGGGCGACTGGGGGGAGAGTCCAGAGGCCGCGCGCCAGCCGCCGCGTCCGCTCCCGCCGTGCCCGCTCCCGCCGTGTCCGCTCCCGCCGTGGGCAGTCGTTCCGCAGGGCGATGGGGGTCCCCCCTGGACCGGAGCTTGTCGGAGGCCCTTGGGGGAGGGTGGGCACGGCCTGCAGCGCCGGGTCACTTGCCATCGCCGACCACCCCTGCGGGCAGCAACACCGCGTCCTCGGAAGCGAAGTGCAGGCTCACGGAGTCCCCATGCACCGGCGGAGCCTTCAGCTCGCGCAGGTCCGCCATGACCGTGTGCCCACCGACCTCCACGTACAGCCGGTGTGTGGCCCCCCGCCACTGAATCTCGCTGACCGTGCCGACGATCCGGTTGGGTCCCTCCCCGAGCCCGACCAGATGCGGCCGTACGCACAACGTGGCCCGCGCCTGCGCGACCACGCCCCCCGTGTCGACCTTCAGCTCCGTGCCCGCGAAGTCGACTCCCCCGGAACCCACCGTCACCGGCAACAGATTCGCCCCGCCCACAAACGAAGCCGTGAACTCACTCTTCGGCGCCCGGTACAGCTCGCGAGGAGTCCCGCACTGCTGAAGCCGCGCCGCGTCCATCACGGCGATCCGGTCGGCCAGGGTCAGCGCCTCGACCTGGTCATGGGTGACGTACAGCATCGACACGTCCGGCAACTCACGGTGCAGCCGGGCGAGTTCGGCCAGCATCCCGGACCGCAGCTGGGCGTCCAGCGCGGACAGCGGCTCGTCCAGGAGCAGCACGTGAGGCCGGATGGCGAGCGCGCGGGCGATGGCGACGCGCTGCTGCTGCCCGCCGGACAGCTCGCGCGGGTAGCGGCGGGCGTAGGCGGCCATGCCGGTCATCTCCAGCGCCTCGGCGACCCGCCCCCGTATCTCGCTCTTGGGAGTCTTGCGGGCCTTCAGGCCGAAGGCCACGTTCTCGTCCACCCGCATGTGCGGGAAGAGGGCGTACTGCTGGACGACCATGCCGATGCCCCGCCGGTGGGGCGGCAGGTCCGTCACGTCCCGGTCGCCGAGGAACACCCGCCCGGAGGCGGGCCGTACGAACCCGGCGACCGCCCGCAGCGCGGTGGTCTTGCCGGAGCCGGACGGCCCGAGCAGCGCCATGACCTCGCCGGGTTCGACGGTCAGGTCGAGGGAGTCGAGGACGACGTTGCCGTCGTAGGCGACCGTGACGGAGTCGAAGCGGATGCCCATCTCACCGGGCTCCTGTGAGCAGCGCGGGCAGGGCGGCGACGGAGTCGAGGACGTGGGTGGCGCCGGCAGCCCGGAACTCGGCGTCCCCGTGGGCCCCGGTGCGCACGCCCGCGATCAGGCCCGCCCCGGCCCGTACGCCGCTCAGCACGTCGTAGGAGGTGTCGCCGGCCACGGCGACCTGCCGGACGTCCGCCGCGGCCTTGGTCCGCACGAAAGCCTCAAGGACCATGTCCGGGAAGGGCCGTCCGCGCCCGCCCGCGTCGGCCGGGCAGAGGGTGAGCGGTACGAGGTCCTGCCAGCCGAGGGCGGCCAGGATGGCGTCCTGGGTGACGCGGGCGAAGCCGGTGGTCAGGACGACGGTACGGCCGCTGCCGGCAAGTTCCTCGATCGCCTCGCGGGCGCCGGGGACCGGGGCGATCAGGCCCGCGTCGACGAGGTCGCCGTACGCCTTCTCGAAGGCGGTGTTGGCGCGCTGGGCGAGGCTCTCGTCCCCGAACAGGTGCCGGAAGACGGAGATCTTGGACTCGCCCATGGTGGCGCGGACGTAGTCCAGTTTCTCGGCGTGGTCGGCGGAGCCGGGCTCGACGCCCAGTTCGGCGGCGGCCGCCGCGAAGGCGCGCTCGACCAGGCCGCCGTCGGCGACGGTGGTGCCGGCCATGTCGAGGACGACGAGACGGATGTCGCGGGCGCCGGTGGTCGTGTCTGCGGTCGTGTCTGCGGTCATTTCGGTGGTCAACTCCCTCACCAGCCCAGTTCGTTCGCGGTCGTCTCGGCGATCGCCGGCGAGCAGGTCATGCCGCGCCCGCCGGGCCCGGTGACCAGCCACACGCCGTCGCTCACCTGCTGCCGGTGCACGACCCGGCTCGGGTCGGTGCACTGCGCGTACACACCGGCCCAGCGGCGCCGGATCTTCGGCAGCGGCCGGCCGAGGAGGGACTCGACGACCTCGGTGAGGTGGTCGTAGGGGTCCTCCAGCGTGTCGAAGGCGAAGGGGTGCTCGTACTCGTGGGTGTCGCCGATGGTCAGGCCGCCGTCGGCGCGCTGCACCATCAGCAGCTGCATCTTGTGCTCGGCGGCGGTCGCCGACTGTGGCAGGCCGGCGTTGAGCGCGTCGAGCGCCGGGGAGGCGTAGGCCGGGTAGTAGCGGAAGCTGTCGGCGTCCGCGACCGAGGTGGTGAGCGGCTCGCCGAGCGGGTCGGTCTGCATCATCTGGAGGCGGACGCGGCGCACGGGCAGCTCGGGCCCGGCCAGCTCCCGTACCAGTCCGCCGAGCCAGGCGCCGGTGCACAGCACGACGGCGTCCGCGTGGTGCACGTCGCCGTGGTCGTCCCGGACGGCCCCGGCTCCGACCAAATCGCGCACCTCGCGCCCCGGCAGGAACGTGTAGTTCGGGGACTTCAGCAGCTCTGCGCGCAGCGCCAGTTGGGCGGTGCGCGGCTCCACGGCGGCGTCGCGCTCGCAGTGCAGGGCGGCGGTGAACTCGCCGCGCAGGGCGGGGTTGAGGGCCCGTGCCTCGCCGGGGGTCAGCAGCTTGTAGCCGCGTTCGGCGGCGTCCGGGCGGGCCAAGGCGGCCTCGGCGACGGCGAGTTCGAGGGGGCCGCGCACCGGGGTGAGCGACCCGTTGGCCCGGAAGCCGAGCCCGGGCACGCGCCCGCCGATCCCTTCCCACAACTCCCGCGCCCGCAGCGCGGTCTCCAGCTCTTCTCCACCGGCGCGCCCGCTGACCCAGATCTGCCCGAAGTTGCGCAGCGAGGCGCCGCGCGCCTCCGCCTCACGCTCGATCTGGACGACCTGGTGGCCGCGCTCCACTGCTTGCCAGGCGTGCATGGTGCCCACCACGCCTGCTCCGACGACTGTCACTCTCACGGCGGCAACGCTCCTCGCGCACAGGGAACCGGAAGGGTCCGGCTGACAACGAGAGCGTGAACGACCCATCACGTTTGGGCTAGACCCGTTATCTTCTCGTGACAATAAAGGGGGTGGGTGATGGGTGGTTTTTGGACGGTTTTCGACCCTTCGGGAGGGCGGTTTTCAGCCCCTCAGGTGCGTGGTGAAGGAGAACCGGTCACCCCGGTACAGGGTGCGTACGCGCTCCAGCGGGCGCCCCTCCGTGTCCCGCGACACGCGGTGGATCAGCAGCATCGGAAGGGCGGGCGGGGTGCCGATGAGCAGAGCCTCGCGGGGGGTGGCCAGCACGGTCTCGATGCGCTCGTCGGCGTCGCCGAACTCGATGCCCTGGTCCTTCAGATAGGCGTAGAAGGAGGAGTCGGGGTCGAAGCGGGAGTCGAGGTCGGGGACCCGGTCGACGGCGACGTAGGTGCTCTCCAGGCCGACCCGCTCGTCGTCGGCGAGCAGCACGCGCTCCAGGTGCCAGACGGGTTCACCCCGGGTCAGCCCGGTCTCGGCGGCGAGGGGCTCCGGGCACGGGAAGCGGTCGAGGGTGACGAGCGTACGTCCGGGCGTACGGCCCTGCCGGCGCACGCCTTCGGTGTAGCTGGCGAGGGACAGCGGCTGGGCCAGCTTGGGCCCGGCGACGACGGTTCCCCGGCCGCGCCGCTGGAGGCGCCCCTCCAGCACCAGCTCCCGTACGGCCTGCCGTACGGTCTCGCGGGCGACGTCGTACCGCTCGGCGAGATCGCGCTCGGTCGGGATGAGGCCACCCTCCCCCAGCTCCTCCAGCAGTGCGGCGATGCGCGCCTTGACCGCGTAGTACTTCGGGATGCGCCCGTGCTCGGGGATGCCGGAGCGGACGGGGGCGCCGGGGGCCTGGTCGTTCGGGTAGTCCACGCAGGGATCGTCGCAGACGGGGGCGGGTCGGTTGTACGGCGGCCCGTGTACGGCGGCCCGCGCCTCAGCGGCGTCGGCGGGCCAGCAGGAACGCGCCGGTGCCGACGGCGAGCAGGGCGGCGCCCGCCGCGAGCAGCCCGTGCGCGAGCCCGAGACCGGTACGGGCCAGCTCCCGGGCCCGCTCTCCGGCTTCCTCGGCCTCCGCGGCGAAGGGGAAGGCGGGGTCGTCGCGGTCGTCGAATTCGTCAGGGTCATCGAATTCGTCGGGGTCGTGGGATGCGTCAGGGTCGTCGGTGCTGCTCGGGGTGGCCTCGGGAGTGCCGGACGGGCTGGTCGCCGTCGCCTCCGGCTCCTCCGATGCCTGCGGGTCCTGCGTCCCCGCGGGGTCCTCCGGCTCGTGTCCGATGCCGAACCGGTAGTCGTTGGACTCCCCGATCCAGTCGCCGTCCTCGCCCCGGCGCTGGACGACGGCCGCGTTGACGGTGATGTCGTCGGATACGGCGTCGGAGGTGAGCGAGAGCCTGACCTTGACGGTGACGGTCGCGCCGGGCGCCACGCTGAACCCGTCGAACCCCGCGCCGTCCAGTACGCCGACCAACTCCTGCTCGTCGGTGGTCTCGAAGGTGACCGGCCGGGCGCGTGAGCCGTCGTAGAAGTCCAGCTGGGGCTGCGACGGCTTCAGGGTGCGTTTGTCGTCGACGAGGACGACGACGGGGTGGACGTCGGTGCAGGCGCGGGTGGTGGTGTTGGTGAGGTCGATGTACCAGGTGCCGAAGCCGCCGCCCGCCTCGTAGGAGGCGGGCCCGCCGTGGATCCGGGTGGTCACCGGAAAGGCACGGCCGCCGGGGGCCGCGCAGGAAGGGGACGCGTCCGCGTGCGCGGCAACCGACGACACGGGCACGAGAGCGGCGGCTGTGGCGAGACAGAGGGGCAGGGACGTGCACGGTCGCATGAACACATAACCTGGCCGGGCGGGGAGCGCGGGCGAGCGTGCCACTCCGGGGGCGCAGGCAGGTCCGCTCGATCGGCCGACGGGCTAGAGGGAAGCCACGATCCGGCCGGACATGACCTGGGGAGGGTTGGGGAGCAGCGACGCAAGGTGGTCGCGCACGAAGACCGCCGCCTTCCTGATCGATTCGTCGGCTCCCGCCTCGTCCTCGAAGACGCTGGTCGAGACCATGACTCCGTTGCCGGCGTCGACCCAGTAGTAGGCCAGCAGGCCCGGAATGTCACGGATGAGCGGCACGAATCCCTCGTTCACCCGGCGGCCGGCCTCGGCCGGATCGGTGACCCCTTCGTACCGTCTGACGGCTGCGTACACGCTGTTCTCCTCACGAGTCCGGGGCATCCGGTGATCCGGTGCGCAGACGCCGTACCCGTGCGACGCGTGCTCCGCCCGCGAGTCGTCCGGCTGTCACCTGAAGGGGTCTGCGAGTGGTCCGGACGGTGCACCGCACAGCCGCCGGCCGCATCAGACGTCCGTGCGCATCAGCCGTCCGCGCCCGCCCGAATCAACCGACCGACCGCCCGCCCGCCCAAGTCAGGCGACCGCGCACTCGACTCAGCCGACCGCCCACTCAAATCAACCGCCCATTCGAATCAGCGGACCGCCCGCCCGAATCAACCGACCGTCCGCCCGCATCAGCGGACGGCCCGCCGGAAGCAGCCGCCCGCCCGAATCAACCGTCCGACCGCCCGAACACCGGCGCCAGCAGCAGCTGTGCGGCGCCCTCCGCGACGACCCGCTCCCCTCGCGGAGCGACCCGCACGGGGACCGTCCCGCCGGGCACACCCTCCCGCCGGGCCCGTGCGTCGAGCATCTCGGCGACCCCGCGGACGAACGGCTCCGGCGCTCCGGAGATCGTCCGCCCGCCGAGCAGCACCAGGTCGATGTCCAGCAACCCCACCAGATTCCCGGCCCCGACCCCCAGCACCCGGGCGGCCTCAGCCACCTCGCCCCGCGCCACGGCCCCCAGGCACAGCACCTCCACGCAGCCCCGGTTCCCGCACTCGCACAGCGGCCCGTCCAGCTGCAGCACCTGGTGCCCGAACTCCCCGGCCCCGGTCCGCGCCCCCCGGTGCACGCTGCCGCCGATCACCAGGCCGGCGCCCAGGCCCGTACCGAGATGCAGATAGGCGAAGGATCCGCCCTCGCCCCCCACCGAGAGCCCGAGCGCCGCCGCGTTGGTGTCCTTGTCCACCACGACCGGCACCCCCAGCCGCTCGCTCAGCGCTTCCCGCAGCGGGAACCCGTCCCACTCCTCAGGAAACCCGGTGACCCGGTGCAGTACCCCGCGCGCGTGATCGAGCGGCCCGGGCAGAGCGACCCCCACACCGAGCAGCGACCCGGCGGCGGGAAGTCCTGCGTCGGCGCCGCCCAGAACCTCCCCGACCAGCCCGGTCACCGCGTCGGTGACCACCCCCAGCACGGCCTCCGCCCCGGCCCCCAGGTCCACGCCCCCGCGCCGCTCCCCGACCACCGCCCCGTCGAGATCCACCAGCACGGCCCGCAGCTCGTCCCGGTCCAGATGCACCCCCACCGCATGCCCGGCCTCCGGCACGAGCCGCAGCACGGTGCGCGGCTTGCCCCCGGTGGACGCCCGGCGTCCGGCCTCCGCCGCGAACCCCTCCTCGCGCAGCCGTGCGGTGATCTTGCTGACGGCCTGCGGGGTCAGCCCGGTCCGCTCGGCCAGCTCCAGACGGCTGATGCCCTCCACCCCCGCCGCGCGCAGCAGATCCAGCACCAGCGCGGTGTTGTGACTGCGCACGGCGAAGAGATTCGCTCCCACCGGCCCGCTGCCACTCTTCGTCCTGTTCACGCCACCCATTCTCCCCGCCGCTTGCACTTTGGCAACAGCGTTGCGAAAGTAGGATGCATGACTGGTACCCCCCTCCGCGTCGGCCTGGTCGGCTACGGCCTCGCAGGCTCCGTCTTCCACGCCCCGCTGATCGGCGCCACCGAGGGCCTCGCCCTGGACACGGTGGTCACCTCGTACCCCGAGCGGCAGCAGCAGGCCCAGGCCGAGTTCCCGGGCGTCCACATCGTCAGCACCCCCGACGAGCTGTTCGACCGCGCCGACGAGCTGGACCTGATCGTCGTCGCCTCCCCGAACAAGACGCACGTCCCGCTCGCCACCACCGCCCTCGAAGCGGGCCTGCCGGTGGTCGTGGACAAGCCGGTGGCGGGTACGGCGGCCGAGGCGCGCGAGCTGGCCGCCCTCGCCAAGGAGCGCGGCCTGCTGCTCTCGGTCTTCCAGAACCGCCGCTGGGACAGCGACTTCCTGACCCTGCGCGGGCTGCTGGAGAAGGGCGAACTCGGCGACGCCTGGCGCTTCGAGTCCCGCTTCGAGCGCTGGCGCCCGCAGCCGAAGGGCGGCTGGCGCGAGTCCGGCGACCCGGCAGAGATCGGAGGTCTGCTCTACGACCTCGGCAGCCATGTCGTCGACCAGGCCCTGGTCCTCTTCGGTCCGGTCACCGAGGTGTACGCCGAGACGGACATCCGCCGCCCCGGCGCCGAGACGGACGACGACACCTTCATCGCGCTGACCCACGCGAACGGCGTCCGCTCCCACCTCTACGTCTCCGCCACCACGGCCCAGCTCGGCCCGCGCTTCCGGGTCCTCGGCTCGCAGGCGGGCTTCGTGAAGTATGGCCTGGACCCGCAGGAGGCGGCGCTCAGGGAAGGCCTGCGACCGGGCCCCTCCTGGGGCGCCGAACCCGAGTCCCTGTGGGGCCGCATCGGCTCCGGCGAGTCCCCGCTGACCGGCGGCGGCCGCCCCGTACCGACCGTCCCCGGCGACTACCCGGCCTACTATGCGGCCGTGGCCGCGGCCCTGACCGGCGCCGGCCCAAACCCGGTGACCGCCCTGGAGGCGGCCGCCGCCCTCGACGTGCTGGAAGCAGCCCGGCGCTCCGCCCGCGACAAGGTGACGGTGACCCTCTGATGCACCACCCGAAGATCACCCCGAAGTTCGCCCCCGAGATCACCCCGAGCGTGGAGGAGCTGGAGGCGCAGGAACGCCGCCTGGTCTTCCGCCGGTTCACCCACGACGACGCCTGGGCCCTCGGCTCCCTCCTGGTCGAGCTGGCCAGGGAGCGCCAGGCGCCGGTGGCCATCGACATCCACCGCGCCGGCCAGCAGCTCTTCCACGCGGCCCTGCCCGGTTCCACGCCCGACAACGACGCCTGGATCGACCGCAAGCGCCGGGTGGTGGAGCGCTACGGCGCCTCCTCCTACCTGGTCGGCGCCCGCTTCCGCGCCAAGGGCACGACGTTCGAGGACTCCTCCCGCCTGGACCCGGACACCTACGCGGCCCACGGCGGCTCGTTCCCGATCCACGTCGAGGACGTGGGCGTCATCGGCACGGTGACCGTGTCCGGCCTGCCCCAGCTGCAGGACCACCGCTTCGTGGTGGAGGCGCTGGAGCAGTTCCTGGCCAAGTAGCCCGTACGCAGGATTACCGCGCGGCTCCCTCCGGTTGGCACCGACGTGCACGACGATCACGGCACCACACCCACCCGGAGGGAACGGACCCGATGAACGAGTCGACGAGCAGCGCACGCGCCTTCAAGGAGTCGATCGGCCGGTACGGCGTCTGGAGCGTGGGCCTCCGCTCGGAGGACCCGGCCCGGCGCGGCGACATCGCCGAGGCCGCGGCGGAACTGGAACAACTCGGGTACGGCGCCGCCTGGCTGGGCGGCAGCAGCGCCGCCCGGCATGCCGTCCCGCTCCTGGAGGCGACGTCCCGGCTGGTCGTCGGCACGAGCATCCAGAGCATCTGGCAGTACGAGGCCGACGCGAGCGCGGCTTCCTTCGCCGAGGTGAAGTCGGCCCACCCCGGCCGTTTCCTGCTCGGCCTCGGCGTGAGCCACGCCAAGCTCGCGGACCAGTACCGACGCCCGTACTCGGCGCTGGTCGCCTACCTGGACGCGCTGGACGCGGCCGGAGTCCCGGCCGGGCACCGGGTCCTGGCGGCCCTCGGCCCGAAGACCCTGGAGCTGTCCCGGGACCGGGCAGCGGGCGCGATCCCCTACCTCGTCACCCCCGAGCACACCGCCCGGGCCCGCGAGATCCTGGGCGAAGAGCCACTGCTGGCCCCCGAGTTCGGGGTCGTCTGGGAGGCCGACCCGGCCCGCGCCCGCGCCCTGGCCCGCGACCACCTCGCCATGTACCTCACGCTCCCCAACTACACCAACAGCTTCCTGCGCATCGGCTTCACCGAGGACGACCTGACCGCCGGCGGCAGCGACCGCCTCGTCGACGCGCTCTACGCGTGGGGTGACGAGAACCGGATCCGGGAGCGGATCCACGCGTTCCACGAGGCGGGCGCGGACCATGTGGCGATCCAGGTGGTGGACGGGGGTGCGCGCGACGCGCTGCCGCGCGAGACATGGCGCAGGCTGGCGTCCGTACTGGACTGAGAAGCGCTGGACTGAGAAGCACTGGACCGAAAGGCCCCTGGACCAAGAAGCCGTACCCCGGTCGGTCAGGGGGTCACGGTGCCTCAGATCGCGTCCTGACCGCCGCTCCCGTCCGGGCAGTCGCGCAGCAGCTTCCCGATCTGCTCGGCGCGGTCGGTACCCGGGGGCAGCTGACGCATGCGGCGTCGGAGCAGGCCCCTCGTCTCCTCGTCGAGTGCCTCGCAGTGCCCCCGGAGCACCTCGCGCAGGGCCTTGAGCCCCCAGTACTCGTTGAATGGCTTGTCCTCGGACACCGCCGCCTCGGCGAGCGGGCCCACCCACGCCGGATCAGGATTGGCGTACAGGTATGCGGCGGCGGCCAGTCGCAACCCGCGGTCGCTGCTGCGGAGATGGCTCGCCACGTCGAAGTCCTGGGCGCCTCGCAGCAGACGGACCATCTCGTCCGCCACTTCGGACATCGCGTGCGTCCGCGCACGTCCGCTGGACATGGTCCAGCGGATCTCGTTGTACCGCGCCGCCAGCTGATCGACCGGGTCGGGCGGCGTCGACGCGGCGGCCCGGTCGCCCGACTGCGCTCTGTTGAGCGCCTCCGCGACCCCTTCGGCCAGATCCCCCGTCGCCTCCTGATGCCTGGCGTCGATGTCCCGCGTCTCGCGGATGGCCTCCTGCGCCGCACTCCGCGCTTCCTCCACCTGGCGCTTCAAGGTGATGCCGAATCCGGAGACCTCGGAGAAGAAGACACCCAGGAGCACCAGGATCACGAGGCCGAGGACGACCATCGGAGGATCCGTCATCTGCGGGTGCCGGCACACCCTGACGACGTTCCCTTTCGAGGCCAGCTGCTGGTCGCACACCTCGGCGGTGAAGAACAGGACGATGGCCGCGCCCGCGGCGAGGACCGCCAGCGAAGCGGCCACCCACTCGAACGGCTTGAGTGCTCTCCGACCGGTCGTCGAAGCCTCGTCCGCCTCCGTAGCGGCCATCGCCCACCCTTCAGCACTGCCGGCAACGGCGCCATGCTTGCCCGCGGACGTGTCGCTTGGCAAGCACGACGCCCCGGCGCCTCAGGCGTCCTTGAACTCCTGCCGCTGACGGCCGAGCCCCTCGATCTCCAGCTCCACCACGTCCCCGGCACGCAGGAACGGCTTCGGCTCGGGCCGGCCGAGCGCGACGCCCGCCGGCGTACCGGTGTTGATGACGTCGCCGGGGTACAGGGTCATGAACTGGCTTACGCAGCGGACGACTTCGCCCACCGGGAAGATCTGGTCGGCGGTGGTCCCGTCCTGCTTCAGCTCCCCGTTGACCCACAGCCGCAGCGGCAGAGCCTGCGGGTCGGCGATCTCGTCGGCGGTCACCAGCCACGGCCCCAGCGGGTTGAACGTCTCGCAGTTCTTCCCCTTGTCCCAGGTCCCGCCCCGCTCGATCTGGAACTCCCGCTCGGACACGTCGTGCGCCACCGCGTACCCGGCGACATGCGCGAGCCCCTCCTCGGCCGACTCCAGGTAGCGGGCCGTACGTCCGATGACCACGGCCAGCTCCACCTCCCAGTCGGTCTTGGCGGACCGGCGCGGCACGAGCACGGTGTCGTTCGGTCCGACGACCGTGTCCGCGGCCTTGAAGAAGATCACGGGCTCGGCGGGCGGCTCGGCCCCGGTCTCGCGGGCGTGGTCGTGGTAGTTGAGCCCGATGCACACGATCTTGCCGATCCGGCCGAGCGGGGGCCCGATCCTGAGACCCTCCCCGTCCAGCGCGGGCAGCTCACCGGCCTCGGCAGCCGCCCGTACCCGGCCGAGCGCGGCGGCGTCCGCGAGCAGCGCCCCGTCGATGTCGTCCACGATCCCCGACAGATCCCGCAGGGTCCCCTCGGCGTCGAGCAGCGCGGGGCGCTCAACCCCTGCCGTACCGACTCGCAGCAGCTTCATGGTCACAATCTCCCTCGATCGCGAGCGCCCGCCAATGGGTGCAGCCATCGGAGGACTGGTCGATCCTCCAATCCGGGTGTCCAGTCCGCAAGACCCTGTTCACGGACTGGACCGTCACCACAGCCCGCCGAGCAGTCGGCTCAGCGGTAGAGCGCGGCCCGCTCCACCGCGCTCCACGTCGTACTGGTGACGACGTACAGCGCGGCCGCGAGCGGCACCACCGCCACGGTGACGAGCGTGAAGAAGGACATGAACGGCATGAGCTTGTTGACCGCACCGAGCCCCGGCACCTGCTCGCCCTCACCGACGGTGACCGTGACCGGGTTCTTGGCCATCATCAGCTTGGTGCGCCGGTAGTTGAAGGCCGCGACAGCCGCGACGAGGGCGAACAGCGCGAGGTAGACGATCCCGGCCGCCCCGAAGACCCCGCCGCCCGAGAGGGCGTCGGCCCAGCGTCCGCCGAGCGGCGCGGCGAACAGCGAGTGGCTCAGCAGCGCATTGGCCTCGCCGCCGATCGAGGTGTTGGAGAACAGCTGGTAGAGGAGGAAGAAGGCGGGCAGCTGGAGCAGGCTGGGCAGGCAGCCGGAGAGCGGTGAGACCTTCTCCTCGGCGTGCAGTTCCAGCACCGCCTTCTGCAACCGCTCGGGGTCCTTGGCGTGCTTCTTGCGCAGCTCGGCGATCCTCGGCTGCAGCTCGGCCCGGGCACGCTGACCGCGGGCGGCGGCCCGGGACAGGGGATGCACGAGCAGTCGTACGAGCGCGGTGAACAGGACGATCGCGGCGGCGGCCGCGGAGGCGTGGAAGAGCGGCTGGAGCAGGTCGGCGAGCTGCTCGACCAGGCGGGCGAAAACGGACATGAACGCGGACATGGTGGGACCCTCCGTGCAGGGTGTGTCGTCGTGCCGGGGTGACCGGAGATGGCAGGGCGGCATGACGACCCGCGCGGGGCAGGGGGTGACCGGGTTCGGCTGGGGCCGGGCGTGACCGGGTTCGGCTGGAGCCGGGCGTGACCGGGTTCGGCTGGGGCCGGGCGTGACCGGGTTCAGCTGGGGCCGGGCGTGACCGGATTCGGCTGGAGCCGGGCGTGACCGGATTCGGCTGGAGCCATGCGTGACCGGGTGCAGCTGGAGCCAGATGTGACCGGATTCGGCTGGGCCAGGTGGGCCCTCACCGACGGAGACCAGCTGTGGCCGAATCCGGCGGGGACCAGGTGTCACCGAGCCCAGCAGGGACCACACCGAGTCCGGCCGGGACCAGCAGTAACCGGGTCCGGCGAGGACAATCAGCAACCCAGCCCCGGCGGAGCCCTACGCGCAGATCGTCGCGAGGGCCTGTCCCGGTGCCCGGGGCCGGCGGCGTCCCGAGGCGTCGGGGTCGCGCTGGGGCAGGAAGGCCGTGCGCCGGGCCCGGTCGCGTATCGCCGTACGGACCCGGGTGGGCGGGACGGCGGGTGCGCAGCGGGCGGCGACGAGCGAGCTTGCGGCGAGCGCGGAACCGGCGGCGGCGGTCGCGGCGAGCGCGACGGTGGTGGAGAGGCTGCCGGTGTCGAGGAGCGCGGCCTGGAGCAGGAGCAGATTCACCAGGACGAGCAGCAGGGCGAGGGGACGCGTGCCGACGACACGACTGCGATCCATTTCCTCCCCCTTCGCTGACCTGCTGTTTCTGCTCGCTTCCGGTTATACAGGATCGATCTCCAGGGGCTCCAGGAGCCTCTTCGGCTTGAGCAGCGCCCTGCTGACCGGATCCGCCGGGTCGGGATCGAGTCCCGGGCCCGGCATCATGACAACGTCCGAGACGGGTACGACGGTTCCGCAGGCGGGACATTCGCCGTACGGCCCGAGTTCGGTGCCGCACTCCGCATGCCGGAAGGACCGCAGCCGGCTCGTCTGGAAGTTCTCGCGGCCCCAGAGCGCGAGGGCCCGCAGCGCCGGCCACAGCGCGATACCGCGCTCGGTGATGACGTACTCGTCGCGCGGCGGCGACTCCTGGTACCGGCGCTTGTCGAGGACCCCCTCCTCGGTGAGCGTCCTCAGCCGGGCCGAGAGGACCGCGCGCGGGATGCCGAGGTGGACGAGGAAGTCGTTGTAGCGCCGGACGCCGTAGATCGCGTCGCGGACGACGAGGAGCGTCCACCGCTCGCCGACGACCTCCAGCGCGCGGGCGATCGAGCATTCCTGCGTCGCATAGTCCTTGCCCAGTGCCATGGCGTCCACCTTAGCCACTTTCCGACATCTTGGTTCAATGACCGAACCTACGGTGTTACGGTACATCCATGTCTAGGTTCAATGAAAGAACTCTCACTGCGAGCCCTGCGAGCACGGCCGCGCGACCGGACTCCCACCCCTCGGCACCCCCGCACCATCCCCGGGCGACCCTGGCCCTGACCAGCGCCGCGACCGGCGTGGCCCTGATGACGTACACGGCACCGGCGGTCTCCCTCCCGGACACCGCGGCCGCGCTGCACACCCCCCTCTCCGCCCAGGCCTGGCTCCTGAACGGCACCCCGCTGGGCCTCGCCGCCCTGCTCCTGGTGGCCGGCAGCCTGGCCGACGACTACGGCCGCCGCCGCGTCTTCCTCGCCGGCACCCTGGCCCTGGGCCTCACCACCGCGCTGAGCGGGCTGACCACCTCCACCTGGGCCTTCACGCTGACCCGGGTCGCCCAGGGCGCGGCGAGCGCGGCGATCCTGGCCAGCAGCCTGGGCCTGATCGTGACGGCGTTCCCGAGCCCACGCGGCCGGCTGCACGCGACCGGTGTGTGGGGCGCCTTCGTGAGCGGTGGCATAGCGGTCGGCCCGCTGGTCTCGGGCGCGATACCGAACTGGCGGCTGGCCTACGTCGTCCTCGGCGCGGCCGCGCTGCTCGTGGCGGGCCTGGCCCTCGGCCGGCTGTCCGAGTCGCGGGCGCCGAGGGGCGGACGCCCCGACGTGCTCGGTGCCCTCACCTTCGGGCTGGCGCTGGTGGCCCTGGTGGCCGCGCTGACGCTGGGCCGGGACGGGTGGCTGCGGGCGCCGGTCGGCCTGCTGCTGGCGGCGGCCGTGGTGTTGCTCGGGCTGTTCGCCCTGGTGGAGACCCGTGTGTCGAAGACCCCGATGATCGACCTGGGCCTGCTGCGCCACCCCCGCTTCCTGGCCTCCTCCGCCGGCGGCCTGTTCACCGGGCTGACCGTGATCGGCCTGTTCAGCTTCCTGCCGGCCCTGTTGCAGCAGGCCCTGGGCATGTCGGCGATGGACACGGCGTGGCTGTTCCTGCTCTGGTCCGGCGTCTCCTTCATCGTCGCGCTGCAGGCGAAGCGGCTGGCGGGGCGGGTGGCACCGCGCCGACAGCTGGCGGCCGGCTTCCTGCTTCACGCGGTCGGCGCGCTGGCGATGCTGGGCTCGATCGGCGCGGGCTCCTGGACGCGGCTCCTGCCCGGACTGGTGCTCGGCGGCGTGGGCAGCGGCCTCCTGAACGCCGCCCTGCCCCTCCTGGCGGTGGAGTCGGTACCGGCCGCCCGGGCGGCCATGGGCTCCGGCGCCCAGCAGACGTTCCGCTACATCGGCTCCTGCGCCGGCGTGGCCCTGACCATCGCCCTCGTCACGTCGTCGGGCGGCGGCCTGGCGCGCGGCGCGGACGTGGCGATGGTGGTGTCGGCGAGCCTGGCGGCGCTCGGCGCCGTGGCCGTGGCGGTGCTGCGGGAGCGGGCGTAAGTCACCTCGGTCCGGCCTGCCATCCCCTGGGCTATCCCCTGGGCCTGGGCCGCATCGACACCAGCTCCCCCCAGACCACCATCCGGTAGCGCGAGGTGAACTCGGGGGTGCAGGTGGTCAGGGTGATGTAGTAGCCCGGCCGGTCGTACCCGTAGGAGGGCCGGACGAGCGACCGCGGCACGGGCCGTACGACCCCGGAGTCCCGGGCGGACGTCTGCGGAAGGATCTTGTCGACGGCGTACGTGTACGTGGCCGCCTTCGTCTCCACCTGGAGGATGTCCTCGGGCCGGAGCGCCGGCAGATACCGGAAGGGCTCGCCGTGGGTGTTCCGATGCCCGGCGAGCGCGAAGTTCCCTGCCTGACCGGGCTGTTGGGTGCCCGGGTAGTGACCGACGTACCCCTTGTTGAGGACGTCCGGCTTGCTCACGCCTTCGGCGACGGGGACGCGGAGGTGCAGCCGGGGGATGGTGAGGATGGCGTACGCCTGGGAGCGGCGGGGCGTGCCGGAGACGAGGACGGGGACGGGGGTGTACGACCGCTGCCGCGCACTCCCGGGAGCCTTGGCGGCCACCGAAGGCGACACCGACGCAGGCGGCGACGCAGAGGGCGCGCCACCCGAAGCGGAACTACCACTCCCCCACTCCTTCTCCAGGGCGGCGACCTTCCGCTCGGCCCCCTGCCGCGCCTCCCGGTTGGTCCACCACAACTGGTGGACGACAAGCAGCATGAGCACGGCCCCGACGGTGACGAGCACCTCGCCGCCACCCCACAGCCCCCGCCGCCACCTGGCCCGCCTGCGCCGATCACGGTGCTGCACGACACGCATCCGCACACCCACCTCCCAGGAGCCGCCCGCACGATAGGGCGAGTCGGGTGAACTCACCAGAGCCGTAAGGCCTCCGGCCGCTGACGTCGGCTTCCTCAACAGGTTTTAGAAAGGGCTGTCACAACTCTCGACAACCTCACACGCCACACCCGATGCTTCCTGTTGGCATGCGGGGGGGGCGAGTCGACGCCGGTGCGGGAACCGGTGTTTGAGCCGCACGGAGAGGCAGAGAAGAAGCCATGATCCGACGCAGAACGCTACTGACCGCCGCGGGCGGCGGCCTCCTGGGCAGCGCCCTGGCCACGGGCACGGCCCGCGCCGACGCCACGATCGCCGTCAACCCGTCGACGACCTACGGCACTTGGGAGGGCTGGGGCACCTCCCTGGCCTGGTGGGCGAACGTCTTCGGCGCCCGGGACGACTTCGCGGACCTCTTCTTCACCACCAGAACAACGACGTACAACGGCACGGCCCTCCCAGGCCTGGGCCTCAACATCGCCCGCTACAACCTGGGCGCGTGCAGCTCGAACAGCGTCGGCGGCGAGTCGATGGTGGCCTCCCCCAACATCCCGTCCTTCAAGCAGATCGAGGGCTACTGGCAGGACTGGAACAACGAGGACCCCACGTCCTCGGCGTGGAAGTGGACGGCGGACGCGACGCAGCGAGCGATGCTGCTGAAGGCGACGGCGCGGGGCGCGACGACCGAGCTGTTCGCCAACTCGCCCATGTGGTGGATGTGCCTCAACCACAACCCCTCCGGCGCCTCCGGCGGCGGCAACAACCTCCAGTCCTGGAACTACCGCCAGCACGCCTCGCACCTGGCGTCGGTGGCCCTCTACGCGAAGCAGAACTGGGGCGTGAACTTCGCGACGGTGGAGGCCTTCAACGAGCCGTCGTCGTCCTGGTGGACGGCGACCGGCACCCAGGAGGGCTGCCACATGGACGCGACGGTCCAGTCGGCCGTACTGCCGTATCTACGCAGCGAGTTGGACAAGCGCGGCCTGACGGCCACGAAGATCTCGGCATCGGACGAGACGAGCTACGACCTGGCCCGCACCACCTGGAACTCCTTCTCCGCCACGACGAAGGGCTATGTGAACCGGGTCAACGTCCACGGCTACCAGGGCTCGGGCGGCCGCAGGGACCTGCTGTACACGGACGTGGTGACGACGGCGGGCAAGGCCCTGTGGAACTCGGAAACGGGGGACAGCGACGGCACCGGGATGACCCTGGCCGGCAACCTCCTCTACGACTTCCGCTGGCTGCACCCCACGGCGTGGGTCTACTGGCAGGTGATGGACCCGAGCGCGGGCTGGGCGATGATCGCGTACGACGCGAGCACGCTGCAGCCCGGGGCGATCCAGACCAAGTACTACGTGATGGCCCAGTTCAGCCGCCACATCCGCCCGGGGATGACGATCCTGGACACGGGCGTGAGCTACGCGGTGGCAGCGCTGGACAAGTCGGCGAAGCGGCTGGTGATAGTGGCGGCGAACACCTCATCCTCGGCCCAGACGCTCACCTTCGACCTCTCTCGCTTCACGACGGTGACGGGCGGGACGGGCGGCCTGGTCCCCCGCTGGAACACGGTGACCACGGGCGGCGGGGACCTCTACACCTCCCACTCGGACACAAACCTGTCCGGCAGGACCGTGGCCGTCCCCTTCGCGGCGAAGTCGGTACAGACGCTGCAGGTGGACGGGGTCACCGTGTAGCCCCGCGGCTCAGCGCTCGGGAGGGAGCGAGTCCTGGTACGCGTTCCACGGACGGGGCACCTCCTTGACCGTACGGGCGTCGAGCGCGACCGGCGCGGACCTGGTACCCAGCCTCCCACCCGGGTGCCAGGTCCCGGTGACCGTCACCCAGGTGTTGGCGGACAGCGCGGGACCGCCGTAGATCCGCACCTTCACGGACTGGGCGTCCGCCGCACAGCAGTTGAGGACGACCCGCGTCAGGTCCCAGCTCCCGTCCGGCCCCCCGGGTGTGACGAACCCGGTCATCAGGATGCTGCGCCCCTTGATGTCCTGGTCGTCCCGGTCCTGCCGTACCCGGCTGGTGAAGTCGGAGAGGGTCATGGGGAGGGGCGAGGTGGCGGGGAGCGGATCGAAGTCACTCTCCTCGGGGACAGCCTTGGGCGGCTGCCGGGAGGCGGTGTAGGCGCCGAGGGCGGGAGGCGCGTAGAAGAGCAGACTGAGCGCCGGAAGAAGGAGCAGCCAGGCGACGCGAGGCATGCCGGAGTGATCATGCCCGTGCCCACCGTGCCCCTCTTCGTCCTCGTCCTCCTCCTTCTGCTTGTCGAGGAGGGCGCCGGCCAGGCCCAGCAGGAGCAGCACCGCCCCGGAGGCAATCAGCAGGGGCCGCATCCCCTCCTTGACGTACCTCAGGTACAGGTCGGTGAAGAGGGAGACGTGCAGCAGTCCGAGCCCGCAGAGCACGAGCAGGAGCGGCTGGAGGAATCGCTTCACAGCAGCACCCCGCCGATCACCGAGCTGCACGCGATGGCCACGACGACGGTGGCGGCGGAGAACCGTACGGCGAAGGCCCGCCCGAAGGTGCCCGCCTGCAGGGCGATGAGCTTCAGGTCGACCATGGGCCCCACCACCATGAACGCCAGCCGCGCGATCGGCGGGAACCCGGTCAGCGAGGCGGCCAGAAAGGCATCCGCCTCGGAACACACGGCGAGCAGCACAGCCAGACCGGCCAGGAAGAGCACGGACAGCCAGGGCGCCCCGGCGAAGGTGTCGAGGACGGAGCGGGGAACGGCGACATTGAAGGTGGCGGCCGCCATGGCCCCGAGGACGAGGAACCCGCCGGCGTGCAGGAAGTCGTGCTGGAACCCGAGCCGGAACTCGTTCCACCGGCTGTGCCCCTCCTGGTGCCCGGTGTGCCGTACGGAGGGCCGCAGCCACTCCTCCCGCCCGAACCGGAGCCAGAGCCACCCCATGACGACGGCGGCGGCGAGCGAGGCGAGCAAGCGGGCCAGCACCATGGCGGGGCTCTGGGGGAACGCGATGGCGGTGGCGGTGAGCACGACCGGATTGATGGCCGGAGCGGACAGCAGGAACGCGAAGGCGGCGGCCGGGGCGACCCCCCGCCCGATCAAACTGCTGGCAACCGGCACGGAAGCGCACTCACACCCGGGCAGCACGGCCCCGGCGACACCGGCGACCGGTACGGCGAGCACGGGCCGCCGCGGCAGCACCCGGGTGAACACGCGCTCCGGTACGAACGCGTTGATCGCGCCGGACAGGGCCGTGCCGAGCAGCAGGAAGGGCAGGGCCTGCACCGTGACGGCCAGACACACGGTCCGCCAGGCCTGCACGGCAGGGGCGTCCCCCCAGCGCCCGAGAAGAACCACGACCGTGCCGGGCACGACAGCGGCACCGACGAGCAGGAGCGGCCAGTACCGGCCCCGCTCCTGCCTCGCATCACGCTCTCCCACACCATCCGCTACAGCGCCGACCGCCGCCGCCTGCTCCTCGGCGACCAGCGCGCCTGTCTTCTCCATGCCGACTCCGCTTGTCGATGTCCGCCTCGAAGATAGCGGTCCATATCGCCCGTCC
Organism: Streptomyces sp. NPDC001816; assembly: GCF_042892235.1. Lineage (NCBI taxonomy): Bacteria > Bacillati > Actinomycetota > Actinomycetes > Kitasatosporales > Streptomycetaceae > Streptomyces > Streptomyces sp. NPDC001816. The sequence goes on from NZ_JBIATY010000003.1 coordinate 778,230, forward strand.
CACCATCTCCCGCGCGCCGGGAGCAACTTCCCCACCTCCCCTTTCTCACCTCTTTCCCTCCCCTTTGCGCCTCACGTTTGTCAGCGCCCGGCAGTACGGTGTCACCCATGCGCCCCGACACGCCTGCCGAGAATGTCGACCACACCGCCGAGGCGGCACGCCTGGAGCGGACCGCCGGCCTGTACCCCGAGGACGCCGAGGCCCTGCTCCTGCGCGCCGCAGCCCACCTCGAACTCTCCGGCGACCGCCCAGCCGCGACGACGCTCTACGACCGCCTGCTGTCCGATCCCGCTTCGCTGGACAACCCGCACCTGGTGCGGGCCCTGAAGGCGTCGAACCTCTGGGAGTACGACCACGAGGCAGAGGCAAGGGCGATCATCGACGGAATCCGGGCATCAGCGCCCCGCGACCCGGCCCCCTGGGTGATCGTGGCCGAGTCCCTGGAGTCGCACGACGAGCTGCAGGCGGCGGCGGAGACCTTCACGGAGGCGGCGAGCCTGCTCCTGCCGGACGACTCGGAGCCCCCCTACTCGACCCACCCACTCCTCTTCGGCCGCCACCGCGTACGCAGGATGCTGGGCCTGGCCCACGACGACTGGGACACCCTGGCGGACACCCTCCACTCGTCGCCGGTGTCCCTGGACGAGCTGCACGACCCCAAGCGTGTCTGGTCCTTGGGCTCGGACAACCCGGCAGACCTCAAGGCCGAGATCTCCCGCCTGCGAGCGGAGCTGGGCGCCTACCGGCAGGCCCTGTCCCGGCCCTTCCCCGTGGCCGTACTCCACTGGCCGGCCGACGAACTGGGCGAACTGCTCTCGGCGTACCCGGACCTGGCCGACGAGTACCCCTCCCACCCCGAGCACCTCACGACCATAGAGTCCTCACTGAGGGAGCTGGCGGGTTCCGGCACTCCGAACCTCGGCATCGTCACGGGCACCGTCCCGTCGTACGAGGCGTTCGCGGCGTCGGAGGGGTCGTCGCCGGGGGATGTGACGTTGCTGCCGCAGTATGCGACTACTTTGGCGGCGCGGGGGAGGGCTGTGGGGTGGCCGCCTCAGAGGGGGGCTGTGTGTTGGTGCGGGCACGGGCGGGTCTACGAGGACTGCCACGGCAGGTGACGAGTGGGCGAGGCCTGCTCCAACCGCACGTGAGGTGGTTCTGTGCTGCTCCGACGTATGCAACAGCGGTGGCTCCTCCGTCGTCTCTGAGCTCCTCCATCCAGAGAGGCACGATCATGCCCATTCTGAGATCGCGGGTGTGGACAGTGTGACTCGCGGGTCCAGGGCGACGGCGTCGAGCTCCGCCCCTTGCCCAGGTAATGCCCAGACACACACGCGACACCTCTGGCACGCCGGCAGAATGCTTCCGTGTCAGACGCCGCCGTCCCTTCCTCCCCTGCAGTCTCGGCTCGCATGAGCCGGCAAGGCTCTCGTGACACGGCTCCCGAAGTCGCGGTCCGACAACTCCTGCATGCAGCGGGTTTGCGCTACCGAGTGAACGTGCCCGTCCCTGGCATGCCTCGCCGGACGATCGACATCGTCTTCCCCAAAGCCAAAATCGCGATCTTCATGGACGGCTGCTTCTGGCACGGCTGCCCCGAACACGCAACGCAACCCAAGGCGAACGCAGAGTGGTGGCGCAAGAAGCTCGACAAGAACATCGCCCGTGACAGCGAGACCACTCGCCATCTGGAAGCAGCGGGCTGGACCGTCCTGCGCTTCTGGGAACACGAACGCCCTGATGCGGTTGCCCGAGCCGTGGCCGAGGCCAGGCAGCAGGCCATCGGCTCGGCATCGCAGCCCAACATCCGGCAGTGACTCTCGCGTTGGGGCTGATGTAGGGAACTTCTACCTATTGTCCGACCCTCACACTATGGTCACCATTGCTCGTATCAATTGGCGGTACACCGAGGCGAGGAAATGACGACTGACTGGCAATTCGAGGTCCCGACCGCCGGCAGCAAGCGCCTTCCACCCGACGCGCGCTACATGGAGGCGCTCAGCAGTCAGGGGTACGGCTTCGAAGTTGCCATCGCCGACCTCGTCGACAACTCCATCGACGCCGGTGCGAAGGACGTCGTGATCCACTTCCTGCGGGACGGCGACCAGCTCGTCAGTCTTCTTGTCGTGGACGACGGCAGGGGCATGACCGATGAAGAGCTGGACGTTGCCATGACGGTCGGAGGCCGCCGCGATTACGCCGACGGCGCCCTTGGCATGTTCGGCACCGGCCTGAAATCAGCGTCCCTCAGCCATGCTTCCTCGGTGACGGTCGTCAGCACGACCAAGCGCACCCGCGCCACGGGGCGCCGCTGGTTGATGGAGCGCGCCGTTTCCGGTTTCGAGTGCGACATCGTGGACCCGTCCTACGCCCAGTCGCTCGTCGATCGGTATGCCCAGCGGCCCATTGTCTGGCAGGGCACGGCGGTCCGCTGGGACGGGGTGAAGGACTTTCCGAAGCATGGTGGGGGCGGTCAGACGGACCGCTACCTGCAGCGCACCATCAACAGGTTGGGGCTCCATCTGGGCCTGTACCTGCATCGGTTTCTCGCGCGAGACGACTTCAACATCACCATCGCCGTCGAGGACGTGCGTACGAGCACCGTCTATCTGGACTTCGGCGTCGAGCCCCTGGATCCCTTCGGCTATCCGGTCAGCGGCCATCCCGAGTATCCGCGCCGATTCACAGCATCTGTGCCTTCCACAGGAGACGTGTCGCTCCAGGCCCACATCTGGACGCCCAAGTCGAACGTTGACGAGTACAAGGCCGTTGGTTCCGTCATCGACCGTCAGGGCTTCTACTTCTATCGACACAACCGCTTGGTTCAGGCGGGTGGTTGGAACAACTTCCGACAGCCGGAGCAGCACCTCTCCCTCGCTCGCGTGGCCGTCGATCTGCCCCACGGGACCAACGACGTCTTCCGTCTCACAGTGAAAAAGGCGGGCGTGGATACCTCGTCGGAATTCACTTCTTCCCTTGAGAGGGCGGCCGACTCCGATGGCCGTACCTTCCTCGACTACCTGACCGCAGCGGACAAGGTCTACCGAGACGCACGCAAGCGCTCCGGCAGCGCACGCAAGCCCGTCATCCCTCCGGGCAAGGGCTTCGATCCCGCCGTACGCGAAACCATCGCCGACGAACTCCCTGCAATTCCGTACGAAGAGCCGATCTCGATGCGTTGGCAGAAGCTCGACAACAGCTTCTTCTTCGACATCGACCGCGAGAGCCGAACGATCACCCTCAACCAGCACTACCGGGCGGCCATCCTGGGCGGTCGACGCGGTGGCCTCAACGACGCACCCCTGTTGAAGTCTCTGATGTACATCCTGTTGCACGATGTCTTCGAGAAGGAATACAGCGGCAGTCGCGAGAAGGACAACCTCCAGTTGTGGCAGGCAATCCTGGTGTCTGCAGCTCGCGCCGAACTCGACAGGGTGGCCGAAGATGTCTGACAGTCCTTACGTGCCTTGGACGGAGGTCGAGTATTTCCTCGGCAAGGGTCAGGCCACTACGTTCCCCCTCTCTCCTCGTTCTGCCCGTCCGCAGGTCTCGTACGTCGTCGGCCACGGCGGACGGGACATAGCCCTGCACGTCGAACTCGACCGTCGGCACCGCCCGCCCCGCTCCTCTCTGCCGACCATTCGCATAGATCAGATTGCGGAACGGGGCATGAGACTGGCACGCATCAGCACCACTCAGGTGACGCTGATGCGCGATTTTCATGACTTGCTCACAGCCGTCGCCGACCGCATCGTGACGCACGGCCGCACGCTTGACCAAGCCTTCGAAGAGACGGTTCGAGCCTGGAGCGCGCTGTTGAGTCGCCCCCGGGGTTTGAGCACGCAGAAACGTCTCGGCCTTATGGGAGAACTGGCGATGATGCGCTGCATCGCCGAAAAGTACGGATGGGCGTCCGCCGTTGAGGCGTGGACAGGTCCCGAAGCCGAGGAGCACGATTTCGGAATCTCAGGCTTCGACCTCGAGGTGAAGACCACCGCATCCGAGCGACGCCGCCACACGATTCACGGCATCAACCAACTCGATTCAACACCGGGGCGCCCATTGTGGTTCGTGTCGGTGCAGCTCACCCGGGGAGGTGCGGACGGGCGGACCCTCTCCGAGTGCATCCAAGCCGTTCGCGCTTCGGTGGCTGGGCATGCGCCGGCATCGCTCAGCCGCCTGGATCGCCAACTGGCGGCATCTGGTTGGTCGGAAGACCCGGCCGACGACGAGCGTTGGACTCCTCGATCCGCCCCGGTCCTTCTCGATGCTTCCACCTTGCCCCGGCTGGATGCCTCGTCACTCTCCGACTTCGCCTGGGAACGAATATCCGACATCCAATACACAATCGACGTCACGGGCTTGCATCCGACCATCGAACCACCTGCTGTCCTGGATGACTTCCGCCTCCCATAAGACCTGAGGGCTCCTCTCCATGAACAATCAAGAAATCGTTCGGATCACGCTCCACAAATCGGCTCTGGGGGGCATGCAGGCCAACCGGCCCAAGAATCTGCAGCGTGCGCTGGAGTATCAAGCGGAAGACGAAGGGCCGGAGGCTGAATCCCTTGCCACCGAGTCGGACTTCCAGCAAGCGCTTCGCTCCTCGCACTCCACGGACCAACTGGTGGAGCTCTGGCGTAAGCAGCTGACGCAATGGGACTACGCAGAAGGGCCTGTCTGGTCGGACACGGAGCCACGTACCGATGACCGCCGAACCGCGGTCTTCGAGCTGTTGGGCCTGCATGAGGAGACCCGCGAGCTGCTGAACACCTTGATCCCGGTACCACGCGATACCGGCGCAGTGGTCATCAGTGACGAGTTCACGCCCTGGTACACCCCGCAGTCACAACAAGGACGAAGCTGGTACTGGCCGGCCTATCGACGCCTTCTGACCGAGGAAAAGCGCTGGCAGGAAACCGCGGTAGCCGCACTCGACGCGGCTTCGGACCGTGTCGTGGAACGGCTCGCAAACCCAACCGACGAAGCGGCCTACCAGTCCAAGGGCCTGGTGGTCGGATACGTGCAGTCCGGGAAGACCGCAAACTTCACAGGCGTCATCGCCAAGGCGGTGGATGCCGGTTATCGCCTGGTCATCGTGCTCGGTGGCACGCTCAACCTGCTGCGCGCCCAGACCCAGCGCCGACTCGACATGGAACTCGTCGGTCGTGAGAACATCCTGCGCGGTGCGGCGGAGTACGAATCCGACTACGCGGACGATCCTGCCTGGTCGAAGGGTAAGTTCCTCTCCCATGGCGGCCTGCCGTCCACTCTCGGAGCATTCGACATCGTTCGTATGACGACGAGGGACAACGACTACAAGAGCCTCCTGCAGGGAATCGTTGCCCTTGAATTCGAAAAGCAGGAACCTGCACTCCCGCTGTACCATCCGCAGAATCTGCACCGTTCCTCTGCACGCCTGATGGTCGTGAAGAAGAACAAGACCGTCCTCACCAAGCTCGTCAAGGATCTCAACAAGATCAAGACACCACTCTCGGAGATCCCCGTCCTCATCATCGACGACGAGTCGGACGAGGCCTCTGTCAATACGACCAATCCGAGCAAGCCGGACGCCGAACGCACCGCGATCAATCAAAAGATCTCGGAGCTTCTACGCATGCTGCCCCGAGCTCAGTACGTCGGCTACACCGCTACGCCCTTCGCCAACGTCTTCGTCGATCCGAGCGACACCGAGGACATCTTTCCGAAGGATTTCATCGTCTCGCTGCCGCGCCCCCACGGGTACATGGGCGTGCAGGACTTCCATGATCTGGACTCGACGGTCCCATTCGAGGAACGCACGTTCGCAAACTCGAACGAGAAGGCTCACGTGCGCGACATCGTCCTGTCGGACGATGAGGACGACACCGCGCTGCAGCAAGCCATGGACATGTTCGTCCTGACTGCGGCAATGAAGCTCTATCGCGAGGAAAACGGTCTGGGTGACCGGTACTTCCAGCACCACACAATGCTAATCCACGAGTCCGTTCGCACTGCAGCACACCGCGAACTCCTGGGCCGAGTGACCAAGTTGTGGTGGAACTCCGGCTACACGGGGGCCAGTGGCCACCAACGGCTGCGTAGCCTCTTCGAGACCGACCTCCTCCCGGTGTCCCAGGCGCGGGGCGGCGGCCACTCCGTCCCTGCCTCCTACGACGATCTGGCTCGATACATCGGCGCTGCCGCCACACGCATTGGCGGCGACGACCAGCCAATCATCGTCGTGAACGGCGACAAGGACATCGAGACAGGCGAAGCCGACTTCGACAAGCGCTCCATCTGGAAGATCCTGATCGGCGGCCAGAAGCTCTCCCGTGGCTTCACCATCGAGGGGCTCACCGTCACCTACTACCGACGCCGCACGAACAACGCCTCGACACTGATGCAGATGGGTCGATGGTTCGGTTTCCGCAAGGGATACCAGGACCTGGTGCGGTTGTACCTCGGACGAGAGGAGACCATGGGTGCCAAGGAGATCGACCTGTACGAGGCCTTCGAGGCGATCTGCCGCGACGAGGAGACCTTTCGCCGAGAACTGCGGCAGTACGCAGAACTCGTCGATGGTATGCCGCAGGTAACGCCTGCTCAGGTACCGCCGCTCGTGTCACAGCACTTGTCATGGCTGAAGCCCACCAGCCCCAACAAGATGTTCAATGCGCGACTCGTCAACAAGCGGTCGCCGGGGCAGTGGGAAGAGCCCACTGCCTACCCCGTCGGCACTGCGGCGCTGCGTCACAACACCGGCCTGTGGCTTCCTGTGCTCGAATCCCTGTCACCGACCCCCAGCGCCTTCCAATACACGTTTGACGGGTCGAGCCACCGGTTCAACGCACTGACAGGAACGCTCTCCGCCGCGTCGTTCCTCACCCTGGTGCGCTCATTGGAATGGGGAGCCGAAGCGCAGTTCGCTCCGCATCTTGCCTACTTGACCGAAATCTGCGGATCGCCGCAGCCTGAGGTCGACGACTGGGTGGTCATCGCTCCCCAGCACGCTTCCGGGAACAAGACGGTCTCCATCGGCACGTCAAGTCGCGCCTTCTCGTGGTTCGCCCGGCAGCGCCGGCGCGGTCCGGTATTCGGTGCCATCCGTGACCCGAAGCACACGGCCACCGCATTTCGGATCGCAGGCGCGCTCCCCCCGAGCGGCGACGCCGCCACCGAGCGGTACGTCGCGGAGCGGCGAGGAGCCGTGGTCCTCTACCCGATCATCGAGCCTCAACACAGGGCGGAAGCTGAGAGTTCAGGTCGTATCGACCCCAGCAAGATGGTCGTGGCCTTCGCCTTCGTCGCCCCGGCTTCTGCCAGGGGCCACGACGGGAAGGTGGTGGTCTTCACCACCATCGACTCCTCCGACGAGGCCATCATCACCAGAAAGCAGGCATGAGCCCTCCTGACTTGAAACAGTCGTTCTGTGGGGCGCGGCGCCGCTGCTCGCGCCTTACAGGGCAATGAGTGTTGTCCTGTCCCTCTACCCTGAAACCGCGCGAGCGGGTCGCGCATAGGGGGCAGGGGGCACAGGCGCATGCAAACGGGCCGATTCACCGTGATCGAACTGTGCGTGGGAGTCGGAGGCCAGGCTCTCGGACTCGAGCGGGCAGGATTCGATGTGGCGGCAGCGATCGACATCGACGAGGACAGCTGCAACACGGTCTCGCACAACCGGCCCCACTGGTACATGATTCACGGAGACCTGAAACGCATCGACCCCCTGGACCACGCGCCTCTGGACCATGCGGATGTGTTGAGCTGCGGACTACCCCGGTCCCCGTACACAATCGCGGGCAAGCAACTGGCCACCGTCGACAAGCGCGACACGCTGCAAGCGGTACTGGACATGGCGTCTTTCGTGCGTCCGCGCGTTCTCCTCATCGAGAACATCCCGACATTCCTTCGTGCCGGCAAGTTCGAGGCCGAGCGACGAAAGGTCACTGAGGCGGTCGAGGACCTGGGCTACGCGATGACGTCATCCGTTCTCACAGCGACCGACTTCGGTGTGCCTCAACATCGACCGCATGGATTCATGGTCGCCATGCACCCCGAGGACTTGGCCTTCTTCGAGTGGCCAGGCCCGATCCAGGGCTGTTGCCCCACTCTCGGCGAGACCTTGCACGAGTCCATGTCTTCCAGGGGTTGGCCAGAGGCAGCGGATTGGGCGGCTCGTGCCTGCGAGCCCGCCCCGTTGATCATGGGAGGTGCCACCGGGCGCGGTGGTGCCGATCTCGGCGCAAGTCGAGCAAAGGCCATCTGGGCTCGCTGGGGCGTATATGGCGGGAGTATCGGCGACACGGTCCCAGGGCCAGACTTCCGACTGAACCGAGAAATCGAACCTCGCTTCGGCCTGCCACGCCTTACCGTCGACCAGGTGGCTCTGTTGCAGGGTTTCACTTCCGACTGGAAGATCCTCGGCAAGAAGACGTCCGCATACCGGCAGATCAGCCAGACAACGCCGCCTCCCATCGCCGCAGCTCTGGGGCGCCGGATCGCCATGGCACTCCGTCGGTCACCTCGTACGTAATCGCACCCCCCCAGTAACAGCAGGCGACAGCAGGCTCACTCACCGCGCATGCCCAGAGTCCCAGCCGACAGTTGCTTGATCACCAGTAGACTGTCTTCCCATGTCCACCATCTCGCCTGACGCCGTAGCCGGTCCCATGCCGTCCGGCTCTTCGATCACAGTGATCGACCTGTTCTCCGGCGCGGGCGGGTTCTCGGCGGGATTTCGTGCCTACGAGCCGGCCGGTCCCGGCTCCTCACCGTTCACGTCTGTTGCCGCGGTCGAGTTCGACGAGGCCGCGGCCGCCACGTACGCAGCCAATTTCGGCAGCGCTCATGTAGCCAATGTGGACATCACGGACTGGGACCCGAAGCCGTACGCGGGCAATGTCGACGTGATCATGGGGGGACCGCCGTGTCAGGGATTCTCGGCGCTCCACAGGAACAATCCCGACAAGCCCAAGGTGGACGACCCTCGCAACCGGCTGTGGGTCGAGTACGTGCGGGTGGTCAAGGCCATTCAGCCCAAGATCTTCGTTCTGGAGAACGTCGATCGTTTCCTGGCATCCCAAGAGTTTGAGAGCCTCAGGGAAGCGACTGCCAAGGGCGGAGCACTGGCCAATTACACACTGCGATGGAAGGTACTCAACGCCGCCGACTACGGCGTCCCTCAGGCGCGTCGACGGGCCATCGTCATCGCGACACGGAACGACCTCGGCGAACCTCTGGAGCATCCCCGTCCCACGCACGCCCGTGATGCCGGCCCCGCCCAACCCAGCCTCGATGATCCGGACGGCCTGTCGACCGAACTCCTCCCCTGGATCAGGGTCGGTCCGACCGTTTTCGACCTCACCCCCAAGGACGCTCCGAATTTGGAGCTTCCGGATCGCACTGACAAGCCGCTGGGCGTCGTTCTGCCAGGCCCCTACAAGACCACCGAACTCCACATCGGCCGCAGCCCCACGGCTAAGTCGTTGGCTCGATACCGAGCCATTCCCAAGGGCGGCAATCGCCACGACCTGAGAGGCCAGTGGGCCGAGGTCGACGGTGTCAACACTTACCTGTCGACGCCGAGTTGGGACAAGCACAACAGCGGCTCCGGCGATGTGATGGGGCGCATGCACGTCGACCGCCCGTCCGTGACGATCCGCACGGAGTTCTACAAGCCGGAAAAGGGACGCTACCTGCATCCGGTGGAAAACCGGCCGATCACCCACTACGAGGCCGCGCTGATCCAAGGCTTCCCCGACGACTTCAAGTGGTTCGGCAGCAAGGTTCAGATTGCTCGTCAGATCGGCAACGCGGTTCCCGTCGGCCTGGGCCGATCCCTGGCCCAGGCCATCCACGAGCGCCTAAAAGGGTGAGTAGGGCTTGTCGAGGCTGACGCCCTCGCTCGGCATGGGCGTTGTCGTCTCCTTCTCCTTCCCGCGAATCGGAGCCTCGGCGAAAAGCTCTGTGAAGCGGTGGACCAGCACGTCGACCGAGTTGGCCGGAACTTGGCCGTCGTCCGGCCCGAAGGGCAGGTTGTCCCTGGGCGCAGGACTGGCGTTCTCGGCCTCGTCGATCCAGTAGCGGCGCGCTTCGGAGTCTGGTCCGTCATCCGGAGCGACGACGTCGTACACGAGCGTGCTTGCCGCCGCATTGATCGCCGTGGCCAGGCCGTTCACCTGTCGGCCTGTACTCACCACGCCCTTCTCCAACAGCCGCACAACGGCTCGAGCTGTCGGCCTGTGGTCAATGACCTCAAGACGCAGCATGGTGTTCAGGACATCCTGATTGCCACAGGCAATACAGGAAGGCTCGTAGTCGTCTCCGTCCCTGAACATCTCGGCGGCCCACCACAGCCGAGCAAACGTCTGCTTGTAGTGCACACCGACAAAGCGGTCCGCTGTGGCCCGTTCGCCTTCCTTGGTGTGCCCCTTGTGCCGCCACAGGACGTAGTCCGGCGCCACCACCAGGGCCAGGAAGTTCCAAAGCCCGGTGTCCGCCGCCTCCCTCCTCGTCATTCGGAGTGTCGCGTGCAGTCTCGGAGCAAGCCATGCGTCAGCAGCGGCGCGGTCACCGTCATGCCGCCGCATCGCGACGTCGACCAGGTCTCGCACAGGGCCAACATTCCAGCGTGCTCCGGCAGGTTCGATCGTCGTGCTCGCTCGCAGGAGAGCCACTCTGGGCGGTCGCTCGCTACCCGAAAGAACGCTGTGTGTGAGGTACTTGGACGCAACAATGTCCGGCAGCAGCGCCATCTGCTCCGGGAGATCGATGAATGAACGATTCATTGTCAGTCGCCCTCCGCGACACGGCTCATCGCCCGCAAGCTGTTACCAATGTTCCTGGCAGCCTTGGCGCGCCGGGCAGCCGCGTACTGTATGCGGGGCTGGAGTTCCTGCCAACCCCCCTCGGTTCTACGCAGGTGTATCTCCAAGAGGGCATCGCTCGCTGACAGCTCCGGCAGAACATCGGGGAGCATGGAACGCAGCACTCCGTCCTTCCAGCCCGCCGGCCACTGCGGTGTCCCCTCGTCATCCCACTCCAAATCGCCAACCGCCGCATGGAACATGGCCGTCCAAGCCTCGGTTGCGATCTGCGCCGCAAGCATGCCGCGAACGGCCTTCTCCGCAGGGGTACCGCCTCCACCCAGGAATTCGGTAAGGCCCTCGAAACCGGAGTTGAGATGAACGGTCGGCATGTCACCGCTGGGCTCTACCACCCACGGGGCATCCTGGAACTGCTGCAACCACTCGGGGGGACCGGTCCGGAAGTCCACCTCGTGGATGTTCAATTCCTGTTTGCGCGCAGGCACACGTTCATTGAGTTCAACGGTCCAGGTCTCTTCCGCCGTGCCGATCAGCCGTCCGGCTTCACCATCGACGGTGGCGACCACGACAACTGTGAGGGCTGCGCGCACGTGGTGCGCTTCCCTGGCGAAAACGAGGCTGCCACTCCAACTGCCTCCGCCAGGGGCAAGTCGAGCGACCGTTCTTGCGTTGGTCACGGACTCGGTCAGTACCGCGAGGCAGACGAGGTCACCCCACGGTCCCCCTGCAAGCTCCTTCTCGGGCAGAGTGGCCTTGATGTCCAGGCGGGCCTCGTCCCATCGAGATCGCTCCGCCTCATGCAGGGCCACAGCCCGTTGATCCCGCGAAATCATGGTGAGAGGGAGAGCCCGGCCGTCCAACTTCGCGGACGTGACCTCGAAGCCGATGTCTCCCGCCAAGGTCCTGTACGGGAACACGATATTCACGTCGTGGGTCCCTTCGCCTTCTGCAAGTCGACGATCAGCCGTGCCATCTGACCTGTGACCGGGTGGCTGGATACATCCGTCACTCCTCCGAAGGAGGCATTTCCAGCCCCGGCGTCGAAGTGCAGCGTCCCGTCCTCGACTCGACAGTTCTCACCTGCGATGAGTTTCGCCCACGTGACGACGGGCTTGGCGCCCGAGCGCACGTCGAACTTGGCCACAGGAGTCAGCGACCACGGATCCTCACGCCGCGGCAGTTTGACCTCGACCTTCACGTTCCAGGCGCCCCGCGCATCGACCTCGCCTTCCACGTGACGAACTACGGGATGCCTGTCCGGACGACGGGCGCCCATCGAGTGTCCGTCGATGCGCAGCAGTTCCCTGAGCACTGCCGGTCCGTCCGTGTTGTTCTTCGTTTCACGGCGACCGACAAGCGCGCGGACCGCGGCCATCATGTCCCTGCGGAAGTCCTCGATCCGTTGGCGCGCGCCTCGGGCGTACGTGGTGCCGAGGTCTTCGGTCTTGGTCCAGTCATCGTGCTCGGGGGGCTCCGCAGCGCGCAGGAAACGTTCGGCCAACTCGGCGTCATGGCTGTCTGATCCGGTCGCCCTGCCGGCCAGGAGAACGGCCTGGAAGGCGTCGGTGCTCAGAGGAAGATCAGTCACACGCCGTCTCAGGACCGTCATGCGGTTGCCACGCATGCACACCAGACGATTCGGCTCCCGATCATTGTCGTCGGCTGCCGTTATGAGCAGCACAGCTCTGTGTTCAGTACTGGCGCCGGCACGACCGCTGCCCTTCTCAGGAGGAACGAGTAGAGGCACGTGAGCCATCGCAACCTGACTGGTCTCGGTGCGCTGCTCGACCGTCTCGCCGTTGAGGAACGCTCGGAGCGCACGCGTACGCGCAGGTTGGTGATCGGCGGGGTCGACTCGCTGTTCGGGGATCACGACCTGACCATTGCGCAGTGTCGTGACAGACGCCTCCAGAACAGGACTGCTTTCTCGCCCGGAGGTCATCGCAGCCCAGAAGTTGTCGGCAAGCGCCCTGACAAGCTTCTCGTGCATCTCCTGCAGGCTCTGCGCATCACCTGCGGCATCGTGTGCACCGACTATCAGGAAGGACGTGCCGGGATCACGGCTTTCGCGTTCGAGATGGAGTGATCTGGTTGTTTCCTCGTGCGCCCACCACGATCGGGCCGTGCCCTCGCGCCCCGGCTCCGTATCGGTCTCACCGAACCCGGCCAAGCCCGCATAGGCACGTCCGTTGTCCTCGTGCCAGGGCAACTCGAGACGCCCGTAGAGTCGACGTTCCGTGCGTCCCTCATGAGGGCGGGACAGGGTGCTGTTGACGAGGACAAGACCCAGACGGCTCGTTGCCCAAAGCGTGATCTTGCCCAGGCCGTATGAACCGCCCGCGGTTCCGCTGCCCTTGTGGCTGTTGAGCTGGTCCCGAAGGACGGCGGCAAACTTGCTGTTGTCCCCGTAGTCGGCGCCGGTCAGACCTGTGCAGTTGTAATCGTCGACTCGAAGCAGTAGCAGCGAATCGGACTCACGCATCTCGCGCAGGCCCTCGGCGATGACTCGGCCGACCTTGTGTCTCTGCGTGGCAGCGGCCTCGAAGTGCGGCTCGATCTCGCTCCATCGAAGGGCGTCGAGAAACGCCCTTCGATGCTCGCCCGACAGCTCGTTGAGTGTGTACCGGACGCGGACGGGCTGGTTTGGATCATGCTGCTCATCAAGGCTGTTCTGCGTCGCCTCACGGGCAAGCACGGCAACGTCCGCGTCGAACGCGAACGCCGCTGCATTTCCGAACTCTCGGCCGCCGTCCGCATGCGCCGGCCGGTGGTGCCACTTGAGGGACGAAGCAGCAGCAACTTCTGCGGCACGACGATGAACGGTCTCCTCGTCCAGACCGAGGACGGCTGCCACCGCTCGCTTCCTGTCTTCGCGAGGCTCGGCGCGCCCCGTGATCCAAGCTGATACCGCGGCTGGAGTGACATTAAGGGCGTCTGCCAGCGAGGTCTGGGTCATCTGCCGCGTTCGCAGTTGCCGCTCCAGCCAGACGCCGAAGCCCTCCCGGCGGTCGACTGCTTCCACCGCATCTCCTTGATCAACCAGTCTGAAGAAGCGATCGTATCAAGGGATATTTGAAAGCGTGCCGGATCAACAAAATTGATTGCTGGTCAACTTGAACGATGGAGTCTTCATCGCGCGATGCGACACGGAAGGCCTCCGACCTCCGTGATCTGCCCCTCGAAGCGTGCTTGGGCATGGTCCAGGACTTCGTCGACATCAAAGCCGTGTGCCCTTAGCCAGTGGAGGAAGTCGGTGATGGCCGTGATCACTGCTTCCTCCGCCACGGCCGCGCCCAGCCAGCTCAAGTCCGTACTGCGGGACATCTGGGCTCCGACGTAGACGCTCAGCAAGGACTCGGCCCGCGACACACCAGGCCTTTCCACATGACCGTTCGGCGAAGCAAGCCCCGTTGCCAGCTCGCACCAGGTGACTTTGCGGTCGCCCCGGAGTTGCACGCCCCAGCGGTCGGCGACGGCATCGACGAGAGCCATGCCTCGTCCGGCCTCGGAATTGGAGTCGGCATCGGCGAGGGTGGGGAGGACGCGGGTGTCGGGGTCGTGGACCTCGATGCGCAAACGGGTGCCGCTCATGGAGACGGCCAGGGTGGCCGGTGTGCCGTTGCCGACGTGTGTGATGACGTTCGACACCAACTCGCTCAGGCAGAGCTGAGCGTCGTCGGTAAGATCCTGCAGACCCCAGATCCCCAGGTGCAGCCGCATGATGCGCCGCAAGGCTGCCACTCCCTCGGGCTCAGCGGTGAAGGCCAAGTCCCACGGCCTACGTGACATGCATGCTTCCTGGCTCACGAAAGCTCCTCTCGTCGCAGCCGACGCTGCACGAACAGCGGAGTGTCACGAAAACTCACTGTGAGTTGCGTCGCCGACCAGAGTGCTGCGTGCACATCCCTTTGTGCAATGTGCACGGCGGGATTCCCACCTACGAGTGATTGGCAAGCCCACCCCTTGGCGCGAGACTGAACACCCGGTACTGGAAAGAGGGTTGTGATGGCCGGTTCACCGACGGCGCGCCGTCGCCGTCTGTCCATCGAGCTGAAGAAGCTCCGCGAGAAGAGCGCGCTGACCTGCGCCCAGGTTGGTGAGGCCCTGGACTGGAGCGGCTCCAAGGTCAATCGGATGGAGACGGGGACAGGTCGGGTCCAGCCATCCGACATCGATGCGCTCTGCCGGTTCTACGGCGCCAGCGACGAGCTACGAGAGTTTCTCAAGTCGCTGGCTCGCCAGGCCAAGGTGCGGGGCTGGTGGCAGGTCCACGGCTCTGGTGTTCCGGAATGGTTCAACATCTATATCGGCCTGGAACAGGACGCGTCCAACTTCCGCCAGTACCAGTGCGAGTTGGTACCCGGCCTCATGCAGACCCACGCCTACGCCTCAGAGCTCCACAAAACCGGTGCGCACATGTCCGCCGAGGACATCGACAGGGCCGTACAAGTACGTATGGAGCGTCAAGCCATGCTGAAGCGGCCCGATGCTCCCGAAGCCTGGTTCATCGTGAACGAGGGCGCTCTGCGCAACGTCATCGGAGATCGGGGATTGATGCGCGAACAGATCGAACACGTCCTGGACACAGCCCAGTTGCCGACCGTTACCCTGCAGGTCCTTCCCTTCGACTCAGGCACCTATCCGGCCACGGGCTCATTCACCATGCTGGGCTTTCCTGCCCCGGAGGACCCTGACATCGTCTACCGGGACGGCATCACTGATGCTGTCTACTTGGAGGGCGAGCATCATGTTCGTGAGTACACCCGGGCCTTCGACGGCCTTCGGGCTGCCGCCCTGAGCCCTCAGCGCTCGGCCCAACGCATCCAAACGGTCTTGAAGGAATACGCGAGTTGAGCAATGCAGCCCCGAGCGGGAGCAGCCGACCGGTGTGGCGTACGTCGTCGTACAGCAACGGTGCGGGAGGGGAGTGCGTCCAGTGCGCGCTGGCGGATGACAGGGCCCGTGTGCGGGACTCGAAGAATGCGGAAGAAGCTGAGATCACCGTCGGCAGCAGGGCTTGGCTCTCCTTCATACGTTCCGTGATGCACGACGTCGAGGGCTGACGGCAACTGTACGGCTCCCTGCCTGACGGCGGGTGTCAGTCCGTTGAGTCGTTGAAGGTCTTGATCAGTCCTGACAGTTCCCCAAGGCTCTCGACTCTGAAGGTCGGGAGCCTCTCGGCTTCCGCCGAGCGCCACTGGGTCGTGGCCCATGGCCCTCGGTGGACCAAGGCAGTGCACATGCCTGCGGCGGCGGCCGGCCGGATGTCGTTGTCGATGCGGTCGCCGACGTAGAGGATCTCGTCCTTGCTGAAGGGGACCACCTCGGCAACACGGTGAAAGAAGGTCGGATCTGGCTTGCTGGCTCCCCAGTCATCCGAGGTTCCGATCAAGTCGACCTCATCCGCGAACAGTTCCTGCAGGATCGTGCCGGCCCGGATCGTCTGGTTGCCTGCGATACCCAGCCATACGCCGTCCGCCCGCAGCCTGGTCAGTGCGGGCCGGACGTCTTCGTAAAGGTCCTCTTCGCCGAACGTCTCCGGCTGACCGGACGCGGATCGCCTCTCACGTTCCTCGTTCAGGTTGAAGCCGGGGCGGAACTCCTGGAAGACCTCTCGGTAGTCACGCCCCTGAGCGATGACCGCTCCGAACACGGCGTGGAAGGTGTGGCGGGCCACACCGAGCCAGTCGGCCCAGGCACTGTACTCCCTGGTTTCGTCTACGAGGCACTCGCCGACGTCGAACACAACGGCACGAATCATGGGCGCAGCGTAGTAAGCACGTCTTCTCAGTCGACAGTGCACCAGTAGCTGAAGAGGCCAGCTGCAGCCGAGCACAGTAGATCAACTACCCCACTACGGGAATATTTCCCTGTCGTCATGGACGCCCTGTACCGAGCCGACCTAGCGTCATCCTGGGAGGCAGGGACAGGCCCTGCCCGTCGTACAGGGGGCACAATGGCACGTGCGGATCTGACGCGGCTGACCGGCAATGGGAACGGGGAGTGCGGGGGCGATGACTGCCCCAACGTGTACCGAACCGGCTCGGGGTCGTTCGTGGTCCAGGGGAGCCTGTCGAATGCCTTCGACCCGTCCGAAGGAGAGGCGCTCGTGGAGATCCCGGAGGCGGTCCTGAGGGAGGCTGTCCGTGCTCTTGGCTGGTGAGGACTGGCGGAGGACATTCGACGCCATGCAAGATGAGGCGTGGCGTTTGGAGACTCTGCCCGTCTACCGTGTGCCGCAGGAGGAAGAGGCCATCCGCCGATTCTTGGCGGGGGAGCCGGTGACGCGTGAAGCGACGCAGCCTTGGTTCGACCGGGTCAGAGTGTACGTGGCGAGTGGCCGCAGTGTCGGGCGAGTGCACATCGTCACTCAGCCCCTCAGTGACTACCTTCGCTTCGAGTTCGAGCACTACCGCCACAACGTCGAAGCCGGCGAGGCGATCCGCATCCTCGACGTGACCGATCGGCCCAATCCTCTCGCCGGCGTTCAGGACTTCTGGATGTTCGACCGTTCACAGATCGTTCTGATGCACTACGAGCCGGACGGGACTCAGATCAGCCGGGAAGTGCACGAAGGCGACCCGGTACCGTACCGGGAGTACCAGCGCATCGCCCTCGCGGAATCGGTGCCATTCGAGGAGTACGTGAAGGGCCTTGGCGCTTGATCCTCAGCAGCTGGGGCAATCGAAAGCCGACCTGGCCGAGACGCTGCGAACGCTGCGCAAGCGAGCCGGACTGTCCCAAGTCCGGCTCGCCAAGCGTTGCAATGTGTCGCAGTCCAAGATCAGTAAGATCGAGACTGCCGAGATTACGCCGAGTCTGGTCGACGTCGAACTCATCCTGCGGGCGCTCAACGCCCCAGAGCAACTGGTTGCCGAAATAACGTCGCTGGCCCGGCTGGCGAACACCGAGTGGGAGCCCATCCGGTCGTTGTGGCGGCGCGGCCTGGAGAAGCGCCAGGCAGAGTTGGCCGGTCTTGAGGCTGACGCCAGGGAGCTTCGTTATTTCCTGCCTGCAATGATCACTGGCTTGCTGGCCACACCTGAATATATTCGCGCCAGCCTCGCGTACTCACCTGGAGATATCTCGAAGACGGTGGCGCGGAAGCTGGAGCGGCAGACAGTGCTGTACGACACCACCAAGCGCTTCACTTTTCTGCTCACAGAGCAGGCAGTCCGATGGGCTGTGGTCCCTCCGCCGGCCATGGCCGTGCAGATCGATCGACTGGGTTCGCTGTCCCACCTTCCCAACATACGAATAGGTCTCATCCCCACTGGCACGGCCATAAGTCGTGGCCCCATGAACACTTTCACGGTCTACGACGACAGGCTCGCCACCATCGAGACGTTCACCGGGCGGACAGTCTTCCGCGACTCCCGTGATGTTGCCGAACATCTGGACGTGTTCAATCAGTACGAGCAGAACTCTCACTTCGGAGAGGCAGCCAGGACCCTCCTTCAAGAATGGGCCGCACTCTACCGTTGATCTTTAGTAGACAACGGGAATAGGGCTCGCCCTCCCCACCCCATCGCTGGATCATGAGTGCGTCACAAGATCCTGGGAGAGGCGATGGCGAATATCCAGAAAAGCTCAGGGGATTTACGCGTGCCAACAGCGGGCCAACGGGCACGTGCTGTGAGATACGGAAAGGTGACGGCGCTCTTTCCTGATCGCCCGCTAATGACCATCCGCATCTCGCAGGACTCCGGCAGGACGTGGGGGCCCGAACGCGCCGTATTCCCTACGGATGCCCCTCCGCCCCTGATCACCACGGAGTGGCCGCCGTGTCAGTGCCAGCGCTGTACCGGGCGCGGTAAGGGCTCCGGCCACTTTGGCTTTTGTGCCTCGCATCCCCATGAACTCCCGCCCGCCAAGGGCGGCGGCGGTCAGACACGGCCGCGTCAGCTGAGCAGGAAGGTGCAGTGATGCTGGACGGAACCAAGCTGTACGGGCTCGACATCAGCGGGGCCTCCTTCGTGAAAGCGTGCGGAGGTCCCTGCACCGAGGGGTGCGTGACCCTCGCCCGGATCGGCGACGACGCCTGGGCGCTGGGTGACAGCAAGCGGCCGGATGTGGAGCCGCTGCGGTTCACCACGGAGGAGCTGGACGCAGCCGGCATCGATCCGGCGAGGTTCGGGCTGCCTGTCTGATCTGCCCCTGGCCGGTCCCGGCTCCCGCGTGGAACCGGGACCGGTCCTCCTCCGACCTTCGACGCCCGACAGGAACGACTGGTGCACTACCACGGCTATCAATGGGTTGGGGCGAAAGAGCGTTTCGACCAGGAGGCCCTCCGGCGGCCTCCGCATCCCGAGCCGCCGCCGGCCGGAAGTAAGCCGGAGCTGATCCAGCGCTATCGCGAGGTGGCAGCGGAGTTCCTGACCGTGGATCTCCCTCCGTTGGAGACGGCCTACTGGCTCGCCAAACCGCGTTCCTTGGTTCGTGACACGTGGGATGAGGCGAAGGACGCGGCCGCCTGGATCGAGGCGCGCGTGGCCGAGTACGCGCCCCGGTTTGCCTCCGAATGGAAGCACGCCTTCATCGATCTCCCGTTGCTGGTCAACTCCACGGCTGAGAGGCTGAGTTCGAGCTGCGATGTGTCGCTCGGGTTCTACCTTGAGCGTCCCTTGTACCTGTCGCTCGCCGTCGTGACGTGTTCTCCGAACCGTTCGAAGCCTGAACTGGCCTGTCCCATTGAGCAAGGAGAGTCAGTGTGACCAGCTTGATTCCCTGGCAGCAGCGGCTGTCCACCGGTACGGAAGACATCCAGGACGAGGTCATCCACTGGTACCAACAGACGCGGCACGGCAAGGCGTATGTACCCGAGATGATCTGGGGCACGCTCCAGACCGAGGCCTACGCGGGCGTGATCCTGCGCAAGGTCGTCGAATTTCTCGGTGTGCCGAACGACGTGGCAGCTGGTGTAGCCAAGCGCATGGAGCGTCAGCAGGTTCTGTACGACGGGGAGCATCACTACGACGTGATCCTTGGCGAGCAGGCCCCTGTACACCAATGTCGGTGGGCCGGAGGTCATGCGCGAGCAGATGGAGCGGGTGCTCCGCGACATCGATCTGCCCTCACTCACTCTCGGCGTCCTGCCCGCCACGGCCGAGGTGGGTGTGATCCCGATGCCCGGCTTCAACATGTACGACGGCGGGCGGGTCCACTACGAACTCGTGTCGTCAGGTGTGGACATCACTGACACCGACGAACTCGCGCTCCACGAGAAGGCATTCGATGCCCTGAGCAGCGCCGCGAGCTACGGAGATGCTGCCAGCAGGCTGATCAGCAAAGCTCTGGCCTTCTGGAGCAAGGGGTGACGACCTGTGAGCGGCGGCCTTCTATGCCTCTCCGGTCTGGATAGTGCGCCACAGCTCCGTCATCTCCTCCGCAACGCCAGGCGCTATCAGCAGCAACGGCTCGTCATACGCAGGCACCTCAGGGAGTGCCACCGCCCCCGCCTCCCTCGCAATCAGGTACGCCGGAAGCCCGTCCACCGCATGGAACTCACCGATGGCTGCGACGGTGGCCCGACCTGCTGCCACCTGGGCCAGGGACAGGGCCGTCGAGCCCATCACCCTTGCCGTGCAGTGGCGGGCCGAGAGGGCGGTGAGGAGGGGGTCCAGGCCCGGCCAGTGGGCGTGGGCTGCCCATTCTGTGAGGAAGAGGTGGCCTGTGAGGGTGGTGTGGGTGGCTGCGCGGGTCGGGGTGCCGTTCAGGTGGGCGCCTCTTCCTCGGATTGCCGTGAAGGTCTCTCCTCGCCAAGGGTCGGCCACCAAGCCGAGTAGGGGGGTGCCGTCGGCGGCCGCCAGGCCGAGGGAGAAGGAGCACCAGCCGATGCCGTGGGCGTAGTTTGTCGTGCCGTCCACCGGGTCCACCACCCAGTACGGGGCGTTCGGGGTTGTCGGCTTGTCGGTGCCGTATTCCTCGCCCTCGATGCCGTGGGTCGGGAAGGCCGACCGTAGGACCGAGCGGACGTGGGCCTCGATGGTCTCGTCCGTCTGCGTGACGATGTCTGCCGGGCTTGCCTTCTCCCGCACCCCACCGTCACGCGGGCGGCGGATCGTCTCTGATGCCCAGGCTGCCAAGTCGGTCGCGACCGCCAGAGCCCGGTCCAGATCCAGGTTCAGGTCCAGGGCGTGGTCGCGGTCGTGGTCGTGGTCGTTCACTGGGGTTCACCGCCGGTCGGGTCAGGGACGGTCCTCGGGAAGGATGCCATGGCCCCGCACCGGTGCAAGCCGCGGTCACCGGTGGAGGGCGGCGTCAAATTCCGTCCACGATCACAGGCCCTGCATGTCGCCGTACCCGCCCGTAGACCCCGTCCCAATTTGCGACGGCTGACTACGGACACGCTTGCCCTCGGTGCGCTCGTCGCCGCTGCGCCGGCCGGGGCCACGGGCACCGACAAGTCAGGCGGCCGTAACAGCATCTGGTTCGCCGCGGGCATCAACGACGAGGACAACGGACTCCTCGACACCCTCCGCGCCGAGAAGTAGGACGTCACCGTACCTTCGGGTGCTTGTCCGGCGGATCACGCGTCGGGCGAGCACCCGCCCCTCCCCAGGCCACCACCATCGGGTCACATGTGGAGGCGGGTTAGGCTCTCGGCTGGTCTCGGAGCCGAGAGCTGACAAGCAGAAGCGGGGGTTGCGACATGGGTGGGACTGTCACTGCCGTGAGCAGTAACGGGGAGTACTCCTTCACCAAGCCGAATCGGGAGAGCATCACGCTGCTCGCCGGGCTCGGGGTCGAGGGGGACGTGCATGCCGGCGTCACCGTCAAGCATCGGTCCCGCGTTGCTCAGGACCCGACTCAGCCCAACCTGCGTCAGGTGCACCTCATTCATGAGGAGCTTTTCGAGGAGGTCGCGGGCGACGGGTTCCGGGTGGCGGCCGGGCAGCTCGGGGAGAACATCACCACCCGGGGGATCGATCTGCTGGGGCTGCCCACCGGGGCGTTGCTGCGGATCGGGGACGACGCCGTCGTCGAGGTGACCGGGCTGCGCAATCCCTGTGCTCAGATCGACAACTTCCAGAAGGGGCTCCTGAAGGAGGTCGTGGGGCGCGGTGAGGACGGGCGCATCGTGTACAGGGCCGGGGTCATGGGTGTGGTGAAGGCGGGGGGTGTTGTGCGGCCCGGGGACGCCATCGCCGTGGAGCTGCCCGACCGCCCTCATCGGGCGCTTGAGCGGGTCTGAGAGGCGCCCTCTCAGGAGTCGAGGTCGGGCTGGATCTCCACGGTGAAAACCGCGTCCTCGGGGCCGACGCCTTCCTCGTCCTCCCAGACGATCACGCGCACATGCCTCTCCCCGACGCCGCGCACCTCCCACTCGGTCACCAGGTCGGTGACGACGAGCGCGGCGACGTACTTCGCGCCATGGGCCGGGTCGTCGGTGGTGACGGTCCCCCGTCGGCGCCCGGGGTGGCCGCCGTAGGGGCGCCAGCCCTCCGAACCGTGCGGCTCGTCGACCCGGTACACCCAGCGCTTCTCGGTGCCACCCATGGCACCGATCCTTCCACGGCTCGAAAGCCATGCCCGTCATGCGGCTCGACGATGAAGGGGCCGGAGCACCCGTCGGGCCCAACGAGGACGCGGTGAGGGTGCTGCCGCGCCACTCTCGTAATGCGTGCGCGACTCCCTCGCCGCCCTCCGCCCTCCGCCCTCTCCGTCGCCATGCCATGCGCTGCCGGCATCAACGGCTCGTTTTTCGAGAGTAGTTGAGGCACGGGAAGGGCTGCCACCAGGCCAGAAGCAGGGTCGGAGCACGCCCGGAGCAGGCTCGGAGCACGCCGGAAAAATCTCTCCCGATTCCTGTCACATCTCCGTGCGCCCGTCCGTCAGTGCTGTGAAGACGCCGATCAAGCCCACACCAAGGAGCGCAGCCATGACGAACACCTCGATCTCCCGTATGCCCAACCCGGCCGAGTTCGTTCCCGAGCTGAACGACATCAGCGCCGCCCTCTTCCGGGCCACGGGCAACCGCTCGGTGCCGCGCGCCACGATGAGCCTCGTCCACCTGCGCGCCGGGCAGATCGTCGGGAACACCTACCTGACGGTCCTGAACACCGGTTTCCTGCGCAAGGCCGGGGAGTCCGAGGAGCGCATCACGGCCGTCTCCTCCTGGCAGGACGCCCCGTACTTCACGGACGCCGAGCGCGCCGCCCTCGCCCTGGTGGAGGCCACCCTCCAGCCCGCCCCGCACGGCCAGGAGCGCGTCTCCGACGAGCTGTACGCCGAGGTGGCGAAGCACTACGACAAGAAGGCGCTGGCCACCCTCACCATCGCGATCGGCCAGATCAGCTTCTTCATCGCCCTGGCCGTCATCGGCAAGCCGCAGCCGGTCAGCTCCCTCGCGGACGAGCAGTGGGACTGACCCTCGGCTCCTCCTGGGTCGTCGGAAACTTGACAAGCCTCGACTCAGGTTCAGCCTGTCTGCCGACCCCGGCGTTAGCCTCAGGGCACAGACAAAGGGAGGCAGACATGGCGAAGGTTCCCAGCTCGGTGATCGCCGCGACCGGGCTCGTCGGTGGTTACGGCGTCGCTCGCTGGACCAAGAAGCGGCAGCTCGGCGGGGCCGTCCTGGCCGTCGCCGGTGCCGCCGCCGCGCAGCAGTGGCGGCAGCGGGCGGGCGGTAAGGCCGCCGGTGCGCTGACCGCCGCGTACGTCGCCGCGTTCGCCGGATCGCACCCGCTGGCGAAGAAGGTCGGCGCCTGGCCGTCGGTCTTCGGTGTCGCGGGCGCCGTGGCCCTGGCCTCCTGGGCCGTCGCCGACCGGCGGGCGTAAGCGCCGGGCGCCGGGCGCCGGGCAGGGGGATGACTTACCGGGAAGGACTTCCTGGGAATGACTTCCTGGGAATGACTTACCAGGAGGACTTCCCGGTAAGGCCCTACCTGCCCAGTGCCGTCCGCAGAGTGATCCCGTACTGGCCCCGCAGCCTCCGCACCTCCCACACCGACAGCGCCGTCACCGACAACGGGCCGCCCAGCAGGAACGTCCAGAGCACGACGGGCGGGGCCGCTACGTCCGGGCCGTCGAACAGGCCCAGGGCGAAGAGGGACCAGACCAGGAGCGGGGAGATCAGGGCCGGCAGCAGCTCGTGCACGTCGGCCAGGCGGAAGCAGGAGTTCAGGCCGTAGATCAGCGCGATCAGGGTGAAGAGGATCGCGAAGACCAGCATCAGCGCGCAGACCAGGGCCCCGATGAAGAACAGGATCATGATCAGCAGGCCGTACAGGATGCCGTGGTAACTGAAGTCGGCCGTCGAGATGATCTCGCCCTTCAGCATCTTCACCATCAGCCAGGACATCCCGGCGCCGAGCGCGATCGCGCCCACCGCGGTGAGCGGGCCGATCAGACGGCTCGCGTACAGGCGGCCCAGCGGTGAGCGCGCTCCGACGATGAAGACCGTCACGGCGACAAGGCCGACGGCCAGGGTGAGACCGCTGCCGATCAGCAAGTCCTCCAACTTGCCCATGACGAGCTGCTCGCGGCCCTCGGCCAGCGGGTACGCCATCAGCAGCCACACCGTCGCCACCAGGCCCACCGCCGTACGGGCCCACTGCAGTCCGGAGACGACCGGGTCCTCGATGCGGTCGGGGCGGGAGGGTGCGGTCATCGTCGTCGCGACCGCGAAAGGGTTGGGTATGGACCGGAGGGACGCGGCGGGCGCGCCCCGGCGGCTGGTATTCACGTGTACTCCCCCGAGAAACGTTCCGTGATTCACGCGTGGGCGCGTGCCACGGCCCGGCATCCTAACCGATCATGGTCGGCTTCTCGTCCGCCCCCAAAACACCCGTCCTGAACGCCCGCCGATAAGCCTGCGGACTCGTCCCCACCACCCGGCGGAAGCGTTCCCGGAACGCCGTCGGCGACCCGAAGCCCGCCTGGGCAGCGATCCGTTCCACCGGGTACGGCGTCGTCTCCAGCAGGTACTGGGCCCGACGCACCCGCGCCCGACGCAGCCACTGCAGCGGCGTCGTACCGGTCTGCTCGCGGAAGCGGCGGTTGAGGGTACGGCTGCTCATGCGGGCCTGTGCCGCGATCTCGTCCAGGGTGAGGTCGCGGTCGCAGTTGTCCTCCAGCCAGGCCAGGAGGGGCTCCAGAGTCGCGCCGGCCGGGGCCGGAGGCAGGTCGTGGACGATGAACTGGGCCTGCCCGCCCTCCCGTTCCAGCGGCATCACGGACATCCGGGCCGCGTGCGCGGCGACCGCCGAGCCGTGGTCCTTGCGGATCATGTGCAGGCGCATGTCCATGGCCGCGGCCGCGCCCGCCGAGGTGAGGAACTGGCCGTTGTCGACGTAGAGGACGTTCGGGTCGACGGTGATCTTCGGGTACATCGCGGCGAGGTCCCCGGCCGCCCTCCAGTGCGTCGTCGCCCGCCACCCGTCCAGCAGCCCCGTCGCCGCGAACACGAACGCGCCCACGCAGATCGACGCGACGCGCGTCCCGTTCGCCGCCGCCGCGCACACCGCCTGCGCGACGCCCGGCGGCAGCGGCGCGGTCGGGTCGGCCACGCCCGGCAGCATGATCGTGTCCGCCTCCGCCAGCGCTTCCAGGCCGTACGGCGCCCGCACCGTGAAGACCCCCGCACCCGCGCTCACCTCCCCCGCCGGGGAGCAGACCCGCACCCGGTAGGCGGGCCGCCCGTCCGGCAGCCGGGCCCAGCCGAAGGTGTCGATCGGGACGGACAGGTCGAAGGGGATCACCTGGTCCAGCGCCAGGACGGCCACGGTGTGCATGGCAGGAAACTAGCCGTACAGCGGATTGTCGCCAACCTGACAGAGCAGCCCGTCTCCCCTGATACCTGAGGACAAGGAACTGGCGAGAATCCGTCACCCGCTGGCAATCCCGCCACTTTTCCCGGGATCCGCCGCCCGCCTAGCCTCCCCCCGTGACCAAGTTCCTCCTCGCCGTCCACGTCCTCGCCGCGATCGTCGCCATCGGGCCCGTAACCGTCGCCGCCAGCATGTTCCCGCCCGCCGCCCGCCGGGCCCTGGCCGCCCCGGACGACGCCCGGGCCGCGGAGACGCTGCAGCTGCTGCACCGTATCTGCAAGGTCTACGCCGTCGCCGGTGTCGTCGTCCCGGTCTTCGGGTTCGCCACCGCAAGCACCATGGGCGTGCTCGGCGGCGCCTGGCTGATCGCGTCCATCGCACTCACGGCGCTGGCCGCCCTCGTGCTCGCCGCGCTGGTGCTGCCCGCCCAGACCGCGCTCGTGGAAGGTGAGGGGACACGCGAGAAGACCGTACGACTGGCCATGTTCACAGGGGTGTTCAACCTGCTGTGGGCGGCCGTGACGATCCTGATGATCGTGCGGCCGGGGTCGACGACCGGAGCCTGAGTTTCTGTTATCGGCGGCGGATGTCGTCCGTCTCCGGGACATGCGCGTGACACCTCAGACCATCAGCCGCCGGAGTCTCGTCAAGGCCGCGGGAGCAGCGAGCGTCACCGCCATGGCCGGCGGGCTGCTGCTGCTCCGGCGACGGGACAGGACCGCCCGGCGCCCGGCGCCCGGAACAGTGACGGCAGTCCCGGTCCCTACAGCTCCGTCTGCCCCGCGCCCTTGAGCGCGTTCAGGTCGAAGACCTCGCCCATCTTGCCGAAGCCCAGGTCGCTGGGGTGCAGATGATCCCCGGAGTCGTACTCGGAGCGCAGGCGGCGCGGGTCGTAGGGGTCCCTGAGGGACTTGTCGAAGTCGACTACGGCGTCGTACACCCGGCCCGCCCGGATCTGCGCGTTGACCTGCTGGCGCACCGCCTCCCGGGCCGGAGTCCAGCCGCGGTGGCCCTCGAACGGCATGAGGGTGGCGCCGACGACCTTCAGACCGCGGGCGTGAGCCTGGCGGACCAGGGTGCGCAGGCCGTCGGCGATCCGGTCCGGGTCGGCGAGCTTCGGGTTGCGCAGGATGTCGTTGATGCCGAGGTCGATGACGACGACCTTGACGTTGGTCCGGGAGAGCGCGTCCCGGCCGAAGCGGCCCAGGCCGCTCTGGTTCTCGGCGGGCCGGCCGAGGCCGTCGGCGAGGACCTGGTTGCCGCTGATGCCCTCGTTGACGATGCCGTAGCGGGGCAGCGTGTCGCCGCTCTCTACGGCCGTGCGCAGGCGGCCGGAGAGGACGTCGGTCCAGCGGTGGTTGGCGCCGACGGTGGAGGTTATGCCGTCGGTGATGGAGTCACCGAACACGACGACCGTGCCGGTGGCCTCGTTGCTCAGGACGTCGAGGGCCGTCAGATAGCGCCAGTACGGGGTCTGTTCGGTGTACGGGGTGCCGGTCGCGTCCTCGGTGCGGTCGCCCTGGGCGACGTACGACAGCTGCCGCGCGTGCGGGTGGTACGTCACCGGGCCGGACGGGGTCGGCGAGTACGTGGTGACCAGGACGTCCGTGCCGTGCGGGATGGTCAGACGCACCGCGTCGCTGAGCACCTGGCCGCCGGCCGGTATGACGACGCCGACGCTGCCGTTGAAGGTGAGGCGCCGCATCGTTTCCGCGTCGGCCGCGGCGGTGCCGTCACCCGCCGAGAGGGCGAGGGAGGCGTGCGTGATCGTCAGCGGGGACTGGCCGTACAGGTTCGACAGCGTGATCCGGGCGCTCGTCCCTCCGGTGCTCGCGTGCACCACGTTCCGCACCGAGCGGCCGGCCAGGCCCTCGGTCTCCGTGCCCGGCTCGCCGCCCGCGGGCGCCGTGGACCAGGCGCCGACCCAGGTGCCGGTCGAGGCGGGAGCGACCGACGAGTCGTGGTGCGGGCGGCCGCCCGCGAAGACGCCGCGAGGGGTGCCGTCGTCGGCCGCCACGGTGACGTAGATGACGGCGCACACGGCCACGACCAGCGCGACAACCGCACTGAGAACGGCATAACCACGACTCTTGGTCATGCTTCCGTTGTTCTCCCCCGGGAAATGGGAGCCCGAGGCTCCGGTCTGAAGAGCCCATGATCGCTCATGGGCCCGGGAGAGCTGACAGGGCCCTGCCCAAAACCCCCCTCCGGACAGACGCCGGGAACTCCTGTTCCGTTCCGGGAGTCGGTCAGGAAGGGACAATTGTGTGCGGGATCACCGGACGGGTGGAGCTGAACGGGTGGAGCTGATGGAACGTACGGAGACGGAAACACCGAGCCGGACCACGTCGTACCGGACCATGACCGCCTTCACCCCGGCCGACGAGGAGCGCCGGCGCGGGGTACGGCACATGAAACTGACGGCGGCCGGCCTGCTGCTGTTCGTGGCGGTCGTCTACGCGCTGGCCACCTGGGCCTCGCACGAAGGCGCCGGCCCCTGGACGGGCTACGTGGCCGCCGCCGCCGAAGCCGGCATGGTCGGCGCCCTGGCCGACTGGTTCGCGGTCACCGCCCTCTTCCGGCACCCCCTCGGGCTGCCCATCCCGCACACCGCGATCATCCCGACCAAGAAGGACCAGCTCGGCGTCTCGCTCGGCGAGTTCGTCGGCGAGAACTTCCTCTCCCAGGACGTCGTACGACAGCGACTGCGCGCCGTCGGCATCGGCAGCCGGCTCGGCGCCTGGCTCGCCGAACCCGACCACGCCGACCGGGTCACCGCGGAACTGGCCACCGCCCTCAGAGGCGCCCTGACCGTGCTGCGCGACTCCGACGTACAGGCGGTCGTCGCAGAGGCGATCACCCGGCGCGCCGAGGCCCAGGAGATCGCACCCGGCATCGGCAAGATGCTGGAGAAGATCGTCGCCGACGGCGGCCACAAACGGGTGGTCGACCTCGTGGTCACCCGCGCCCACGACTGGCTGGTCATCCACCGGGACGACGTGATGGTCGCCGTGGAGGGCGGCGCACCCGGCTGGACCCCGCGGTTCGTGGACCGGAAGGTCGGCGACCGCGTCTACAAGGAGCTGCTGCGCTTCGTCACCGAGATGCGCGACATGCCCTCCCACCCCGCACGCGGCGCCCTCGACCGCTTCCTCACCGACTTCGCCTCCGACCTCCAGTCCGACACGGACACCCGGGCGCGGGTCGAGCGGCTCAAGGGCGAGGTGCTGGGCCGCGGCGAGGTGCAGGACCTGATCGCCTCCGCCTGGACGGCCGTACGCTCCATGATCGTCGCCGCGGCCGAGGACGAACGCAGCGAGCTGCGGCTGCGGGTACGGGCCGCCCTGCTCTCCCTGGGCTCCCGGATGGCCGCCGAACCGAAGGTGCAGGAGAAGGTCGACAGCTGGGTCGAGGGCGTGGCCGTGCACATCGTCACGACCTACCGCAAGGAGATCACCTCCCTGATCACCGACACCGTGGCCGGCTGGGACGCCGAGCACACCACCCGCAAGATCGAGGCCCACATCGGCCGCGACCTGCAGTTCATCCGGATCAACGGCACGGTGGTCGGCTCGCTCGCGGGTCTGCTGATCTACGTGATCTCAAGAAGCCTCGGAGCCTGACCAGGAATCCCGACCAGGAATCCCGACCAGGAATACTGACACCCATGACCCGCCTGATCCTCGCCACCCGCAACACCGGAAAGATCACCGAGCTGAGGGCCATCCTCGCCGAAGCAGGCTTGCCGCACGAACTGGTCGGCGCCGACGCCTACCCCGACATCCCCGACGTCAAGGAAACCGGCGTGACGTTCGCGGAGAACGCCTTGCTGAAGGCACACGCCCTGGCCCAGGCCACCGGCCTGCCCGCCGTCGCCGACGACTCCGGCCTCTGCGTCGACGTCCTGAACGGCGCCCCCGGCATCTTCTCCGCCCGCTGGGCGGGACGACATGGGGACGATCGCGCCAACCTGGAGCTGCTGCTGGCCC
Organism: Streptomyces sp. NPDC001816; assembly: GCF_042892235.1. Lineage (NCBI taxonomy): Bacteria > Bacillati > Actinomycetota > Actinomycetes > Kitasatosporales > Streptomycetaceae > Streptomyces > Streptomyces sp. NPDC001816. The sequence goes on from NZ_JBIATY010000003.1 coordinate 807,798, forward strand.
AGCTGGCCGACATCACGGAGGAGCACCGGGGCGCCCACTTCGCCTGCGCGGCGGCCCTGGCGCTGCCGGACGGCCGGGAGCGTGTGGTCGAGGGGCAGCTGCGGGGGGTGCTGCGGCACGCCCCGGTCGGCACGAACGGCTTCGGGTACGACCCGATCCTGCAGCCGGAGGGCGAGACGCGGACTTGCGCCGAGCTGACCTCTGAGGAGAAGAACGCGATCAGCCATCGGGGGAAGGCGTTTCGGGCGTTGGTGCCGGTTGTTCGGGAGTTGTTGGGCTGACTTCACGGTCAGGCCCCGCACCCCTTGAAACGGAGGTGCGGGGCCTACCTTTCCTGTGGGCCCGGTGGGACTCGAACCCACGACACACCGGACCTAAACCGGCGCCCTCTTGGCCAGCTGGGGTACGGGCCCGCAGCGCTGGCTACTCTACCGGCCCTCGGGCACCAGGTTTACGGCGAGATCGATTCGCGTAGGTGTCCGTCTGGCTGTGGCATGAAGGGCAGAGATACCGGAGGTTTTCGCGGCGGTTGTCCAGCCGGTCACCGTTGATGTGATCGATCTCAAGGACCAGTGGCTTACCGTGCCAGATGTCGCTGATGCCGCACTCGGCACAGATGTGCGGCACACCGAGGTCGTCGAGGGCACGTCGTAGCAGGACCGTCTTGGTGCGGTTTGAACCTGGTTCCTCTCGACGCAGGATCTGGTCGGCAGACTTTCGGTGCCGCGACACGGAGCCGCGAGAGTGGCCTTGCCCGGTGAAGTGATCAGTGGCGATGCCGTGTGCCTGCAGACTTCGCTTCACTCGTGCGCGGGCGGCGCCATTGTTGTCGCGGTAGCCGAGGATCCTGAGGAGGCCGGCAACACTGACAGCTCGGGCGGCTGCCGATGCGAGAACGTCCCGGGGAAGATTTTCGAGACTGCGTCCGCAACCACGTGTGAAGTGGGACGTGTCGATGCCGAATTGTTCCAGTCGCTTTCTGACGAGCCCGTAAGGGCTGTCATCCGGCGGATAGCCCAGATACTCGAACATCTCGCGGATGCTTGTGGGACCGGGCTGCCGCTTCTTCCAACAGCTCGCGCGCATAGGACCGCTTCTCTCGGGGTGGAAGCGGCTCTTCAACGAAGTGCGACGTGTCGATCCCATAGTGCTCCAGCCTGTGGCGCAGGTAGCACCGAGGACCGCTGCCCAACGTCGTGCCCAGCCGTCGCATCAGGTCCACCAGGCTGGTCGAGACGGCGGCGGTCCTCATCAGCACATCCCTGGGGTACTTGGGAGTCCTCATGCGTCCCTCCGCCTCCGGCGCCCCCGGTAAGTGTCGGTCGTGGCATGGCAGTTAGGGCACAGCAGCCGCAGATTCTCCGGGCGGTTGTCCCACCAGTCACCGCTGATGTGGTCGACTTCGAGGCGGAGCGGTTTACTGTTCCACTCCGGCCCTGTGCCACACGCCGCGCAGACTTCACGGACTCCGGTACGCAGAAGCTCTCGGAGCAGCCGCTCGCCAGGGACCCTTCCGTCTTCGGGGCCGCGCAGGGTGAGCGGGCCGCCGAGCGATCCCTTCGGGCGCCCCTTGCGTACAGGTGTGAAGTGCGAGGTGTCGATTCCGAGCGCAGCGATGCGGCGACTGATGTGCGTCTGGTTGCCCCCGACCTGGCTGATTCCGAGATGGCGCACGACGTCCTTGATGCTGCTCGACACTGCCACAGCCGCGCGTAGACGCTCTTCCGTGTGCCGAACCTGGTTCGTGGCGAAGTGCGAGATGTCTATGCCGGCCTCGGCCATCTTCTCGCGCAGGTAGCGCCTGCTCCCGGGAGTCGGTCTGCCGCCGCACAATCGAACGGCGTCGTCGATGTGCCCCGTCTCGCGGGCGGCTTCCTCCAGCAGTTCGCGGGTGTACCTGACGGTCATGCCCCCTCCGTCCTGGCTGCACGTTCGCAGCTCGTACGGAGTAACGAACCGGTTATCGGACAGTCACGCACGGAAATGGAAAGCGGCTCGCACTGGAGTACCCCAGTGCGAGCCGTCCGTCGGCAAGATCGGACCCTCAGATCCCCAGGTCCTTGATGATCTTGGCCACGTGGCCGGTGGCCTTGACGTTGTAGAGGGCTCGTTCGACCTTGCCGTCCTCGTCGACGATCACTGTGGAGCGGATGACTCCGACGACAGTCTTGCCGTAGAGCTTCTTCTCGCCGAAGGCGCCGTACGCCTCCAGGACCTTCTTGTCGGGGTCGGCCACCAGCGTGACCTTCAGGGACTCCTTGTCGCGGAACTTGGCCAGCTTCTCGGGCTTGTCGGGGGAGACGCCGATGACGTCGTAGCCGGCGGAGGCCAGGACCTGGAGGTTGTCGGTGAAGTCGCAGGCCTGCTTGGTGCAGCCGGGAGTCAGGGCCGCGGGGTAGAAGTAGACGATGACCTTGCGGCCCTTGTGGTCCGACAGGGACACCTCGTTGCCGTCGGCGTCGGGCAGGGTGAAGGCGGGGGCCACGTCCCCGGGCTGGAGTCGCTCGCTCATCGGTCCAGCGTAACGGGGGGCGTTGCGGCGCGGTGGAGGGTGGAGCTGACAGACTGTCCGGGACAGCATCAGGAGACTTCGGAGGCCGTACGGTGGCGGACACGTCGGACACCAGAACCCCGGCGCAGATCGAGGCGGACATCAGGCGCCGTCGCGAAGCGCTGGCCGAGACGCTCGACGAGATCGGGGTGCGGGTGCATCCGCAGACGATCGTCGCGGACGCCAAGGCCAAGGTCGTCGCCAATATCGATCACACGGTCGGGCGGGCCTACGTCCAGGTCAACCGGGTGGTCAGTGAGGTGCGGGCGCAGTTCGTGGACGAGGAGGGTGCGCCGCGGCTGGAGCGGGTCGTGCCGGTCGCACTGGTTGTGGTGGGGGTCGTGGGGCTGCTCGCGGTGGGGTCGCGGCGGCGTAAGCGCTGACCAGGGCGGAGACGAGTGGTGGCCCGAGGTCGTACGAGTCCGTCCCAGGCAGGTAGGTTCGAGGCGTGAGCGCCAACAGAAACAGCAACCCTCAGCACGACAAGCTGCCCATCCGGATGCTGCACGACCGGGTTCTCGTGCGGCAGGACGCCGGTGAGGGCGAGCGGAGGTCGGGCGGCGGCATCCTGATTCCCGCGACCGCGGCGGTCGGGCGGCGGCTGGCCTGGGCCGAGGTCGTCGCGGTGGGGCAGAACGTACGGACCGTGGAGCCGGGTGACCGGGTTCTGTTCGATCCGGAGGACCGGGCCGAGGTCGAGGTGCGGGGCGTGGCGTACGTGCTCATGCGGGAGCGTGATCTGCACGCGGTGGCCGCCGACCGGTTCGAGGGCGGCGAGGACTCCACCGGTCTTTATCTTTGATCAGAAGCTGAGGAGGGGCTGGTGACGGTTGTCACCAGCCCCTTTGTCGTTCCCTTGCTATGTTCGAAGGAGCCCGACGAGACGCGCCGTACCGGGATGCAGGCAAAGACGACGCACCGCAGAGAGTCGTCCGTTCGTCTCGGAGGTGTGTTGTCGTGGCCTGGGTGCTGCTTGTCGTGGCCGGTCTGCTCGAGGTCGGCTGGTCGATCGGGATGAAGTACACCGACGGGTTCACGCGGGTCGTGCCCAGTGTGCTCACCGGTGCCGGGATCGTCGCCAGCATGGTGCTGCTGTCGTACGCCGCCAGGTCGCTGCCGATCGGTACCGCCTATGGCGTGTGGGTGGGGATCGGGGCGGCCGGGGCGGCGGTGCTCGGCATGGTGGTGCTGGGTGAGCCGGTCACCGCCGCCCGGATCTTCTTCGTCTGTCTGCTGCTGGTCGCCGTGGTGGGGCTGAAGGCGACCAGCGGTCAGTGACCCTTTCCTTCCTAGGGCCCTTCCCTTCCTAGGGCGCTTCCCTTCCTAGGGTTGGCCTCCGGCGTCGCCGCCGGTGGTGCCTGTGGTGCCGCCTGGGGCACCCCCGCCGGTGGTCGTGCCTCCGGCGGGGGTGCCTCCGCCGGTGGTCGTGTCGCCGGCCGTGGTGCCGCCGGCCGTGTCGCCCCCGGTGGTGCCGCCGGTGGTGGTGGTCGTACCGCCGTCCGTCGTGCCCCCGGTGGTGGTGCCGTCGGTGGTGGCGCCGCCGCCGGTGGTGGTGCCGTCGGTCGGGGTGCCCGTCGGGCCGCCGTTGTCCTGGCCGCCGGTGGTGGTGGCGCCGCCGGTGTCCTGGCCGCCGTCGGTGGTGGCGCCGTCGGTCGGGGCGTCGGTCGGGGCCTGCGTGCCGGGTGCCTGGACCTCGGCGCCCTGCTGCAGCTGGAGGTCGAAGTCGGTGACCGGCTTGCCCTTGAGGGCGTCCTTGGTGAACTGGGCCCAGATCTGGGTGGGCGCGCCGCCGCCGTTGATGCGCGGCAGGCCCATCGCGCCGTACAGCGGCTTGTGGGCCGCGGTGACCGGGTCCTGGCCCATGACGGAGACGACGGTGGCGAGGTCGGGGGTGTAGCCCGCGAACCAGGCGGCGGTGTCCTCCTCGGCGGTGCCGGTCTTGCCGGCGGCGGGGCGGCCGGCGGCCTGGGCGGCGGTGGCGGTGCCGGACTGGACCACGCTCTGCAGGACGGAGGTGGTGGTGTCGGCGGCCTCGCGGCTGACGGCCTGCTTGACGGGCTCGTCGGGGAGCTTGATCTCCTCGCTGCCGGCCTTGGTGATCTTCTCGATCATCGTGTACGTGCCGTGCTTGCCGTGGTTGGCGAGGGTCGCGTACGACTCCGCCATGTCCAGGACGCTGGCGGTGGCGGTGCCGAGGGCGATGGACGGGTAGGGCTGGAGGTCCTTGGTGTCGGCGGGGACACCGAGGGCCACGGCGGTCTGCTTGACCTTGGACGGGCCGACGTCGACGGCCATCTGCGCGTACACGGAGTTCACCGACAGGTCGGTGGCCTTGCGGACGGTGATGTTGCCGTAGGACTTGGAGTCCTCGTTCTCGGGGGCGTAGGGGCCGCCGCTCCAGCCCTGGACGGACCGCTTGTTGGTGCCGTCGTAGTAGGTGTTCGGGGTGATGGTCTGGCCGGCCTGGGTGGTCGAGCCGTTCTGGACCGCCGAGGTGAACACGAACGGCTTGAAGGTGGAACCGACCTGGAAGTCACCGCGGGTGGCGCCGTTGGTGTACTGCTTCACGTAGTCGACGCCGCCGTACATGGCGACGACCTTGCCGGTCTTGGGGTCGACGGAGGCGCCGCCGGCGCGGACGGCGTTGTCGACCTTGTTGTTCTTCTTGTCCAGCTTGGACATCAGCTGGTCGTCGACGGCCTTGACGAAGGCGTCCTGCTTGTCCTTCTGGATGGTGGTGGTGATGCGGTAGCCGCCGAGGGCCAGCTTGTCGGGGTCGATGATGTTGTTGGTGGTCAGGTAGTGCTTGACCGCCTCGACGAGGTAGCCGCGCTGGCCGGAGAGACCGGTGGAGATGGTCTGCTCCTTCGGCATGGGGAACTTCATGCCGGCGCGCTTGGTCTCGCTGAGCCAGCCCTTCGTGACCATGCCGTCCAGGACGTAGTTCCAGCGGGCGAGGGCGGCGGCCTTGTTCTCGGGGTGGGCTACGACGTCGTACTCGCTCGGTGCGTTGACGAGGGCGGCGAGGTAGGCGGCGCGGGCCGGGTCGAGGTCGGCGGCGTCCACGCCGTAGTAGGCCTGGGCGGCGGCCTGGATGCCGTAGGCGTTGCGGCCGAAGTAGCTGGTGTTGAGGTAGCCCTCGAGGATGTCGGCCTTGGACTTGTTGCGGTCCAGCTTGATCGAGATGAAGAACTCCTTGGCCTTACGGGTGACCGTCTGTTCCTGGGCCAGGTAGTAGTTCTTCACGTACTGCTGGGTGATCGTCGAGCCGGACTGCTTGCCCTTGCCGGTGGCGGTGTTCCAGCCGGCGCGGAGCATGGCCTTGGGGTCGATGGCGGACTCGGTGTAGAAGTCGCGGTCCTCGGCGGCCAGGACGGCGTGCTGGGCGGCCTTGGAGACCTGGGAGAGGTCGACGTTCTCGCGGTTGATCTGGCCGTCGCGGGCGAGCTGGGAGCCGTCGGCGTAGAGGTAGACGTTGCTCTGCTTGGTGGCGAGGGCGTTGGCGGGCGGGATCTTCACGAGCGAGTAGCCGAGGAAGAACAGGCCGATGACCAGCAGGACGCCGATCACGAAGGTGCTGAGCACCATCCGCCAGGTGGGGATGATCCGCCGCCATCCGGTCCGCTTGGGCCGCTTGGGCTTCTTGCCCTTGCCGCCGCCGGGGCCGTCGGGGCCACCAGGGCCGTCGGGACCGCCGGGGCCGCCGCTGTCCGGGAGGGGGGTGGGGGGGCCGTCGGGGGTCTGGGTGGTGGAGGTCGTGGAGGTGGCGCGGGCGGCGCGGGCGGCGCGGGCGGCAGCGGGGCCACCCGCAGCCGCAGCGTCGGCCGCAGCTGCAGCACCGGCACCGGCCGCAGCACCGGCACCGGCCGCGGAGGCGGCCGGGGACTTCGGGGCGGCGGAGGCAGCGGCCCCGGCGGCCATGGCGGCGGCGCTCGCCGCAGCACCGCCGGCCGCGGCGGCCTGAGCAGCGGCGCTCCCCTTGCCGGGCCGGTTCGGCTGGCCCGGCCGGTTCGGCTGGCCCGGCTGGGCCGACGGGCTCGACGGGCTCGACGGACTCGACTGGTTCGGCCGGTTCGGCTGAGCCGACGCGGCCTGGCCAGGAGCCTTGATCCGGCGGAGGACCTGCGTGCTCTCGGCGGGTGCCGGAGCCTCGCCGGAGGCCTGGGAGGCGGCGGCTCCCTGGTTCCCCTCCTGGGAAGCCCGGGGTGCCTTGATACGCCGGAGGACCTGGGTGCTCTCCGCCGCGTTGGGCTGCCCGGACTCGTGCGACCTGTCGTCCGCCTGGGCCCGCCCGGACTGCTGGGGCACTCCGGCCCGCTGGGACGTCGTGGCCGAGTCGGCCTGCTTCTGGGACTCGTCGGACTTCGCCGAGCCCTGCGACTGCCCGGGGAGCCGGGACCCCACCGATGACTGGGAGCCCTGGGCCTTCTCGAACGGACGGAACTCGGCAGATCCCTGGGGCTTGTCGGACCCCTGGGCGTTCCCCGCTGCCCGGGGCTTCTCAGCACCCTGAGCCTTGCCGGACGCCTGAGGCCTGTCGGACGACGCCTGCGCCTTGTCGAACGCACGGAACCCGCCAGACCCCTGGGACTTCTCGGGCCCCTCGGCGTTCCCGGACGCCTGCGACCTGCCGGACGCCGGAGGCTGCTCGGGCTGACGGGACTCGGTAGAACCCTGCGACTCCACGGACGACTCGGACTTCTGGGACTTCTGGGACTCCTCGGCTCCCGTACCCACCTGGATGCCCCGGCCTTCCGTCCTCCCCGCACGGCTCGCCTGAGCCGCCCGACGAGCCCGCGCGGCCTGGTCGGCACCGGCACCGGCGGCCGGAAGCGGCTGCCCCCCGGACGTCCGGTCCGCCGCACCCGCCTGGCCCCGGGCACCCGGAGCCGCCGAACCGTCCCGGCCCTCGGCACCCGAAGCCGCCGAACCGTCCTGGCCCTGGGCACCCCGAGCCGACCCGGCGGCCGAGGCCGAACCCGGACGGTCCTGCTGCGAGCTGCCCTGCTCTCGGCCCCCGTCCTGGCCCTTCCGGTCCCCGGACCCGTCCTTCTCGGCGGCGGTTTCGCCGGCGGGCGTCTTCGGAGTCCGCTCCTCGCGGCTCCGGGCGGTGGACCCCGGCTCTCCGGGCCCTTCAGCCTGCAGCGGTTCTTCTGGGGCCCCGCCCTGGGTGTGCTGCTGCGGCTGCGGCTCGTCGCTCATCTCGTGCACGGACTCCTGTTTCGCGTCGTACGTTTCCCGTACGCCTCGTACGCCTTACTAGCGCCCCCGGTTTGAAGACTGTCGCACCTGGCGTTCCGTTCCCGGATTCCGGCACGCTTCCGGGGCGGAAAATGCGTGGCCGGTCGCCGGTCCTCCGGACTAGGCTCCTGCGCTTCGGTGTCGAGCGGTCCAGGGAGGTCGACTGGCGTGGGCGCGGGACGGTTGTACGCGGCCGTCGCGGCGGGTGGATTCAGACGGTACGCGACGTATCGGGCGGCCACTGCGGCAGGGGTGTTCACCAACACGGTCTTCGGGCTGATTCTCGTCTACACCTACCTGGCGCTGTGGGACCAGAAACCGCACCTCGGAGGCTATGACCAGGCACAGGCGGTCACCTTCGTGTGGCTGGGGCAGGCACTGTACGCGACTTTGTCGATTCAGGGGGGCGGCTTCGAGACCGAGTTCATGGAACGCATCCGTACGGGTGAGGTCGCGATCGATCTGTACCGGCCGGCGGATCTCCAAGTGTGGTGGCTCGCGAACGATTTGGGACGGGCGCTGTTCCAGCTGCTCGGGCGTGGAGTGATCCCGTTCGCCTTCGGGGCGCTGGTGTTCCCGACGGCGCTCCCGGACGATCCGGGCAGGTGGCTGGCCTTCCTGATTTCTGTCGCGCTCGCGATGATCGTCAGCTTCGGGATCCGCTACCTGGTGGCGCTGAGCGGGTTCTGGCTGCTGGACGGCACGGGGGCGCTGCAGACGCTGATGATCACGGGCATCTTCTGTTCGGGGATGGTCCTGCCGCTGAACGCCTTCCCGGGGACGCTCGGTGAGGTCGTACGGGTGCTGCCGTGGGCGGCGCAGCTCCAGGTGCCCGCGGACGTGCTGATGGGCGAGGCCGACCCGCTGCCCGCCTTCGTCTTCCAGGCGGCGTGGGCGGTGGTGCTGCTGGCGGCCGGACGGCTGGCGCAGACGGCGGCGGCGCGACGGGTGGTGGTGCAGGGTGGCTGAGTACAACGCCCTGGCCGAGGGGCTGCGCGCCTACCGGTTGATCTCCGGGATGTGGATCCGCTCCACGCTGACCTACCGGGTGTCCTTCGCGATCAGCGTGGTCGGTGGCCTGCTGGTGACCGGCCTCGACTTCGTGTCGATCCTGCTGATGTTCTCGCGGGTCGACGTCCTCGGCGGCTACTCGCTGCCCGAGGTCGCGTTCCTGTACGGGCTGTCGGCGACCTCGTTCGGGTTCGCGGACCTGGTGATCGGCTCGGCGGACCGGCTCGGCAAGCGGGTGCGCGACGGCACGCTCGACACCCTGCTGGTGCGGCCCGCGCCGGTGCTGGCGCAGGTCGCTGCCGACCGGTTCGCGTTGCGCCGGATCAGCCGGATCATGCAGGGGTCGCTGGTGCTGGGCTACGCGCTGGTCGCGTCGGACATCGGCTGGACGCCGGTCAAGGTGCTGATGGTGCCGGGGATGCTGGTCTGCGGTGGGGTGATCTTCTCGGCGGTGTTCGTGGCGGGGGCGGCTTTCCAGTTCGTGGCACAGGACGCGTCCGAGGTGCAGAACGCGTTCACGTACGGCGGCCAGACGCTGTTGCAGTACCCGCCAACCGTGTTCGGCAAGGAGTTGGTGCGCGGGGTGACGTTCATGCTCCCGCTGGCCTTCGTCAACTGGGTGCCGGCGGCCTATGTGCTGGGGCAGCCGTATCCGCTGGACGGCGTGCCGCAGTGGGCGGCGTTCGCGCCGCCGCTGGTGGCGGTGGTGTGCTGCGCGGCGGCGGGGCTGGCGTGGCGGGTGGGCCTTCGGTCGTATCGGAGTACAGGGAGTTAGCGGTGGACGCCTTCATCGAGGTGGACGGGGTCGAGAAGGTCTTCGAGGTGCGCAGGAGGACCGGGTTCCTGAAGCGGGAGCGGCGGCAGGTGCGGGCGGTGGACTCGATCTCCTTCAGCGTGGCGCGCGGTGAGATGGTCGGCTACATCGGTCCGAACGGGGCCGGGAAGTCGACGACGATCAAGATGCTGACCGGCATCCTGACGCCGAGCGCGGGCCGGCTGCGGGTGGCGGGGATCGATCCCTCGCGGGAGCGGACGCGTTTGGCGCACCGGATCGGGGTGGTGTTCGGGCAGCGGACGACGCTGTGGTGGGACCTGCCGCTGATCGACTCCTACCGGCTGGCGCACCGCATGTACCGCATCCCGGACGCCCGTTACCGGCAGAACCTGGACCGCTGCGTGGAACTGCTGGAGCTGGAGGCCCTGTTGGACGTGCCGGTGCGGCAGCTGTCGCTGGGCCAGCGGATGCGCGGGGACATCGCGGCGGCCCTGCTGCACGATCCGGAGGTGCTGTACCTGGACGAGCCGACGATCGGCCTGGATGTGGTGTCGAAGGCGAAGGTGCGGGGATTCCTGCGGGAGTTGAACGCCGAGCGCGGGACGACGGTGCTGCTGACGACGCACGATCTGCAGGACATCGAGCAGGTGTGCTCGCGGGTGATGGTGATCGACCATGGGCGGCTGATGTACGACGGTCCGCTCGCGGGGCTGCACGAGGCCGGGGAGGGCGAGCGGACGCTGGTGGTGGACCTGGAGCGGGAGCTGCCGCCGATCGAGGTGCCGTCGTGCCGGGTGGTGCGGGTGGAGGGGCCGCGGCAGTGGCTGGCGTTCCCGGCGGGGCAGTCGGCGGCGCCGCTGGTGGCGGCCGTCGCGGCCGAGTATCCGCTGGTGGACCTGTCGGTGCGGGAGCCGGACATCGAGGCCGTCATCGCGAAGATGTACGCCGAGAAGGCGGTCTCGTAGGTGTCTCCGCAGGTGTCTCCGCAGGTGTCTCCGCAGGTGTCTTCTCGTGGGCATCTCTTGGGCATCTCTTCGCGGGCATCTTCTCGTAGGCTTCTGCCATGACCGACGACGCAGTGCCGGAACTCCGTGCCTCCGACGCCGACCGTGAGCGGGTCGCCGAGGTCCTGCGGGACGCCGTCGCCGAGGGGCGGCTGGACATGGCGGAGTTCGAGGAGCGGCTGGAGGCGACGTACAAGGCGCGTACGTACGCCGAGCTGACGCCGATCACCCGTGACCTGCCGACCAGCGGGGCCGTGGCGCACGCTCCGGTCTCCTTCACCAAGGAACCGGTGCAGAAGGACGGGAGTTGGGCGGGCCGGGTCGTCGGGGGTGAGGGGTCGTCCACGGGGGCGGTCGCCATCATGTCCGGCTTCCAGCGCAAGGGCCGCTGGACGGTGCCGAGGAAGTTCACCGCCTTCGCCTTCTGGGGCGGTGGCGAGATCGATCTGCGGGAGGCGGACTTCGCGGCCGCCGAGGTCCACATCAACTGTGTGGCGATCATGGGCGGGATGCAGGTGATCGTGCCGCCGGGCGTCGAGGTCGTCGTACGCGGGCTCGGCATCATGGGCGGCTTCGAGCACCCCAAGGGCGACGAGACGGCCGAACTGGGCGCACCGCGGGTCGTCATCGGCGGCTTCGCCTTCTGGGGCGGGGTCGGCGTGGAGCGCAAGCAGCGGCGCAGGCTCGGCAAGTAATACGCCCCGTGGGTGGGGGCTGAGGTCCCTGGGGCTCCGCCCCAGACCCCGGCCTATGCCCACCCACCACCCGACTCGGTCGGCTGAAAGGCTACGACGTACACACCTTCGTCAGTTCGCCCGCCGCGTCCGTCACCGGGCTGACGTCCGGCGTGTTGTCGCCGTTCTTGATGGCCGTACGGACGTTGTCCACGGCCTTGTTCAGGTTGTCGACCGCCTTGTTGACGTCGGCGTCGTCGGTCTTGTCGCCGATCTTCTCGAGGTTCTTGTCGATCGAGGCGAGGGACTGGTCGAGCTGCGTCGGGTCGTCCGAGGCCTTCTCCACGGCCGTCTGCAGGTCGGCGACGCTGTCGGCGACGGAGTCGGCGGTCTGCATGCAGTCCAGAGCCTTGTTCACGGCGTCGCAGCCGGTGGTGAGGCCGGCGGTGAGCGCGGCGGTCGCTATGACGGCGGCGACGGCGGCGAGACGGCCTCGGCGTCGGCTGGCGGCCATGGTGGTGTTCCCTCCCCTGGTGTGGCTGACCGGGCGCACGCTGGTGGTCGTACGCCCGTACCCATAGGGACGTCGGGGAGCGGGCGGGGGTTGCCCTCCCGCACCCCGAGTGTTGGCGCGTCCTTTACTTTTCGAGCGTGGCGGCCAGCGCGGTCTTCTGGATCGCGGTCAGCTCGGTGCAGCCGGTGACGGCGAGGTCGAGCAGGGCGTTGAGTTCCTCGCGGGCGAAGGGCTCGGCCTCGGCGGTGCCCTGGACCTCGACGAAGCGGCCGTCGCCGGTGCAGACGACGTTCATGTCGGTCTCGGCGCGCACGTCCTCCTCGTAGCAGAGGTCGAGGAGGGGCACGCCGCCGACGATGCCGACGGAGACCGCCGACACCGTGCCGGTCAGCGGCTGGCGGCCGGCCCGGATGAGCTTCCTGCCCTGGGCCCAGGAGATGGCGTCGGCGAGGGCGACGTACGCACCGGTGATGGCCGCCGTGCGCGTGCCGCCGTCGGCCTGGAGGACGTCGCAGTCGAGGACGATGGTGTTCTCGCCGAGCGCCTTGTAGTCGATGACGGCGCGCAGGGAGCGGCCGATGAGCCGGGAGATCTCGTGGGTCCGGCCGCCGATCCTGCCCTTGACGGACTCTCGGTCGCCGCGGGTGTTGGTGGCGCGGGGCAGCATGGCGTACTCCGCGGTGACCCAGCCCTCGCCGCTGCCCTTGCGCCAGCGCGGGACGCCTTCGGTGACCGAGGCGGTGCAGAAGACCTTGGTGTCGCCGAAGGAGACGAGGACGGAGCCCTCGGCGTGCTTGCTCCAGCCGCGTTCGATGGTGACCGGGCGGAGCTGTTCGGGGGTGCGGCCGTCGATTCGAGACATGGCCACGAGCCTATCCGGAGTGACACAAGGGGCTCCTCCCGCGGTGGGAAGAGCCCCTTACAGGTGACCCCGGCTCGAACGGGGTCTCACATCATGTCTTCGATCTCCGCGGCGATCGGGTCGGCGTCGGTGCCGATGACGACCTGGATGGCGGTGCCCATCTTGACGACGCCGTGGGCGCCGGCGGCCTTCAGGGCGGCGTCGTCGACGAGCGAGGGGTCCGTGACCTCGGTGCGCAGCCGGGTGATGCAGCCCTCGATCTCCTCGATGTTGTCGATCCCGCCGAGGCCGGCGACGATCTTCTCAGCCTTGCTGGCCATGTTCCTTCTCCCTGATCCGAACCGCTTTGTCGCAGTAACCCACAGTTGGCCCATCTTTGCGAGCGGTCATGCCGTGCGTGCCGAATGATGGCGATCACGACAGCGGAACCGTCCGCCAACTGGTCTACACCACAGCCGGTACGGTCGCCAAACCGCGTCCGAGTCGAGCGGTCCGGGAGGACGTCCATGAGCGCCGACAGCACGGTCAGCCCCGCGCGCGCCCGCTGGAACACCCTCTTCCAGGGCCTGCAGAAGATGGGCCGCAGCCTCCAGCTGCCGATCGCGGTGCTGCCGGCGGCGGGCATCCTGAACCGGCTGGGGCAGCCGGACGTGTTCGGGGTCGACGGCCTGGGCTGGACGGACGTCTCGAAGGTGATGAAGGGGGCGGGCGGCGCGCTGCTCGACGGCTCGATCGGCCTTCCGCTGCTGTTCTGTGTGGGCGTCGCGATCGGTATGGCCCGCAAGTCGGACGGCTCGACGGCGCTCGCGGCGGTGGCGGGCTTCCTCGTCTACTACGGCGTGCTGCACCAGTTCCCGGAGCAGTGCCCGGCCGGCTCGAAGACGATCCCGGACGTCGGCTGCCAGGTCCAGGCAGGGACGGTGAGCACCTTCACCTTCCAGAACCCGGGTGTCTTCGGCGGCATCGTCCTGGGTCTGCTGGCCGCGTTCTTCTGGGCCCGCTTCCACCGCACCAAGCTGGTGGACTGGCTGGGCTTCTTCAACGGCCGCCGGCTGGTCCCGATCATCATGTCGTTCGTCGCCATCGTCTTCGCGGCGGTGTGCCTGTGGATCTGGCCGCCGGTCGGCGACGCTCTCGAGAGCTTCAGTCGCTGGCTTCGGGACGCCGGGTCGTGGGGCGCGGGCATCTTCGGCGTCGCGAACCGGGGGCTGCTCGTCATCGGCCTGCACCAGTTCCTGAACGTGCCCATCTGGTTCCAGTTCGGCAGTTACACGACACCCGACGGCAAAGTCGTGCACGGCGACATCAACATGTTCCTGGCGGGCGACCCGCACGCGGGCCAGTTCACCTCGGGCTTCTTCCCCATCATGATGTTCGCGCTGCCGGCGGCCGCGCTGGCGATGACACACTGCGCGCGGCCGAACCGCCGCAAGGAGGTGGGCGGTCTGATGCTCTCGGTGGCACTGACCTCGTTCGTGACCGGCATCACCGAGCCGATCGAGTACTCGTTCCTGTTCATCGCACCCCTGCTGTACGCGGTCCACGCGGTGCTCACCGGGGTGTCGATGGCGGTGACCTGGGGGCTCGGGGTGCACGACGGCTTCAGCTTCTCGGCCGGTCTCATCGACTACATCATCAACTGGAACCTGGCCACCAAACCATGGCTGATCATCCCGATCGGCCTGTGCTTCGCGGCCGTCTACTACGTCGTCTTCCGGTTCGCCATCACGAAGTTCGACCTGCGAACACCCGGCCGCGAACCCGAGGACCAGGTCGAGGACGTCACAAAGGTCTGACGTCCTGTCCGAGTTGAGCCCCCGGAGCAGCCGGTCCGGGGGCCTTTCGGCGTCCCCGCCGGCGGGCCCTGTGACCAGCACAGCGCGTAATCCCACGACAGCGGATTGACGGGTTCCTTATACCGCCTTCACCGTGCTACAACAGGTCTACACCACTGAGTGGTGTAGACCACCACCCGATGGAGGAACCATGAGCACCGCCACCGCGTCAACGGCGGCTCCCGCAAAGAAGCGGGGATCGGGCCTGTTCCAGGGCCTGCAGAAGGTCGGCCGCAGCCTGCAGCTTCCGATCGCCGTACTTCCGGCGGCGGGCATTCTGCTGCGACTCGGCCAGGACGACGTCTTCGGCAAGGACGGCCTCGGCTGGAACAAGGTCGCGGCCGTGTTCGCCACCGCCGGCGACGCCGTGTTCAGCAACCTGCCGCTGCTGTTCTGCGTGGGCATCGCCATCGGCTTCGCCAAGAAGGCCGACGGTTCCACCGCGCTGGCGGCGCTGGTCGGCTTCCTGGTGTACAAGAACGTGCTGACCGCGTTCCCGATCACCGAGGCCAAGGTGACCAAGGGTGCGGACATCGCCGCCACCTACAACGACCCCAAGGTCTTCGGCGGCATCATCATGGGCCTCATCGCCGCCGTGACCTGGCAGCGCTTCCACCGGACCAAGCTCCCCGACTGGCTGGGCTTCTTCAACGGCCGCCGTCTGGTCCCGATCCTGATGGCCTTCATCGGCACCGGCGTCGGCGTGGTCTTCGGTCTGGTCTGGGAGCCGATCGGCACCGTCATCACCGACTTCGGCAAGTGGATGACCGGCCTCGGAGCGGTCGGCGCGGCCCTCTTCGGCCTCATCAACCGCGGTCTGCTGCCCATCGGTATGCACCAGTTCGTCAACACCGTGGCGTGGCAGGAGATCGGCAGCTACAAGGACTCCGCCGGTGCCACGTGGCACGGTGACCTGCCGCGCTTCTTCCACGGCGACCCGAGCGCCGGCCAGTTCATGACGGGCTTCTTCCCGATCATGATGTTCGCCCTGCCGGCCGCCGCCCTGGCGATCACGCACTGCGCCCGGCCCGAGCGCCGCAAGGCCGTCGGCGGCATGATGCTCTCCCTGGCCCTGACCTCCTTCGTCACCGGTATCACCGAGCCGATCGAGTTCGCGTTCATGTTCATCGCCCCGCTGCTGTACGCGATCCACGCGGTCCTCACCGCCGTCTCGATGGCCGTCACCTGGTCGCTGGGCGTGCACCACGGCTTCAGCTTCTCGGCCGGCGCGATCGACTACTTCCTCAACTGGGGCCTGGCCACCAAGCCCTGGATGATCATCCCGATCGGCCTGGTGTTCGCGGTGATCTACTACGTGGTCTTCCGCTTCGCGATCATCAAGTTCAACCTGCCCACCCCGGGCCGCGAGCCCGAGGAGGAGGTCGAGGACCTCACCAAGGCGTGAGGCCCGCCGCCCCGCAGACCAAGGCCCCGGAACCGATGAGGTTCCGGGGCCTTCGTGCGCGTACCGGCTAGACCTCGTACGTGACCCGCGGCGCGGCCAGCTCCACCGGCCCCGCGAAGACCTCGCGCGCGTCCGCGAGATTGACCTGCGGGTCCGTCCACGGCGGGATGTGGGTGAGGACCAGCCGGCGGGCGCCCGCACGAGCCGCCGTCCCGCCTGCCTCACGGCCGTTGAGGTGCAGGTCGGGGATGTTCTCCTTGCCGTGCGTGAACGCCGCCTCGCACAGGAACAGGTCGGTGTCCCGGGCCAGCTCGTCCAGCGCCTCGCTGACGCCCGTGTCGCCGGAGTACGTCAGGGACTTTCCGCCGTGCTCGATGCGGATGGCGTACGCCTCCACGGGGTGCCGGACCCGCTCGGTGTGCACGGTGAACGGGCCGATCTCGAACGTGGACGGCTTGACCGTGTGGAAGTCGAAGACCTCGCTCATGGAGGAGGCGGAGGGGGTGTCGGCGTAGGCCGTGGTCAGACGGTGTTCGGTGCCTTCAGGGCCGTAGACCGGGATCGGGTCGCAGCGGCCGCCTTCGTGACGGTAGTAGCGCGCGACGAAGTACCCGAGCATGTCGATGCAGTGATCGGCGTGCAGATGACTCAGGAAGATGGCGTCGAGGTCGTAGAGACCGCAGTGGCGCTGCAACTCGCCGAGGGCGCCGTTGCCCATGTCGAGGAGCAGCCGGAAGCCGTCGGCCTCGACGAGGTAGCTCGAGCAGGCCGATTCCGCGGACGGGAACGACCCCGAGCAGCCGACGACGGTGAGCTTCATGAAGCAGAAACCTCCGTTGGCGGAAACCGATGGGCGGGATGCGAGGAGAGGGGTCGGGAAGGGGGCAGACGGGGGTCGTGCGGTTTGTTGAGCGTAAGGCGCAAAAGGGCCGGTCGCTCCTCCGCCAGGGGCCGTTGTGGGCGAACTCACCTGTGGTGTCACCGGTTCGGCTGGACCGGGGGCGCAGGTAGCTCACAAGAGGGCGCGCGCCGCCGAGCGCACGCCGGTAACGTCGTCCGTATGGACACGTCATGGTGGCTGGCGCTCGCGGCGGTGGTACTGCTCGCGCTGGTCGCCACGCTCGTCGACGGCTGGGGCCGGGGCCGCCGGCCCGGCGGGCGCCGGCTGCGTCCGCCCGGGCGCCCCGGCGGCCGGACCCGGGTGACGACACGTCCGCACCCGGGGGACATCTGGTGGGCGAACGTGCCCTACGAGGACCGCGCCGACGTCAAGGACCGGCCCTGTCTGGTGCTGTCCGTGCGCGGCAACCGGGCCACGGTCGCGAAGATCACCAGCAAGTACCACGACGAGCGCGCCGGGGTGATCCCGCTGCCGCCCGGCTCGGTCGGCGACGCCCACGGCCGGCCCAGCTTCCTGCAGACGGACGAACTGCGGGAGGTGCCGGTGTGGGACTTCCGCCGCCGGGTGGGCGTGGTCGACCCGGTCCTGTGGGACCAGGTCAGACACCTCGCCGGCTAGCTCACCGTCACGGTGACCTTCCACTCCTCGATGCCCTTGCAGGAGACCTGGCCGGGGGCCGTGGGCTCGGGGCACAGGGGGCGGGAGGACGTCAGCTCGGCCTTTCCGGCCGCCACCGCCTGGTAGGCGGCGCTCGCGTCGCCCGGCTGGAGGACGAAGCCCGCGTTGATCGCCCTCAGAGCGGTGCCGCTGGCCGCGACCGGCTTCCAGGGGCGGCTCCTGGTCCCGTCGAGGGTGAGCCGCAGCTCGCCGCCCTTGGACAGGCAGACGGTACGGCCGTTGTCGGCGGCGGTCAGCTCCACGTGGGTGACGCAGCCGCCGCCGGACGACGGGGCGGACGCCGAGGGCGACACCTTGCCGTTGTCGCCGCTGCCGCTGCCGTTGTCCCCGCCGCTCTGGGAGCCGCAGCCCGCGAGCAGCAGCGCTGCCGCCGCGAGGGCGACGGTCGTCGTACGGCGCATGGGGGTCCGCCTTTCTGCCGTGGCCGGCCGACCTGCCGGTCTCCTGGTGCAGATGAGACGTACCACCGGCACGGACGGATCCCGCACCCGGAAGGCTGTCTTCCGGGTGCGGGATCCGGTTGCCGTACGGCTCAGCCGGTCGTCAGGGCGGTGTCGTCCACGACGAAGCTGGTCTGCAGGGAGGAGTCCTCCACCCCGCTGAACTTCAGGGTGACCGTCTGACCCGCGAACGAGGACAGGTCGAAGGTCTTCTGCGCGTACCCGGAGGCGGCGTTGAGGTTCGAGTAGGTCGCGAGGGTGGTCGAACCGGCGGTCACCGTCAGCTTGTCGTACGCGGTGCTGCTGGTGGTCTCGGCGGTGTCGATGTGCAGGTAGAAGGTGAAGCTGGCCTTGCAGCCGGTCGGGACGGTCACCGACTGGGACAGCGTGTCGGTGTGCGAGGAGCCGTACCCGTCGAGCCAGGCCTTGTAGGAACCGCCGTGCGCGGCCTCACCGGAGTCATTGGTGATGACGCCGCTGCTCGCGGTCCAGGTGGTGTTGCCCGACTCGAAGCCCGCGTTGCCGAGCAGCTGGGCCGAGGTGCAGGTGCCGCCGGAGGAGCCGACCGTCCAGGTGAAGGAGGTCGAGCCGGAGGCGCCGGTGGAGTCCTTCGCGGTGACCGTGACCTGGTAGGTGCCCGCGGTGGACGCCGTACCGGAGATCAGGCCGGAGGAGCTGTTGATCGACAGGCCGGTCGGCAGGCCGGAGGCGCTGTAGGTCAGGGTCGCGCCCGCGCTGTCGGTGGCGTGGATCTGCAGGCTTGCCGAACCGCCGGTGGTGGTCGACTGGCTGCCGGGGTTGGTGACGGTCACCGTGTTGCCGGTGCTGGTGCCGGCGGTGAAGGCGGTGGTGCCGTTCGGGGTGCCCCAGCCGGTCGGGCCGTCGTAGCCGGTGCCCGCGGTGCAGAAGTACGAGGTGGAGCAGGAGCCGTTGCTGCCGCTGGTCACGTCGTACAGGTTGCTGGTGTGGGAGTACGGGTACTTCGCCGGGTAGTCGCTGGAGCCCGGGGTGCCCGCGAGGGCGTAGACGCCGGCGACGATCGGGGCGGAGGCGCTGGTGCCGCCGTAGACCGCCCAGCCGGAGCCGCCGTAGGTGTCGTAGACCGCCACACCGGTGGCCGGGTCGGCGACCGCGGAGACGTCGGCCTCCATGCGCTTGGAGCAGCCGGTGTCGGTCTGCCAGCTCGGCTTCGGGTCGTACGCCGAGCAGCCGGAGCCGGTGCCCTCGGTGGAGCTGGTGTGCCACACCGACTCGCTCCAGCCACGGGAGTTGGAGGCGGTGGTGAGCGCGGTGCCGCCGACGGCGGTCACGTACTGGGAGGTCGCCGGGTACTCGGCGCCGTAGGCGGAGTCACCGGAGGAGACGGTGATGGCGACGCCCGGGTGCTTGAAGTACTGGGTGTCCTCGGTGGTCTGGGAGGAGGACTCGGAGCCGCCCCAGCTGTTGGAGACGACCTTGGCGCCGAGGGTGACGGCCTCGTTCTCGGCGATGCCGAGGTCGGTGTCGTTCGCCGAGTTCGCCTCGACCAGGATGATGTTGCAGTTCGGGCAGACCGCGCTGACCATGTCGAGGTCGAGCGCCTCTTCACCGGCCCAGCCGGTGTCGTTGGTCGGCAGCGAGGTGGTGGAGCCGGTCTGGCTGACCTGCTTGAAGCAGCCGTTGGCCTTGGTGCACGCGGACAGGCCGTAGGTGGAGCGGTAAGTGGCCAGGTCCGCCTCGGCGTTGGGGTCGTTGTAGGCGTCGACGATGGCAACGGTCAGGCCGGAGCCGCCCGTCGAGGGCAGGTTGTAGGCACTGTGCAGGTTGGCCGGGGAGAGGCCGGAGGGCGCGGCGGCGGCGAGCGCCGAGGCGAGCCGCTGCTTGATGTCGGTGCGGCGCTGGGCGAAGCAGGACGCGTGGCCCGGCTTGGCGGTGGCGCACAGATGGGTCGTCGGGACCTTCTGCCCGGCCTTGCCGGTCGAGTGGAAGATCTGGTGCTCGGGGGCGGTCAGAGCCTTGGCGTTCTGCGCGGCCCGCGAGATGTGGGGCGCGGGAGCGGCGGCGGCCTGGGCCCCGGCCGTCGGTGCCGCCGCCAGTCCGGCGACGGTCAGGGCGAGGGCGGGGAGGGCGACGGAGACGAGTCTTCGCAGACTCCGTCTCCGCCCGCTCGGGCGTGACTCACGCATGGGTACTGCCTCCATGGGGAAGTGGGGTTTCTCGCTCTGGGTGGGCAGGCCCGTGACGCGCGTAGCGGCGGCAGTACCGCGCAATCATGAGCATGACACTTCAGACGCCCCATATGTCGAGTGAGCGTGACATGACAGGGTCGGGGAGGACCGTAGCCCTGGCCCGAGAGTCACCGGCAGTACCGGAGGGAATTCTTTGCCCCTCCATAGGACGGGATTGGCCCCCTCATAGGAGGGGGCTGGCCTGCGCTTGAGGCGGGCTATGCCCAGAGCTGGCCCTGGAGCGTCTCGATGGCCTCCTCGGTGGTGGCCGCCGTGTAGACGCCGGTGGAGAGGTACTTCCAGCCGCCGTCGGCCACGATGAAGACGATGTCGGCGCTCTCGCCGGCCTTCACCGCCTTCTTGCCGACGCCGATCGCCGCGTGCAGGGCGGCGCCGGTGGAGACGCCCGCGAAGATGCCCTCCTGCTGCAGGAGTTCACGGGTGCGGGTGACCGCGTCGGCGGAGCCGACCGAGAAGCGGGTGGTGAGCACGGAGGCGTCGTACAGCTCCGGTACGAAGCCCTCGTCGAGGTTGCGCAGGCCGTAGACCAGGTCGTCGTAGCGCGGTTCGGCGGCGACGATCTTCACGTCCGGCTTGTGCTCGCGCAGGTAGCGGCCGACGCCCATCAGGGTGCCGGTGGTGCCGAGGCCCGCGACGAAGTGGGTGATGGAGGGGAGGTCGGCGAGGATCTCCGGGCCGGTCGTCGCGTAGTGGGCGCCCGCGTTGTCCGGGTTGCCGTACTGGTAGAGCATCACCCAGTCGGGGTGCTCGGCGGCCAGCTCCTTGGCCACGCGCACGGCCGTGTTGGAGCCGCCCGCGGCCGGCGAGGAGATGATCTCGGCGCCCCACATGCCGAGCAGGTCCCGGCGCTCCTGCGAGGTGTTCTCGGGCATCACGCACACCATGCGGTAGCCCTTGAGCTTCGCCGCCATGGCCAGGGAGATGCCCGTGTTGCCGGAGGTCGGCTCCAGGATCGTGCAGCCCGGGGTGAGCCGGCCGTCCTTCTCCGCCTGCTCGATCATGTGCAGGGCCGGGCGGTCCTTGACCGAGCCGGTCGGGTTGCGGTCCTCCAGCTTGGCCCAGATGCGGACGTCCGGGGACGGCGACAACCGCGGCAGGCGCACCAGGGGGGTGTTGCCCACCGCGGCCAGCGGGGAGTCGTAGCGCATGCCGGTCTCAGGCCATGCCGCCGGCCACGGCCGGCAGGATCGTCACGGTGTCGCCGTCGGACAGCTTGGTGTCGATGCCGTCGACGAAGCGGACGTCCTCGTCGTTCAGGTACACGTTGACGAAGCGGCGCAGCTGGCCGTTGTCCACGATGCGGGCCAGGATGCCCGCGTGCCGGGTCTCGAGGTCGGTGAACAGGTCGGCGAGGGTCTCACCGCTGCCCTCCACCGCCTTCTGGCCGTCGGTGTACTGGCGGAGGATGGTCGGGATGCGGACCTCGATGGCCATGGCTCAGGGCTCCTGTCGGAAAGGGTTGGTTCGTCGAATCGGTGTGGGCGCGCCTGGGTCCCCCAGGCTTTCGGCACCGGGTGAGCGCCGCGGCACGGCCGTACGGCGGCGGGGAACGTCAACAGATGGCGCTGTTCAGCCTGCACAGGTCGACGTGCAGCCGCGCCACGAGCAGGATGCCCGGCGTCTTCTCGCTCACGTCGTTCAGAACCATGGGCTCATCGTATCGATTCCCGGTCCCGGTCCCGGAGTGTGATCTCGCATGGTGGATGCATTCTGACCGAATCGCGGGATCAGTAGGCCTCCACGACCTTGACCTCCTCCTCCGTGACCTCGCCTTCCACGATGCGGTAGGAGCGGAACTGGAAGTCGCCGAGGCCGTCGGTGTCGGCGGTGGACACCAGGACGTAGTGGGCGCCGGGCTCGTTCGCGTACGAGATGTCGGTGCGCGAGGGGTACGCCTCGGTCGCCGTGTGGGAGTGGTAGATGACCACCGGCTCCTCGTCCCGGTCGTCCAGCTCGCGGTAGAGCTTGAGGAGGTCGCCGGAGTCGAACTCGTAGAACGTGGGCGACATGGCCGCGTTCAGCATCGGGACGAAGCGCTCGGGGCGGTCCGAACCGGCCGGGCCCGCGACGACGCCGCACGCCTCGTCGGGGTGGTCCTTGCGCGCGTGCGCGACGATCTGGTCGACGAGGGCCTGGGTGATGGTCAGCATGTCCGTCAGGATAAGCAGACGGGCCACCCCGTACCGAGGGATGGTACGGGGCGGCCCATATGTCGGACGTCCTGAGCGGCAGCCTCCGGGGGTGCCACGAGTACTCCCGGCGGCCGGACGTCCTGGGGTTGG
Organism: Streptomyces sp. NPDC001816; assembly: GCF_042892235.1. Classification (NCBI taxonomy): domain Bacteria; kingdom Bacillati; phylum Actinomycetota; class Actinomycetes; order Kitasatosporales; family Streptomycetaceae; genus Streptomyces; species Streptomyces sp. NPDC001816. The sequence continues at coordinate 830,199 of NZ_JBIATY010000003.1, forward strand.
TCTCCCCGGTGGTCAGCCCACCTGCTCCAGCTCCGGCTCACGCCGGTCTGCGATCTCCGGCGTGCGCTTCTTCAGGAACAGCCAGCCGATGCCGAGCGCGACCGCCCAGACCGCCATCACGTACAGGCAGACACGGGAGTCGGCGTCGTAGGCGATCAGGCCGGTGACGAAGAGCAGGAACGCGATGGCGATGTACGAGCACAGCGCACCGCCCGGCGCCGGGAAGGACGAGGCGGGCAGCCGGCCCGCGTCGACCGCGCGACGGTACAGGACGTGGCTGACCAGGATCATCAGCCAGGTCCAGATGCCGGCCGCGGTGGCGACGGAGGTGACGTAGCCGAACGCCTTCTCCGGGACGACGTAGTTCAGGACCACGCCGATGCCCATGAACAGCACCGAGACGGTGATGCCGAGCGCCGGGGTCTTGGTCGCCGACAGCTTCGAGAAGACCCGCGGGGCCTCGCCGTTGTCGGCCAGGGTGCGCAGCATGCGGCCGGTGGAGTACATGCCCGAGTTGCAGGACGACAGGGCCGCGGTGAGCACCACGAAGTTGACGATGCCGGCGCCGGCCGGGATGCCGATCATGGCGAAGGCCTTCACGAAGGGACTGACGCCCTCGGTGAACTCGGTCCACTTCACCACGCACAGGATGACGGTGAGGGCACCGACGTAGAACAGGCCGATGCGCCAGGGCAGCGTGTTGATGGCCTTCGGGAGGGTCTTCTCCGGGTTCTCGGACTCGCCCGCGGTGACGCCGACCAGCTCGACGGCGAGGTAGGCGAACATGACGCCCTGCAGGGTCATCAGCGAGGAGCCGATGCCCTTGGGGAAGAAGCCGTCGAACTGCCACAGGTTGGAGACCGACGCGGTGTCACCGGCGGCGCTGAAGCCGAAGGTGAGCACACCGAGACCGATCACGATCATGCCGATCAGGGCGGTGACCTTGACCATCGAGAACCAGAACTCCAGCTCGCCGAAGAGCTTCACGGAGATCAGGTTGACCCCGAAGAGGATCACCAGGAAGACGAGTGCCGTCACCCACTGCGGTACGGCCGGGAACCAGTAGTTGATGTAGATCGCGGCGGCCGTCAGCTCGGCCATGCCGGTGACCACCCACATCAGCCAGTACGTCCAGGCCGTGAAGTAGCCGAAGAACGGGCCGAGGAACTCGCGGGAGTAGTCCGCGAAGGAGCCGGAGACCGGGCGGTAGAGCAGCAGCTCGCCCAGGGCTCGCATGATGAAGAAGATGATCACGCCTGCGAGGGCGTACATCAGGATGAGGCTGGGGCCCGCCTTCTCGATGTTGGCCCCGGCCTTGAGGAACAGACCGACGCCGATGGCGCCGCCGATCGCGATCATCTGGACCTGGCGGCTGCCGAGCCCTCGCTCGTAGCCCTCCTCAGGGGCTTCGGTGACCCTCTCAGAGGTCATGTCGTGGTGCGCCTTTCTCCATGCCGACCCGGGCCTTTCGTCGGCCTCGGATCGGGTTTCGATCCCCCCGGATTGATGGAGCTGAGCGGGTTTCGCGAGCCCGCTCGTGCCTGGCCGGCGGTCGCCGGCTCGGTGGCGCACCCGGCCGAACATGGGTGGTGTTGGCCGGGCGGTCGTGAAGATTTATCACGGCCGCAACATTGATCACTGAAGCACGATGTGACGCACCGCACAGGAAGAAGGGGACAAAGAACGCCCTAAAGCGGCAAACCAGGCCGCAACGGTGACATGATCGTTATCTGGATTTGAGCGTCCTCTGAGCGAACACCACATGCACTCAAAATCGGGACAAGTTACGGCATAAGGGTGGTGACGAGCGTCTCCTGGAGGCCGCCGAGCCACAGGTACGCCATCACCATCGGCTTGCGCGGGTCCTCATCCGGGAGCCGGTAGAGCAGATCGGTGTCGTCCTCGTCCGTGATCTCCAGCCGGGCGCCGATCGCCAGGCGCAGGTCGTTGAGGGCACCGAGCCAGTACCTCGACTCCTCCGAGGACAGCTTGAGGACGGCCCCGCCCTCGTCCACCGGGGACAGCGCGTCCAGGCTGCGGATCACCGCGAGGGCGTTCTCCCGCTTGCCGGCCCTGAGGTCGTTCTCGGTGTAGCGGCGGAACTCGGCCGAGTGCGCCAGGAGCTCCTCGGCCTCGGCCGGGGAGCCGGGCGCCTGCTCCGGGTCGTTGTAGGCATCCGGGAAGAGCCTGCGCAGGACGGGGTCGGTGGGCGGCTCGCTCGGACCCTCGGCGAACAGCTCGGCCAGGGGGTCGGCGGGGGCGTCCGCGGCGGGCCCCGGGCCGATCAGCTCCAGGAGCTGGACGGCCAGCGACCGGATGATGGAGATCTCGACGTCGTCGAGTGCGACAGCCGCGCCGCCGCCGGGGATGTGTTCGAAGTGTCCGGACATGAAGAGGATTCGCTACTTCCGGTCCTGCTGGAGGGTGGCCCACAGTCCGTAGCCGTGCATCGCCTGCACGTCGCGTTCCATCTCCTCGCGAGTGCCGCTGGAGACGACCGCCCGGCCCTTGTGGTGGACGTCGAGCATGAGCTTGGTGGCCTTGTCCTTCGGATAGCCGAAGTACGCCTGGAAGACGTACGTCACATAGCTCATGAGGTTGACCGGGTCGTTGTGGACGATCGTGACCCAGGGGACGTCGGGCTCGGGTACGGCGAAGACCTCCTCCGCCGATTCGGTGCGTTCGATCTCTACGGGCGCGGGTGACGTCACACCCCCCATGCTGCCACGCGCTTGATAAATCGTCACACTGACGAAATGGGGGTACGATCCCTTGCCATGAACACAGCGGACCTTGGGCTGCCGGTGGACGTTCCCTCTACGGCGCTCTTCACGGACCAGTACGAGCTGACGATGCTGCAGGCCGCGCTGCGGGCCGGTACGGCCGAGCGGCGCAGCGTGTTCGAGGTCTTCACCCGGCGGCTGCCGGACGGGCGCCGCTACGGCGTGGTGGCGGGCACCGGGCGGGTCCTGGACGCGGTCGAGAACTTCCGCTTCGACGAGGGTGTCCTCGGCTTCCTGCGGGAGCGGAACATCGTGGACGAGGAGACCCTGAAGTGGCTCGCCGACTACCGCTTCAGCGGTGACATCTGGGGCTACCCCGAGGGCGAGGTGTACTTCCCCGGCTCGCCGATCGTCCGGGTCGAGGGCACCTTCGCCGAGTGTGTGCTGCTGGAGACCGTGATCCTCTCCATCCTCAACCACGACTCGGCGATCGCGGCCGCGGCCTCCCGGATGGCCTCTGCCGCGGGCGACCGCCCGCTGATCGAGATGGGTGCCCGCCGCACCCACGAGCTGGCGGCGGTGGCCGCGGCCCGGGCGGCGTACGTCGGCGGCTTCACCACCACCTCCGACCTCGCGGCCGGCTTCCGGTACGGCATCCCGACCGTCGGCACCTCCGCGCACGCCTTCACCCTGCTGCACGACCACGAGCGGGATGCCTTCAAGGCCCAGGTGGCCACCCTCGGCCGGGGCACCACCCTGCTGGTCGACACCTACGACGTCGCCGAGGCGGTCCGTACGGCGGTGGAGGTGGCCGGGCCCGGTCTGGGCGCGGTGCGCATCGACTCCGGCGACCTGCTCCTGGTGGCCCACCGGGTCCGGCATCAGCTGGACGAGCTGGGGGCGACCGGCACGAAGATCGTCGTGACCTCCGACCTGGACGAGTACGCCATCGCCTCGCTGGCCGCGGCGCCGGTGGACGCGTACGGCGTCGGCACTCAGCTGGTGACCGGCTCCGGGCATCCGACCTGCTCGATGGTCTACAAGCTGGTCGCCCGCGCGGAGTCCGCCGACCCGGCGGCGCCGCTGGTGCCGGTCGCGAAGAAGTCCAGCGGGGGCAAGACCTCCATCGGCGGGCGCAAGTGGGCGGCGCGGCGGCTGGACGACGCGGGGGTGGCCGAGGCCGAGGTGATCGGCACCGGACCGGTGCCGGCCGAGCTGGCCGACCGGCAGCTGCTCGTGCAGCTGGTCAAGGGCGGCGAGGTCGTCGCCCGCGAGCCGCTCGACGTGCCCCGTGCGCGGCACATCGCGGCGCGGGCCAACCTGCCGCTGTCCGCTACACAGCTCTCCCGCGGGGAACCCGTGATTCCGACGGAGTACGTCCAGGGGCGCTCGGGTAGCTAGACCGCGACCGCCGTCCGCACCCTGTCAACGCCCCCTCCCGAACGGGCTGCAAAGTCTCTAGGCTCAGTTACTTAACCCTCGGTCGAAGGACACCCATCATGCGTCGCGCGTTGATCGTCGTAGATGTGCAGAACGACTTCTGCGAAGGGGGCAGCCTCGCCGTCTCCGGGGGCGCGGACGTGGCCGCCGCGATCACCGAGCTGATCGGCCAGGCGGCGGGTACCTGCTACCGCCACGTGGTCGCCACCCGGGACCACCACATCGCGCCCGGCGGCCACTTCGCGGACAACCCCGACTTCGTCCACTCCTGGCCCGCACACTGTGTCGCGGGCACGGAGGGGGTGGGCTTCCACCCGAACTTCGCCCCGGCGGTCGCCTCCGGGGCGGTGGACGCGGTCTTCGAGAAGGGCGCGTACTCGGCGGCCTACAGCGGCTTCGAGGGCACCGACGAGAACGGACTCAGCCTCGCCGAGTGGCTCCGGGAGCGCCACATCGACGAGGTCGACGTGGTCGGCATAGCGACGGACCACTGCGTCCGCGCCACCGCCCTGGACGCGGCCAGAGAGGGCTTCCGCACCCAGGTGCTCCTGGACCTGACCGCAGGAGTGTCCCGGGAGACGACCGACCGCGCTCTGGAGGAGCTGCGCGAGGCAGGCGTGGAACTCACGGGCAAGCCGGTCGTCAGCGGCTAGCAGGCGGGGGTGCCGGGCCATGGATGACGCCGGGCCGGACAGCCGACCCGGCGGAGCCGCCCTCAGCCCTGCTGCACCACCGCCGACCTGCGAAGCAGCGCCCGGATGGGATGCCACAGCTCCGTCACGATGACACCGTTGTCGGGTGCGGTGCGCCATATCAGGCCGTCGGGGTGATGCAGCACCGCGGTGATCTCGTCCGGGGTCGGGGGCGCGGCGTTGCCCCGGAGGTACACGGCGCGCAGACCCAGGTTCCGCAGGCGGGTCAGGGCCCGGGCGCGGTTCTGGGCGTGGACCAGCACACGCACCCCGGTCGGGCCGCCGGCAGGCCCTGGGCTGGGCAGATTCAGTGCCACCACCACTGTGCCGTTCGGCAACTTGCAGAAGCCTCCTGCGGCCATGCGGTCACATCCCCGTTTCGGTCGGTGTCAATAAGCGAGCCACAGGACGCACCTAAACACGATCGGCGGCGACCCGCCAGGGGGTCACCGCCGATACGCTCCTGACCTGCGGAAATGTCCGCTACTTCACCGCGGGGCCGACCTTGAGCAGGATCGTCGAGCCATCCTTGGCCTCCTTGACGATCTTGATCTTGGTGTTGGTGTCAGTGATCTTGACACCGGCGGTCGGGGTCGCCGCGTCGTAGTAGGTGCTGGTGTGGTCGTTGAAGAACGACACACCCTTCGACGACGGGATCTTCAGCTCGACGCCCGCGTTGTGCAGCGTGATGCCGTCCGTGCGGTACAGACTGAAGGGCGAGTCGTAGGCCTGGATGCGGTTGCGCAGCAGCGTGCCGTCGGACCACTTCAGCGCCTTCGGGTGCGAGTCGACCGGCAGGACCAGGCCGACACCCGGGTGGACGCTGGTGTTGTTGTCCGCCTGCGAGGTGTCCCACTTCCAGATCAACAGGCCGTTCTGGTACGGGTAGTGCTCGACCCAGGAAGGCTTGGTGTTCGAGAAGCCGAAGTTGTACGGGCCGACCTTGAGGGTCTTGTCGTACGACACGTACTGGCGGTTCTCGGCGATGTAGTACTGCGCGTAGTCCTTGGTGAAGGACGCGCCGACCCGGGAGAAGCCGTTCGCGGTCCAACCGGCGTCCACGCTCTCCGCGTTGTCGGAGAACACCGTCGCGCCGTCCGCGGTCAGCGTGATCTCGTCCGCCGCGAAGCCCTTCTGCGCCACACCGCCGTCGGTCTGGTAGCGGAAGCGGACGTCGATCTTCTTGCCCGCGTAGGCGTCCAGCGAGTACGACAGCTTCTTGTACGCGTCGACCGTGCCGGTCAGAGCCGGTGCGCCGCTGGCGTCACGCGGGATGGCCTGGCCGTCCACCGTGCCGTCGAGCGCAGTCCAGTTGGCGCCGCCGTCCGTCGACACCTCGGCGTAGAGGAAGTCGTAGTTGGCCTCGATGTCGTACCAGCCGTCCAGGCTCAGCGCGGCCGAGGACTTGCCGGTCAGATCCACCGAACGGGTCAGCGTGTTCTTGAGGTTGTCGCCGCTGCCGCTCCACCACTGGGTCGCGCCCTGCGCCGGGGTGACGAGCGTGGTGGTGACCGCCTTCTCCGGCAGGTTGACCACGAGGGCCTGCTTGTCCCAGGTGTTGTACTCGGCGACACCCAGCTTGTGCGTGGACTGCTTGCCGGCCTTGGCCGTGTCGTAGTTCAGCCAGCCGAGCTGCAGCTTGTCCCAGGCGCTGAAGTCGCCCGGCAGGTCGCCGATGGTGTCCTTGCCCCGGCCGAGCCAGGAGCCGGAGGACATCAGCGTCCAGAAGCCGGTGGAGTTGTCACCGTTGCCGGTGGTGTCGTAGTGGTCCGGCAGGCCGAGGTCGTGGCCGTACTCGTGCGCGAAGACGCCGAGGCCGCCGTTCTCCGGCTGGATGGTGTAGTCGCCGACCCAGATGCCGGTGCCGCCGATCTGCGCGCCACCCAGCTTGTTGTTCGCGGGGCCCGTGGCGCCGGTGTCGGTGCCGAAGGCGTACCAGCGGTGCGCCCAGATCGCGTCCTTGCCCTGCGCACCGCCGCCCGCGGACTCGTCCTCGCCGGCGTGCACGATCTGGAAGTGGTCGATGTAGCCGTCCGGCTCGTTGAAGTTGCCGTCGCCGTCGAAGTCGTAGCGGTCCCACTGGTCGTACTTGGCCACGTCCGCCTTGATCTGCGCGTCCGACCGGCCGGCCGCCTTCTGCTTGGCCACCCAGGAGGTCAGGCCGTCGCTGACGACGTTCCACACGCTCGGGCAGTTGGTGGAGCCGCAGGCGTTGTTGCCGTAACGGGCCTCGTTGTAGGGGACCTTGACCCAGTCCGAGACCTCGCCGTTGACGGAGTAGCGGCCCGAGGACTGCTTCTCGTAGAACTTCTTCATCGACTCGACGTTCTTGCCGGTGCCGAAGTAGAGGTCCTGGTAGTGCTTCCGGTTGTAGTCCTTCTGCCAGGCCGTCGAGTTGTCCTTCTTACGGTCCGGCTGGGCGATCTTGTTGTGCAGCGGGCCCGCGGTGCCACCGAACTTGGGGTCGGTCTGGTTCCCGAACTCCACCAGGATGGTGAAGATCTTGTCGGTCTTCTCGCGGCTCAGCTCGACGTACTTGCTGTCGCCCTTCTTGCTCTTGAGCTGGACGACCTTCGAGCCGTTGCGGTCCTTGGCCTTGGCCTTCCCCGATATGAGCTGGTTCAGGGCCTCCTGACGCTGGGCCTTCTGCGTCTTGCTCAGGGGACCGTCGAGGTCGTGCTTCTGCTGCTTCACCGGGGCCGGGTCGTGCCGGTTCGCGGCAGCCGGGCGGGCCGTGGTGCTCGCCTCGGCGACGGCGAACGTCGCGAAGGTGGCAGAGGCCGTGGCGAGCGTCACACCGATGGCGGCAGCTCTGAACGTCCAGGGTCTGCTGGTCACTTGATGAGTTCCTCCCCCGCGCCGCGCACACGGACAGGGGGTCCTGGTCATGGAAGGGTCCGTGCACGCACGATCAACGCGTGTAATCAAGTGACGACATTTGACTAGAGGTTTAGAAGAAAAGACAGATCTTGACTTGAGCAGGACAAGTGCACTATGCGGAGCGGACGTTCGCTTTACGAACGCGCTTGCCTGTCGGTCAACGGGCGCGTACGCCCGTCCACTTCCCGGACCCCATGACTCCGTGCGCCCCCCGTGCACCGGTACCGTGGGTTAGGTCACGCTTACCAAGCGTCCGGCTCGGGCATGCACGCGATAAGAGTCGAATGGCGCCCCCACCTTTCTTCCGAGGACACGATTGCCATGCCTCGTCCGACCGCCGCACAGCTCGCCTACGGTTCGTGCACCGTGATCTTCTCGACGCTAGCCATGCTGCTGCTGTCCCAGACGAGTTCGGGCCTCGGGGTCACCGTCATCGCCCTGGCCGCGCTCGCGCTGGGGCTGCTCGTCGCGATGACGGTGCCCCTGCCCAGGCCGCGCACGATCGCCCCGCCGGCCGAGACCGCGCCCGAGAGCGAGCGCGTCCCGACCACGTTGTGAACGGCGCGCACGCACGACGCACACGAGAGCGGCGGGTCCGTGGGAGTTCGGACCCGCCGCTCTCGCGTGCGCGGTACGCCGTACTTCTCACACCGCGCTTCTCACACGGCACTTCTCACACGGCGGTGCTCACTCGGTGCTGACCTCCACGGTCTTGGCGGCCTTGTCGTGCAGGCCCTGCTTGTAGGGCTTGTCGAAGTAGCTCCAGCCACCGCAGATCACCGTCCAGATGCAGGCGCAGCAGAAGGCGAACGGCAGCCACAGCACCAGGGCGCGGATCAGCGAGGTCTGCATCGAGGGCGTGGCACCGTCGTTCAGGTTGGCCACCCGCATCTTGAACCACTTCTTGCCGAGGGTCTGCCCCGTCCTGGCGATCATGATCGTGTCGTAGGCGACGTAGAGGACGGCGGCGGCGAAGGACTGCCACAGGGACCGGCTGACCTCGACCCGCTCTCCGTTCATGGAGTACTGGTGGACCCCGAGGGGCCAGGTGACCAGCCAGACGACGATGCCCACGAGGATCATGTCGATGATGCGCGCGATGGTCCGCTTGACGCTGTCGGCGAGCGGGGGCATGCCGGCGAGCGGGTCGGCCGGGTAGCCCGGACCACCGGGACCACCGGGACCGCCGTACGGGCCACCCCCACCGTAGGGACCGCCACCGCCGTAAGGGGGTGGCTGGCCGCCGTAGGGCGGGGGTTGCTGGCCTCCCCAGGGCGGAGGCTGCTGCCCTCCGGGCGGGGGTTGCTCACCGCCCGGAGGCGGGGGCGGGCCGCCGGGCGGTGGGGGTTGCTGGGCTCCGGACGGGGTGTCGTACGGCGAGCCCGACCCCTGGTCCGCAGGGGGCCGCTTCCTGAACGGGTCGTCCTCGGGGGGCTGCTCTCCGGAGCCGGGGGGCGGTTCACTGCTCATGGCCCGAGTTGACCGCGAACGCCCCGGCTCCGCATCCGGCGGGCGGCCGTACGGGGTACGGGGCCGCCCGTCGGGTCAGCTCGCGACGAAGGTGTGAGCCGCCTTGTCGTGCCAGCACTGGTGCCAGGGCCGGTCGAACAGGCACCACAGCACGCCGACGATCCCGATGCCGAGCAGGCCCGGGATGCTGTAGACCAGCCAGCGGCGCAGGGCCGCGCCGAACGTCGGGGGCTCGTGCGCCTCTATGTCCCGGACCTCCAGGCCACACAGCTTCTTGCCCAGAGTGCGGCCCCACTTGGAGGTGGGCAGCACCTCGTACAGGACGCCGAAGAGGAGAAGGACGGCGAGGACGATGCCGAGGGCGGTGCCGGTGGTGCCGTCGAGCAGCCAGACCGTGACGGTACGGCCGGACAGCTTGGCCTCGTCGATCTTCTGCTGGACGTGGTCGACCGCCGGTGCACCGAACGGGACCGCAGCGGCGGCGGTCACGGCGCCGACGACCAGGCTGTCGATCAGGCGGGCGGCGAACCGTCTGCCGAGTCCGGCCGGACGGGCCGCGGCCTGCCGGCGGGCGGCCGCCTGGAAGATGTCCTCCACCGGCGGCTTCCACGGCGCGACCTGCTCGTCCGCGCCCCCGGCCAGCTGGTGCACCTGCTGGGCCCAGGAGGCCTGCCCGCCACCCGCCCCCGAGGTCACCGGGGTGCCGGGGCCGGCCTGTTGCGGCACCGAGGGGGCCACCGCGGCGGAGGCCTGGGGCGCCTGAGGAGGCTGTGCGGCCGCGGCACGAGCGGCTGCGGCCTTCCCGGCACCGAACCCGGGACCGGTGGGCGCCGCCGGCCCTGCGCCGGGCGCCCCGGTCGGGCCCTGCGCACCGGGACCGCCAAGTCCGCCCGCGGCAGCACCGCTTGGGCCACCTGGCCCCGTGTGCGGCGCCCCGACCGGACCCTGGGCCGCGAAGCCACCGGCAGCCGCCGAGCCGGACGCCCGCGCGGCAGGGCCCGCGCTACCGGACCCACCGGACGCCGCCCCCGGACCGGAGGCCGACGCACCGAAGCCCGCACCCGCACCGGGCCCTGCCGGCCCCGGGCCGAAGCCCCCCGCGCCGGGACCGCCCGCGGCCGCCGGGCCGGAGGCCTGTGGGCCGAAGCCGGGTGCTCCGGGCGTGCCGGAGGAGCCCGAGGCCGCCGGGCCCGAGGAGCCGGCCGCGCCGGGCTGCCGGCCCTGACCCGGGCCGAACGTCATCGTGCCGTCGTCCGTGACCGCCGCGGGGCCCGGGACCGGGCGGCGGAAGATGAAGGTGCCGGGGTCGGGAGCGCCGTCGTCCGCGGGCGGGATCGACGCCGTGCCGTCGGTGCGGGCGGCGTGGCCGGACGGCTGGGCGGGGTTGTCCGCGGGCACGCGGGGGTCGGTGCCCCAGGCGGACGGCTGGTCCTGCCCGGAGGGTTCCGGCTGCGGGTCCTCGTCGAAGAAGTGCGGGCCCGTCTCCTCGACGGACGGCGCCGCCGGGCGGGCGCCGGGCGGCGGGGTGAGCGGTTCGCCGTCCTTCGGCGCCGGCCGGCTGGTGCCCGGCACCCAGGAGGCGCCGTTCCAGTACCGGACGTAGCCGGGGATGGACGGGTCCGGGTAGTAGCCCTCGCGGGGCCTGTCGTCACCGGGGGCCGGGGTTGGGGCGCTCATGTCCGTCGTCCCGTATCTGCTCGGGGGTGGGATGGGGTCCCCCACATCTATCAGACCGGGGCACGCCGCACCGCCAGTCCCGCCGTACCCACCCCTTTCCGGGCAACGCCGTGCACGGGTCCCACACCTGGCCCGAAAAAGTTTCCCGAACCCGCGTAATGCCCGTGCCCCTGCCCCCTCTCCCCTGGTACGGGCCCGGTCCGAAGGGCCCCGGCACAGAGGAGAAGCAGGTCATGCAGCACACCGAGGTGGAGCGGGAGCTGGAGTTGAGGCTCATCCTGTCGCCCGAGCGGAGCATCCCGGTCCCGGCCCGGCTCAGCTACCGCTGCGACGACCCCTATGCGATCCACATCACCTTCCACATCAACTCCGAGCACCCCGTCAACTGGACGTTCGCCCGGGAACTGCTGGTGGAGGGGGTGTTCCGGCCGTGCGGGCACGGGGACGTGCGGGTGTGGCCGACCAAGGTCGACGGGCGCAGCGTCGTGCTGATGGCGCTGAGTTCGCCGGACGGGGACGCCCTGCTGGAGGCGCCGTCCGCCCCGGTGTCGGCCTGGCTGGAGCGGACGCTGCGCGTGGTGCCCCCGGGGAGCGAGGCCGGGCAGCTGGGCATCGACGACGCGCTCGACCAACTGCTCGCCCAGTGAGGGCAGGGTCTGAGAAGGCAGGGTCAGAACAGTTTGCCGGGGTTGAGGATGCCGAGCGGGTCGAAGACCTGCTTCACCGCCCGCTGCATCTCCACGCCGACCGGGCCGATCTCCCGCGCCAGCCAGTCCTTCTTCAGGACGCCCACCCCGTGTTCGCCGGTGATGGTGCCGCCGAGTTCCAGGCCGAGGGCCATGATCTCGTCGAAGGACTCGCGGGCCCGCCGGGACTCGTCGGGGTCCTGGGCGTCGAAGCAGACGGTGGGGTGCGTGTTGCCGTCGCCGGCGTGTGCGCAGACCCCGATGGTGAGCCCGTACTTGGCGGCGATCTGGTCGATGCCGACGAGCATCGCGCCGAGCTTCGAGCGGGGCACGCACACGTCGTCGATCATCGTCGTGCCCTTCACCGCCTCCAGCGCGGTCAGCGAGAGCCGCCGCGCCTGGAGGAGGAGTTCGGACTCGGCGGCGTCGTCGGCCGGGACGACCTGGGTGGCGCCGGCGGCCTCGCACAGCGCGCCGACGGCGGCGAGGTCGGCGGTGGGGTCCGGGGTGTCGAAGGCGGCCAGCAGCAGCGCCTCGGTGGTCTCCGGGAGACCCATGTGGGCAAGGTCGTTGACCGCCTTGACGGTCGTACGGTCCATCAGTTCGAGGAGGGAGGGCACGTGGCCGCCCTCCATGATCCGGCACACGGCTTCGCAGGCGTCGGCGGCCGAGCCGAACTCCGCGGCCAGGACGAGCTGCTGGGGCGGCTTGGGCCGCAGCCCGAGAACCGCGCGGACGACGATGCCGAGCGAGCCCTCGGAGCCGACGAAGAGCCGGGTGAGGTCGTAGCCCGCCACGCCCTTCGCGGTGCGCCGGCCGGTGGACATCAGGCGGCCGTCGGCGAGGACGACCTCCAGGCCGAGGACGTACTCGGCGGTCACGCCGTACTTCACACAGCACAGGCCGCCCGACCCCGTGCCGATGTTGCCGCCGATGGTGCACATCTCCCAGCTGGAGGGGTCGGGCGGGTAGTACAGGCCGTGTTCCTCGACGGCGCGGGAGAGGGTGGCGTTGATGACGCCCGGTTCGACGACGGCGATCCGGTCGACGGGGCTGATCTCCAGGATGCGGTCCATCCTGGTGAGGGACAGCACGATGCAGCCGTCCGTGGCGTTGGCGCCCCCGGACAGACCGGAGCGGGCGCCCTGCGGGACCACCGGGACGCGCAGCTCCGTGGCGGTGCGCATGACGTGCTGGACCTCTTCGACGGTGCGCGGCAGGACGACCACGGCCGGGGCGCCGGCCGGGCAGAAGCTCGCCATGTCGTTGGCGTAGGAGGAAGTGACGTCGGGGTCGGTGAGGACGGCCTCGGCGGGCAGGCCGGCCAGGAGCCGGTCGGTGAGGTTACCGGTGGGTGCTGCGTCTTCGTCACGACGCGCTTCGATACGGCTCATGATCACAGCGTCGCACCCGGGGCCATCGGTGTGAACCCCGTCCGTGCCGCCCTTGGGCCACCCGGACGTGCCGGTCGTACTGCCGCACAGTGAGCGGCATGGAGATCCGACCGTACGACCACTCCGTCCCCGGTACGTCCTTGGTGGGCGAGCCGCCTCCGCCGCGCCGCCCCCGGCGGTGGCTGCGGCGCATGCTGGTCACCGCGTGTGTCTGCGGGGTCGCCACGGGCGTGACCCTGATCCTGCTGCCGGCCGAGCCGCACCACCGGGCCGCACCGGCCGCGCCCGGCCCGCAGGCCCAGGCCCGGGCGCAGGCGCAGACGCTGGCCGCGGTCACCTCCGGGCTGCCGGCCGCGCTGCCGGAGCTGGCGGCGCTGATCGGGCAGCAGGAGAGCCGGGTGCGGGCGCAGCCGCGGGACGCCCGGGCGTGGGCGGTGCTGGGGAGCGCGTACCTGGAGCAGGGGCGGCACAGCGCCGACGCGGCGAACTATCCGAAGGCCGAGCGGGCGCTGCAGACCTCGCTGGAGGTGCGGGGCACGGGCAACGCCCAGGCGCTGGGCGGGCTGGCCGCGCTAGCGAACGCGCGCCGGGACTTCCCGGCGGCCAAGCGGTACGGCGAGCAGGCGCTGAAGCTGGCGCCGAAGCGGTGGACGTCGTACGCACCGCTGATCGAGGCCTACAACGGGCTCGGCGACTACAAGGCGGCCCGCAGCGCCCTGGACAAGCTGATGGGGCTGCGCACCGACGCGGCCGAGCGGCCCGCGGTGATGGCGCAGGCCTCGGCGGTCTACCGGGACCGGGGCTGGCGCGAGGACGCCGTGGCCCAGCTGACGGACGCGGCGTCGACCGCCCGCACCCCCGCCGAGCAGGCCGCCTATCTGACCGGGGTCGGGCAGCTGGCCTGGGAGCGGGGCGACCGGGAGGACGCGCTGCGGCACTTCCGGGCGGCCGTACGCCTCGACCCGGACCAGCGGGCGGCACTCGCCGGGCAGGGGCGGGCGCTGGCCGCGCTGGGCCGCACCGACGAGGCGCTCGCCGCGTACCGGGCGGCCCTGGCCAAGCGGGCGGACCCGCAGGTCGCGCTGGAACTCGGCGAGTTGTACGAGTCGCTGGGGCAGTTCGGACCGGCCCAGGAGCAGTACGCGCTGCTGCGCGAGCGGGTACGGCAGGCGGCCGCGGGCGGGGTCGACGAGGAGCTGCTGATCGGGCAGTTCGAGGCCGACCACGAGGACCCGGAGGACGCGGTGGCGCGCCTGGAGGAGGAGTGGCAGCGCCAGCCCGGGATCGAGGTGGCCGACGCCCTCGGCTGGGCGCTGCACCGGGCCGGCGACGACGAGGAGGCGCTGGAATACGCCACGACCGCGACCGACAAGACGGAGGGCGGCGGGGTGCGCAGCGCGCTGTACACGTACCACCGGGGCATGATCGAGCGCGAGCTGGACCTGTACGGGCCCGCCCGGCGGCACCTGGAGGAGGCGCTGCGGATCAACCCGTACTTCTCGCCGCTGCAGGTCCCGGCGGCACGGGCGGCGTTGCAGGGGCTCGACGAACTGCCGGAGGAGCCCCTGCCCGCCGACCTGTCCTAGGCGCGGTGCGGGTTGCCCAGGTGCGGTGCGGGTTGCCGCGTCACAGGTTGCCGCGCTTGGCCTGCTCGCGCTCGATCGCCTCGAACAGGGCCTTGAAGTTGCCCTTGCCGAAGCCCATCGAGCCGTGCCGCTCGATGAGTTCGAAGAAGACGGTCGGCTTGTCCTGGACCGGCTTGGTGAAGATCTGCAGCAGGTAGCCGTCCTCGTCGCGGTCGGCGAGGATCTTCAGTTCGCGCAGGGTCTCGATCGGCACGCGGGTGTCGCCCACCCACTCGCCGAGGGTGTCGTAGTACGAGTCGGGGGTGTCGAGGAACTTGACTCCGGCCGCGCGCATGGTGCGGACGGTCGCGACGATGTCATTGGTGTTCAGCGCGATGTGCTGGACGCCGGCACCGCCGTAGAACTCCAGGTACTCGTCGATCTGGGACTTCTTCTTGGCGATCGCGGGCTCGTTGATCGGGAACTTCACCTTGAGGGTGCCGTCCGCGACGACCTTCGACATCAGCGCGCTGTACTCGGTGGCGATGTCGTCGCCCACGAACTCCTTCATGTTCGTGAAGCCCATGACCTTGTTGTAGAAGCCGACCCACTCGTTCATGTGGCCGAGTTCGACGTTGCCGACGCAGTGGTCGATGGCCTGGAAGGTGCGCTGGGCGGGCGGCTCGACGATCGGCGCGGCGGCCACGAACCCGGGCAGGTACGGGCCGTCGTAGCCGGAGCGGTCGACGAGGGTGTGGCGGGTCTCGCCGTAGGTGGCGATCGAGGCGAGGACGACGGTGCCGTGCTCGTCCTTCAGCTCGTACGGCTCGGCGACCGAGCGGGCGCCGTGCTCGATCGCGTAGGCGTAGGCACGGCGGGCGTCCGGGACCTCGATGGCCAGGTCGATGACGCCGTCGCCGTGCTCGGCCACGTGCCGGGCGAGGAACTCGCCCCAGGCGGTGCTCGCCTTGATCACCGAGGTGAACACGAAGCGGGCGGAGCCGTTCTCGAGCACGTAGCTCGCGGTCTCGCGGCTGCCGTTCTCCGGTCCGGAGTAGGCGACCAGCTTCATGCCGAAGGCGGTGGAGTAGTAGTGCGCCGCCTGCTTGGCGTTGCCCACGGCGAAGACGACCGCGTCCATTCCCTTGACCGGGAAGGGGTCGGCCTGCCGGGCGGTGTCGGGAGTGTGGTGTGTGGTCTGCGTCATGCCGGAAGGGTGGCCCCGCCCTGCAAGGTGCGCAATAGTTTCTTTGTTCACTGGGCAATCTGCTCAGTGGTGTGACCGTTTCTGCAGTCCCTCTGTACAGGATGACCACCCCGGGAGGCGCCGTGGCGATCGATCATCTGGACGGCCGGATCATCGTGCTGCTGGCCCGGGAGCCGCGCATCGGCGTGCTGGAGATGTCCCGGCGGCTGGGGGTCGCCCGGGGGACGGTGCAGGCCCGGCTGGACCGGCTTCAGTCGAATGGAGTGATCCGCGGCTTCGGGCCCCAGGTGGACCCGGCGGCCCTCGGCTACCCGGTCACCGCGTTCGCCACGCTGCAGATCCGGCAGGGCCAAGGGCCCGATGTCCGGGCGCACTTGGCGACCGTGCCGGAGGTGCTGGAACTGCTCACCACCACCGGCAGCGGGGACATGCTGTGCCGCCTGGTGGCCCGCTCGAACGCCGATCTTCAGCGGGTGATCGACCGGGTCGTCGGTTTTGATGGCATCGTCCGGGCCTCCACGGCGATCGTCATGGAGAACCCCGTTCCGCTGCGGATCATCCCGCTGGTGGAGCAGGCAGCCGAGGACAGTCGGGAAGGAACCTAGCCAGCCGACCTGGAGCACCCTTGAGCCTCTGGGAGTACCTGAGCAGCCGCCGCCGGCACCTGCTCACGGACGCCTGCGAGCACGCGGGTGCGGTCCTGCTGTGCCTGGTCGTGGCGGCTGCCGTCGGGGGTGCTCGTCGGGATCGTCACGTACCGCAGCGCGTGGGCGGGGCGGGTCGCGGTCACAGGGCGTCACGGGGAGTACCTCGGTGGCGTCGACATGAAGACCTTCATGAACTCCGTGCACAGGCTGCCGGAGACCGACCGCCTCGACGCCGTGGAGCACCAGCACGAACCGGCGCCGGCCCGCGCCCGGCGCGACGGAGGGTGGAGGGGAGGGTGGAGGACGGCATGAGCACCGCCCGGCGCCCCGGAGGCGAGCACGCGATCCGGCCGACCCGGCGTGTCGGGGGCAGGCGCGGGGCCGGGCTCGCCCGCCACACGGAGGGCAAGCATGAGGCCGGGCTCACCCGCCGCAACGAGGCCGAGCACGAGGTCAGGATCGCCGACCGCAACGCGGGCGAACACGAGGTCAGGATCGCCGACCGCAACGAGGGCAAACACGAGGTCAGGATCGCCGACCGCGACGCGGGCAAGCATGAGGCCGGGCTCGCCCGGCACGACGAGGTCGAGCACGAAGCCGGAATCGCCCGCCGCCACGAGGGCGAGTACGAGCCCCGCCTCACCCTCCACCCCGAGAGCGAGCACGCGGCCGGGCACAAGCACAAGGCCGGGCCCGCCCCTCGCAACGCGGGCAGGCACAAGGCCAGGTGCACCCCCCGCGACGAGGGCAAGCGCAAGGCCACGTCCGCCCGCCGCGACGCGGGCGCCGCGGAGCAGGAGGCTCCATCGTCCCGGCCGGACCAGCCCGCGCGCCGGCTGAGCTGGCAGCGGCTGACCCTGCTGCCAGCGTTCCTGGTCGCCCTGCTGCTCGGTACCTGGCTGTGGTTCCGGCAGGCCGACCTCGACCCCGTCTCCGCGGACGCGCTGTCCGGTGGGCGGGTCTCCGGGGCGCTGTGGCAGCACGTGCGGCTGACGGCGCTCTCGGCCTTGCTCGTCCTGGCCGTCGCGATCCCCCTGGGCGTCCTGCTGACCCGCCGGGCGTTCCTGAGGGTCACCCCGGCGGCGACGGCGGTCGCCGGCCTGGGCCGGGCGACCCCGGCGATCGGCCTGCTCGCCCTGCTGGTGATCGCGCTCGGTTCGGGCACGAGGGCGGTCCTGATCGGCATCGCCGTCTACGCGGTCCTGCCCGTCCTCGCCCACACCGTCGCGGGCCTGAGGGCCAACGACCCCACCCTGCTGGAGGCGGCCCGCGGCATCGGCATGTCCCCGCTCGTCATCCTCACCCGCGTCGAACTCCCCCTCGCCGCCCCACTGATCCTCGCGGGCGTCCGTACGGCCCTGGTCCTCAACGTCGGTACGGCCACTCTGGCGGCGTTCGGCGGAGGCGGCGGCCTGGGCGTGCTGATCACCACGGGCATCGCCGACCACCGGATGCCGGTGCTGGTGCTCGGCTCGGTTCTCACCCTCGCCCTCGCCCTGCTGGTCGACTGGCTGGCCTCGCTGGCGGAGATGCTGCTGCGGCCGCGCGGACCCGATTCGATACAAAGAAGTCCTTGCAAAGGACTCTTTGCATAGCTATCTTTGTACGCATGACGGAGCACGAGGAACGCAAGCAGCGCCGGCTGGATCCCCGCTCGCTGCGGGGGCTCGCACACCCGCTGCGGATGCAGCTGCTGGACACGCTGCGCCGGAGCGGACCCGCCACCGCCTCCCAACTGGCGGAGCGGCTCGGCGAGTCCAGCGGCGCGACCAGCTACCACCTGCGCCAACTCGCCGCCCACGGCTTCGTCGAGGACGCACCCGAGCACGGCAAGGGCCGGGAGCGCTGGTGGCGGGCCGTGGACCAGGGGATCGTCTTCGACAGCGCCGACTTCGAGGGTGCCGGACCGGAAGTGCGTGGGATGGCCGAGGCCTTCCTGCACGAGGTCGCCGGAAACCACGCCCGCGAACTGTCCACCTGGCTCAGCACCCGGGACCAGTGGTCCGGGGACTGGACCCGCGCCGCCTCCGACATGAGCGACGCGACGCTACGGCTCACACCCGGGCTGGCCGCCGAACTCGTCGAGAAGATGCACGCCCTGATCGACGACTACCGGGGCCGTGTCTCCGACACGGACACGCCCGGTTCCGAGCAAGTACGCATCCACACGCACCTGTTCCCCATCGAGACGAAGTGAGAGGCCCCGCGATGCAGACGAACGCCCAGCTCGCTCAGTTCCACGCCACCGACCTCCGCGCCCAGGCCGCCGCCCACCGCCTCGCCACCGAGACGAAGCCCCAGGTCGAACTACTCACCCGCGTCGGCTGGACCCTCGTAGAGCTCGGCCTGCGTCTCGCGGCCGTCCCTAAGCCGGTGATCGCCTAACAGCTCGGAACCGAGCCCTTCCCCTTCTCCAGCGCCACCAGGGAGTCCACCGCGCTCTTGAGCGTGGTCACCGGGACCAGCCGCAGCCCCTTGGGCAGCTCGGACTTGGCATCGCCGCACTCGGCCTTCGGCACCAGGAAGACGGTGGCCCCGTCCCGTCGGGCGGCCTGCGTCTTCAGGGCCACCCCGCCGACCGCGCCGACCTGCCCGGCGGCGTCGATCGTCCCCGTACCGGCGATGGTGCGGCCACCCGTGAGGTCGCCGCCGCTGCCGTCGCCGTTCAGCTTGTCGATGATCCCCAGAGTGAACAGCAGCCCCGCACTGGGACCGCCCACGTCGGCGAGCTTCAGGTCGACCTTGACCTTGTCGGCGCTCAGGTCCAGGTACTTCAGCGCCGCCTGGGTCGCCGCGTCCTGGGACTGCTGCATCTGCTCCGCGTTGTGCTTCTCGATCTCCTTGACGCTGTTGCCGCTCGGGTAGACCGAGTCGCGGGGCATCACGGCCCGGTCCGTGCGGAACCAGTTGCCGATCACGTCCTTGAGGGAAACCGGGGCGTCCGGGCCGGTCGCCTCGATGGTCGTCATCCGTAGCTGCCCGCCGGTCGTCCGGGTGGGCGCGCCGGAGACGGTGATCACCGGGGTGCCCTGGTTCTTCCCGAGCACGTTCGCCGTCATCCCGGGCTGCGCCACCGAGAACGGCAGCGGCGCGAAGACCGCCGTGGCGAGCAGGGCCACGACGGGCACGGCGCAGACGGCGACGGCCTGGGAACGCGTGAGACGTGAGAGCACGTAATCAATCTACGTGACGGCCACCCGCCTCCCCCTGTCTCCTATGCGTCTCCCATGCCTCCCTATGCGGCGTAAAGATCCCGTCGCTCCCGGGTGAACCGGCGCAGCGCGTCCGGAAGCGGCTCGACGCCGATGCCGGGCGTGGTCGGCACCAGGAGGTGGCCGTCCGCCAGGACGAACGGCTCGGTGATGTCCTCGGCGAAGTAGCGCGAGGAGGCCGAGGTGTCGCCCGGCAGGGTGAAGCCGGGGAGGGCGGCCAGGGCCAGGTTGGGGGCGCGGCCGATGCCCGTCTCCAGCATCCCGCCGCACCAGACCGGGACCCCGTGCGCGTGGGCCACGTCGTGGACCCGGCGGGCCTCCAGGTAGCCGCCGACCCGGGCGGGCTTGACGTTCACCACCCGGCAGGCGTCCATGGCGATCGCGGCGGCGGCGTCCCGGGCGTGGTGCAGGGACTCGTCCAGGCAGACCGGGGTCGCCAGGCGCTTCTGGAGCTGTGCGTGGGCGTGGAGGTTGTTCTCCTCCAGCGGCTCCTCGATCAGCAGCAGCCCGAACTCGTCCAGCCTGCGCAGGTGCTCGGCATCCGCGAGGGTGTAGGCGGTGTTGGCGTCGACCTGGAGGGGCAGCCCGGCGCCGAAGCGCTCGCGGACCGCCCGGACCGGCTCGACGTCCCAGCCGGGCTCGATCTTCAGCTTGATGCGGACGTACCCCTCGGCGAGGTAGCGCTCGACGTCGTCCAGCAGCTCGGGCACGGAGTTCTTGATGCCGACGGAGACCCCGGCGGGCACCCGGTCCCGTACGGCGCCGAGGTAGGTCGCGAGCGGCATGCCGTACGCCCGCAGCTCGGCGTCGAGCACCGCCGTCTCCAGGGCCGCCTTCGCCAGCTCGTGCCCCTTGATCTTCGCCATGGCCGGGGCCAGCGCGGCCGTCGTGAGGTGCGGCAGGGCGGCCACGCGGGGCAGCAGGAAGTCGCGCAGCACGATCTCGGCGCCGGCCACGAACTCGGAGCAGTACAGCGGCTCGGGGTCGGCGGCGAACTCCGACCAGCCCTCGGCCGCGTCCGTGACGACGTGCAGGAGGAAGGTGTCCTTCGTCGTCATCGTGCCGAAGGACGTACGGAAGGGCGTGACCAGCGGGATCGCCACGTGCACGATCTCCACACGCTCCAGCTTCACGCGGCCGCCTCCGTCCGGGTGAGCGTGTACCAACCGTCGCGGGACATGCCCGTCGCCCGGAAGCCCTCCGCGAAGGCCTCCAGGAACACCTCGCGCACGGCGTGCCGCCAGCGCAGGGCGAGCGCGGGGTCGGCCGCGCGGAGCTGGACGATGTCGTCGGGAACCCGGCACCAGACGTACCGGTCGGCGAGGTCACGGCGGGCGAGCGCGCCGCCGTCCGGGGCGGTCCGGGTGACCGGACCGTGGGCGCCCGTGTCCGTGTCCGGGTCGTACAGCGGTCTCGGCGCCGCCAGATGCCAGGTGGCCGTCAGATCCCAGGTGACCGTCAGCCGGTCGCTCTCGTCGCCGTCGTTCACGCCGTCCGTCATGGCGCCGTAGAAGTCGACCAGGTACTCCGTGCCGACGGCGCCCAGCTTGACCAGGTTGAAGCGGGCGTTGCGGCCGACCAGCGGGTCGAAGGTCCAGCGCATGGTGCGGGCGCCGAGCCCGACGGCCCAGTCGCGCTGCGCCTGCTTCACGGCGTACCCGAGGCCCCGGTCGGCGGCCGCCACTAGCGAGTACGTGCTGCGCTCCGCTCCGAGCACGGCCACGGCGGCCCCGGCCAGCCGCTGCCCGTCGTACACCGCGTGCACGGCGCCACCGGCGTGCACCAGGCTGTGCAGCACCTCGGCCGGGTAGGGCGGGGCGGTACGGGGGGTGTGCCAGACGTCGCTGAAGTGATCGGCCACGGCCGCGAGCCCGGCGACGTCGTGGACCGTGCGGACGGTGACTCCTGTGGTCATGACTCCTGCTGTCATGGCACGAGTCTCGGAGGATGCGCAGAGCCGTGTGTTGTGCGAGCGGCCAAGGGGTGCGTACGTTCATTTCAGCATCAGCCAAGCCGACCCCGCGAGGACTCCCATGGACGCGTGCACCCTCGGCGACCTCCTGGACGTCGTCGGCGGCCCCGCCCTGCACCTGCACACCGCCCCCGCCGGGCAGGGCGTACCGGTCACCGAGGCGTTGCTCCACGACGGCCGGACCCCGCTCCCCCGGCTGCCCGGCGGGCTGCTGCTGGCGGTCGGGGTACCTGCGGCACAGGCGGGCCCCCTGGTGCGGGCCGCGGCGGAGGCCGGGCTGACCGGAGTGGTGGTGCGGGGCCCGGACGGGCCGGTCGGGGAGGCGGAGGCGCACGGTGTGGCACTGCTGTCGGTCGCCGAGGACGCGGCCTGGCACCAGGTGCACCTGCTGCTGGCCTCGGCCATCGGCGCACGGCCCGCCACCGCCTCGGACACCGGCCTCGGTGACCTGTTCGCGCTGGCCGACGCGATCGCGGCGGGGACCGGCGGGGCCACGGCGATCGAGGACCCGCGGCAGCGGATCCTGGCCTACTCGACCGTCCCCGGGCAGGCGGTGGACGAGGACCGGCGGCAGGGCATCCTCGGCCTCCAGGTGCCGCCCAGCGCGGAGAACACCGAGCAGTACCGGCGGCTGTTCGCGGCCGACCGGCCGGTGCGGCTGCCCGCGCTGACCGCCTCGGGCCTGCCCCGGCTCGCGATGCCGGTGCGGGCCGGCGGGGAGACGCTCGGCTCCGTCTGGGTGATCGACGGCGGCTCGCTCGCCCCCGACGCCGAGGACACCCTCGTCCAGGGCGCCTCCACGGCCGCCCTGCTCCTGCTCCGGGCCCGCGCGGCCCGCGAACTGGCCCGGCACCGGGGCAGCGACCTGCTGCGCCGCCTGCTGGAGGGCACGACGGACGCGCCGACGGCCGCCCGGCGGCTCGGTGTCCCGGGCCCGGCCCGGGTGGCCGCGTTCGTGCTGGACTCCGCCGCGAGCGTCCCGGACGCCGAACGCACCGCGCTGCGCCTGCTGGACGTCGTACGCCTGCAGTGCGAGGCGCGCTACGGCCGGCACGCGTGCGTGCTGGTGGACGGGGTGGTGTACGCCGTGCTCCCGGCGCCCGGAGAGCGGCATCGGACACTGGCCGAGGACATCGTCGGGCGGGCCGGGCAGGCGCTGCGGGTGCCGGTGCGGGCGGCGCTGGGCGAGGTGGTGCCGGACGCGGCAGGCCTCGCGGACTCCCGGGCGGACGCGGACCTGGTGCTGCGGGTGCTGGACGCGGAGCTGCCCCTCGCCACGGTGGACGAGGTGCGCCCGCGCGTGACCCTGCTGCGGCTGGCCGAAGTGATGGGCGAGCGACGGGAGTTGAGCGCGGGCG
Source organism: Streptomyces sp. NPDC001816 (assembly GCF_042892235.1). Taxonomy (NCBI): domain Bacteria; kingdom Bacillati; phylum Actinomycetota; class Actinomycetes; order Kitasatosporales; family Streptomycetaceae; genus Streptomyces; species Streptomyces sp. NPDC001816. The sequence goes on from NZ_JBIATY010000003.1 coordinate 853,122, forward strand.
CATGGCGGCGGGTGCTGGCGTACGACGCCGCCAACGGCACGGAGTACGCCCGCACGCTGGTGTGCTGGTTCGACGCGGGCTGCGACATGGCGGGCGCGGCCAAGCTCCTCGCCGTGCACCCCAACACCTGCCGCTACCGGCTCAGGCAACTCCAGCAGCACGCCGGGGTCGACCTGGACGACCCCGACGAACGGCTGGTGCTGTGGCTTCAGTTGAGGGTGCTGGCCGGGCTCAGCGGAGCCACCGCCTGAGCCGCTCCTCGCACTGCTCCAGGTGCTCGACGGGCACGTACTCGCCCGCCGTGTGGGCCAGCGAGGGGTCCCCGGGGCCGTAGTTGAGCGCGGGCACGCCGAGCGCGGCGAACCGGGCCACGTCCGTCCAGCCGAGCTTGGGCCGGGGCTCGGCGCCGAGCGCGGCGACCAGATCGCCGACCCGGTCCAGCCGGGGCAGGGCGCCCGCGACGACCTCGGTGACCCGGACCTCGTACTCCGGGAACAGCCCGCGCACGTACGCCTCCGCCTCCTCGGCCGAGCGACTGGGCGCAAAACGGCAGTTGACGGTGACGACACACTCGTCCGGTACGACGTTCCCGGCGACCCCGGCGCGCACCGCGACCGCGCTCAGCCCCTCCCGGTACTCCAGCCCGTCCACGACGACCCGCTCGGGCGTGTGCTCGTCGAGCCGCTGGAGCACCCGGGCGGCCTTGTGGGCGGCGTTGACGCCCTGCCAGGCGCGGGCGGTGTGGGCGCGGGCGCCCTTGACGACGATGTCGGCGGTGAGGATGCCCTGGCAGCCGGCCTCGACACCGGCGTCGGAGGGCTCCATGAGGATCGCCAGGCCGGCCTGCGCCAGCAGCTCCGGCCGCGCGGCACCGATCCGGGCGAGCCCGTTGCGCTCCCCCTCGACCTCCTCGCACTCGTAGAAGACGTAGGTGAGGTCGCGGACGGGCTCGGTGACGGTCGCGGCGATCCGCAGCGCCACCGCCACCCCGCCCTTCATGTCGCAGGCACCGAGCCCGTGGACGCGCCCGCCGTCGAGCCGGGAGGGCAGGTTCCCGGCGGCGGGGACGGTGTCCAGGTGACCGGCCAGCAGGGCGCGTTCGGGCCGGCCGAGGGTGGTGCGGGCGACGACGGAATTGCCGACCCGGTCGACGGTGAGGTGGGGCAGGTCACGCAGGGACGCCTCCACGGCGTCCGCGATCCGCTCCTCCTGTCCGCTCTCGGAGGGCAGGTCGACGAGGGCCCGGGTGAGCGTGACGACGTCGGCGGTGAGGTCGAGGACGGTCATGCGGGGTCCTCGTGCGGTGCGTCGAGCTTGTTCAGCTTGGAGTGCCGGATGCCGTAGAGGCCGTAGATCACGAGCCCGGCCGCCATCCACGCCCCGAAGGCGATCCAGGTGTCGGTGCCCAGGCTGAACAGCATGTAGACGCAGAAGCCGACGCCGAGCAGGGGTGTGAGGGGCGAGAGCGGGACCCGGAAGGAGCGCGGGGCGCCCGGGCTGCGCCGGCGCAGGATGACGACGGCCAGGTTGACCAGCATGAACGCGAAGAGCGTGCCGATGCTGGTGGCATCGGCGAGGCTGCCGAGGGGGACGAGGGCGGCGAGTACGGCGATGAAGCCGGAGACGATGACGGTGTTGGCACGCGGCACCCCGGTGCGCGGGTGGACCTTGGCGAACAGCGGAGGCACCAGCCCGTCCCTGGCCATCGCGAACAGGATGCGGATCTGCCCGTACTGCACGGTGAGCACCACGCTGGTGGTGGCGACGACGGCCCCGATCGACAGCAGGATCGGCCACAGGTTCCCGCCCCCGACGGACCGCACGAGGACCTGGCTCAGGGTCGCCTCGGTCCCCGCGAACTGCTTCCACGGCATGGCGCCGAGCGCGGCGACGGCGACGAGGACGTAGAGCGCGGTGACGAGGACGAGGGAGAGAATGATCGCGCGCGGCAGGTCCCGTTGGGGGTTCCTGGCCTCCTCACCGGCCGTGGAGGCGGCGTCGAAGCCGATGTAGGAGAAGAAGAGGGAGGCGGCCCCTGCGCTCATGCCGGCGGCGCCGAGCGGGAAGAGGGGGTGGAAGTTCCCGGCGCGGAAGGCGGTGAAGGCGACGGCGCAGAACATCACGAGCGCGGCGATCTTGACGCCGACCATGATCGTGTTGGCGAGGGCACTCTCCTTGGCCCCGCGCAGCAGGACCACCATCGCGAGTACGACGATGAGGGCGGCCGGGATGTTGAGGGTGCCGCCGAGACCGGGCGGGGCGCTGAGCGAGTCGGGCAGGGTGACACCGAAGGCCAGGTCGAGCAGCTCGTTGACGTACTGCCCCCAGCCCACGGCCACCGCGGCCACGGACACCCCGTACTCCAGGATCAGACACCAGCCGCACACCCAGGCGACCAGCTCGCCGAGGGTGGCGTAGGCGTAGCTGTACGACGATCCCGACCCGGGGATCATGCCTGCCAGCTCGGCGTAGGAGAGCGCCGAGAACAGAGCGGTGACTCCGGCGAGCACGAAGGACACGACGATCGCGGGACCGGCCTCCGGCACGGCCTCCCCGAGCACGACGAAGATCCCGGTACCGAGCGTGGCCCCCACGCTGAGCAGCGTGAGCTGTGCGACTCCCATGGTCCGCTTGAGCGGACTGGCAGCGGCCTCACCTACGAGCGTGCCCACGGCTTGCCGCCGCGTGAGCCTGCTCTTCCCTGTCTGTTCCTCGGCCCGTGGCCTGGTCCCGACTCTCTCCACCGTGCCGCTCCCTCCGCATTGGGGCTTGTATGGCCCTTGATGATGCGGAGGGGGGTCCGGCAGGAGGTGAGGGGAACGGCCAAAGGTTGAGGGGACGGATTGGAGCGACGGCCAAAGCCAGGTGGCTGTAGGTAGCTGCGGACGGTCGTGTACCGCTCAGCGCAACGCTTCCGCGACTTCCCGCGCCGCGTCGACCACCCGCGGCCCCACCCTCTCCGGGACGGAGTCCGCGAGCATCACCACACCCACACTGCCCTCGACACCCGTCACACCGACGAGCGGCGCGGCGGCCCCGCTGGCACCGGCCTCCAGCTCGCCGTGCGTCAGCGTGTACCCGGGATCGGCGGACGGCGACTGGCGCGCGGAGAGAATCGCCTTGCCGGCGGCTCCCCGGTCCAGCGGATGCCGGAAACCGGCGCGGTAGGCCACGTGATAGTCCGTCCACGACGGCTCGACCACGGCGACGGCCAGCGCCTCCGTCCCGTCCACCAGCGTCAGGTGCGCCGTCGCCCCGATGTCCTCGGCGAGCGAGCGCAGTGCGGGCAGCGCGGCCTCCCGGACCAGCGGATGCACCTGCCGGCCGAGCCGCAGCACCCCGAGCCCGACCCGGGCTCGCCCGCCCAGATCACGGCGTACGAGCGCGTGCTGCTCCAGCGTGGCGAGCAACCGGTACACCACGGTCCGGTTCACGCCCAGTTTGTTGGAAAGCTCGGTGACGGTCAGGCCATGGTCCGTGTCGGCCAGCAACTTGAGGACACGTAGTCCCCGGTCGAGCGTCTGGGATGTCTCCGCGGTCACGACGCCCACTCCTTCGGCGGTGAGGTCGGCAACCTCTGAGCGGCAGATGCGTGACCGAGTCCCGTCGGCGACGCGCTTCAGAGGCCGCCGATCGGCAGGACGGCCCGGCGGCTCCGGACCATGTCGCTTCACGGCTGCGCTCCGCGGCGGCGCTGCCACGGGGCGTGTGCGTAGCGGGACAGTAGCGAAGCCGGTTCGCTGAGCGGAAGCCTCCGTCCAGAATCCGGGCAAGGGCGGGGACGGACTGCCAGCATTCGTCCGCATACACGCATGGACGCGATGCACACACGGAGGTGGGAGTCACCTCAGGTGGGGGTCACCTCATACGGGTGGCCCACTCCTGGACCTTGGCGATCCGCTGCCGCAGCTGTCCCGGGGTCGCCTCCGCACTCGGCGGCCCCCCGCACACCCGCCGCAGCTCGGTGTGGATCACCCCGTGCGGCTTGCCGCTCTGGTGGACGTACGCGCTGACCATCGTGTTGAGCTGCTTGCGCAGCTCCATCATCTCCTTGTGGCTGACCACCGGCCGCCGCTCGGCGGGCAGTTCGAGCAGGTCGGCCTGGTCGTCCGGCTTCTTGCGGCTGTGCGCGATCTGCCGGGCCTGCCGCTTCTGCAGCAGCAGCTGCACCTGCTCGGGCTCCAGCAGTCCGGGGATGCCGAGGTAGTCCTGCTCCTCCTCGCTCCCGGGGTGGGCCTGCATCCCGAACTCGGCGCCGTCGTAGAGCACCCGGTCGAAGACGGCGTCGGACTCCAGCGCCTCGAAGGGCAGCATGTCCTGCTCGCCGGTGTCCTCGTCCTGCTCCTTGTTCGCCTCGTCCATCTCCTTCTCGGACTCGGCGTACGGGTCCTCCTCACCCTCCTTCTTCGGCTTGTCGAGGGCGTGGTCCCGCTCCACCTCCATCTCGTTGGCGAAGGTGAGCAGGTCGGGGATGGTCGGGAGGAACACGGAGGCGGTCTCGCCGCGCCGCCGGGACCGCACGAAACGGCCCACGGCCTGCGCGAAGAACAGCGGAGTCGAGATGGTGGTGGCGTACACCCCGACCGCGAGCCGGGGCACGTCGACGCCCTCGGACACCATCCGCACCGCGACCATCCAGCGGTCGTTGCTGCCGCTGAACTCGTCGATCCGGCCGGACGCGCCGGCGTCGTCGGACAGCACGAGCGTCGCCTTGGTCCCCGTGATCTCGCGGATCAGCTTGGCGTAGGCGCGCGCGGACTCCTGGTCGGAGGCGATGACGAGCGCGCCCGCGTCCGGGATGGCCTTCCTGACCTCGGTCAGCCGCTGGTCGGCGGCGCGCAGCACGCTGGGCATCCACTCGCCGCGCGGGTCGAGGGCGGTGCGCCAGGCCTGGCTGACGGCGTCCTTGGTCATGGGCTCGCCGAGCCGGGCGGCGATCTCGTCACCGGCCTTCGTACGCCAGCGCATGTTGCCGCTGTAGCTGAGGAAGATCACCGGCCGGACGACATGGTCGGCGAGGGCGTTGCCGTACCCGTAGGTGTAGTCGGCGGCGGACCGCCGGATGCCGGCGTTGTCCTCCTCGTACGTGACGAAGGGGATGGGGTTGGTGTCGGACCGGAACGGCGTACCGGTCAGCGCGAGCCGGCGGGTCGCGGGCTCGAACGCCTCCAGGCACGCCTCGCCCCAGGACTTGGAGTCACCGGCATGGTGGATCTCGTCGAGGATCACGAGCGTCTTGCGCTGCTCGACCCGGTTGCGGTGCAGCATGGGGCGCACGCCGACACCGGCGTACGTGACGGCGACACCGTCGTAGTCCTTGCCGAGCGGGCCCGCGCTGTACTCGGGGTCGAGCTTGATCCCTATCCGCGCCGCGGCCTCGGCCCACTGCTTCTTCAGGTGCTCGGTCGGTGCGACCACGGTGACCTGCTGCACGACGTGGTGGTGCAGCAGCCAGGAGGCGAGGGTCAGCGCGAAGGTCGTCTTGCCGGCGCCGGGCGTGGCGACCGCGAGGAAGTCACGCGGCTGCTCCTGGATGTACTTCTCCATCGCCCCCTGCTGCCAGGCACGCAGCTTGCTGGCGGTACCCCAGGGCGCGCGGCCCGGGAAGGCGGGCGAGAGGTGGTGGGAGTGCGTCGAGGAAGCGGCGGTGGTAGTCACGGTCTCCGTGGATGGGGGGTTGGGGCGGCTCGGCTACGTATGACAACCGGGCCACCCTACCGGCGCCCCCTCCCCGTCAACGCCCGGACGAGGCCGGGTCGCCCGTAGGTGGGACCCACGTCACAACTCCCGCAGCCGCCCCGCGATCTGCGGGATGTCGCTGCGGTCGCCGGAGGCCACATCGATGACCAGGTCGTATGCCATGTCCTGGTCGACGTCGGCGAGATCGACCCCGTTGCGGGCGAGGAAGGTGACCGTGGCCAGCCAGGCGGTGCGCTTGTTGCCGTCGACCAAGGGGTGGTTGGCGGCGAGGGCGTGCAGCAGGGCGGCGGCCTGCTCGTACAGGTCCTCGTAGGCGGCCGTACCGAACATCCGGGCGCGCGGCCGGTGTACGGCGGAGGCCAGCAGCCCGGGCTCCCGCGCCTCGGGCGGTCGGCCGCCGAACGCGATCTCGGCGATGGCGGTGACGTCGGCGACGGTGAGGTGGCGGCTCATTCGCCCAGCCTCCGCAACAGGCCGGCGTGGCTGAGCGCGAGGCGCTCGGCGTGGGCGCGGACGGCCGCCCCTTCCTCGCCCAGATACCGGCGTACGGCCTCCAGCACCACCTCCTCGGTACGGCGCCCGGACGCGTCCGCGAGGTCGTCCAGCGCGTGCCGGAGGGCAGGGTCGAGGGAGAGAGTCAGCTCGTACAGCTCGTACATGCGGGAAGACTAGGGTCTGTCGTCACCACTCGGCGATCAATTTGCCGCAGCCTCACCGCTCCCGCCCCCGCTCCCCCTCCCGTTCCCGCAGCCGCGTCGTCACCCACGCCCCCACCAGCGCCACCCCCGCCATCGGCAGGAACACGGCGGCGAAGGCGGCGGGGCGGGTGGGGTCGGCTGTCGTGGCCGTGCTGCTGCCGCCGCCGAGGGCGGCGAAGGCGGCGCCGGTCGCGGCCAGGAGGACCACGTTGGAGAGGGCGTCGGAGATCTGCAGGGCGGCGGAGTTGGCGCCGGCCTCCTCGGGGGCGGACAGCTGGAGCAGGAGCACGCTGGCGGAGGCGATCACCAGCCCCATGCCGAAGCAGCCGAAGGCCCAGGCGACGGCGACGGTCCAGACGGGCACGGCCTGCACGAGCACACTCGGCGCGGTGACGATCGCGGCGGCGACCAGCACCATCCCGACGGTCATCAGCCGGTCCCGGTACTGCTCCAGGCGCGGCCTGGACTGCACCCACGAGCCCAGCGCCCACGTCACCCCGCCCGCGGCCAGCGAGAACCCGGCCAGCGTCGGCGACAGCCCCCGCTGGGTGACCAGCATCAGCGGCACGAAGGACTCCGCGGCGATGAAGGACCCGGCGGCCACCCCGCGCAGCAGTACGACGGAGGGCAGGCCGCGGGCGGCGCGGTAGGTGCCGCGCGGCAGCAGGCCGAGGACGGCGGGCACGAGCAGGGCGGCTCCGGCGAGGCCGGGGAGCAGGGAGAGCCAGCGCAGGTCCTGGGCGGCGTACTGGAGGAGTCCCGCACCGAGGGAGATGGCGAGGGCGAGCCGGATTCGGCGCCGGTCGAAGGAGCCGGAGTCCTCGCCGCCGGCCACCGGGCCCGACGCCCTCCGCCGTATCTGCGGCAGCGCCAGAGCGAGCGGAAAGACGACCAGCACCGGAATGCCGAGGAAGACCCAGCGCCAGCCGAGATGCTCCGTCACGGCGCCCGAGGCGAGGGGGCCGACGATGGACGGTACGACCCACCCGGCGGCGAAGGCCGCCATGATCGCGGGCCGCAGCCGCTCGGGGTAGGCGCGGCCGACGACAACGTACAGCGCGACGATGACCAGCCCGCCGCCGAAGCCCTGCACGGCCCGGCCCAGGATGAACACCCACATGCTCTGCGCGGTCCCGGCGACGACGAGCCCCGCGGCGAACGCCGCGATCCCCGAGGTCAGCGCCCCGAGCGGACCCTTGCGATCGGACCACTGCCCGGCGAGCACCATCCCGAACAGGCTGGTCGTGAAGTACCCCGAGAAGGCGAACGCGTACAGCGCCACGCCGTCCAGCTCCCGCGCCGCGACGGGCATCGCCGTCCCTACGGCGGTCGCCTCGAAGGCGATGAGCAGCACGACGGACACGATCCCGACACTGAGCGCCCGATAGGCCCGGCCCAGCACACCGCCGCCTCTGCCGGCGGCATCATCCACAACAGCGGTGTCAGGGGACTCAAGGGCACTCATGCTCGCCAGCGTAAGGCCCACAACGGCAAGTGACCCCTGTCGGTAGTCCCACCCCACCTGCGACCTTGGTCGTACTCCCGCCGTTTCATGAACGCGGTGTGGCAGTCGCGTTGCAGCGGCGGGGTTTCCCTTGAACCCCTCTCTGGCCGCCCCGTACGTTCATTCCACGAAACACGGCCGTGCGCCCGAGTGGTTGAGGGGCTCGCCTGCGCTGCATCCATCAGCGAGCTCCGCTCGCGGGGAGTTACGCGGGTTCGAATCCCACCACGGCCGAACAACAGAAGATGATCACGGCCGTGTGCCCGAGTGGTTCAGGGGCTCGCCTGCAAAGCGAGTTACGTGGGTTCGAATCCCGCCACGGCCTCTAGCACCTTGACCAGGCTAGAAGGGTGTCAGCCGCAAGTGGCTGCCACCCTTCTCGTCGTTGAGCGTCTCAGTTCCCGTCTCATTCTCTCCGCGGATTTGAGGGCGAGTGCGGCGCGGGCGATGTCGCCGATCCGACTAGGCGCCCGAGCCGATGTCGTCCTTGTCCGCCAGGATCAGTAGGTCGTCCGCCACCGCCTTGTGATGTTGCGGTGCGCAGCGTGGATCCCCTACCCAACGGGTCATCCCCAGTTGGCGATCACGAACGTTATGTCAGCTTTATCGTCAGGCTCACTCTCCATCCAGTTCTCTACATGGAAGTGCTTGGTATCCGAGCCCGGCCTGGGGATTATCCATCCTGGCTGACCCAACACGGACCAGAAGTAGGATGCGTCGCCGTCCAAGTCGCGGGTGTCTGCGCTCGTGCCTTCAAAAAGAAGGGCCTTGGCGTCCGTCATCACTATCGAGCCATCGGGGTTACGCGAGATGGTGTAATGGAATTCGGCCCTCACCTCTCCGCCACACGTCGCGAAGTACCAGAAGTGCCCGGGCGTACTCCCCGGATTGTTGAAGACCTTGATTTGCTTGTCACAGCGGTGGTTCGGACCGAAAGTCTCTGCATCCATCATCTGGAAATCAATGTAGCCGTCCGCATCGAACAACCGAGGGGCCGAATGGGCAGCCGTTCCTAGTGCCGTGGTCGCCAGGACCGTGGCGACAGGGACAACAAGCGCCCGCCGGAGCATGGAGCCGAAGGCGTCACGGAATACGATTTTCAACCCCATGAGGACTCTCCCATCGAATGGATTCACTTTCGACGCCACCCCGAGAACGACTGAACGGATAATGACTCGAAATGACAGAGCCTCAGAGTTCGGCAACGCCGTTATCGGGACAACCTCAATTCCCGACGTGTCACGCACCCCTTACCAACACCCCTGACTTCCCACGCTACGCCTAGTGCCGCGAGCTGCAACTTCAGCCCAGTAAAGCGCAGTTATAGAACCATCTTCAACAACCACATAGAAGTCTGGCGGGCTCCACTCGTAACGATGGTCTACGGCGCTCACCGCGGCTGGGACCAGGCCGTGAGGTTGCCTCCGTCGGTCTCCGAAACTGATTCATCAACCCAACGGCGCCTCCTGCCCGCAATCATTAGAGAAGCGGCGGCACCCTCGGGGGGTACCGCCTTCGTCCGTCTCAGCCCCTTGGGGAGAGTCCGCCAGCGCCGCCGTCGTCATCCGACAGGACCGCATCGGCCTTCCAGATCAGCCCGTCAACCTGCTTTGCCACCTCGGTCCGCACCGCGTCGACCATGTGCTGATACCGAGTGGCCATGGCAGTGGTCGACCACCCCATGAGGCCCATGACGGCACGCTCGGGGACACCGAGGATCAGTAGAACAGTGGCGGCCGTGTGCCGCGCGTCGTGCAGTCGCCCGTCCCGGACGCTCGCCTCTGCCAGGAGGGTCTTCCACTCAGCCCAGTCCCGACGGTGGGACGGACTGCGCCCGTGCTCGTCGGGGAACACCAGCCCGCCTTCCACCCAGCGCTTCCCAGCCGCTTCGCGCTCCGCTTCCTGCGCCTTGTGATGGGCCCGCAGTAGGTCTACGAGCTGTTCCGGGAGACCGACCGTTCGGCGGCCGGCACGGGACTTGGTGGTCGACATCTCCGGGTTGGTGCGTCGCCTCTGCGGGCAGTACCCGGCGGCCTTGCGTCCGCAGGGCTCTGTGCACCCGTGGGCGTACTGCGGCCGGTGACGACTACGACGGACAACGAGGAACCCACCCTCAAGGTCCACGTCCTCCCACTTCAGCCCAAGCACCTCCCCTTGACGCAGTCCGAGCGCGAGGGCGACGGCCCACCGCGCGGAGTTGCGGTTCTGGTCAGCGGCCTTCAGCAACCTCTGTACCTCTTGGACGGTGTAGGGCTCCACCTCGTACTCACCTGTCTTGGGAGCCTTGGCCAACAGCACGGGGTTCTTGCCGAGGTGGCCGCGCCGTACGGCCTCGTTGAGGGCGGTGCGGAAGGTGCGGTGCACCTGGTGGGCGGTCCCGGGCTTGCTGCCGTTGCCCTGCATCTTGGCGTAGAAGGTCTCGATGTGCTCGGGCTTGAGCCTGTCGAGACGGTGAGCCCCCAAGCCGGGGATGAGATGCTTTCGCACGGCGACGCCGTACCCGACCATGGTGTTGTCGTTGACGGCGAGGGGCGCGACGTTCTCGATCCAGTGCGTGAGCCAAGTCTTGACCGTCCACGGCTTGCCCGGCTTGCGTACGGTCTTGGCGTCGCGCTGCTTCTCCAACTCGCGGACAGCAGCCGCAACTTCGGCACGGGTCTTGCGTTCGACGTGGCGGCGGTCCGGCGTGCCGTCGTCACGGATGCCGACGGTGACGCGGCCGTGCCACTTACCGTCCTTGCCGAAGTAGATCGAGCTGCGGCCGTTCGGCTGCCGGGTGCGCTTCTTCTTTTCCTCTGCCACAGGCAGGCTCCTGCTTCTTTGTGTCGGGATGGAGACCGGGGCGGCGGGCTGTCCTGTCCGGGAGTGCCGCCGCCCCGGGCGTCGTCAAGCGGCGCGTTGGGCGGTGCGGAGACGGGTGACGTACTCGGGAACGGCCTCGGCCGGGACCCTGCGCAGGCTTCCGACCATCACGGATTCCAGTGCGCCGGTGCGGATGAGGGCGTAGCAGGTGGTGCGGCCGACGCGGAGTCGGCGGGCGGCCTCTTCGACCTTGAGGAGTACAAGCGTCGTGTCGTCCTCGGCGGGGGTGGTGAGGGTGCCGTGTTCGTCCAAGGCTCACTCCGGTAGGGCTGAGTTCGCGGGTGGGTGCCGCCGCACAAACCGCAAAATCCGCAGAAAAGACGGGTGGTGCCGCTGACCTGCGGTGATGTGGTGTGCGGGCGGTGGTGGGCGGTGGTCCGCAGAAACCCGCGATATTCCGCAAAAATCGGGGGCGGCCGGTGGCCGGCTCCGGTGGGCGGGGTGGTGCTCGGTTTTTTTGCGGAATATCGCGGGATTGTGCGGCGGGCCCCTCGCCACCGTGGGCTCAGGGTCCCGCCGCAGGTCAGCGTGGGTATCCGGGGGTTTTTGCGATTTTGCGGTTTGTGCGGAAGGGGTTGAGGGCGCGGCCGGGGGTCACCGGCCGCTGCCCCGCAGGCAGGGGTGGACGAGTAGGCGGGGTGCGGGGGGCCTGCCGCGCTTGCCGGTGCGCTCGGGTTGGTAGGACCGCAGGTATCCGTGGTCTTCCAGCAGCGCGAGGGCGGGTTCCAGGTCGGCGACGGTGGGCACCTCGCTGCGAGACAGGACGGTGAAGACGTCCCGCCGGCTCACGTCCTCCCACCGGTTGTCCCGTAGTGCGTCCAGGACGCTGCGGGCGCGGGAGACGACCGGATCGGCGCCCATGGCGTCGAACACGGCGAGGGCGTGGGCGGTGTAGTACTCCCCCAGCTCAATCGCTGCGCGCATGGTCTCTTCGGTGACCGGATGGGCGTAGCCGTTGCCACCGTGTTCGGCGAGGTGCAGCAGCGCGGCCATGCGAGCGGTCGCGCCAGCGAGTTTCCCGGCCCAGTCGCTGATGTGGCCGAGCTTCCCGCCTCGCGCCTTGAGCATCGGTTCGACGCGGTCCTGATAGACGATCAGGGCCGCGTCCGCCTCGCGGCTGAGCTGGATGACGGCCGGGTCCGTCCACTCCGCGAGGGACAGCGTGAGGTCGATAACCCGCGCCTTGTAGGTGGCGGCCGTCTGCTCGGGAATGGGGTCGGTGACGGTCTTCCGATAGCCGACCATGGACGCGGGCAACGAGTACAGGAAGCGGCCCAGCAGTCCCCGCCCTTTGAACCCCTTCACCTTGCCGATGTCCTGCAGCACGTCCGGCTGCACGGACAGTCCGACGGTCAGGGCGGGGGCGTCGATGTACTCGCGGCGGGTCTGCCGGTTGACCCTCAGCCGGTCCCCGGCATGCCCCTTGAGGAACACCTCCATGTTCGGGGCTCCGGAGTAGCGGCCGGCGATGATGTCGAAGATGCCGCCCTCCGCGCTCATCACCGACAGCCGGCCGCCCTGTTCGGCCATGAGCGAGGTGACCGTCTCGGGTGTCGAGTCGTCCGCCAACAGCACCGGTTCGGCAGGGACAGTGAGTGTGTCGGCGGTCTGTGCGAGACCGACCGCCGTGGCCACCATCTCATCCCGCTTGTCGCCGTCGGCGGACGCGGCCTTGGCGGCGGCCTTCTCCGCCGCTTCCTTGGCCAGTCTCGCCGTCAGCTCCGCCTCGACGATGACGGGCTGCATCGCCATCTTGAGCTGCCTCTCCGCCTCATAGAGGGGGTCGGTCAGCAGTCCGAAGACGGCGGACTTGCGGTTGCCGGGCGGGAGGGCCACGACGGTGTAGAGGTTGGTGGGCTCGCGCCAGTTGCCGCGTACGTGGACCACGGACCGGCCGCCGGCCGCCGTGGCGAGGACAGCGAGGGCGACCGACCCGGCGAGGTCCACCGGGGTCTGCGTCTCCTCAGCAACGGCCGCCACGAACTCCCCCAACCAGGCGGGGAAGACGTGGGCGGGGAACGTCGGACGCTCGCGCCGGCCGGTGAGAGGAATGGGGTCCTCCCACACGTCCGGGGCCTTGTCGTCCTCGCCGGGCGGTTCTTCCAGGGTGGGCAGTCCGGCCCACAAGTCGGCGTCCACAGGCTGTGTGTTCACGCTGCTGCCCTCCCTTCGGCGGGGGCGGTGTGGGGGCAGGCGCCGACGTCAACGCGGTCGGTGAGGGCGATGACGGCGGCGCGGCCCCAGGCGCGTTCGTGGTGCCCGCACGAGCACAGCCAGTCCGCGACCGGTACGCCCTCGCACTGGACTTGGAGCCCCGGCATGATGCCGGTGACGGTGACCGTCTGCGGGTCAGAACCAACGACAGCAAGGACGCCCTTGCGGGCGGCGACCTTCGGTTCGCCCACGCGCGGCCGTGGCGGGCGCTGTACGGCGCCCTGAGGGCAGTTCATGATGTTTCGGGATGCATTGTTCATGCCGCGCGCTCCACAGCCGCCTCAAGGCCGTTGGCGACCGCGCGACGGGCGTAGGTCTCCGGGACGCCGACGGAGACGGCGGCGGCCACGATCTCTTCCCCGATCGCGGCGAGGCCGCACGGTCCGGGGCACGCGGTGTGCTGGGCGGCGAGGAACCGGGCAACGCCGAACGCCTGTGATCCAGCGCCGGATTCGGTGCGGGCCCGTACGAGGGCGAGGCCGCGTTCCAGACCGGTGCGCACGTACCGCTCGGTGTGGCGGCACCCGGTGGCCACCGCCCGGTCCCACGGGGCGCGCGCCGGGAGGGAAGAAGCCACCTCGCTGCGCGCGGGGGTGGTGTCTTCCTTCACCGCGAGGGCGCGCACGGCCGCCGGCAGGTCGACCATGCGACCGGCCCCGGGGCCAAGCCATCGGGCGTACTGCATCAGGGACTTGATGTCCACGCCCGGTCGGACCGCGTTGGACGAGGGCATGGTGCCCCTGTAGATCCAGTGCTCGCCCCGCGTCGTCGGCACGATGCGGGTGGCGGGCAGGGTCTCGCGGGCCCACGCGACCGCCGCAGCGTCGTCCAGGTCCACCACGGTCACCCCGGCCCCGCCGGGGTGGTAGGCAACCGCCACGGCGTGACGCCATGCCACCGCCCACGCGGGCGAGCTCAGCACGGACGGGTCAGTGGTGGCAGCGGCCCACCCGTGGCACGGGGCCGGGCACCGGCACGGGCCCGCCGCCTTCATGTTCGGCCGGTCCCCGCAGCCGCTGTTCTTGCAGGCGGGGCAGTTGCCGAACGGGGTCTTGCCGTGGCGCAGGGGCAACGGCGGCACGCCGGCTGCCGCAAGGGCGAGGGCGAGGCGCAGGGGTTCGGGCGTCGCGGTCACGAGATCAGCCCCACGGGCAGGACTCGCCCGGTTCGAGTGGCCGGGACCTTGGGCCCCTCGCTGAAAGCGCGCAGTTCGGTCATGCTGTAGGTCTCCTGTTCTGCTACGTCGGGACTCGGAGACCGTGGGCGGTGGGCTGTCCTTGTCCGGGAGTGCCGCCGCCCACGGGCGTTACAGGTGGTCTGGCCGCACAGGCCGCAGCACCGGGGCGGGTGCGCGGTCGGTGGCGGTGAGGTAGAGCCGGACGCGGTTGCGGTCGCGGGTCGGATACGCCCGGACCGGGCCGGTGGTGAACGCGTCGGCGAGGGCGGCCGTGATCCGGTCGGCGTCTTCCGGGGCGCAGATGATCCGGATCTCGAACGTGCCGGGCCCGGTCACGGGTTGGGGATGGCGTGGACGATGGCGGCGGCCATCTCGTTGATGGGTCCGGCCGCGCCGGTGGAGGCGAGGAAGAACCCGAACATCACGGCGGTGAACGCGGCGCCGGGGGTGAGGCTGTGGGAGCGCAGCAGGAAGAACAGGACCAGGCCGAAGAGGAAGACGAGCGAGACGGTCACGGCCATGAGGTGAACCCCCTGTCGGAGTTGGGGCGGTGGGGTCGTCGGGTGTCGGCGCGGTGGATGTCGCGTCCGGTGTTGAGCAGGCGGCGGCCGATGCGGAGCCGGTAGGCCTGGCCACGGCAGCGGCGGCAGAGTTTGACCGTGCGGCGGGAGGGCCGGAGGCCGGTTCCGGAGCACTTCCGGCACGGGGCGAACGGTTGGATGGCGCATAACACTGCGTAACCGGCGAGGGTCAGCAGGACGGCGAGGCTAGCGAGAGCCACTAGGGCTCACATCCCTTCCAGGGGCGGATTCGGGGTGTTTCCGCAGGTGGGCCGCTAGACGCTAGCGGGCAGGTCAGCAGCCATGCGGGGTGCTAGTGGGGGTGCTAGACCTAGCGGTGGCGGCTGCTAGGTCTAGCAGTGCTGCTCGGGTTAGGCGGCGACCCGGTCGGCGTTACGGCGTGTAATCGCGGCGGTGATGTCGGCGCGGTTGATGCCGCGTCGGTTGGCGCCCTTGCCGTCGTCGGTCTGCCCCCACACCTGGCCCGGCTTGATGCCCCAGGGCTTGAGGGCGGCGGTGACGTTCTCGCCCGCCCATCCGGCGTAGGTGTCGGGGTGGGCGACGGTGAGCCGGGCGGCGATGCGCTCGCACCACACGGCCTTCTCGTCGGCGGCGATGACGTCGAGGACGTCGGCGAGGATGTCGGAGCCGGTACCGGTGTTCTCCGGTCCCTTGCCGATGGCGTGGCCGGTGACGTTGCCGTACTCCTCGCGGGCCTTGCGGGCGCGGGCGACGATGCGTTCGGCGCCCAGCGCGTCCACGAACGCGGACGCGACGATGCGGGGGTCGTCGCCCTCGCCGGCCATCCAGCAGATGCCCCGGTCCGAGCGGGAGAACATGGTGGCGCGGATGCCGGCCTTGTAGGCGCCGGTGCCGAGGACCATGTCGTTGGCGGTGTGGCCCATGACCTTGAGGCAGAACCGTAGGACCGCGTTCGCGCTGATGCCCGGCGGCAGGGATTTCGCGTCCGGGCGCTGGGTGCCGAACATGCCCACGATCCCGAGGGCGGGGCCGCGCTTGGTGACGTCCTCGCAGATCTCCTCGATCTCCGCACCGTACTCGTCGTTCTCGAAGGGCAGCTGACACTCGTCGAAGGCGGCCACGATCGGGTGCAGTCCCAGGCTCTTGTCGTTGGCCAGTTCGGGGGTGACCTTGGACTCCGGGCACCGGGAGCGGGGCAGGGACTTGATGATCTTCGCGCGGCGGCGCAGTTCCTCCCGCAGCTCCCGCAGGGACTGGACGACGTATTCGATGTCGTCGTCTTCCTCGCCGGCGCGGTAGCGGTGGCAGACCGGCTCCAGGGCGCCGAAGTCGCCGGTGCCCTTGAAGTCGAACGCGTAGATCTCGGCACGGGGGTCGAGGGCGGCGATGAGGAGCAGCAGCCGCATGAGGAAGGTCTTGCCCATGCGGGGCACCGAGCCGATGACGATGGAGGCGAACATCAGCGTGACCGTCACGTCGCGCATGCGCTGGTCGTTGCCGAAGACCACCGGGCGGAAGAGGTCCACCGTGCCCGACTTCTCCAGCGGCCAGGCGGGTTTGGTGGTCTCGTTCATCGGCTTGTCGCCCACCCACAGCACCAGGCGGCCCTCGTGCTGCTCGGGGTCGGGGGACGGCCACACGCAGCCGACCTTGCGGCGCAGACCGGACGCGAGGGGCTTGCGTGCGTCCATGATGTCCTCGGGCGTGACGCCGTACGGGAGGTCGAGGTCAGCGCGGTAGCCGGGCCCGTCACGGACGATCTCCGAGACGAACCGCATCCCGTTCATGTCACCGCCCTTCTTGATCGCGGCCGTGATCTTCGCGTTCCCGATCGAGTCCAGACCGCGCAGGACGATCGAGCCGGTGAGCTTCTGCACCTCGGTCTTCAACACCGCCGGACCAACCACCGGCGCGTCGGGCTGCTGTCCACCGACACCGAGGAGCAGCACCCCGCCGGCGGCGAACGCGTACAGGTATTCGGGGGCGAGGACGTACAGGTACAGGGCGAATCCGAGCCCGAACACGGCCGCGATCAGCGTGACGAGGCCGCGCAGGCGGATGCGGCCGGCACGGAGCCGGGCCAGGCGCATGTACTCCTCGACGTCCTCAGTGCGGACCGCGAACTCCCGCAGCGGTGCGGCCTCGCGGTCCCACACCCACCGGTTTGTCGTGGCGATGAAGCGGCACGCGCCCCTCGGTGACATGAGGGTGAGGCGTCCGGCGTACACCGGCAGCCGCACCCCGTGGTAGAGGGCGGCGTAGCCGACGTTCGCGCTGGTGTGGCGGGCGGTCGCGACGAAGTCACGCCGGTTGGTTAGCCATCCGGCAAGAACCGGCTTGCGCTTCTCAATGCGCACCTTCGGGTCCGGCAGTGCCGGGTTGTCCACGGCGACGGGCGCCGCCGGGGCGTCGTCGTCGCGGTCGGTGTCGGCTACGGGCCGCAGGTGCGGGCCCGTCGTACTGTCAGCCATGCTGAGTACTCCCTGCTGCTCATGAGGGTGGTGGGGTGGCCCGGGGGCGGCCTTGTTTCCTTGGCCGGGATGACCGCCCCCGGGGCGTTGCTACTTGCTGTTCTTGGCGCGCTCCTCGCGGCGGCGGGCCTGCTCAATGACGCGGTCGACCTTGCGCTGAAGGTCGCGCTGGTCGACCCGGCCGCCGAACTGCCGGTCGTCGGCCATGCTGCGCTTGGCCATCCGGGCGACGTACCAGGCGATCCGCGTCTTCTCGCCGGCGGTGAGGCGGGGCTGGTTGCTGCTCACGACTGTCACTCCGATCCGGGCCGGACTGTCCGGCTCCCCACGGCCCCGGACACGGGTCCGGGGCCACAGGCAGCCGTCAGCGACGGCCGCGGGCGCGGCGCACGTTGCTCGCGGCCCGCCTGCCGTCTTCGCCGCCCACACTGCGGACGACGGTGACCACGCCCCAGACCATGACGACGGCCAGCAGGGCGAGGATGGCCAGGTTGGCGGCGATGGCGGTGAGCACGCCGACCAGCAGCGGGCCGAAGTACACCCCGGCCGCGACGGCGCCGGCACCGACGCCTGAGCCAAGCGCGATGCGCTGCACGGTGCGGTCCGGCGGCGCCTGGTGGATGTGCTGCACCACCACCGGAGCCGGGGCCACGTGCTGCTGCGGCAGGGCGGGGGCGATGGCGGAGGGGGTGTCGTCGTAGACGAACCGGCCGTCCGGGAGACGGACGACACCGGGAACAGGAAGACGCTCGGGATCCATCTGGAATCTCCCACAGGTCAGTTGGAGCAGGGCTCACAGGTACCGATCGAGGTGCGAAGGACGTAGCCCACGTCGCGGCGGCAGGCGGGGCAGGTCCGGCGGGGGCGCATCATCGCTTCGTGTGCACGCCATCGACCGGGGGTCATCGGGCGGACAGGCTTGGCCAGGTCGAGGCGGTAGAGGTAAGCGACCGCGATGCCGCGCGGGTAGCGCCACATCAACTGCGCCGCCACCTCCTGACCACCCGGCCGAAGCCCACGCGCCCGCAGCTGCCGACGCGTCGCAAGCCCGTCCGGGGCCAGGTGAAGCGGGTAGGTAGGGATCCCGTACCTGACGCCGTCCGGGTCCCAGAACCGCGCGGCGGACATCAGGGCGCCGTCGGGGCAGTGTGCTGCGCGCGCTCGGCGAGCAGGGTGTCACGCAGCATCCGGGCGTTCGCCGGCGAGGTGTGCACCTCGCGGCGGATCCCCTCAGCGGTGATCTGCGCGTCCGTCCACCCGGCCGTGGCCGACCGCGCTTCGGCAAGCAACTGATCCGGGGTGCGCTTGGGACGGGGCGATCGAGCGACCTGCGGAACACGGCCCGTCGCCCGACGCGGCCGACTCGACACCGCCGGGACCGACCGCACGACCGGCGCCGGGATCGGCGCGGGAATCGCCCGTACGGGCTTGAGCGGCAGGGTCGACTTGCCCAGGTCGACCGCGACAGGATCCGGCACACTCAGTCGGGTCAGCGTGACCGTGGGCGCCGGGGTCGATTCCCGCAGGTCAGCCCTAGACCGATTCCTCATGGTCTCGGTAGATTCCTCCGCATTCGCGGGCGGGGCGGGAAGCGGGGCGGCGGCACCGAACATCGAGGCAAGAGCGGCGTCCGCGCCGTCGGTGATCCGGGTGCGCTGGACGTCCAGCAGCCTCGATCCAAGCGCGACGTCACCGACCCCGACCTTGCGGGCGAGTCGCCACGACTTGCGCTCCGACCACTTCTTGACCCGATCACTCGGGTGATGGGCGGCACGCGCCCGGTGGTAAGCCAGGGCCTGGACAATGTCGGCGATGCGCCGCTCGTTCTCCGCGTCGCGTCCGTCGGTGTGCACCACGATCCGGCGGGCGAGGAACGCCATGCCCTCGGCCGAGACGGACATGCCCATCGGGGTCAGCGCGTAGATGACGGTCCGGCCCGCGTCCGGCGCGGCCATCGCGCCCATGACGGCCGCGGCGGCCGGCAGCAGCCACAGCCCCAGTCGGACGACGCGCGGCGAGGACTGGCCCAGCATGGTCAGCCCCAGCAGGACCAGGGCGAGCACGGCCGTGGCGCCCTCACCGGCACCGAGGGCACCGAGCGCGGTGCCCCTGCCGTAGGCATGCCCGATGTTGCTGTAGGTGCCGATACCGCCGACCACGCCTGTAGCGAGCATGGGCACGAACGCGGCCGTCAGCACACCGACCTGAACCTTCGTCAGCGGCTTGCGCTCGGTCATCACGCCACCTCCCTGGCGGAGGTGCCCGGCCGCCCGTAGCGGCGGCCGTGGACGGTGGGCAGCGCGGGCGTCTGCTCCTGCCGCGGGGCGATGCTGAAGCCCCCGCCCTCCCGCTTGATGCGGTACATCTGCTCATCGGCCAGCCGCAGCAGGGACGACAGGTCGGCGGGGGCGCAACCGTGGCGGGCGACGCCGATCGAGACGTGTACGTCGATGTCCCCGCCCGGGTACGGCACCGGCTGCTCAAGGCTGCGGGTCAGGTCCAGCAGCTTGGCGCTCAGGTTCTCGGTGACGGTGTGGGCCTCGCCGCACACGTCGGTGACGGCGGCGAACTCGTCCCCGCCCAACCGGCCAGCAACGCCGTGGTGCTCGGCCGCCCACGCCCCCAGACGCATGCCGGTCGCACGGATCACCGCGTCTCCGGCCGCATGTCCACGGGTGTCGTTGATCTGCTTGAACCAGTTCAGGTCCAGCACGAGCACTGCCCGCTGCCGCCCCTGGGACAGGCTCTTGCGGGCACGCTCCTCGAACGCGTCCCGCGTCCACAGCCCGGACAGCGGGTCACGTCGGGCGGCCTCGATCCGGCGGGTGAGCCGCAGCGCGTGAACGGACCAGCCGACCAGTAACGGAAGACCAGTAGCGGTGGCGAACGTCAACGCACTCATGCCGCTTCCCCCGCTCCCGTCCGGTGGCCGCGAGCGGCGCGCAGGAACGGCACGGTGCGGGTGAGCGCGTCGGCGTACAGGGCGTCCCAACCGGCGATCTCGTCGCCGTCCTCAGCCCGCTCGCGCAGGTCGGCAAGGATGTCACGGGCCGCGTCCTCGCGGGCGGCGCGCTCGTCGACCGTCTCGGGGGTCAGCGGGCCCCGGAGCAGGTCGATGTCGATGCCGAGCGCCAGTTCCGCGAACTCCATGTCTCCGTAGGCCTCTTGGCCGGCGACGAAGGTGCGCATACGCATGCTGGGTTCTCTCCTCTTGCTGCGTCGGGATGGGAGATCGGAAGCGGCGGGCTGTCCTTGTCCGGGAGTGCCGCCGCGTCCGAGGTGATGGGCCAACGCCGCGCGGTTGCAGCGGGCCAAGCGCCCCGGGCGGAATCTGATCCCGCGCCCTCGCGGCTGGTTACCGGGGCTGTCGAAAGAGATTCGAGGACTTCACCGGGTGCCGTCGCCACGGCCGCCCGGTCCCGACCCTCGAACTGTCGGGGCGCCCTATTCGCACTGCTCGGCGCCAGCAGAACGACCGTGAGCCGGGCGGGCCATCAGTAGGACACCGACGCCGGCGGCGGTCGTCGACGGTCATCACCCGGCCGTCACGGGGACGGGGCCAAGCCCCGTCAAACTCAAAGCACTCTGTTGAGTTCTCAAGGAACGGGCGCTTCCTTCGAGCCCCTTTCGAGGACCCTCCGGGCGTGTAGTACCTGTTTTACAGGTACTACATTAGGGGCCGTCAAGTACAGCGACGGAACCTCTTGGTTTTGCGCCGGGACTTCTTGGCGCACCATCAGAATCGCCCCAGGTCAGGGGAGTTGGTTACCCCCTACATGGACAGCTCCCGAGCAGCTGACTACCGTCAAGAGCTCCCTAGACGTCCCACGAAGGGGTGCAGATGCCCAATGAACGGTTGCGGTCGGCCCTGTTAGCCCGTGGCATGACCGTTCAGAGCCTCGCGGACGAGATCGAGGTCAACCCGAAGACCGTGGAGCGCTGGATCACGCAGGGCAAGGTGCCGTACCGACGCCACCAGTACGCAACGGCAGCAGCGCTCAACGTCGACGTGACGACGCTGTGGGACGACTCCCGGACTCAGGACTCCGCAGCCGACCTGAGCAAGGCCGAGATCATGGCTGTCTACCCTCATCGGCACGTCATGCCACCAAGCCTCTGGCGGGAAATGTGCGAGCGCGCCACGGAGCGCATCGACATCCTCGTGTATGCCGGCATCTACCTGGCAGAGGACCCCCTCTTCTTCTCGACCTTGAAGGAGAAGTCCAAGAGCGGCGTCCGCATCCGAGTGCTCATGGGCGATCCAGAGTGCGAGGCCGTCATCCGACGCGGCATCGACGAAGGGCATCGCATCATGGATGGCAAGATCCGCAATGCGCTGGTCAACTACCGCCCGCTGTTCACCAGCCATCCCGAGATCGCCTTCCGCCTGCATGACACGGTGCTCTACAACTCGATCTACCGCGCTGATGACGAGATGTTGGCCAACACGCACGTGTACGGCATCGGCGCCTACATGGCGCCCGTCCTCCACCTGCGACGACTCCCCGGAGGAAGTCTGTTCGACACCTTTGCCAATAGCGTTCAGCAGACCTGGGAAGGCGCCAGGCCAGTAACCGAACACGACATCACAGGAGCTTGAGCATGGGACGCATCGACTACTTGCACGACCCGGACGCCCCGCCGGCCAACTCAGTCGTGCCCTCTGTCGTCGCCTTCGTACAGAACGACGCGGGGCAGGTGCTCATGATTCAGCGATCCGACAACGGACGTTGGGCACTTCCCGGCGGTGGCCACGACGTGGGCGAATCCATCAGTGCCACAGTGGTCCGAGAGGTCTGGGAAGAGACCGGCATCAAGGCTGAAGTCGTCGACATGTCCGGGATCTACACCGATCCGGGCCACGTCATGCAGTACGACGACGGCGAGGTCCGCCAACAGTTCAGCATCTGCTTTCGCGCCCAGCCGGTCGGTGGTGAGCTGCGTACGAGCAACGAGACAACACAAGTCCGCTGGGTCGACCCAGCGGACTTGGCACAGTTGGACGTCCACCCCACGATGCGGTTGCGTATCGAGCACGCGATGGACCGGACCCGTCCGACTCCCTACATCGGCTGACGCTTGGCGGTGGCGACCCTTTCAAGTACGCGTGCCGTGCTGGCGAGAATCTCGGGCTCAGCGCGACGGATGAACGTACCGATCAGGCTTTCCGGCCCGTACCGTCCGGCAATCTCGTTTACCCGGTCGACGGGATTCGTGGGAGTGCCGTCCGGCGTGGTGTTCATGTCGCAGTAGCAGAGTGCGTCGTTCAGGTGCGCGCTCTCGCGAGGGAACTCTCCCTCCAACTCCTCGCGCAAGCCACGCGCTTCAGCCTCCATCCACGCGCAAGAGTGATGCGCCACCAGGTGCATGACGCGCTCGTCGGCGTTGGCGACGTCTCGCAGGTAGCGGGCGCCGTCGAGAGGGTGGAAACCGGTCTTGGCGAGGTCGGGTGCGTAGCCGATGTCGTGCAGCACGGCCGCCGCTTCCAGCAACTCGGCATCTTCCCCGAGGATGACCGCGATGGTGCGCGCCCGCTCGGCTACTCCGAGGCAATGCTTCCAGCGACGCGGCAGCGGCTCAGCCAGCAGGGACTCAGCCAGGGGATATGCCCAATCCGTCAGCTCCGACAAGCTACGCACGCTCCTCTCGATTCGGCACAGCGCGGACGGTCCGCACCTTGCCCTGCCCTCCACTCGCCAGCACGCCGGCGGCCTCCAGCTTGTCGAGCGCCTTTGTCACCGTGGGGCGTGAGACCCCGAACCTGGTGGCGAGAGCAGACGCACTAGGGAACGCTGCCCCGGCTTCCAGCCGATCATCCGTGACGATGGCCGCGATCCGCTCCTCAAGCGGCCGGCGGTCCACCGCCTCGCCCGGCCTGAGCACACGCCAGCGCCCACCGGGTACCGGCTCCGCGTCACCGCTCGTCCGAAGTACCTGAAACGCTCGCAGTACGACACCACGAGAGACCGCGTACCTCTCCATGAGTTCCGAAACCGGGGGCAACGCGGCCATGTCTTGGTCATCGTCGATCTGCGTCTTCAACGCGTCCGCGATCTGCTGGAAGGTCCCCCGCGGGCTCGCTGCCTGCGACACTCGCACTCCTTCACCCGTAACCTCTTGCACTGCGTTGGGCTAAGTGTCGCACTGATCAGCGGATGAGCTGCGGCCTGCCTGTGGCGCCCACTCGGAGCCATGGCGTGGATACAGGCGGAGATTCTCGTCCCACGTGCTGACATTCCTTTTCGAGCAATTCTCAGAGGAGAATCCAGGGGAGCAAGTGGATCAAACATCTAGTTTTGCGACCACATTCATTCACACGCACCCTGAAGGGTCAGCCTGACGGTTTGAGATGTGCTCGTAGCACTCACGAGCAGGTAATCAGCCACGGACTTATAGCCAGCCTCCGACTGGCCATGGTTCGTCCCCAAGCATACGCACTCACACTTATCAGATGTGCCCGGGTTGGCGTTGGCACACATCGAAGTGCATTTCTCTAGTGTTGCTCCTTCGATCGTTACATCGATCGTCCCGTACTTCTGAAGTAGCTCCGACCTCAAAAGAGCATACTGCGACGCAGGCAGGGCCCAGCGCCGCGTGCTCGCGTTATAAGTGACGCTGGTTCGCCGATCCGAGTTGCGAAGATACTGGAGATAGCTTTTATTCGATTCCGAGTACGGGAGGTGTACGTCCAAAAATTTCCTACCGCCACGTACGGTGTAATAAATATGCGGTCTCCCGTTTGCGAACGTCCGTGAACCAGCAGACACGTTGCCTCCGTTTCCTTGCGTTTCCCTATGCGTCTAGCCTTGAGTCTGCTTCTACTCAATCCCCAAAGTACGGAAAAAGATTCCGCCAGGAACAGCGTTCTTTTGACGCTCGTCTTCCTGCCAGTAAGCCCACCGCTTCGCCAAGTAAGCGCGCCGCTCGTCCGTCATCATGACCGACCGAGTAAGGGCGGCTTGCGGGTCACCCAAGATGAGCGCACCCTCTCCAATAGACGCGCTCGTCCCAAACACCGGCGAGAATGCGTGAGCTTCTGGCCCGTAGGCAGTCATGGTCAGCGTCATCGAGTTACGGTGATCGTAGCGCGGGCGTAGCGCGTCGAACGTCATAAAAGACTCGTCTCTCGCTCGCTGTTGATCACGCTTGTATCGCAATTCACCAGGGTTTACATGGCCGCCACCAAGTCTGAATTCCGATTCGCGACCATAGATCAACACATACTGCGGCTCCAGCGGTCGATCCTCGCATTTATCATCAAGGAATAGAAACGTGTCGCGGAAAAGAGCCTTGTTCCCTTCGCGAGCGAACCAGGAACGCCAGTCATTAAGTTGATCGCGAGCTTGGGTGAAATCGCTAGTGGGCCGACCGTCCTTTCTGAACCAGCGCTTCGATGGCTTCTCGATCTCAATCAGAATTGGCGTGACGAGGGCGGAAGAGTGAGTGACCCACATGAAGTCCGGCTCGAATGTCCGACCCCCACCAATCAGTTTGGGTCGTCGGAACACGCCTCCCATGTCCGAGCCATGATGCCCACCGGGGCCGATATCACCGCTACCTCCTGGAATCATTGAGGGATGCAGCTCAAGGAATCGCTGGATCCCATCCTCCTCTGGATCCTGGCTCAGGAGCCGGTACCAGTCCGCAAGCGCCATGTCTGAGTACGTCTCCCAAGCAAGGCCCCTCGGGCGCATTGGATCTGTGTCCGGATCCGTACCCCGAATGACATCTCGCTCGTCCGATGAGCGGTGCGATACACCCATGCCAGCATGTTGGCATCAGTCGCAGACAACTGCACCTGATGTGGACAAAGTTGGCTGACCCAGTCGGTTGTAGGAAGCACCTCGGCAAGCTCCGGGCGCATCCGGCAGCCCCGTCTCAGTTTCCGTCTCGTTCAACCCCGCACGTGGCCGTCCGAACCCGTTCACTCAACCCCGGTGGCCGCAGCATCCGTACGAGCCTGAACGCCCTCGAACGGGTCCGGATCGACCCCTGACCAGTCCGGACAAACCTGCAAAACGTGCGCCACGGAGCAGCAGGTTGGCGGGCGTCATCGTCAGATCATCGGTGAGTCCAACGTCGCAGCCGGCGATCTAGTCGACGGCGCGCCGAGCGTGAAGCAATGAGGCTTTGCTGCAAGTTACTGCGGCTGTGCAGAGTGCCAGGGTGCTCGGGACCCAGAATCCGCGTGCGATCCTCAAGTGTCCGCCGATGCAAGTCAGCCGCCTGCGCGTACTCACCCATGTTGTGCAGAGCGACAGCAAGACCGTTGCGGCTGTCCAGGGTGTCGGGGTGCTCGGGCCCCAAAACCCGCATACGGTCGTCAAGCGTCCGCCGCCACAGGTCGGCCGCCCTCTCGTGCTCACCCATCCTGTCCAGAGCGTTGGCCAGGTTGTCGCGGCAGTTCAGAGTGTGGGGGTGCTCGGGGCCCAGACTCCGCGTGTAGCCGTCAAGCGCTCTCCGATGAAGGTCAGCCGCCTGCGCGTACTCACCCATGTCGCGCAGAGCGTTGGCCAGGTTGTTCTGACTGATCAGAGTGTGGGGGTGCTCGGGACCCAGAACCCGCATACGGTCGTCAAGCGTCCTCTGATGAAGGTCAACTGCCTGCTCGTGCTCGCCCATGTGATGCAGAGCGTTGGCCAGGTTGTTCTGAATGATCAGAGTCTCGGGGTGCTCGGGGCCCAGAATTCGCGTACAGTCATCGATCCCCCTCCGCCACAGGTCAGCCGCCTGTTCATGGTCACCCATCCTGTCCAGAGCAACAGCCAGGTTGTTCCGGCTAATCACAGTGTCGGGATGCTCAGGGCCCAGAATCCGTGTGCGATCGTCAAGCGTCCTCTGCCACAGATCAGTTGCTTGCGCGTTCTCACCCATGTCACGCAGAGCGGCAGCGAGGTTGTTCCGGCTGTCCAAAGTGTGGGGGTGCTCGGGACCCAGAATCCGCGTACAGTCATCGAGTGTCCTCCGGCCGAGGTGTACTGACTGCGCATACTCGCCCACTTCGCGCAGAACGCGTGTCAGGTCGTTGCAACTGGCCAGAGTTCGGGGATGTTCGGGACCTAGAAGACGAATATGCACGGCGACAACCTGTTGGTCTAGAGCGCACTGCAACGTATATGCGCCAGCATCATGCAGAACCTCGGTAAGGGCATCGACCGTGGCGACGTCTTCGATAAGTGTCTCCGAAGTGCTGTGATCGATCAGGACCCGTAGGTGCGGGGCCAAGAGGCGGGCGGCTGGCCATCCGGGACGCCCGACGCTCGCAACATCGTGGGCGGCTTCGGTTAGCCGGTCGGTGAGAACTCGGTGCCAATAGGCGAGATCGGTTGTTTCGGCCCTGAGAGCAAGGCTACTGATTTCCCGGATCAAGGGATGCAGCACCACTTGCGCGATATCCTCCTGGGTCACCTCATCTTCGGCGGCAGGTTCGATCACTCCGAGGAGACCGTAGCGGTGCAGGCCGGCGAGCGCCGCTTCCACAGCGACCACCGTGACCACCTCACCCGTTACATCTGCCAGCAGGCTCGGGGTGATCAGGGACAGCGGGATGGGTGCCTGGGGCATCAGGGACAGCATCCGCAGTAGCGGACGGGCCAGTGTGTTCCCTTCTGCCGTGAGCTGGTCAAGAGACACCTCCCAGGTGTGGCGCACCACAGTGCGAGCGACGTCCGGATCCGTTGCGTTGGAGTGCTGAGCACCGAGGAGCGTGGGCAGCTCGGCGTCTAGGGCCCGGCGGTATTGGTCGAAGCTTCGGTAGCGACTAGTGGCGGTGGCGAGGTAGGAACCAACCGCGTGCAGAGCCAGCGGCAGGCCACCCAGGCGGGACGCTAGTTCCTGCGCTTGCTGCTGCGTGCCGGCCTGCGGTGCCGCATCCAGCAGAACCTGGCCCGCATCCGGCACGGCCAAGGGCTGCAACCGCAGCAGTTCGGCACGCGTTCCCCAGGTCTGCTCGCTAGCATCCCGGCTGGTCACTAGCAGCAGACCACCGCCACGAGGGCGGATCCATCCTCGGTAATGCGCCAACGGCTCATCTCCAGGGCCCACCGCCTGGGCGTCATCGACGTTGTCGAGTACAACCAGCCACCGACGTGACGACTCCAACTGCCGCCATACGACATCAGGCAAGCTCTCCTGCCCCGCCCGCGCTGCCTCCAAGGCCGCCTCCGGCAGTCCGCGCGCCACCGCCACCTGCGTCAGCTGCTGGGTCAACTCCACGGCGTTGCGATAGCGCAGCCAGTACACCGCCCAGCCGTCTTTCTCCGCCTGCGTCGCGAGCTGCGCGGCCAGCGTGGTCTTCCCCAGGCCCCCAGCCCCACACACCACCGCAAACCTGCCCTGCGGCCGACGTAACATCCGCATCAACACGGCTGACTCCGTATCGCGGCCACGCATCCGCTCGACATACGGACGCCGCAGCGAGCCGTGCCGGGCTCCGGCCAGCCGATCGAGCGACGTCAGTCGAACCGAGGGTGACCCGCCGTCCAGGCGCCGCCCCCACAGCAGCAACCCCACACTGGCAGCCACCAGCACTCCGAACGCAGGCCATACCACCCACGCATGCGCCGCCCACTCCGGCACCGTCGCGCTCGCATAATTGGTCACCGGTCCCAGCATCGCTGTCACCAACGCAGCAGCGGCCGCCACTGCTGATCCAGTCCACGCTCCACGTCTGCGCGCCATGCCCGCCCCCGTCCCTCGCTCATACCGTGCCAGAGCATGAAACCCGACAGGACAGGTTCGTCAGTACCCAAGCGGGCGGCCCCGTCTCAGTTTCCGTCTCGTTCATCGCTGTACGCGGCCATTCAGAGCCGTTCAACCAGCTGCAACGGGAACCGCGTTCGCACAGCAACGAACGCCGGTGAACACGTCCGGATCTCGCGTTGACTAGCCCGGACAAACCTGCAAAGCGAGTTACGTGGGTTCGAATCCCGCCACGGCCTCTACTGCGGTCGGGTGACCCGCGTCACACCCAACTCCTGTCAGCAATCGGGGCGCCATCTCGTTCAAGGGGCACGCGAACGAGAAGGAGCAACGCCATGAAGCACCGCATCGTCGTACTCGGCGCCGGATACGCCGGGGCCTTCGCCGCCGGGAACCTGGCCCGCCGGCTCTCGCCCGCCGACACCGAGATCACCGTCGTCAACGCCGTGCCCGACTTCGTTGAGCGGATGCGGCTCCACCAGCTCGCGATCGGCCAGGATCTCGCGTCCCGCAAGCTCGCCGACGTGTTCGCGGGCACCGGGGTGCGGCTGCGGCTGGCGCGCGTCACCGGCGTCGACCCCGAGCGCAGGACCGTCGCCGTGACCGGCGAGGACGGCGAGAACGGCGAGCTCGCGTACGACACGCTTCTTTACGCGCTCGGCAGCTCTGTGGCCCGCCGTGGCGTCCCGGGCGTGGCCGAGTACGCGTTCGACGTGACCGGCCGGTCCTCGGCGCTGCGTCTGCGCGAGCGCCTGGCCGGTCTTGGCGAGGGCGGCACCGTGCTGGTCGTCGGTGAGGGGCTGACCGGCATCGAGACCGCCACCGAGTTCGCCGAGTCCCGGCCCGACCTCTCGGTCGCGCTCGCCGCCCGTGGCGAGCTGGGCGCCTGGCTCTCCCCGAAGGCCCGCCGTCACCTGCGCCAGGCCTTCGACCGGCTCGGCATCACCGTCCACGAGCACACCGGCATCGAAGCCGTCGAGCCGACACGGGCGATCGCCGCCGACGGTACGTCCATCCCGGCCGACGTGACCGTGTGGTCGGCCGGGTTCGTCGTGCCCTCCATCGCGGCAGCCAGCGGATTGGAAGTCGCCGAGACCGGCCAGATCGTCGTCGACCGCAGCATGCGCTCGGTCTCGCACCCGGATGTCTACGCCGCCGGTGACTGCGCCTACGCGATCGGCGAGAACGGCAGGCCGCTGCCGATGTCCTGTGCCTCGGCCGGCTACACCAACATGCAGGCGACCGCCGCGATCATCGCGCGCCTGACGGGCAGTAAGGTCCCGACCACCGGGTTGAAGTACCACGGCAACCACATCAGCCTCGGGCGGCGGGACGCGATCTTCCAGATGGTGGACGGGGACGTCCGGTCGAAGTCCTGGTACCTGGGCGGCCGGACCGCCACGTGGCTCAAGGCGGGCATCCTCAAGGGGGCCGGGTGGAGCATCGTCCACCCGACCTTCGGCATGCCGAAGCGCAGGCGCCGCCTGGCCACGGCGCCCGACCTGGGCGGTGTGAGGGCCGCCGCCTAGGCTGCTCCGCATGGACAGTGCAGCCATCGATCGGTTCGAGGCCAGCCGGGACCGGCTGGCCTCGCTCGCGTACCGTCTGCTCGGTTCGGCCGCCGACGCCGAGGACGCCGTGCAGGACGCGTTCCTGCGCTGGCAGGCCGCGGACCGGGAACGGATCGAGGTGCCCGAGGCGTGGCTGACCAAGGTCGTCACCCATCTCTGCCTCGACCGGCTCCGCTCGGCGCAGGCACGCCATGAGCGCGCCGTCGGCGACTGGCTGCCCGAGCCACTCCTTGAAGGCGACCCGATGCTCGGCCCTGCCGAAACCTTCGAGCAGCGCGAATCGGTGTCCTTGGCCGTACTGACCCTCATGGAGCGCCTCTCGCCGGTCGAGCGGGCCGCTTACGTCCTGCGCGAGGCCTTCTCGTATCCCCACGCCGAGATCGCCGGGATCCTCGACATCACCGAGTCCGCGAGCCAGCAGCATGTCCACCGGGCCCGACGCCGGGTCGCCGCCGAGCGCCGGGGCGGCGACGAGGTGGACCCCGCCTCCGCGCGCCGGATCGTCGAGGAGTTCCTCGCCGCCGCCATGTCGGGGCGCACCGAACGGCTGGTGGCGATGCTCACCGCCGACGCGACCGCGGTCTCGGACGGCGCCGGACTGGCCAGGCGGCTGCTGCGCTACACGACGCGCGAGCGCATCGCCTCCTACGTGCGGGCCGGCTTCAAGCCCACTCCGGCGAAGCGGCGGCTGGCCGGCGGCTCCCCCGCGCTCCACATCGCACTGGTCAACGGCTCCCCGGCGGTCGTCGCCGTGATCGACGACCGCGTCGTGGGCGCCGTGGTGTTCGAAGTCGGCGACGGCAAGGTCGCGTCGCTGCGCGGCATCGCCGCCGCGGGCCGACTCGTGCGCCTCAATGAGGCCTGGCGGCTTCACGAACCCGACGCGCCTGTCATCAGCGCGTGGTGACCAGGGCCACCGGAATCCAGTGACCTGAGTCGGAGCAGCCGGATACGGCTGCTCCTTCACCCCGCCCCGATGAGCCATGGGCCGAAACCCCGCAGAGGTGTATTCGTTTCTGAGTGCGGACCCGAGAAACGCGGTTCGCCCGAGCTGGTGCGGCGGGCGGCGGCGTGCCGAACCCACGCGGAGGATCACACCATGCTGACGACCGAGTACGTGCCGGGCGCTCCGAACTGGCTGGATCTGGGCAGCCCGGACACCGACGCGAGCGCCGTCTTCTACTCCGCCGTCTTCGGCTGGGACTTCCGGTCGGCGGGACCGGAGGCGGGCGGCTACGGCTTCTTCCAGCTGGACGGGAAGACGGTCGCGGGCCTCGGTCCGCTCACCGAAGAGGGGGCGAGGCCCTCCTGGACGGTGTATTTCCACACGCCGGACGCCGATGCCACCGCCAAGGCCGTGGAGCAGGGGGGCGGCAGGGTCCGGGTCGCTCCGGCGGACGTCTTCTCCTTCGGGCGGATGGCTGCCTTCACCGACCCCACGGGCGCGGACTTCGCCGTCTGGCAGCCGGGCGAGACCAGCGGCCTGGAGGTGGTCGGCGTCCCCGACAGTCTGTCCTGGGTCGAGCTCTACACCACCGACGCCGCCGCGGTGAAGGCGTTCTACGGGTCGGTCTTCTCCTGGCGGATGAACGATGTGCAGATGGGCCCGGAGCTGACGTACACGCTGCTGGCCCCGTCCGGTGCCGGTGAGGAGGGGAACCACGGCGGGCTGATGCAGCTGCCCCAGGAGAACCTCGACGCCGGATCGACGGCGGAGTGGCATCCCTACTTCGAGGTGAGTGACTGCGACGCCACGTTCGCCAAGGCCACCGCTGCCGGAGCCACTGTCCTCATCCCGGCCACCGACGCGCCGGGGGTCGGCCGCTTCGCCATGTTCCTCGACCCCGTCGGTGCCGCCTTCGCCATCATCAAGAGCGCCATGGGCTGAGAGTCCGGTCTCGGCGCGACCCGCCTCAGAGCACTCCGCCCGCCTCGTCCTGGAACAGTTCCGTCCAGTAGTGCCAGTCCGTGTTCTGGGACAGGGCCGTGGGGTCGATCGAGGTCAGGGTCCGGATCATCGCCGCGGCCAGCTGGTCGTAGGCCTCCGTCGTCAGTTCGTTGCCCAGGTGCTCGTCGATCGTGCGCTCGTGGTGCAGGAGCCAGAGGGTGAAGGCCAGGGTGGAGATGTCGGTGTTCAGGGGGTAGAGCGTCGCCTCCGGCTCGCTGAAGGTGAGGATCGCGCCCGTTCTGCCGTCGATCACCAGGCTGTTGTCCTCGACCAGGTAGCCGAGGCGGATCAGGTGGTCGGAGTGGGCCGGGAGGTCCTCCAGGGGGTATTCGCCGGCTCGCTCGCCGGTGAAGTACTCGGTGAGGGTGGGCAGCGGGACGTCCGTGTCGGCGTGGAAGAGGACCGGCTCCTCCGGCAGGCCCGTCTCGCGCAGGAAGCGGCGGGTCGGCTCGTGGGTGAGCGTGGCGGGGAAGTCCACCTCCTCGAAGCGGACCACCCGGCCGTGGCCGAACTCCTGGTCCAGGACGCGGCCGGGGACGTCCAGGGTGAGGCCGGACGTGGTGCCGGGGCCGGCGATGAGGGCGAGCGGGCGGATCAGGGCCGCCGCCTTCCAGTACGGCGGGACCTCGCCGTCCGTGCCCTCCTCGAAGAGCGCGAGGAGGCGGCGGGAGGCCTCGGTCACCGTCCTGGGGCCGTACTGGCCCGACAGGGAGGAGAAGCGGCCACGCAGGCCCGCGAGTTCCTCCGTGACGGCGGCGAAGCGCAGGAGGATGTCGAGGGAGGGGGCGAAGGGGCGGGGGTCGGAGGGGGCGACGAGGTAGGCGGTCGTCAGCTCGCCCGTGTCGCCGTCGAGCAGGATCGACTCGCGCTCCATGCCCGCGGGGTTGAGGAGTTCGCCTATCACCAGGCGGCCGCGCAGCTCCTCCGCCAGGTGGAAGGGGCCGTCCGTGGCGTCACCGAAGGTGCGCAGGCCGTGCGTGCGGAGCGGGGAGAACGTCAACAGGTCGGTGTCCGTGGGCAGTCCGGGGCCCGTGAGCAGGCCGCGCGTCGGCGCGTGCGTGACGTACCGGTCCAGCTCCGCCTCGGTCAGCGTGATCGCCGGCACCCCGGCATCGGTCGTGCTCATCGCTCCCCCGCGATCTTCCTCGGTGCGTCGGTCCCTGGGCTGGGCATGCCCGCCCGCCCTCCGGCTTCCCTCGGAAAGCGGCGGTCCCCCACTGCCCAGAACACTACGCCGCACCACTGACAACGCCCGTCGGAAAGGACGTCGGGCGAGCCTCGCGCGTTCCACTCCGGCCAGGAGTTACGCGATCGTCGACCTCACGTGAAGTAGATGCCGCCCAGCACGACCGCCAGGGCCGCCACCGCGAAGATCAGGATCCAGACGAACAACTTGCCCACGCTGGGCGGGGGTTCGTAGCGCGGTTCCTCGGGGGGCGTGGTCACTGGGGGGTGACCACCGCGGCTTGCGGGCGGATCGGGAGGCGGTTGACCGGGCGGCCCGTCGCCGCGCGGACGGCCGAGGCGATCGCCGCCGGTGACGTCACCACCGGGACCGCGCTGACCGACTTGGCGCCGAAGGGGGCGACCACGTCCCGCTCCTCGACCAGCTTCACGATCCGGATGTCCGGCGCGTCCAGCGCGGTCGGCAGGGCGTATCCGGTCAGGTCGGGGTGGCGGATCAGGCCGCGGGGCGTGCGCAGGTTCTCGGTCAGGGCGATGCCCACGCCCTGGGTGACGCCCGCCTCGATGCGCGAGGCCAGCTGCGCCGGGTTCAGCACCCGGCCCACGTCCTGGGCGACCGCCAGCTCGACCACCCGGACCGAGCCGAGTTCGATGTCCACGTCCACCACCGCGCGGATCGCGCAGAAGGCGAGGCCGACGAAGGCGTCGCCCTGACCCTCTGCGTCGAGCGGCTCGGTGGGGTGCGGGCGGCACTGGGCGGTGGCCCACAGCTCCTTGCCGTCCATCGCCTCGGTGACGGTCGTCGACAGCACGCCGTCGTACGAGGTGATCTTGCCGTCGGTGATCTGGAGCAGCTCCGTCGACATGCCGAACTTGTGCGCCAGGGGCTGCAGCAGTTGCGTGCGGACCATCTTGGCCGCGCGCTCCACCGCGCCGCCGGAGACCCAGGTGTGGCGGCCGCGGCAGCCCGCGCCCGCCGGGGGCTGGTCGGTGTCGACCGGTGCCACGTGCACCTCGTCGATGCCGAGCGTGTCCTGGACGATCTGGCGGGCGAGGGTGGTGAAGCCCTGTCCCGTCTCCACGGCCGCGCACAGCACGGTCGCGACGCCGTCGTGGACCTTCACGGTCGCCGTGGAGACCTCGTCGGCGCCCTCCGCGCCGAGCATGTGCACCATGCCCAGGCCGTAGCCGACGCCGCGGCGCACCGCGCCCGGCTCGCCCGCGCCCTCGGGGCCGCCGGGCAGCAGCCAGTCATCCTCGGGCGTGTCCTTGGGCAGGGCCGGGAGGGGGTGGTCGCGGACCGCCTGGAGGAGTTCGGCCACCGGCGCCGGGCAGGTGACCGTCTGGCCGATCGGCAGGACGTCCCCGGTCGCGAGCACGTTGCGCAGGCGCAGCTCGGCCGGGTCCTCGCCCAGCTTCTTGGCAAGCTTGTCCATCTGCGCCTCGTAGGCGGCGCACACCTGCATGGCGCCCTCGCCGCGCACATGGCCGGAGGGCGGGTTGTTGGTGCGGACGGCCCAGCCCTCGATGAAGGCGTTCGGGACGACGTAGGGGCCGCAGGCGAAGGAGACGGCGGCGGCGAGGGACTCGGCGGAGGTGTCGGCGTAGGGGCCCGCGTCGAGGAGGATCTGCGCCTCGACCTTGACCAGCCTGCCGTCGGCGTCGGCGTGGTGGCGGTAGCGCAGCAGGGTCGGGTGGCGGTGGGCGTGGCCGAGGAAGGACTCCTCGCGGGTGGCCGTGAGCTTCACCGGGCAGCCCGTCTTGAGGGCGAGCAGGCCGAGCGGGAGCTGGAAGCCCTGGTCCTCGCGGTCGGCGGTGGCGCCGGGCACCCCGGTGACGACGATCTTCACCCGATCGGGTGACAGGCCGTAGCAGGCCGCGGCCGTGTTGCGGTCGGTGTGCGGGTCGGTGGAGGCCAGGTACAGCTCCACGCCGCCGTCGGGCCGCGGCACGGCGAGACCGGCCTCGGCGCCGATCGGGGCCGGGTCCTGGCGGCCGATGCGGTACAAGCCCTCGACGACGACCTCGCCGACCGCGTCCGGGTCGCCGTGGCGCAGCGGGATGTGCCGGATCAGGTTGCCGTCGGGGTGCAGGGGCTCGGCCTCGAAGGCCTGCTCCGGGTCGGTGATCGGGTCGAGCACCTCGTACTCGACGATGACGGCGGCGGCGGCCATCCGCGCGGTGTCCGGGTGGTCGGCGGCGACGGCCGCGATGGGCTCGCCGTGGTGGCGTACGACCTCGGAGGCGAACACCGGGCGGTCGGGCGTGCCCCGGCCGTACCGGGGGGTGCCGGGCACGTCCTCGTGGGTGACGACGGCCCGTACGCCGGGCATCTCGCGCGCGTGGGTGGTGTCGATGGACACGATGCGCGCGTGCGCGTGCGGGGAGCGCAGGACGGCCGCCCACAGCAGGCCCTCGGCCCACAGGTCGGCCGCGTACGGGAAGGTTCCCTCGGTCTTGGCGCGGGCGTCGGCGTGCGGCAGCGAGGCGCCGAGGCCGTGCGGCAGCGGCTCGGCCTCCGGGGCCGCTTCGGCCGCGGTGGTCGCGGTGGCGGCTTCGTTGCTCACGCCTGGCCTCCGTCCTGGCCGTAGTGCTGCTCGTGCGGTCCCGGTGTACCGAAGGTGCCGGGACTGTCGAAGACACCGTGGCCCTCGAACGCCGACGGGTTGACGCCGCCGGAGCCCGGGCCCGCCTGGTGCGGAATACGTGCCTGGTCCCCGTCCGTCTCAGCGTCGGCGGCGGTGTGCGCCTCGCGTTCGGCGACGACTTCCTTGACGGCGTCCAGGACGCCCCGGTAGCCGGAGCAGCGGCACAGGTTGCCGCACAGGGCCTGCCGGGTCTCCAGCTCGGTCGGCGCCGGGTTGCCCTCCAGCAGGTCGTGCACGGTCATCGCCATGCCCGGCACGCAGAAACCGCACTGCACGGCACCGCACCGGGCGAGCGCCCGCTGCACGTCGGAGGACTGCCCGTCGACGGCCAGGCCCTCGACGGTACGGACCTCGGCGCCGGCCGCGGTGACCGCCGGGACCAGGCAGGAGGCCACCAGGCGCCCGTCCACCTGCACGTTGCAGGCGCCGCACTCGCCCTGCGAGCAGCCGTCCTTGGCCCCGGCGAGACCGAGCCGCTCCCGCAGGACGTACAGCAGGGACTCGCCGATCCAGGCGTCGGTGACGGGCCGGTCGGCGCCGTTGACGCGCAGCACGTACGAGGCGAGGGGGTGGTCGTCCCGCGGCCCCTGGGAGGCCTGGGCGGAGTCCTCGGCGGCGTCGTGTCCGGGGGCCGCCGGGTCCTCGGGGGCCGGGGTGTGTGCCGCGGGCTCGACCGGGTCTGCGGTCCCGGTGTCCTCCGGTGGGCCGGCCGGGTCGGCTTGGGCGGCTTCCGGCGCGGTGTCCGGGGTGTCCGCCGGGGCGGCCGGGGGCACGGGGTCCGCCGGGGCGGGGGGTGCGGCCGTGTCCGGCGTTTCCACGGCCTCCTGTGGGGCCGTCGGGGTCGCGGCCTCACCGTGCTGCGCCGGGCCGTCAGCGGGGCCCTCAGGGGCCTGTGCGGGCCCTGTGGCGGCGTACGGCGCCGTGGGCGCGTACTCCGGCGCCGGGGACGCGTCGGCCGTGTGGGGTTCGGTGTGAGGTTCGGCGCCGGGCTCCGGCTGCCCCCACGACCCGCCCGAGGTCTCCGTCGCCCAGGGCGCGGGCGCGCCGCCGGGCAGGGTGGCCGGAGGGGTGCCGCCCCACTGCTCGACCAGCGAGGACGTGGTGAACTCGCCCGACTCGTCCGGGAGATCGCCGCCGGCGACCGGGATGGACCACTGCCCGGTGACGTCGTGCCCGGGCCCGGACGGGGCCGCAGGCTCCTCGAAGGTCCACTGCTGGGTGGCGGCGGGGTGGTACGTGAACCGGTCGTCCGCCGCCTGCTCCTGGGGCACGGCGTTCGGGTCGGGCCACTGGTGGCCGTCGGCGGGCACGGTCCAGCTGCCGGTGGCGGCCGGGGCGCTCGTCCCGTGGGTCGCCGTTATCTGCGGTGGCACGTAGCCGTGGCCGGGGGCGGCCAGGGGGCTGTCACCGGACAGCAGGGCGTCGATGCCGCCTTCGGGGAGTTTGACGAAGGCGGTGGCGCCGTCGTCGTAGTCGCCCTGGGGCAGCGGGTCCCAGCGGCTGCCGCCCTGGGGCGCGCCCTCTCCGTGCTGGTCGTCGGTCACGACAGCGCCCTCCCCAGTGCTCGTCGGGCCAGCGCGGCGACGGTGCGCCGCAGGTGCAGTACGGCGGGCGGAAGCGGGACCACCGAACCGTCCGGCTCCGGGACGGGGTCGGGGATGCAGGCCGCGGCGACGTACTCCCCGAAGGCGTTCAGGGCCTCCGGGACGAGCGCGCGGTCGTTGTCCCAGTCGATGAGCCCGGCGACCCACTGCTCGGCCTCCAGGGGCCTGAGCGGCATCGGCGCTATGGCACCGACGGCACACCGCACCCCGCGCCGGGCCGGGTCGAGCACCAGGGCCACGGAGGCCACCGCACGGCCCGGGCCGGTGCGTCCGGTCGCCTTGAGGAAGACCTGCGGGGCGTGCAGCAGCGGCACGCGTACGTAGCCGATCAGCTCGCCGCCGCGCAGCATCTCCACGCCGGCCAGCAGGTGCGACACCGGGATCTCCCGGCGGGCTCCGCCCGGTCCCGCGATGATCAGCGTCGCCTCCAGGGCGGCCAGCACCGGCAGCGCGTCCCCGGTGGGGGCGGCGGTGGCGATGTTGCCGCCCAGGGTGCCGGCGTTGCGGATGTGCGGCGGGCCCGCGGCGCGCGCGGCGGCGGCGAGCGCCGGGATCAGGGCCGCGAAGTCGGGGCGGCCCATGCGCGCGTGGGTGAGGCCCGCGCCGAGCAGCGCGTGGCCGTCCTGGTACTGCCAGCCGCGGATCTCGCTGATCCGCCCGAGGCCCACCAGGGCGGCGGGCCTGAGCTGGCCGGAGTTGACGGCGGCCATCAGGTCGGTGCCGCCCGCCACGGGGACGGCCGTGGGCATGGCGGTGAGCGCCGCCACGGCCTCGTCCAGTGTCGAGGGCAGCGTGACGGCCTGCGCCGCCTGCGGTGCGTGCGTGGTCAAACCGGCTGCCCCTTCCCGCTGCCCCACCTGGTCCCTCCTGTGTGGCCGTACGGTACGTGCTCACAGGGCGGACGTGGCAACTCTGGCACATCTTCGCAAGGCCCGAACGCGGGGGTCCGCTAGGAGGCATTCGCCCACCTCATCGGGGAGATGGTCCGTTTTCGCATGGCTTCACCGGCATATTCCTATTGCCACTCTTCGGTGATCCCGAAAGGTTTTTTCCGTTATCTGTTCGGAGGCGGTCCCTCCAGCGGCCGGCCGAGCACACCGGGGCGCCGCTGCCACGGCCGCGGCCCGGTGGGCGGCCGGTAGGCGACTCCGAGGGCGTCAAGTCGCCCGTAATGGGCGGCCATACGGCGCTCGAAGTCCGCGAAGTCCCGCTCCTGCGGGGCGGGAAGCCGGCTCCAGGCGACCTCCGCGAAGGCGGCGAGCCTCGGGAAGGTCTGGTAGTCCACGCGCGCGGTGTCCTCCATCACCTCGGTCCAGACGTTGGCCTGGGTCCCCAGCACATGACGGGCCTCCGCCTCGCTGAGCTGGGACGGAACCGGCTCGAACCGGTAGACGTCCTCCAGGGTGCGCACGAAGCCGATCGGCACGGGCTCGTCCTCGCCCGGGGCCTGCCGGTGGTCCAGATAGACGTACTGCTCCGGGCACATGACGACGTCGTGCCCGGCACGCGCGGCCGCGACGCCGCCGCCGTAGCCACGCCAGGAGGACACCGCCGCGCCCGGCGCGAGTCCGCCCTCCAGGATCTCGTCCCAGCCGATGAGCCGACGCCCACGCGCGGTAAGCCACTTGTCGAAGTGCCCGATGAACCAGGACTGCAACTCGTCCTCGTCGGCGAGCCCGAGTTCCGTGATGCGGGTCTTGGCGGCGACCGACTCGCGCCACTGCTCCTTGGGGCATTCGTCGCCGCCGACGTGAATGAACTCCGACGGGAACAGCTCCAGGACTTCCTCGAACACCCCCTCGTAGAACCGCAGGGTGGTGTCAGTGGGGGCGAGTACGTTGGACGAGATCCCCCAGGTGTCCCACACGGTCAGCGCGGGGGTGTCGATGACGTCGGTGTTGCCCAGTTCCGGATACGCGGCGAGGGCGGCCTGCGAGTGGCCCGGTACGTCGATTTCCGGGACGACAGTGATATGCCGCTCGGCGGCGTAGGCGACGATCTCCCGGATGTCGTCCTGGGTGTAGTAACCCCCGTGCGGCTTCTCCTCCCACAGCGGCGAGGCCCGGTGTCCGAATTTCGTCCGCGCCCGCCAGGACGCGACCTCGGTCAGCCTGGGGTGGCGCCGGATCTCGATCCGCCAGCCCTGGTCGTCCGTCAGGTGGAAGTGGAAGACGTTGAGTTTGTGCGCGGCCATCAGGTCCAGGTAGCGCAGGACGCCTTCCTTGGGCATGAAGTGCCGGGCCACGTCGAGCATGAGACCGCGCCAGCGGAAGCGGGGGGCATCTTCGATCGTGACATGCGGCACGATCCAGGCGCGGTCGCGGCTGAGCGGGGCCCTGCGGTACGCGTCGGGGCCGAGGAGCTGACGCAGCGTCTGGGCGCCCCAGAAGACACCAGTCGCGCTGCCACCCTCGATCAGGACGCCGGTCGAGTCGCTGACGAGGCGGTACTCCTCGGGGCCGAGCTCAGAGTCGAGCTGGAGCCCGATGCCGTCGCCTTCGGTGTCGTCGAGCTCCCGCCCCTCGCGCAGCGGCAGGCCGGTGGCCTGCCAGAGGACGGTGCGCAGCCAGTGACCGACGCCCTCCGTGGCGGTGCCGGCGTAGAGCTGGGAGTGCGCCGTCAGCCGCACCTCGCCGGAACCGGCGACGACGCTACGGGGGTTCGGAATCAGTTCAGTCACGTCAGTCCTTTACCGCTCCGCCCAGTCCCGGGACCAGGCGTCGCTGTACGAGTACGAAGAAGACCAGCAGGACCATCGGCAGGGTCGACTGCGAGGTGTCGCTGATGATGAAGGACTCGGCGAACAGGAAGTCGTTCCAGGCCGAGATGAAGGAAAACACGCTCGTGCCCACCTGGCCCGGGAAGACGAGCGGGAAAAGGATCTGCCAGAGGAATCTCCCGCGGCTCGCCCCTCCAGGTACGCGGCCTGCTCCAGCGCTTGTGGCACGGCTTTCACGAACCCCACCAGAAACATGATCAGCAAGGTGGTCCGGAAGCGGAAACGGAATCGTGCGACGGCGGTCGCGGCGAGAAACGCGATCACCGCCGAGGCGATCACCACACTGCCCGCCACCACCATGCTGTTGGCGAAGTAACGGCCGAATTCCTGCTGCCCGAAGACCCGCCGGAAGGAGTCCAGGGACGGCGACAGCGTCCACGGCCGGGGCCGGTCGGACTCGATCTCGCCGGCCGGTCTGAAGGCGCTCAGCACCATCCAGTACAGCGGGAAGGCGACGGCGACCGCGATCAGCAGGGCCGAGACCTCTGCAACGAACCGCCACGGCCGCGCCACACGCACCCGAAGAAGATTCACAGCTCCTCCCCCTCACGGCGCAGGATCCGCAGGTACCCCAGCGTCACGGCGAGCAGGATCAGCAGCATCACCACGCCGATCGCCGAGCCGAGGCATTCGGGGACACCTCGGGCACGTCGCGGGTCGCCGCCAGGAACCACATGCCGTCCCGGTGCGCAAGGTCCGACTCGCCCTGTCGGCAGGAAGCCAGGAGCTCCAACTGCTCTGGGCTGCCAGTGAAGTCGATCCCCCTGACCCGGCCCGAGGTCGTCCATATCGAAACCGTGCGCCGGTCGATCTGCCAGGACAGGCACCGGTCGCCGTAGGCCTGCGCGGCATCCGAGCGGAAGGTGACGCGCTTGGACTCTGTCCGCCGCCTCCACCATCCGCCTTCAGGTTGCAACATATGCAATGAATGTTTCGCTCTGCACAACACCACAGAGGCTATGAACAACATGAACATGGCGACAAGAGGTCTCAACCACTCTGTGACCAGAAAACACAAAGGCCCCCGGGACGCGTCCAGACGCGTCCCGGGAGCCTTGCGATCCTCAGCCGGGCGGGGAGACCCCTACTTCTTGTCGCCACCCTTGTCGTCGCCGCCGCTGCCCATGGACTCGTAGATCTCCTTGCACATGGGACACACGGGGTACTTCTTCGGGTCGCGGCCGGGCACCCACACCTTGCCGCACAGCGCCACGACGGGAGTCCCGTCGAGGGCGCTCGCCATGATCTTGTCCTTCTGGACGTAGTGGGCGAAGCGCTCATGGTCGCCGTCGCCGTGGGACACCTGTGGCGTCGGCTCTACGAGGGTCCCGGTACCAGTCCCGCGCTCGGGCTCAAGAGTGCTCATATCAGCAAGGGTACTGAAGCTCACAGGCATCAGTTGAGCGACGGGTCGTCCGGATACGTGGCCACCATCGCCAGCTCGTTGCGCTGGCGGCGGAGTACTTCGCGCCACAGTCGCTCCGGGGCCGGCGAGGACACGTCGCCCGGCTCGGACTCGACGACGTACCAGGCGCCCTCCACCAGCTCGTCCTCCAGCTGGCCGGGGCCCCAGCCGGCGTATCCGGCGAAGATTCTCAGCGAGCCCAGGGCCGAGGCGAGCAGCTCCGGCGGGGCCTCCAGGTCGACCAGGCCGATCGCGCCGTGCACCCGCCGCCAGCCGAGCGGGGCGCTGTCCCCGTTGGCACCGCCCGGGATGACCGCGACGCCGAGCGCCGAGTCCAGCGAGACGGGTCCGCCCTGGAAGACCACGCCGGGCTCGCCCGCGAGATCGGCCCAGCCCTCCAGGATGTCGCCCACGTCCACCGGGGTGGGGCGGTTGAGGACGACACCGAGGGAGCCCTCCTCGTCGTGGTCGAGAAGGAGCACCACCGCGCGGTCGAAGTTCGGGTCCGCCAGGGCGGGCGTGGCCACGAGCAGCCGCCCTGTGAGCGAGGACACCTCGGTCATGCCAGACATGATCCCGCATCTTTCCCCGGTGTGGGGAGCCAATCGGTTGGGCGAGTGAACGCAGCTCAGGGCGCGTGGGCGCAAGCCCCGCGCGCGGTGACCCCATGTGCCCGGTGCGGAACGGTTCGTGTTGTGACACAGCTATGACGTGGCTGGGTGGTACTTGGGCTTACGGCAGGGGGGCGATCGGCGATTACCCTGTCTCTCCGGCCCCCGCGCTAAGTGATCGGCCGACCCCTGCCCGACTCATCGGAACGCGAGATACATGACCGTCAACGACGATGTCCTGCTTGTCCACGGCGGAACCCCGCTGGAGGGCGAGATCCGTGTCCGCGGTGCGAAGAACCTCGTACCGAAGGCCATGGTCGCCGCCCTGCTGGGCAGCGCGCCGAGTCGACTGCGCAACGTTCCGGACATCCGTGACGTGCGTGTCGTACGCGGCCTGCTGCAGCTGCACGGGGTGACGGTCCGACCGGGTGAGGAGCCCGGTGAGCTGGTGCTCGACCCGACCCATGTGGAAAGCGCGAACGTCGCTGACATCGATGCCCACGCGGGTTCCAGCCGTATCCCGATCCTCTTCTGCGGTCCGCTGCTGCACCGTCTCGGCCACGCCTTCATCCCGGGCCTCGGCGGCTGCGACATCGGCGGCCGGCCCATCGACTTCCACTTCGACGTGCTGCGGCAGTTCGGCGCGACCATCGAGAAGCGCGCGGACGGCCAGTACCTGGAGGCGCCGCAGCGGCTGCGCGGTACGAAGATCCGGCTGCCGTACCCGTCCGTCGGCGCGACCGAGCAGGTGCTGCTGACGGCCGTACTGGCCGAGGGTGTCACGGAGTTGTCCAACGCGGCCGTCGAGCCGGAGATCGAGGACCTCATCTGCGTGCTGCAGAAGATGGGCGCGATCATCGCGATGGACACCGACCGCACGATCCGCATCACCGGTGTGGACAGCCTCGGCGGCTACACCCACCGCGCCCTGCCGGACCGTCTGGAGGCCGCGTCCTGGGCTTCCGCGGCTCTCGCGACCAGCGGCAACATCTACGTCCGCGGCGCCCAGCAGCGCTCGATGATGACGTTCCTGAACACCTACCGGAAGGTGGGCGGTGCCTTCGAGATCGACGACGAGGGCATTCGTTTCTGGCACCCGGGCGACCAGCTGAAGTCCATCGCGCTGGAGACGGACGTGCACCCCGGTTTCCAGACCGACTGGCAGCAGCCGCTGGTGGTGGCCCTGACGCAGGCCACGGGCCTGTCCATCATCCACGAGACGGTGTACGAGTCCCGGCTCGGCTTCACCTCGGCGCTCAACCAGATGGGCGCGCACATCCAGCTCTACCGCGAGTGCCTGGGCGGCTCCGACTGCCGCTTCGGCCAGCGCAACTTCCTGCACTCCGCGGTCGTCTCGGGACCGACCAAGCTGCAGGGCGCCGACCTGGTCATCCCCGACCTGCGCGGCGGCTTCTCGTACCTGATCGCGGCCCTCGCGGCCGAGGGCACCTCCCGGGTCCACGGCATCGAACTGATCAACCGCGGCTACGAGAACTTCATGGAGAAGCTGATGGAGCTGGGCGCGAAGGTCGAGCTGCCGGGCAAGGCACTCGGCTGACGACAACCAGCCCGGCCGGCGTTTAAGGCCGTTTTTGACCGCAACAACGATGGGGCGGCACCCGAAGACTTACGGGTGCCGCCCCATCGGCGCTCTCAGCGGAGCGCTTACTTGCCCTTGGCCGCTTCCTTGAGCTTGGAGCCCGCGGAGACCTTCACGCTGAAGCCGGCCGGGATGTTGATGGGCTCACCGGTCTGCGGGTTGCGCGCGGTACGAGCGGCACGGTGGGTGCGCTCGAAGGTCAGGAAGCCGGGGATGGTGACCTTCTCGTCGCCCTTGGAGACGATGTCGCCGACGACCTCGGCGAACGCGGCCAGAACGGCGTCGGCGTCCTTGCGGGTCACCTCGGCGCGGTCGGCCAGCGCGGCCACCAGCTCACTGCGGTTCATGTTGTTACTCCCGTGTTCTTCTTGCCGTTGAGGCGTGAGGTGAGATCGATGCCGATGCGCTCGCGCCCAGAGACGCATCCTGCCCCTACCTGCGGCGGGAAAGCCAATCCGGCACCCGTAGGAGTCGTGAGAACACCCTAGGGAGTCACACGAAAAACGCCTGCTGGGCCGTCACCCTAGAGGGCACCCGCCGGTGGGGGGTTCCACGACGCGCCGGTGCGGGGGCTGCCGTGTCGATCCTCACAGCCCCTGCACAGTCGCTCCCACAGCTTCTGAACCCTACGGCACGAAGGGCTCGGACGCCGCTCCGACCGCCTTGGCCGCGTCGCGCACCGCTCCGGCGACCGCGCCCGCGACCTTGTCGTTGAAGACGCTCGGAATGATGTAGTTCGGGTTCAGCTCGTCCTCGGTCACCACGTCGGCGAGGGCCTTCGCGGCGGCGAGCATCATCTCGGTGTTGACCGTGCGGGACTGCGCGTCCAGCAGGCCGCGGAAGACACCCGGGAAGACCAGCACGTTGTTGATCTGGTTCGGGAAGTCGGAGCGGCCGGTGGCCACAACAGCGGCCGTCTGACGGGCGATTGCGGGGTCGACCTCGGGGTCCGGGTTCGCGAGCGCGAACACGATGGCGCCCTCGGCCATGGCGGCCACGTCGTCGCCGTCGAGGACGTTCGGGGCGGAGACGCCGATGAAGACGTCGGCGCCGCGCACGGCCTCCTTCAG
Organism: Streptomyces sp. NPDC001816; assembly: GCF_042892235.1. NCBI lineage: Bacteria > Bacillati > Actinomycetota > Actinomycetes > Kitasatosporales > Streptomycetaceae > Streptomyces > Streptomyces sp. NPDC001816. The sequence goes on from NZ_JBIATY010000003.1 coordinate 897,412, forward strand.
GGTGCCGGTCAGGCCCTCGGGGTTGGTGTTGTCGGCGATCCAGCGCAGCGGGGAGTCGGCCGGGGCGTCCACCAGGTCCGCGCGGCCGGCGTGCACGACGCCCTGGATGTCGGCGACGACGGCGTTCTTCACGCCCGCCGCGATCAGCAGCTTGAGGATGGCCGTGCCGGCCGCGCCGGCGCCGGACATGACGACCCGGATGTTCTCGATCGCCTTGCCGGTGACGCGAAGTGCGTTGGTCAGGGCGGCGAGGACGACGATCGCGGTGCCGTGCTGGTCGTCGTGGAAGACGGGGATGTCGAGGGCCTCGCGCAGGCGGGCCTCGATCTCGAAGCAGCGGGGCGCGGAGATGTCCTCGAGGTTGATGCCGGCGAAGCCGGGGGCGATCGCCTTGACGATCTCGACGATGGCGTCGGTGTCCTGGGTGTCCAGGCACAGCGGCCAGGCGTCGATGCCGGCGAAGCGCTTGAAGAGGGCCGCCTTGCCCTCCATGACGGGCAGCGCGGCCTTGGGGCCGATGTTGCCGAGGCCCAGCACGGCGGAGCCGTCCGTCACGACCGCAACCGAGTTGCGCTTGATGGTGAGGCGGCGTGCGTCCTCGGGGTTCTCGGCGATCGCCATGCACACGCGAGCCACGCCCGGCGTGTAGATCATCGAGAGGTCGTCACGGTTGCGGATCGGGTGCTTGGACTGCATCTCGATCTTGCCGCCGAGGTGCATCAGGAACGTACGGTCGGAGACCTTGCCGAGCGTGACGCCCTCGATGCCGCGGAGCTTCTCGACGATCTCGTCGGCGTGCGTGGTCGAGGTGGCCGCGATGGTGACGTCGATGCGGAGCTTCTCGTGGCCGGACGCGGTGACGTCGAGGCCCGTGACCGAGCCTCCGGAGGACTCCACGGCTGTGGTGATCTGCGAGACGGCACTTCCGCTCGCGGGCACCTCCAACCGGATGGTCATCGAGTAGGAGACGCTGGGCGCCGTTGCCATGGCCGACTTCCTCTGCTTTCACCGTGTCGCGAGTTGTGCCGTCCGATCGTCGCACCTACCGGTGAGTACGTGATAGCCGCCCGGGATTGCGGACGTTTTGTTCACAGCGGGTGCGTAGTTTCGGAAAATCACTTCCACCATACGAGATTCGATCAGGCAATGAAAGAGGCCCACATCACAGGGTGATGTGGGCCTCCCACACGTTCATGACACCGACCCGCCATGCTCGCCTCGCGGCAAGTGGTCCCTCTGAGGGACGAAGGTTGGGCCCGGGGGCTTGGATCGGGCCGGTGCCACACCAAGGCTAACAAACGGATCCCGTAAGGCCATTCCCGTCGGCCGACTTCACAGCTTTCAGTCCCGCAGCAGGTCGGGCACCCCCGCCGCGTCCGGTTCGTCCCGTTCTCCCGAGACCACCGTCAGCTGCTGGGTGGCCCGGGTCAGCGCCACGTACAGCACCCGCAGGCCGGCCGGGGACTCGTCGGCGATCTCCGCCGGGGAGACGACGACCGTCGCGTCGTACTCCAGGCCCTTGGCCTCCAGGCTGCCGAGCGCCACCACCCGGTCGCCGAGCCCGGCCAGCCAGCGCCGGGCCTCCTCGCGCCGGTTCATCGCGACGACCACGCCGACCGTGCCGTCCACCAGGCCGAGGAGCTGCTCGGCCGCCGCGCGCACGGTCTTCTCCAGGGAGTCCCGTACGACGGTGCCGCGGCCATCGTTCGTTCTCACAAATCGCGGCTCGACCCCGGTGGACCGTACGGCCGACGGCGCCTCGGAGCCGGGCATGGCGAGGGCGAGCACCTTGGCGGCCAGCTCGGCGATCTCGGCCGGGTTGCGGTAGTTCACGGTGAGCTGGAAGCGGCGCCGGGGGCGGGTGCCGAGGGCCTCGTCGCGGGCCTCGGCCGCCTCGTCCGGGTCGGACCAGGAGGACTGCGCCGGGTCGCCGACGACCGTCCAGGTGGCGTGCCGGCCGCGGCGGCCGACCATGCGCCACTGCATCGGCGTGAGGTCCTGCGCCTCGTCGACGATGACGTGCGCGTACTCGGTGCGTTCCTGCGCGAGGCGCTCGGCCCGCTCGCGCTGGGTCTCCTCGCGCACCGGCATCAGCTCGTCCAGGCCGGTGAGCTGGTCCAGCGGATCGAATTCGCGCTTCTTCCTCGGCCGGGCCGGGGCGCCGAGGATCGCCTGCAGCTCGTCGAGCATGGCGACGTCGTGGACGGAGTACCCGTCCCGCTTCAGCGAGCGGGCGACCCTGCGGACCTCGCCGGGGTTGAGGATCCGGCGGGCCCAGCGGCCGAGCCGCCGCTCGTCGGCCATGGCGGCGAGGACCCCCTTCGGGGTCAGCTCGGGCCACCAGGCGTCGAGGAAGGCGATGAAGACGTCCTCGCTGGTGATGTCCTCGTCGAAGGAGGAGCGCAGCTCGGCGGCCAGCTCCGGGTCGGTGTGCCGGCCGGCCGCGCCGGACTTCGCCCACAGGGCGTCCAGGAGCAGCTTGCGGGCGCGCGGGCGGAGCAGGTTGACCGGCGCGGTGCCGCCCAGGGCGGTGCGGCGGACCCGTTCCAGCTCGGCGGCCTCCAGTTCGAGGCGGCGGCCGAAGGCGACGACGCGCAGGCGGGACGGGGGGCCGTCGAAGGCCTGCGGCTCGCCGGCCTCGTCGTACTCGTCCAGGGCGAGCTGCCCCGCCGGAGCGGCCGGCCCCAGCTCCAGCGCGCCCCGGGCGGCCTTCCGCAGCACCTTCAGCATCCGGTACGAACCCTTGGCGCGGGCCACGGACGGGGAGTCGTACAGCGTGGCCTCCACGCCGTCGACGAGCGAGCCGATCGCGCGGATGGCGACCTGGCCCTCCTCGCCGAGCGAGGGCAGCACGCCCTCGGTGTAGGCCACCAGCAGCGGGGTCGGCGAGACGATCAGGATGCCGCCCGCGTAGCGTCTGCGGTCCTGGTAGAGCAGGTAGGCCGCGCGGTGCAGGGCGACCGCGGTCTTGCCGGTGCCGGGGCCGCCCTCGACGTAGGTGACGGAGGCGGCGGGGGCGCGGATGACCAGGTCCTGCTCGGCCTGGATGGAGGAGACGATGTCCCGCATGGTGTGACTGCGGGCCTGGCCGAGGGCGGCCATCAGCGCGCCGTCGCCGATGACGGGCAGCTCGCGGTCGTTGAGGAACGCCGTCAGCTCCGGGCGCATCAGGTCGTCCTCGACCCCGAGGACCTGGCGGCCCTTGGAGCGGATGACCCGGCGCCTCACGACCCGGCCGGGGTCCTTCGGGGTGGACCGGTAGAAGGGCGCGGCGGCCGGTGCCCGCCAGTCGATGACCAGCGGCGAGTAGTCCTCGTCGAGCACGCCGATCCGGCCGATGTGCAGGGTCTCGGCGATGTCGGCGGTGTTGTCGGGCCGGACCGCGCCCTCGGCGGGCTCCACCGCCGTGTACGCCCCGTCGGGCCCCTTCTTGCCGTCCCTGCCGAGCAGCAGGTCGATCCGGCCGAAGAGGAAGTCCTCGAACTCGTTGTTGAGCCGGTTCAGGTGGATACCGGCCCGGAAGACCTGGGCGTCCCGCTCGGCGAGCGCGCCGGGCGTGCCGACCTGGCCGCGCTTGGCCGCGTCGTTCATGAGGAACTCCGCCTCGTGGATCTTCTCCTCGAGGCGTCGGTACACCCGGTCGAGGTGTTCCTGTTCGACGCTGATCTCCCGGTCCCGGACCGAGTCGAGCGCGGTTTCCTGCTGAGCCTGAGCGGCCACCGGGCCCCCTTCTGACGTGCTGGGCAGCCGTCAACCGTACGCGAAGGGGGCCCGCCGAGGCTACGCGTCCACTTGGACGAGCTTCTTCCCGTCGAACGTCACGACCTCGAAGTGGTCGATCTCGTTCGGCTTCAGGGCCGTGCCACCGCCGATGTAGAGGGGGTTCTTGGCCTCCTCCGTCTTGGCGTCCGGAATGCCGTAGCCCCACTTCGGGACGGACCAGGAGCCCAGCGTCTGGCGCTCACCGTTGCTGGTGACGGCGACCAGGGAGCACTTGAGCGGACCCTTGACGCCCTTCAGCTCAAGGACCGTCGAGGTGCCCCAGTTCTTCTCTCCCATGGCGACGGTCGCGCTGGCGCCCGTCGTGCTGTCCGTGCCCGAGACCTTCTTGGGCAGCTGGTCGAAGGTCGTCCGGGCGGTGGCTGCCAGCGGTGTGGCGCTCTGCCCCGAGTCGCTGCCGCCGCTCGTCGCCATGACGGCCACCGGGCCGGCGATGATCAGCGCGGCAGCGGCCGCGACCAGGTAGAAGCCCTTGCGCCGCTTCAGCGCGCGGCGCTCGGAGACCTCGTCGACCAGCTTCTCGACCAGTCTTGGGCTCGGCTTGGCGGACAGCGACTCGCCGATCGCGGGCGTGCTGCCGGAGCCGGGCAGGTCCGCGAGGGCGGCCAGCATCGGCTCCATCCCGGCCAGCTCGTCCAGCTGCTGGGCGCACCACTCACAGCCCGCGAGGTGGGCCTCGAAAGCGGTTGCCTCGGCGTCGTCGAGGATCCCGAGGGCGTAGGCGCCGACGGTTTCGTGCTCGTTCGGAGCCTGAGATCCCTGCATGGACCCAGACATACCCGAACCACCCGTGCCGAACCCCCCGTACCTGCTCATCACGCCGTCACCCCCCGCTCCTCCAGTGCCAGCTTCATGGACCGCAGGGCGTAGAAGACCCGAGAACGGACGGTTCCGCTGGGTATGCCCAGGGTTTCGGCCGCCTCGTTGACGGTGCGCCCCTTGAAGTACGTCTCGACGAGCACCTCCCGGTGGGCCGGGGTCAGGTCGTCGAGCGCGTCAGACAGCGTCATCAGCCACAGCGCCTTGTCGATCTCGTCCTCCGCGGGGATGACCTCCAGCGGCGACGGATCGACCTCCTGCGGCCGGGCCTGCCGGCTGCGGTGGCCGTCGATGACGATGCGGCGCGCGACCGTCACCAGCCAGGGGCGTACCGAACCGGTCGCCCGATTGAGCTGACCGGCGTTCTTCCAGGCACGGATGAGCGTTTCCTGCACGACGTCCTCGGCGCGCTGCCGGTCTCCGGCGACCAGCCTGAGGACATACGCAAGCAGAGGTCCGGCGTGCTCGCGATAGAGCGCACGCATCAGCTCCTCATCCGGTTCCGAGGGCTGTGAGGACATGCGATGTCGGGCCCTCGTTCCACGTTCATTGGCCACGGCCGCATCCTTGCGCACGCCCACCTCCGGTGTCCGGGGGTTCCCCCAGTCGGTCGCTCGCCCACCCGTACGGACAGGGGCGACGTGATGTTCAAAGCGAGCTGGGAGTTTTCTTGGGAGTGGTGTGACGAGCAGGACATGCGCACACATTCCCACCGCGTGATCTTTACATTTCCGACACATCGCCGAGGGCGGCCGAGCTGCCCGCGCCGGACCGTCAACAAACGCGGCGCCGTGCGGTGTTGCGGAAATCACTCCGGCTGCCACAAGGGTGCAATGCGACAGAAGGCCCGTACCGGACACTCAGGCCTGTGTGAGGGCCACCCGCCGTCGATGCCGGGCGACCCGTTCACGGTTCCCGCAGACCTCGCTGGAGCACCAGCGTCTTCTGCGCCCGCGGGACGTGTCCAGGTACACGATGGGGCAGTTGTCCCCCGCGCACTCGCGCACGGCCGCCCGCGCCACCGGATCGGTGAGCAGCTCGACCGCGTCCCGCGCGACGACCGCGAGCAGCCCCGCGCACCCGGGCGCCTGCGCCAACTCCCGCACCAGTGTGCCGTCCTCGCCGCGCACCGCGCACGGGACCGGGGGCGCTGCACGGGCGGCGACCTCGTTGAGCCGGACGAGAGCGCGCTCGTACGACCTCGAGTCCGCCGGGTTCGCGGTGCGTACCAACTGGCCGACGCACCCGCGCAGTTCCCGGAACCCCGCCAGCCAGGAGACGTCGGCATGGTCCAGCGGGGTGCCGGGCGGCACCAGCCCCGACCCGCTGATCCAGGCGCGCAACGGCCCCACGGCGTGCAGCCGTTCGACCGGGTGGGTGGTCGCGAGGAGATCCAGGCAGATCCGCCCGGCGTCGAACCGCAGCTCGTACGGGACCGTGGCCGTACCCAGTGCCATGTGCCTGTCACCGCCTAGGGCAGGGGAACGTTGCGTCGCTCCTCTTCACAGTGCCTGCCCGCACACGACTGCGGAACCCCTTGTACCGCCGGTGGCACGCCCGCCTTTCGGCGTGCCGTCCCGTCCGGCCCACGGCGTTCCCCGCCCGACCCGTCCCCGGCGGGGATGGCGGAGCCCGGAGCGCGGGTCGGCCCCTTCCGGTCCAGAAACCCGGGCAGGGCTCGTGGCTCCCGCCCACGGCCATGACGCTGTGTCCTGCGAAAGCACCGGAGCCGCCCCAGGGGGGAACCACGGGGGACGGCGGTTTCAGAAAGGAAACGTTCATGAGCATGCGCACCCGGGTCGTCGCGATGACGACGGCCGCGCTGCTGGGCGCCGGAGCGACCGGTATCGCCCTGGCACCCGGCGCGAGTGCCGCCTCGTACCACGGCATCGACGGCAACGGAGCCGTCGCCGACGACTTCCAGGACGAGGAGGACCTCGGCGTCGACGACTACGCGGAGAGCAACGCCACGGCCCTGTGGCAGACCGTCCTGTACGCGGACGGCGCCCAGTGGCAGGACGAGGACGGCGACACGCACACCTTCAAGAAGAACCAGATCGACGGCACCTTCGGCCCCGAGACCGAGTCGGCCACCCAGTGGTGGCAGGAGCACTACCACCTCTCGGAGAACGACGGCGTCGTCACCGACCCGAGCTGGGCGTTCGCCCAGCGCTGGCTCACCGGCCCCACCTCGGGCGGCACCGTGACGTACCTCGGTGACGCACGGAACGTCACCCTCAAGCGCGTCAGCGGCAAGTACCGGGTGCGGATCAAGGCCACCGGCCCCTGGAAGCTCGCCTACTACGACCAGCTCGGCTGAGAACACCCCGGGGGCGGGCGGCCGTTCGGTCACCCGCCCTGCGGGGCAGTGCCCACAGCAACCCCGCGACCAGCAGCACGATGACGGCGAACGCGGCCAGCGCCGCCGTCCGCCACCGCCCGTGCGCGCCGCCGCCCGGCTCCGGCCCGGCCCCGGCATCACCCACGGCATCGGCTGCGGCGACCTCCGCCGGCGGCCCGGCGGGCTGCGGCCCGCCGGGCCGCCATGCCTGTTCGGCCAGCTCCCACAGCGCCAGCAGCCGCGCCTGGTCCGCCCCGCCCAGCCGGCCGAGCACCGACGCCGCTCCCCTGGGCGGCAGTTTGGCCCCGCTGAGATACCGCTGCCAGGACGACTTGCTGTACGCGGTGCGCCGGGCCAGTTCGGCAAGGCTGAGTCCGGTACGGCCCTTCAGGACGCGCAGCTGCTCGACCAGGTGCCGTGCCTCCCGCGGCAGCGAATCCGGCAGGGGCTGCCAGCGTGTCATCCTCGTCCCCCCGAGTGCTCGCCGCGCCGTCTGCGGGTGCGGCTTCTCCCCACCACAGTCCGGCGTCAGCCTGACGCCCGGCCGAAAACATCCGGCAGAGCGCACGCCCGGCAGCCCGGAGCACGCCTGGTCGCACGGCGTGAGCCGAGCGCCCTTTGCCGCGTGACCTGCCTGCACCGCCGGGCCCGTTGCCGGTGACCCGGTACCCACAACGTCGTACGGCCGTGCAGGCGGCGGCGTAGCTGGACGCCCGCGTATGCGGGTGCGCGCTTCGGCCATGTCCGGGGCGGGGGCTGCTCCGGTTGGCTGGAAGGCATGACGCATACGAGGGAAGCACGGACCGGCAACGTCGTCCTGAGCGCGGCCACGGTCGCGATGGGCCTGATCGCCGGGGTCTTCTACATCTTCGCCTGCGCGGTCATGCCGGCCCTGGCCCGCAGCGACGACCGCACGTACGTCGAGGTCATGCGCAACATCAACGACGTGATCCAGAACCCGGTGTTCTTCCTGAGCTTCATGGGGGCACTGGCACTGACGGGATGGTCGGCGTGGCAACTGCGCGCCACCCCCGCCGCCCGCTGGACGTGGGCGGCCCTGGCGGCCTACGCCCTGGTCTTCTTCATCACGGTGGCCTTCAACATCCCCCTGAACAACGCCCTCGCGGCGAAGGGGGACCCGTCCGCCCTCCGCGAGCACTTCGAGGGACCGTGGGTGGCGTGGAACGTGGCCCGGGCGGTGGGGTCGACGGCGGCGGTGGCACTCCTGACGCGGGCACTGCTGGTCCACGGGCGCTCCGGGCGGAACCCGGGCGACGCGTCGCCGTCACGTCCTCGAACAGGAAGAACCACAGCATGAAGTCGGCGGCCCACCGGGCGACACCGAGCGGCCTCTCACGCGTCCGCGTACTTCGCGTCCGCCGCCGGATCCAGCGCCAGCCGGTACCCCCGCTTCACCACCGTCTGGATCAGCTTCGGTGCCCCGAGTGCCGTACGCAGCCGGGCCATCGCCGTCTCCACCGCGTGCTCGTCGCGGCCGGCGCCCGGCAACGCGCGCAGCAGCTCGGCGCGGGCCACCACCCAGCCCGGGCGGCGGGACAGCGCCCGCAGCAGGGACATGCCCGCCGGTGGCACCGGCTTCAGGTCGTTGTCCACCAGCACCGCGTGGCCCCGGATCTCCACCCGGTGCCCGGCGATCGGCAAGGACCGTGCCCGCGCGGGCAGTTCCTGGCAGAGCAGCTGAACGAGCGGCCCGAGCCGGAACCGCTCCGGCTGTATGGTGTCCACGCCCCGGGCCTGCAACGGCAGCGCGGTGACGGGGCCGACGCAGGCGGGCAGGACGTCATGGCTCAGCGCGGCCAGCAGCTCGGCGAGCAGCCCCCGTTCCTCGGCCCGCGACAGCAGGGACGCGGCGGCCGGCGCGCTGGTGAAGGTGAGCGCGTCCACCCCGCGCCAGACGACGGCGTCCAGCAGCCGGTCGACGGGACCGATGTCCTCCGGCGGCATCCAGCGGTACACCGGCACCGGAAGCACCTCCGCTCCCCCGGCCCGCAGCGCCTCGACGAACCCGGGCAGCGGCTCCCCGTGCAGCTGCACGGCGACCCGGCGCCCGTCGACGCCCTCCTCCAGCAGCCGGTCGAGCACCTCGGCCATGGACTCGCTGGACGGCGACCACTCCTCGGTGAGCCCTGCGGCCCGGATGGAACCCTTCACCTTGGGTCCGCGGGCCAGCAGCTCCACCCCGCGCAGCCGCGCCAGCAGCTGCTCCCCGAGCCCCCAGCCGTCGGCGGCCTCGACCCAGCCCCGGAACCCGATGGCGGTGGTCGCCACCACCACGTCCGGCGACTGGTCGATGATCTCCTTGGTGGCGGCGAGCAGTTCGCCGTCGTCGGCAAGGGGCACTATGCGCAGGGCGGGCGCGTGCAGGACGGCGGCTCCGCGCCGCTGGAGCAGCGCGCCCAGCTCGTCGGCGCGGCGCGCGGCGGTCACACCTACCGTGAAGCCCGCGAGGGGCCCGTGTTCCGTCTGTCCGGCCTGCTGCTGTTCGTCGTCCATGGCTCTCCTACCTGACCCACATGCCGAACGAGCCTGTCAACGGCTCGTGACAGGCTCGGTTCGGCTTGATGTCGCCGGTGTTACGTCACACCTCGGCGTAGCTGAGCTGCGGCTTCGCCTCCGAGGCGGCAGCATTGGCGTGAACCTGCCCAGCCGGGCGGCGAAGGTATACGGCCCACGTAACCACGAAACAGACGCCGTAGAAGGCGAGGAAGGCGACGAACGCGCCGGTGCCGGAGCCGTAGGAGAGGTAGGACTGGCGGAAGGCGAGGTTGATGCCGACACCGCCGAGCGCACCGACGGCCCCGATGAGTCCCATGGAGGCACCGGACAGGCGCCGGCCGTAGGCGGCCGCCTCCTCGCCCTGAAGCCCCTTGGCGACGGCCTTGGCCTGGAAGATCCCCGGGATCATCTTGTACGTCGACCCGTTCCCGAGGCCGGTCAGCACGAACAGCGCCACGAAGACCGACACGAACAGCGGCAGCGACTTCTGCATGCTGGCGACGACGAGCACGCCGGTCGCGGCGGCCATGCCCACGTAGTTCCAGAGGGTGATCTTCGCGCCGCCGTACCGGTCGGCGAGCCAGCCGCCCACGGGCCGGATGAGGGAGCCGAGGAGCGGGCCGATGAAGGTGAGGTACGCGGCCTGCAGCGGCGTACGCCCGAACTGGACCTGCAGCACCTGTCCGAAGGCGAAGGCGTAGCCGATGAACGACCCGAAGGTGCCGATGTAGAGGAAGGACATGATCCAGGTGTGGGCGTCCTTCGCGGCGTCCTTGGCGGCGCCGGTGTCGTTCTTCACGGAGGAGAGGTTGTCCATGAAGAGGGCGGCGAGGACGGCGGCGACCAGGATCAGCGGGATGTAGATGCCCAGCAGCAGACGCGGACCGCCGCTGGCCCCGATGATGGCGAGGGCGACCAGCTGGATGACCGGCACGCCGATGTTGCCGCCACCGGCGTTCAGCCCGAGCGCCCACCCCTTCTTCCTGAGGGGGAAGAAGGCGTTGATGTTGGTCATGGAGGAAGCGAAGTTACCGCCGCCGATGCCCGCGAGCAGGCCGACGAGGAGGAAGGTGTCGAAGGACGTCCCCGGCTTCATCACGGCGAACGCGGCGACGGTCGGCACGAGCAGCAGGCCGGCGGAGATGATCGTCCAGTTCCGGCCGCCGAAGAGCGCGACGGCGAAGGTGTAGGGGACGCGGACGACGGCGCCGACCAGCGTGACCATCGAGGTCAGCAGGAACTTGTCCGCGGGGGTCAGGCCGTACTCCGGGCCCATGAAGAGCACCAGCACGGACCACATGGTCCAGATCGAGAATCCGATGTGCTCGGAGAGGACGGAGAAGATCAGGTTCCGGCGGGCGACCTTCTCGCCGGTCGCGTTCCAGAAGGCCTCGTCCTCCGGATCCCAGTTCTCGATCCAGCGGCCTCCCCTGCTGCTGCTCGGGGCGGGGGCTGTACTCGGGGCTGTCATGACGCCTCCACGGTGCTCCGGGGCTCGGGTGGTTCGGGGTGCTGAGCGGTGATGAGTCCCGAAGGTAGGGAGGGCGCGTTTCCTGCCTGTGGCTGTGGGTGACCGGAAGGGAACGTTGCTCTCACTCGCGGCGTGAGCCGTCGGTGAGGGCGGAGGGCATGCGTTCCCCGGGCGTCAGCCGTAGGGGTTCATCACACGATCGTCGATGGCCGGAATCCATCGGTCGGCGGGCTGTCGTAGCCACCTCTCACGCTTCGCGATCTCGGCCGCGGCCCTCCGGAGCGCGTCCAGCGCCGGGTGGACCAGCCCCCTGCGCCAGACGAGCGAGACGGGCGACAGCGGCACGGGGTCGACGAGCGGCCGCAGCACCGTGCGGGGCATGACCGGGAAGTCCACGACGGCCAGGATCGGGGCGCGGGTCTTGGACATGATCCGCTCGAACTCCTCGTCCCCGACCGCCAGGGGAAGAGGGGGCGCGAGCCGGATGCCGCGCCCCTCGAAGAGGCGCAGGGCCAGGTCGGTCCACTCCCGGGTGCGCGGGTTCCCGGCACCGGCGTACACCGTCTCCCCGGCCAGCGCCGCCAGCGGCACCGTCGACCGGGCGGCCAGCGGGTGGTCCTCGGGCAGCACCACGGCCATCGGCTCGTAGCGCACGGGCTGCTGCTCAAGACCGGAGCGCACGGCGGGATCCAGGCCGGCGAAGCGCCCGAAGGAGGCGTCGAGACGGCCGGCGAGCAGCTCGGCAGCGGCTCCGGTGAGGCCGCTCTCGTAGCGGGCCATCAGCTCACAGTCGGGGGCGAGTTCCCGTGCCCGGTGCAGCACGCGGCGGCCGGTGGCCAGGCCCGCGGAGTTGAGGTCGACCAGCAGCGGCCGGGCCTGGCCGAAGGCGGCGAGCAGGTCGTCCTGCGCGGCGAGGACCCGCCGGGCGTGCGGCAGCAGCCGCTCGCCGTCCGCGGTCAGCGTCACCTGCCGGGTGGTCCGCACGAACAGTTCGGCACCCAACTCCCGCTCCAGCCGCCGCACATCCCGGCTGAGCGCCTGCTGGGCGACGTACAGGCGGGCCGCGGCGCGGGTGAAGTGCAGCTCCTCGGCGACGGCGAGGAAGGCACGCAGGAGGCGGGGCTCTATGGCGGCGGGCATGACGGGCAATTTACAACGCGGGTGCGTGAATCGGCACCGAGAAGGTGTTGGACCCGGAGATCGACTCCGGGTGAACGTAGAGCCATGCCGCACCAGACCGTCGAAGACACCCCGAATATCCAGATACCCGGCAGACGTGCACAACCCGCCGGATACCGCCACCTCTTCTCCCTCCCCGGCGCCCGCGCCTTCACCGCCGGCAACCTGATCGCCCGCCTCCCCATGGGCATGTTCGGTGTGAGCGCGGTCGTGATGATCGCCGGATCCCGGGGCTCGTACGCCCTCGCCGGTGCCGTCACGGCCACCGGGCTCGCGGCGACCGGGCTGGCCGGGCCCTGGATCGCCCGGCTCGTCGACCGGCACGGGCAGGCCCGGGTCGCCGTACCGGCCACGCTCACGGCCGTGCTCGGCAGCCTCGCGCTGCTGCTGTGCGTGCGCTACGACGCCCCGGACTGGACCCTGTTCGCCGCGTACGCCGCCACCGCGGCCACCCCGAACATCGGCGGCCTGTCCCGCGCCCGCTGGGCCCATCTGCTGCGCGACGACCCCGGCGCGCTGCACACAGCGAACTCCTTCGAGCAGGCGGCCGACGAGCTGTGCTTCATGCTCGGCCCGGTGCTGGCGTCCTTCCTGACCGGCACGTTCTTCCCGGAGGCGGGCACACTCGCCGGGGCCGTCCTGCTGCTGGCCGGCATGCTGCTGTTCACCGCGCAGCGGGCGACCGAGCCGCCGCCGCAGGCCCGTTCGAAGGCGCCGTCGCCGCTGCGGAGCCCGGGGATGCCGCCGCTGCTGGCCTGCTTCGTGGCGACCGGCGCGGTGTTCGGTTCGATGGAGGTCGTCACGATCGCCTACGCCGACGCCCAGGGGCACCGCGCGGCGGCCGGTGTGGTCCTCGCGCTGCAGGCGGCCGGCTCCTGCGCGGCGGGCCTGCTGTACGGGGCGCTGAAGCCGGCCGGCCTCGGCCTCTCCCGGTGTCTGCTCGCGATGGCCGGGCTGATGACCCTGCCCTGGCTGGCGGCCGCCACCGCGGGTTCGCTCACGGTCCTGGCGGGCGCGCTGCTCCTGGCCGGCATGGCGACCGCGCCGACGATGGTGACCGCGATGACCCAGGTGCAGGAGCGCACCCCGGCGGACCGGCTCAACGAGGGCATGAGCCTCGTCGTCACCGGCCTGCTCACCGGCATCGCGTGCGGCTCGGCGGCCGGCGGCTGGGCGGCGGACCACTTCTCCCCCGCCCTCGCCTTCGCCGTCCCGGCCGCGGCGGCCGGCGCGGCCGTGCTCATCAACTCGGCGGCGACGGCCGCGCATTCGTCCCGTCGAGCCGTCAACGGCAATTCCCGTCACACCCGTTGACGCCTGCACCGCCCGCACCTACCTTCCTCCGTCGCAGCGCTTCGACGTCCCTCATCGAACGGGTTCGACGAGGGAGCCGATGGTCAGGATCACCGATGTGGCGCGGCACGCCGGGGTCTCCCCCAGCACCGTCTCCTACGCCGCCAGCGGTAAGCGCCCGATCTCGGGCGACCCTGCTGCCCCCCGCCTGACGGAACGCGCGAGCACCGCACCCCGCAGCGCGCCCTGAAGTCCCGCTCCGTCTCAGGGACGCGTCCCAAACCGCAGGTCAGAGGCGTGGGACGGGCAAGGGGTGCGACAAACCGGCCTATTCCGCGCCGCGCCGAGGTCGCCCGGCATGCAGAATTCAATGGGAGCGCGACGCGGAGATCACCCGCATCACGCGGCCTGCCCGCGCGTACGGGGCATGACGGGGGTATGTCCCGTACGACGGTGAAGGCCCCGCTGCCGATGCAGCGGGGCCTTCACCCACTTGGGCCGTCAGCGAGGCTTCACCTGGTGTGCGGCCGCCCTGACATGACACAGGCCCCGCCGCTCGAAGCGGCGGGGCCTGTGCCCACATGGGTTGAGAGGCCAGAGGCCTCCCGATCGTGGAGATGGCGGGAATCGAACCCGCGTCCAACGGTGCGGAATCAGGGCTTCTCCGTGTGCAGTCCGCTGTGATTTTCTCGGCCCCGGCGATCACGCGAACAAGTCGCCGACAGGCCCAGTCACTGTTTGGTTTCCCTCTTCACCCCGTGACCGGGATCAAGGTTTAGTTCCCTAGCTGATGCCAGGATCCGGGTCGGGAACAGCCCCGGGCTGACACTTCGCAAGTCGCTACTTAGGCAGCGAGGGCGAAGGAATCGCGCTTGGTGTTGGCGATTATTTTTTGCGACATATGGTTTACGAGATCATTGCCGCTTCCTCGACACGCTTCCCCTGCTTCGACAGCCGCTGTCGAAACCGATCATCCCCATGTTGATTTTTCAATCCCCTCCTGAGAGGGGGGACGCACTCTCTGTGGAGTGCAGTGCCATCCTACGTGACCAACGCACGCCGGTGCCAGCTTATTCCCGGCGGCCCCGGCTAGACGCGGCGCTGCCTCCGCTTCGCCGCCGCGATCGCACGGTCCGACTCACGCCGGTCCTGCTGCTCCCGCAGGGTCTGGCGCTTGTCGTACTCCTTCTTGCCTCGTGCGAGCGCGATCTCGGCCTTCGCGCGGCCGTCCTTGAAGTACAGGGCGAGCGGCACGATGGTGTGACCTGTCTCCTGGGCCTTGGACTCCAGCTTGTCGATCTCCTCGCGGTGCAGCAGCAGCTTGCGCTTGCGGCGCGCGGAGTGGTTGGTCCAGCTGCCCTGGTGGTACTCCGGGATGTGGGCGTTGTGCAGCCACGCCTCACCCCGGTCGATCTGGACGAAGCCGTCGGTCAGCGAGGTCCGTCCCTCACGCAGCGACTTGACCTCGGTGCCGGTGAGCACGAGCCCGGCCTCGTAGGTGTCGACGATCGCGTAGTCGTGCCGGGCCTTCTTGTTCTGGGCGACGATCTTGCGCTTGCCGCCCTTCTCGCCGTCCCTGGCCTTCGCGGCCCCACCGCCCTGCTTGGGCTGGGACTCCTTCGGTACGTACATTCCCTTGCTCATAGTGCAGACCATTTTCGCACCACGGAGGGGGTGGGTGGGAAGCGTATTAAGGGCGCTGGGAGGGATCGCCGAGGCCGGTGAGCACCGTCTCCGCCCGCTGGAGGGCCTCCGGCCCCGCCTCCAGGTCCGGGGTGATGCCCCGGCCGTCCACCTTGTGGCCGGAGGGGGTGCGGTAGTGGCCCACGGTCAGCTCGGCCACCGAGCCGTCGGGCAGCTCGGTCGGCATCTGGATGGAGCCCTTGCCGAAGGTGCGGGAACCGATCACGACCGCGCGGCCCCGGTCCTGGAGGGCGCCGGTGAGCATCTCGGCCGCGCTCATGGTGCCCCCGTCGACCAGGGTGACCAGGGGCCGGTCGGTGTCGCCGCCGGTGTCGGCGTGCAGGGCGCGCTGGGCGCCGTCGACGTCGTAGGTGGCGACCAGGCCGCCGTCGAGGAAGGCGGAGGCGGTGTCCACCGCCTCGGTGACCAGGCCGCCGGAGTTCCCGCGCAGGTCGAGCACGATGCCGGCGTCGGCCGGGGCCTGCCGTACGACGGCGCGGACGGCGTCGCCGGAGCCCTTGGTGAAGGCGGCGATCTGGATGACGGTGACCCCGTCGGACAGCCTGCGGACAGTCACCGAGTCCGTGGACAGCCTGGCCCGGTGCAGGGTCTCGGTCCACGCGCGCGTGCCGCGCTGCAGGCCGAGCGTGACCGTCGTGCCGGCGGCCGCGTCCTCCGCGTCGCCGCGCAGTAAGGAGACGACCTCGGTGACCGGCCGTCCGTCGACCGTGTCGCCGTCGACGCTGCGCAGCCGGTCGCCTCTGCGGATCCCGGCGTCGGCGGCGGGCGAGCCGGGCTGCACCCGGGTCACCGCGATCCGGCCGTCCCGCTCGCGCCGCGCCCACAGGCCCACGCCGGTGTACTGGCCGTCGAGGGCCTCCTGGAACTCCTGGTACTCGCCCTCGGAGTAGACGGCGCCCCAGCGGTCGCCGCTGCGGCTGACGGCCCGCTCGGCGGCCTCCATCGGCGACTTGCCGTCGGCCATGGCCTCCGCGGCGGCCTGCTGCACGTCCTCGTGCCCGAGATCCGCGTGCGCGGCATCCGCGGCGGCCCTGCGGCCGGCACCGACTGCCTGGCCGGTGTCCGGGAAGGAGCCGGTGGCGGCGCCCGCGACGAGGACGCCGGCGAACACCAATGTCAGGGCGGCCCCGCGGCGGATGCGGCGGGGCTGACAGAACAGGTCGCGGCCTGACATGGGCGTGAGTCTAGGGGAACGCGAAGGGCCGTACGGTCGGATGTCCGTACGGCCCTCTTGGTATGTGTCACACCTTCAGGTACTTGCGCAGTGCGAAGAATGCCGCCAGTGACGGCATGAGGACGCTGGTGGCGAGGATCAGCGGGAGCTTGGTCAACACCGCGTCCCAGCCTACGAAGTTGATCAGCGTGAGCTTGGTGGACAGCGCCATGCCGTGGTCGATGGTGAAGTACCGCCCGACCACCAGGAAGATGCAGGCGAGGCCACCGCCGATGAGTCCGGCGACCGCGGCCTCCATGATGAACGGCGCCTGGATGTAGAAGCCCGAGGCACCGACCAGGCGCATGATGCCGGTCTCGCGCCTACGGCTGAACGCCGAGACACGCACGGTGTTGACGATCAGCAGCAGCGCGACGAGCAGCATCAGCGCCATCACGCCGAGCGCCGCCCGGTTCATCAGGTTCAGCAGCTGGAAGAGGTTGTCCAGGATGCCCTTCTGGTCCTGCACCGACTGGACACCGTCGCGCCCGTTGAACGCGGTCGCGATCACCTGGTACTTCTGCGGGTCCTTGAGTTTGATGCGGTACGACTCCTGCATCTGGTCCGGCGTCAGCGAGCTGGCCAGCGGGGAGTTGCCGAACTGCTCCTTGTAGTGCTTGTACGCCTGGTCCTGCGACTCGTACGCGACCTTCTCGACGATCGGCATCTTGTGCAGGTCGGTGAGGATCTGCTTCTTCTGGTCCTCGGTGACCGCACCCTTGGAGCAGTTGACGTCCGACTGTGCGTCGCTCTTGTTGCACAGGAAGATCGAGACGTTGACCTTGTCGTACCAATAGCCCTTCATGGTGCTCACCTGGTCGCTCATCAGCAGCGAACCGCCGAACAGGGCCAGGGACAGGGCGACGGAGACGATGACGGCGAAGGTCATCGTCAGATTGCGGCGGAGACCGACACCGATCTCCGACAGGACGAACTGGGCGCGCATGGCGACTGGTTATGCCTTTCCGTGGATCTCGTGCGGTCAGTGCTGGTAGCCGTAGACGCCGCGGGCCTGGTCTCGGACGAGGCGGCCCTTCTCCAGCTCGATGACGCGCTTGCGCATCTGGTCCACGATGTTCTGGTCGTGCGTCGCCATGATCACGGTGGTGCCCGTCCGGTTGATGCGGTCGAGCAGCTTCATGATGCCGACGGAGGTCTGCGGGTCGAGGTTGCCGGTGGGCTCGTCGCAGATGAGCAGCTTGGGCCGGTTGACGAAGGCCCGCGCGATGGCCACGCGCTGCTGCTCACCACCGGAGAGCTCGCCCGGCATCCGTTCCTCCTTGCCGCCGAGCCCGACGAGGTCGAGCACCTGCGGCACGGACTTGCGGATCTCGCCGCGCGACTTGCCGATGACCTCCTGCGCGAAGGCCACGTTCTCCGCGACCGTCTTGTTGGGCAGCAGGCGGAAGTCCTGGAACACCGTCCCGAGCTGGCGGCGGATCTGCGGCACCTTCCAGTTGGAGACGCGCGCGAGGTCCTTGCCCAGGACGTGCACCTGGCCGTGGCTGCACCGCTCCTCGCGGAGGATGAGCCGCAGGAAGGTGGACTTTCCGGAGCCGGAGGACCCCACGAGGAAGACGAACTCGCCCTTCTCCACTTCCAGGGACACATCCCTGAGCGCGGGGCGGGTCTGCTTGGGGTAGACCTTGGAGACGTTGTCGAATCGGATCACGGATGCACCACGGGTCGCCGGGGGTAGATGTGCGTGACCATACGCGAACCGGGGCCGGGGGCGCAGGGTCCGGGCGGGGTTGGTGGAGGCTTGTGCGTTTTTGTACGGGACTTTTCAACGAGCGTGAGCTTCCCCACCCAGGGGCACGGGCTGTACCGGCACCCCGCGCAAGCTCCGCGGGAACCTGGCAGAGTGGAGGGGGAACGTTCTCGTTCCCGTGTGCGTTATATGTGTGATGGCCGGTGCAAGGAGGGCGAGCGCATGACGTACGACCGGTTGGTGTGCGCGAACTGCGCGTCGCCTGTGAGTGAGGGCCGGTGCCCGGTGTGCCGTGCCAACCGCGAGCGGCTGCAGCAGCAGGAGGGCTTCTTCGCCGGGCTGAACCCGATGGCGCTGATCACACTGCTGGCGGTGCTGATCGCCGCGGTGGCGCTGCTGGCGCACCAGACCGTGTAAGAAGGCCTCAGGAACGCCGGAAGGGCCCGGAGCGCGAAGCTCCGGGCCCTTCCGTCTCCACTGTGCCTACAGTGCGTGACCGTGAGGCTACGCTCAGGCGGCCGCGCCGCCCCGGCCGTTCACCAGACGCGGCAGGACGCGGAAGCCGACACCGCCGGCGATCATGGTCGCGGCGCCAACGATCAGGAACACGGTCTGCCCGGCACCGGTCTCGGCGAGCTGCTTGTCGCCGCCCTGGGCCGAGGTGTCCGAGCCCGTGTCGGTGAGGGCCGAGGAGCCCTCCTCCTGGGACGCGTTGTTGTTGCCACCGTCGGGGGTGGTGTGGCCGTTGCCACCGGTGCTGCTGTTGCCACCGGAGGAACCGTTGCCGCCCGAGTTGCCGTTGCCACCCGAGTTGCCGTTGCCACCGGAGTTGCCGTTGCCGCCGGTGTCGCCACCGGTCGAGCTGTCACCACCGGAGCTGTTGCCGCCGCCGGTCGAGCTGTCGCCACCGGTGGAGCTGTCGCCACCGGTGGAGCTGTCACCACCGGTGCTGCTGTCGCCGCCGGTCGAGCTGTCACCACCGGTGCTGCTGTCACCACCGGTCGAGCTGTCACCACCGGTGTCGCCGCCGATGACGCCACCGATGGTGGTGGTGCCGCCGGTGCTGTCGTCGCCGCCGGTGGTGGTGCCACCGGTGGAGTCGTCGCCACCCGTGGTGGTGCCACCGGTGGAGTCGTCGCCACCCGTGGTGGTGCCGCCCGTGGAGTCGTCGCCACCCGTGGTGGTGCCGCCCGTGGTGTCACAGACACCGACGGGGTCGCAGCCACCGGTGGTCCCTGCGTCGTCGCCGTCCGCGCTCACGCCCAGGGTGATCGGACCGGCCTGGACACCGAGGTCCAGAGCCGAGGCGGCACCCGCGGCGGTCAGTGAGGCGCCGGCCGCGATCACGGCACCGGCGGCTATCCGCGCGACCCGGATCCGCGTCTTCTTCGTCATATGGTTGCTACCCCCAGTAGCTGTTCGTCAATGAGGCGGGCGTGCGGGGCTTGCCGTGATCGACGGAGGTAGCAGTGACGAGATGTGCGCCAATTCCCCCGGTTCACATGCGCCCCAGAGATACGCATGCCACGCTTCAGCCTTCCCATTTTTCAAAGCAACGTCAAGGCCGTTGCGCGCGCAATGTCCGACGGGACGGCGTTTGGGGGGACTTGGAGCCTGTGAGTGTGATGTAAAACCCAGACAAATGACAACTGCCGCCTCTCGGGCGGCAGTTGTCATGTCGACAAAGTTACTTCTCCTGCTGCTTGCGCCAGCGAATGCCGGCCTCCAGGAAACCGTCGATCTCGCCGTTGAACACGGCCTCGGGGTTACCCACTTCGAACTCGGTGCGCAGGTCCTTGACCATCTGGTACGGGTGCAGCACGTACGAACGCATCTGGTTGCCCCAGGAGTTGCCGCCGTCGCCCTTGAGGGCGTCCATCTTGGCCTGCTCCTCCTGGCGGCGCCGCTCCAGCAGCTTGGCCTGGAGGACGTTCATCGCGGTGGCCTTGTTCTGGATCTGCGACCGCTCGTTCTGGCAGGAGACCACGATGCCGGTGGGGATGTGGGTCAGGCGGACCGCGGAGTCGGTGGTGTTGACGCCCTGACCGCCGGGGCCGGAGGAGCGGTACACGTCCACCCGCAGCTCGGACTCGTCGATCTCGATGTGGTCGGTCTGCTCGACCACGGGGAGGATCTCGACGCCCGCGAAGGAGGTCTGGCGGCGCCCCTGGTTGTCGTAGGGCGAGATGCGCACGAGGCGGTGCGTGCCCTGCTCGACGGAGAGCGTTCCGTAGGCGTACGGCGCCTGCACGGAGAAGGTGGTCGACTTGATGCCGGCCTCTTCCGCGTACGACGTCTCGATCAGCTCGGTCTTGTAGCCGTGCTGCTCGGCCCAGCGCAGGTACATGCGCTGCAGCTTCTCGGCGAAGTCGGCGGCGTCGACGCCACCGGCCTCGGCGCGGATGTTGACGAGCGCCTCACGGGAGTCGTACTCACCGCTGAGCAGCGTCCGGACCTCCATCTCGTCCAGCGCCTTGCGCACGGAGGCCAGCTCGGACTCGGCCTCGGCACGGGTGTCCGGGTCGTCCTCCTCCTCGGCCATCTCGAAGAGGACCGCGAGATCGTCGATCCGGCCGCGCAGCGCCTCCGCCTTCCTGACCTCGGCCTGGAGGTGGGAGAGCTTGCTGGTGATCTTCTGCGCCTCGTCCGGGTTGTCCCACAGGGACGGCGCGGCCGCCTGCTCCTCGAGCACGGCGATGTCTGCCCTCAGCTTGTCGAGGTCCAGGACGGCCTCGATCGACTCCATGGTCGAGGAGAGGGACTTCAGCTCTTCGGATACATCGACGACTGCCACGCCTCCAGCGTAACGGCTCCGCCGGGCAGCCAGGGCCGAGCGGTGAGGAGCACCTCTTCACCAGCCTTGCGATCTGCCTCGCGGCTACGGCGTCGAGGTGCTGTGGGTCTCCTGCGGCGGCTCGTCGTCCCCGGAGGTCGCCGCCCACGCACCCACCCCTATGGCCGCGGCCAGGACCACCCCGGCGACGCTCAGGGTGATCCTGCGGCGCCGGGCGACGGCGCGGTGGCGGGCCGAGCCGGGGCGGGGCGCGCCCGACGTGCGGGGCGCTCGCGCCGTGCCCCGTGCTCCTCCCGCCAGCTCGTCGGGCGCCGGCACCCGCATCGACGTGTGGGTGTCCCGGTTGGAGTCCGGCTTGGCCCCCGGCACCAGGGGGACCGCGCCCCGGCGCCGTACGGGCTCCCCGGGCGCGGCCGGGGCCGGTGCCTCCTCCGAGCCCTCCTCGGCCGACTCAGCGTCCGGCTCGTCGACGTCCAGGGGCGGCATCCCGGTCAGTGTCGGCAGCTGCTCCCGCAGTCGCGACGCCAGCTCCGACGCCCGCAGCCGCGACGCCGGGGCCTTCGCGAGGCACTGCACGATCAGCTGCCACAGCTCGTCGGGGATCCCCGGCAGCGGTACGACCGTCTCCGTCACGTGGCGGCGCAGCACTGCCCCCGGGTGCCCGCCCCCGAAGGGGGTGAAGCCGGCCAGCAGCTCGTACAGCACCGTCGCGAGGGCGTAGATGTCGACCGAGGCGCGCGGCGGCAGGCCCTCGACGATCTCCGGGGCCAGGTAGTCCGGTGTGCCGATGATCTTCGTGGCCCGGGTCCGCTTCGGCGAGTCGATCAGCTTCGCGACGCCGAAGTCCGTCAGCAGGGCGGGGTGCGCGCCGCCCGGGCCGAGCGGGCCCTGCATGTCCAGCAGGACGTTCTCGGGCTTGACGTCCCGGTGCACGACCCCGGACGCGTGGGCCGCCGCGAGCCCGTCGGCGATGTCGGCGACGATCGCCACGGCCGCCTCGGGGGCCATCCGTCGCTCACGCTCCAGGCGGGTGCGCAGATCCGTTCCGCGCACCAGATCCATGACGAGCGCCAGGTCGTTGCCGTCGACCACGAGGTCGCGCACGGTGACGATGTGCGGGTGCTCCAGGCCGAGCAGTGCGGTGCGCTCCTGGACGAAGCGCCCGACGAGCTCCTGGTCGGACGCGAGGTCCTCACGCAGGAGCTTGATCGCGACGGGCCCCTCGGGTCCCTCGCCCAGCCACACCGTGCCGGCGCTGCCCCGCCCCAGGATCTGGTTGGCGGTGTACCGGCTGCCGATCTTCCGTGCCAAGACTGCTCCTACTGACGCGTGTTGCCGACGCTGCGTCATTCCGGGGGCCAACCCCCGGACCCCCAGCCGACAGACGACTCCCAGCCGACAAAACTACGCGCCGAACGAGCCAACCTTCACCGCGGAGACGGAAATCACCCGCCAGGTGTCGACAAATCCCCAAACTCGCGGTCAGTTGCCGCTGCCGGAGGCCGAGCCCAGCTCCTTGAGCCAGGAGCCCACCTTCCCGGCCCAGTCGCTCAGCTGGGACCAGTAGCCCCTGCCCTGGCCGACCCAGGTGTGCAGCGGGGTCAGCTCCCAGATCAGCCAGCTGGCGACGACCAGGATGACGATCGTGAACAGGCAGCCCTTCAGGCAGCCGAGTCCGGGGATCTTCATCGGGTTGGCGCTGCGCTGCCGCGCCGGCCGGGGCTCGCGCGCGGGGCGCTGCGGCTCCGGGGCGGGGGGCGCGTACCGCTGGGGCTGCTGCTGCGGGGCGTACTGCTGGGGCTGCTGCTGCGGGTAGCCGTACCCGGCGTGCGGCTGCTGCTGCCGGCCGCGCGGCTGCGGCTGCTGCGGGCGCGCCTGCGGGGCCTGGCGCGGCTGCTGCTGCGGCCGGGCGACCTGCCGCTGCGGCCGGCGGCGCAGGGGGTCCTCGTCGGGGTCGAGGTACTGGATCTGCGTCTGCTCGTTGCGGTCCCGGGCCGCGCGCAGCTGGGTCTGCCAGGGGTGCGGCTGATCGGGGTGCTGGCCCGGCTGTCCCTGAGGCATCGGCGGCATGACGGCCGTCGGGTCGGCCGCGCCGGTGTTCGGCAGGACGGCGGTGGGGTCGGCCGCGCCGACGGGGCCACCGGTGTGCGGCAGGACGCTGGTCGCCGCGTTCGGGTCGAACGCCCCCGCGTTCGTCGGCAGCACCTGGGTGGGGTCGGCGGCGCCGGGCACGCCCGGGACGGCGGTCGGGGCCGGGTCCGGGGCCAGCAGGGCACCGACGCCCTCGGCGGCGGCGATCTGGGCGGCGTTCGCGTGCACGCCGACGCCCTCGGCCACGACCCGGAGCCCGCGCGCGAGGTTCTCGGCGCTGGGCCGCTGGTCGGGGTTCTTGCGCAGGCAGCGCTCTATCACCGTCCACAGCGGGTCCGGGACGGTGGAGGGGCGGCGCGGCTCGGCGCTCAGGTGCTGGTGCAGCACCTCCAGGGCGGTGCCGCCGGAGAACGGCGGGTGGCCGGTGACCAGTTCGTACAGCAGGATGCCGGCGCCGTAGATGTCGACGGCGGAAGTCTGCGGGCGGCCCTCGGCGGACTCCGGCGCCACGTACGCGGGCGTGCCGACGAACTCGTGGGTGCGGGTCAGTCCGGGGGAGTCGGCGAGGCGGGCGATGCCGAAGTCGGTCAGCATCGGGTGCATCCGGCCGTCGAGCTGCTGGAGCAGCACGTTGGCGGGCTTCAGGTCGCGGTGGACGACGCCGTCGGCGTGGCTCGCGGCGAGGGCGTCGGCGATCTGCGCCGTCATCAGCGCGGCGGCGACCGGCGTGAAGGGGCCGTTCTCGCGCAGGTATCGGTGCAGGTCGGGCCCGTCGACGAGGTCCATGACCAGGGCCAGCAGATCGCCCTCGACGACCAGGTCGCGGACCCGGACGACGTTCGGGTGGGTGAGCCGGAGCAGGACGGAGCGTTCCCGCAGGAACCGCATCACGATGTCCGGGTCGCTCGCCAGCTCCTCCTTGAGGACCTTGATCGCGACCGTCTCGCCGGGCTGGCCGGCCACGGCCGCCTCGGCGCCCGCGGTCTCGCGCTGGCGGGCACGCCAGACGGTGCCCGTGGCGCCGCGTCCGAGCGGCTCCTCGAGCAGGTACTTGCTGCCGACTGGCCGCACGTTCCGCGCTCCCTGCTGTCTGTTCGCCTGTGTTCCGGTGTTCCGGCCCACTGTAGTGCCGCCCCCGAGGGCACTACGTAAGCGTTCCCGTCGATGTTCGAAGGAAAGACGCTCGCCTTGGTCTCGTGGTTGCCCAGTGCCGGACGTGACCGATCTCAACTGATCACCGATGGATTAATGGTCAGGCACTTTTGGGGGCAGAGCTGACCAATCAAGATCACTTGGCACCGGGCCGCGGGCGCGTTGTCAGTGACAGGTGCAAGGATGCGTGCAGTACTGGCCGACGTGCTCGTGCGGGGGTGGGGGATGTCCGCGCCCGGGCAGAAGGGACCGCTGCGCCGATGCAGATCCGGCTGACCGTCGTAGACCCGCTGGGCCCGTCCCCGCAGCGGGGCCGCGCCGCGAGCCGCGACGTGCTGGTGACGGCGCCCGCGGGCACGGACCTGGCCGCGGTGGCGTCGGCACTGGCCACGACGGTCACCGGAGACGGCGGCACGGGCCGGGACACCGGCGGCGCCTCGGTGGTCCTGTACGCGGGCGCGGAGCGACTGGACCCGCGCCGCTGCACCCTCGGCGAGCCTCCCCTGGTCGACGGCGCCGTGCTGTCCCTGGGCACCCCTGCGGCCCCCGAGCCGCATCCCGAGCTGGACGACGCCCCGGCCCAGTTGCACGTGGTCGCGGGCCCGGACGCGGGCGGGGTCCATCTGCTGCACGGCGGCCGGATCACGGTCGGCCGCTCCGCCGACGCAGACGTCCCGCTGGACGACCCGGACGTCTCCCGCCTGCACTGCGCGGTCACGGTCGCCGCCGACGGCCGTGTCTCGGTGGCCGACCTCGGCTCCACCAACGGCACGGCCCTGGACGGCACCCGGGTGAGCGACCGCGCGGTGCGGTTCGCTCCGGGGGCCCTGCTGAGGATCGGCGAGTCCGCCCTGCGGGTCACCCCGTCCGGCGGCCCCGCGGCGCGGGTACGGACGGTGCCGGACGGGGAGGGGTGCGTGCGCTTCGCCCGGGGGCCGGCCGGCGAAGCCGGTGATCCGGGTGCGGCGGGCGCCGCCGGGCACGCGCGCGTGGAGCCCACCGCGGGCCCGGCCGCCGACGGCCCCTCAGGACCGACCCATCACGCGTACGGCACCGCGAGCTGGGCTGCCCCGGGCGCGGGCGCGGCGGTCCAGGAGCACCGGCGCGGCGAACAGCCGTCGGTACCGGACCAGGGCGGAGCGCCGAGCATCGAGACGCGCGGCGGAGGCGCAGGGGGGCCGGGTCCGGCTCCCGGCAGGACTTCCGTCGACGCGGGCGGCTTCGCGACCGGCGGACCGAGCGGCGAACACCCGGCACCCGGGATGCCCGGCACGACCACCGTCGGCGGGGGCACCGCCTCCGGCCGGTACGGGGCCGGCGGATCCGGCGGCGAACACCCGGCACCCGGCATGCCCGGCGCAACCACCGGTGGCGGAGGCACCGCCGCAGGCCACTACAGGGCCGACGGACCGAACAGCGAACACCCAACACCCGGCATGCCCGGCGCAACCACCAGCGGCGAACGCACTGCCGCAGGCCACTACAGGGCCGACGGACCGGGCGGTGACATAGCCGCCCCCGGCATGCCCGGTTCCACTTCCCGTGGCGGGGACACGCACGCGGGGCCGTACGGCGTCGGCGGCCCGAGGGGCCTGACCGGGGCCGCCGATGCCGGTGCGACGGCCCGCGGCCCGGCGTCGGGCCGTGCTTCCTCCGGCAGCGACGCGGGAGAGGGTCGCGGCCGCAAGGACACCCCGCTGCGGGGCACCGACGCACCCGAGGGCGGCCGCCGCCGGGGCGGAATAGGCGCCTGGGCGCGGCGGCTGGCCGGTGGGCGCGGAGAGCAGCCCGTGGCCCGGCCGGAGGCGTACGGCGCCACGGACGCCGGGGCGGGCGGCGTGCGCTCGGCCGATGTCCCGCAGCTGCCGGAGACCTGGCCGGACCCCGCCGCGCTGCTGCTGACGGCGCTGGGTCCCGGGCCCCGGCTGTGGGAGCGGGGGCCGGGACACCCGGAGGCGCTGACCGTGCGCCTTGGCACGGCCGACCGGAGCGCACCGGACGGCTCGGGCGTGCTGCCCGCCGTACCGGTGACCGCCGCGCTGCGCGAGGCGGGTGCGCTGGGTCTGGCCGGTCCGCGCCCCCGGCTGTCCGGGCTGGCCCGCGCGGTGCTGGCCCAGCTGGCCGCGCTGCACTCCCCCGACCTGCTGGAGATCGTGCTGATCAGCGCGGACCGCAGCCGCCCCGAGGAGGAGCGGACGGCCGAGTGGTCCTGGCTGGGCTGGCTCCCGCACGTCCGCCCCGGCCACGGCCAGGACTGCCGCCTGTTGCTGGCCTACGACCGCGAACAGGCGGCGGCCCGCACGGAGGAACTCCTGCGCCGGGTGGAGGAGTTCGCGGCGACGGGCCGGGGCACGGCCCAGCCGGCCTCGGCGACAGGAGCCGTCGCCCCGTCCACCGGCCCTGCCGGACAGGCCTCGCCCGCCGCACCGGCAGCGGCACCCGGGACGGCCCACCGCACCGCCCCGGACCCGGCCTCCGTCCCCCCGCACAGCTACACCACCTCCGCCCGCCGCCCCTCCTGGGCCAGGGAAGGCGCCGCACTGGACGGATTCGGTGGCTTCCCGGGGCCGTTCACCGTCGTCGTCGTGGACGGGGACCCCGGCGGCGCCTCTCTGCAGGAAGCCCTGGCGCGGCTGGCCGTGGCCGGTCCACGGGCCGGGATCCATGTCGTCTGCCTCGCCGAGACCGCGGCCACCACGCCCGCCTCGCCCGTGGCGCAGACGTACGAGGCGGCCTGCGCGGTCACCCCCACCTTCCGGCACTGCGGGGCCGTGGCCCTGCTCAGCGGCGATGTCGCCGGTGCGCTGCACCTGATGCGTGTCGCGCCCACCGGGCCCGTGGGCCCGGGGACCGATGCCACCGTCGACGCCGTCTCCCCCGCCTGGGCGGAGCGGTTCGCACGGGCGCTGGCGCCGCTCAGGCCCGACGGCCCCGTCGGCGAGCGGCACGCGCGCGTGGCCGTACCGCTGCCGCAGTCGGCGCGGCTGCTGGACGAGCTGGGTCTGGCCCGGGCCACCCCGGCCTCGCTGATGGCGCGCTGGGCGGACGCGGCGGACGACACGGAGTCGCTGGGCGGCCGGGCCCGGGCGGTGCTGGGTGCCGGGCCGCACGGCCCGCTCACCGCCGACCTGGTGGCCGACGGGCCGCATCTGCTGATCGAGGGGCCGGCCGGCAGCGGCCGTACCGAGCTGCTGCGGGCCCTGGTCGCCTCGCTGGCCGCCGCGGAGCGGCCCGACCGGCTGGGCATGGTGCTGATCGACGGCCGGGACGGCGTCGGCGCGGGCGCGGGGCGCGGTGAGGGGCTGCGCGTCTGCACGGACATACCCCATGTGACGACCCACCTCATCGCCAACGACCCCGTCCGTATGCGGGAGTTCGCGCAGTCGCTGAGCGCGGAGCTGAAGCGGCGCGCGGAGTTGCTCGGCCGGACGGACTTCGCCGAGTGGCACGCGGGGCGCGAGGTGTCCGGCCGTATCGTCGCGCAGCGCACCCCGGGCGGGCGCCCGGCGGCCTCCGGGGCCGGGGACATAGAGGCGCCGCCCAGCTCCACGCTGCGGCTGCGGCCCGGCGCCGCACGCAGGCGCACCGAGCCCGCGCCGCCGCTGCCCCGGCTCCTCGTGGTCGTCGACGACCTGGACGCGCTGGTCTCCCCCGCGCTCGGCTCGCCGGGCCGGCCCGCCGCCGGATCGGTGATGCGGGCCCTGGAGGCGGTGGCCCGGGAGGGCGAGCGGCTCGGTGTGCACCTGGTGGCCGCGGCCGGGACGGGCGGTCGTACGGCGGAGTCGGAGCCGGCCCGGCAGGCCACCCTGCGGGTCACGCTGGACGCGCCGGCGGCCGGGCCCGAGGAGCCGGCGCCGGGGCGCGGCAGGCTGGCTTACGCGGACGGGCGGACCGTCGGTTTCCAGGGCGGCCGGGTGACGGGCCGTATCCCGCGCACCGCGACCCAGCGGCCCACGGTCGTCCCGCTGGAGTGGCAGCGGATGGGCGATCCGCCGGCCCGCCGTCCCGTGCGCGAACTGGGCAACGGCCCCACCGACCTGGCCCTGCTGGCGAGCGCGGTGGAGCGGGCGGCCCGGGAGGTCGCCGCGGCGGAGGTGCCCTCGCTGCTGTAGCGGGAACCAGCGGGAAAATGAACGGGAATGGGTACGCATACTTCCCTGATCACGAGCCGGTCACGATGACCCGCCGGACGGCGCAGGCGGTCTTGCCGCCCTTGTGCGGCCCGGCGTAGACCGGACCGCACGGAACAGTGTTCTGAGTTCAGCGAAGAACGACGAACGGGGAAGTGATGCGTGGCAACAGCAACACCATCCGGACACACAGGGCCGTCACCACGGTCGCCGCGCTGCTCGCGGGAGCCCTTGCGCTCACCGCCTGCTCCAGCAGCGACGACAAGAAGGGCAGCGGCGACACGAGCGGCGGGGCCACCGCGAGTGGCTCCGGCGTCACCCTGCCGAAACTGAACGGCGCGAGCCTGGAGGTCGCCGCCGTCTGGACCGGCACCGAACAGGCGAACTTCAAGAAGGTCCTGGCGGAGTTCGAGAAGCGCACGGGCGCGAAGGTGACGTTCGTGCCCGCCCAGGACCCGATCATCAACTTCCTCGGTTCGAAGATCGCGGGCGGTCAGCCGCCGGACGTGGCCCTGCTGCCGCAGCCGGGCGCGATCAAGCAGGCCGTGGACAAGAAGTGGGCCAAGCCGCTCGGCCCGGACGCGCTCAAGGAGCTGCAGAAGAACTACTCGCAGGGCTGGCAGGACATCGGCAAGGTCGACGGCAAGCAGTACGGCGTCTACTACAAGGCCGCCAACAAGTCGCTGATCTGGTACAACGCCAAGGCCTTCGAGAACGCGGGCGCCAAGGAGCCGAAGACCTGGCAGGAGCTGCTGACCGCCGCGCAGGCGGTGTACGACTCCGGTGTCACCCCGTTCTCGGTCGGCGGCGCCGACGGCTGGACGCTGACGGACTGGTTCGAGAACGTCTATCTGTCCCAGGCCGGGCCTCAGAAGTACGACCAGCTCGCCCAGCACAAGATCAAGTGGACCGACCCCTCGGTGAAGCAGGCCCTGACCACGCTCGCCCAGATCTGGGGCAAGAAGGACTATGTGGCGGGCGGCGCGGACGGCGCCCTGCAGACCGAGTTCCCGAACTCCGTCACGCAGACCTTCACCGGCGGGGACCAGCCGAAGGCGGCGATGGTCTACGAGGGCGACTTCGTCCAGGTCAACATCGGTGACACCAAGGCGAAGGTGGGCACGGACGCGAAGGTGTTCCCGTTCCCGGCGGTCGGCTCGACCGCGCCGGTGGTCTCCGGCGGTGACGCGGCCGTCATCCTGAAGGACTCCAAGGCGGCGCAGGCGCTGGCCACCTTCCTGGCCTCCCCGGACGCGGCGACGATCCAGGCCAAGCTCGGCGGCTACCTCTCGCCGAACAAGAACGTGCCGGACTCGGCCTACCCGAACCCGGTGCAGCAGAAGATCGCCAAGGCGCTGATCGCGTCCGGCGACGACTTCCGCTTCGACATGTCCGACCAGGCCCCGCAGGCCTTCGGCGGCACCCCGGGCAAGGGCGAGTGGAAGGACCTGCAGGACTTCCTGAAGAACCCGAAGGACGTGGCGGGCGCCCAGGCGAAGCTGGAGAAGGACGCGGCGGCGGCCTACGGGAACGGGAGCTGATCCGGCGATGGCGTCGGCAGCGGCGGCCGGGACCCCACCGGGCCCCGCCGCACCGAAGCGCCGCAGGAGCGTGACCGGCACCCGCAAGGCGGTGGCAGCCCTGTTCCTGCTGCCCGCCCTGGTGCTGCTGGGCGCGCTCGTGGTCTACCCGATCGGGTACTCGCTCGTCCGCAGCTTCTACAACGCCTCGGGCGACGGCTTCGCCGGCATCGACAACTACAAGGCGCTGTTCACCGACGACGGCATCCGCACCGCCCTGAAGAACAACATCATCTGGGTGGTGTTCGCGCCGACCGTCTCCACGGCCCTCGGTCTGGTCTTCGCGGTGCTGACCGAACGGGTGCGCTGGGGCACGGCGTTCAAGCTGGTCGTCTTCATGCCGATGGCGATCTCGATGCTGGCGGCCGGGATCATCTTCCGGCTGGTGTACGACCAGGACCCGGACAAGGGTGTCGCCAACGCGGTCTGGGTGGGCGTGCACGACACCTTCGCCCAGTCGTCGGCGTTCCCGAAGGCACACCCGGGCCGTGAGTCGCCGCTCGAACCGGACCAGGGCGGCTTCATCACCTCGGCCCCGGTACACACCGGGCAGACGGTCACGCTCCCGCTGGTCGGCGTCGCCCCCGACCAGCTGCCCGACGGCGCGAAGAAGGCCGTGGCGGCGAAGCCGGAGCCGGGGAAGATCACCGGCACCACCTGGCAGGACTTCACCCGCGGCAAGGGCGTCGGGAAGCTGGGCGTGCCCGACCCGTCCGAGCTGGGCTACGCCGGGATGCGGATCGAGGCGGTGAAGGACGGCAAGGTGGTGGCGTCCGCCGAGGCGGCCGGCGACGGCACCTTCACGCTGCCCGCGCAGGCCGACGGAGCCCGGCTGAGGCTTCCCGCGAACAACTTCAGGGAGCCGTACAACGGCGTCGACTGGCTCGGCCCGTCGCTGGTCACCCCGGCCATCATCGGGTCGTACGTGTGGATGTGGGCGGGCTTCGCGATGGTGCTGATCGCGGCCGGGCTCGCGGGCGTGCCCCGGGAGCTGCTGGAGGCCGCGCGCGTGGAC
This sequence comes from Streptomyces sp. NPDC001816, assembly GCF_042892235.1. Lineage (NCBI taxonomy): Bacteria > Bacillati > Actinomycetota > Actinomycetes > Kitasatosporales > Streptomycetaceae > Streptomyces > Streptomyces sp. NPDC001816. Next base: position 928,202 of record NZ_JBIATY010000003.1, read on the forward strand.
GGTGCCAACGAGTGGCAGGTGTTCCGCCGGGTCACCGTGCCGCTGCTCGCTCCGGTCCTGGCGGTCGTCACCGTCACGCTGATGATCAACGTGCTCAAGGTGTTCGACCTCGTCTACATCATCGCGCCGGGCTCCTCCCAGGACGACGCGAACGTGCTGGCCCTGGAGCTGTACCGCAAGGGCTTCGCGGAGGGCCAGCCGGGCATCGCGAGCGCGATCGCGGTGTTCCTGCTGCTCCTGGTGATCCCGGTGATGCTGTTCAACATCCGTCGGCTCAGGCGGGAGGTGCGGCGATGACGACCGCTCCCGGAAGCACCGCTGCCGGAAGCAGCGGAAAGGTGGCACCCGCCGACATGATCGTGAAGGCCCGGCAGTCGCTCGGTTCGAGGATCGCCGAGCGGCTCAGCGGCGGACTGGTCCGTGTGTTCCTCATCCTCGTCGGCCTGTTCTGGCTGGTGCCGACCATCGGTCTGCTCATCTCCTCCCTGCGCACACCGGAGGACATGAGCGCGAGCGGCTGGTGGAAGGTGTTCACCCAGCCGTCCCAGCTGACCTTCGAGAGCTACCAGAAGCTGCTGGAGAACGGCGACATCACCGGCTCCCTGGTGAACACCGTGCTGATCACGGTCCCGGCGACGATCCTGGTCGTGGTGATCGGCTCGCTCGCGGGCTACGCGTTCGCGTGGATGGAGTTCCCGGGCCGGGACTGGTGGTTCCTCGGTGTGGTCAGCCTGTTGGTGGTGCCGGTGCAGGTGGCGCTGATCCCGATCGCCGAACTGTTCGGCAACATCGGTCTGTTCGGGACCATCTTCGGGGTGATCCTGTTCCACGTGGGCTTCGGCCTGCCGTTCGCGGTGTTCCTGCTGCGGAACTTCTTCGCGGAGATCCCGCGGGAGCTGCTGGAGGCGGCCCGCCTCGACGGCGCCGGTGAACTGCGACTGTTCGCACGGGTGGTGATGCCGCTCGGCGGGCCCGCGATCGCGAGCCTCGGCATCTTCCAGTTCCTGTGGGTGTGGAACGACATGCTGGTCGCGCTGGTGTTCACCAAGTCGAGTTCGCAGCCGATCACGGTCGCCCTGCAGACGCAGGTACGGCAGTTCGGCAACAACATCGACGTGCTGGCGCCGGGCGCGTTCATCTCGATGGTGATCCCGCTGGTCGTGTTCTTCGCGTTCCAGCGGCAGTTCGTGTCCGGGGTCATGGCGGGCGCGGTCAAGTAGCAGCAGAAGGGCCACGTTTCGAGGGGCGGGTCTTCAGAGGCCCGCCCCTCTCCGTTCACCCGGCGTCCCCCATATGCCGTACGAACCGTAACCGAATGACTCCATCGGCCGTTCCCGGGCAGAACGCCCGCGCCGACCGACCCATGGATGTCCCTTGCCCAGGTTCAGTGTCATTGTCCCCGCGTACAAGGTCCAGGCGTACCTCTCGGAGTGCCTGGACTCGGTGCTCTCGCAGTCGTATCCCGACCTCGAACTGATCGCCGTGGACGACTGCTCGCCCGATGCCTGCGGTGCCCTCATCGACGAGTACGCCGCCCGCGACGCGCGCGTGAAAGCCGTACACCTGGCCGAGAACCAGGGCCTGGGCCGCGCCCGCAACGCCGGTATGGCCCGGGCGACGGGCGACTATCTGGTCTTCCTGGACAGCGACGACATGCTCACCCCGGGCGCGCTGCGCTCGATCGCCGACCGGATCAAGGAGACCGGCGAGCCGGACGTCCTGGTCTTCGACTACGCGCGCACCTACTGGAACGGCACGGTGGAGCGCAACAAGGTCGCCGCCCACCTCACCCAGCAGGGCCCGGCACCCTTCCGTCTCGAGGACCGCCCGGGGCTGCTGCGGGTGCTGATGGTCGCCTGGAACAAGGCGTACCGGCGGGAGTTCGTCGCGAAGCAGGACTTCCGGTTCCCTACCGGCTACTACGAGGACACGCCCTGGACCTTCCCGGTCCTGATGGCGGCGGAGTCGATCGCCACCCTGGACCGGGTGTGCGTGCACTACCGGCAGCGGCGGCAGGGCAGCATCCTGCGCACCACCAGCCGCAAGCACTTCGACATCTTCGTGCAGTACGACCGGGTGTTCGCGTTCATCGACGAGCGGCCCGAACTCGACCGGTGGCGAGCGGTGTTGTTCCGCCGCATGGTCGACCACTTCTCCACCGTGTTCACCAAGCGGGACCGGCTCCCGCGCGGCACCCGGGGCGAGTTCCTGCGCAGGGCCCGCGCCCACTACCGCCGTTATCATGCCCGGGGCGCCTCCGTCCCGCTGCGCACCCGGCTGCGTCACGGCCTCGTCCGCTTCGGCCTGCACCGCACCTACCGCACGCTCCAAGTGGCGATGTCCGCCCGCCGCCGCGCGCTCAAGGCCACCGTCAAGCTCGCCCGGGCCGTCCGCGCGGCCGTCCTCCAGCTGCACTACCGCGTCCAGCTGCGCCTCCCGCTGCGCGCCGACCGGGCCGTCTTCGCCGCCTACTGGAACCGGGGCCACGGCTGCAATCCGGGCGCCCTGGAGAAGGCGTTCCGCACCCACGTCCCGCACATCCGCACCGCCTGGATCGCCCGCCCCGAGCACCAGCACACCGTCCCGCCGGGCCCGCTCCGGCTGCGCCCGGGCAGCTTCGCCTACTGGACGGCGCTGGCCCGCTCCAAGTACCTGGTCAACAACGTCAACTTCGACCGCCGGCTGCGAAAGCGCCCCGGCCAGGTCTTCGTCCAGACCCAGCACGGCACCCCCCTCAAGCACATGGGCCTCGACCTCCAGGAACGCCCGGCGGCCGCCGGCGACATGGACTTCGAGGAGCTTCTGCAGGGCGTCGACAAGTGGGACTACGTGCTGTCCGCGAACCGCCACACCACCCTGACCTGGGAGCGCGTCTACCCCGGCAGCTACACCACGCTGGAGTACGGCTATCCGCGCAACGACGTGTTCCAGCGGGCGACGGCGGCCGACGTGGCCCGGATCCGCGAGTCGCTCGGCATCCCCAAGGGCACGGTCGCGCTGCTGTACGCCCCCACGCACCGCGACTACCACCGCACCCGGCGCCCCGCCCTCGACCTGGACCGGATCGTGCGCCAGCTGGGCCCGCGCTTCGTGATCCTGGCCCGCGCCCACTACTGGCACCCCGGCCCGCTCGCCGAGGGCGCCGCCCGGGTCGTCGACGTCGGCGACCACCCGGACATCGCGTCCCTCTGCCTCGCCTCGGACGCGCTGATCACCGACTACTCGTCGCTGATGTTCGACTACGCCAACCTGGACCGGCCGATCGTCGTCCACACCGAGGACTGGGACGCGTACGACGCGGCCCGGGGCACGTACTTCGACCTGCGCGACTTCCCGCCGGGCGCGGTGGCCCGCAGCGAGGACGAGCTGATCGACATCTTCGCCACCGGCCACTGGCGCGGCTCGCGCTCGACGCAGCTGCGGGCGGCGTTCCGGGAGCGGTTCTGCCCGTACGACGACGGGCGCGCCGCCGCGCGCGTCGTACGGCATGTCGTGCTGGGCGAGTCGGCGGGGCGGCCGGCGTTCGTGCCGCTCGCCGAGCGCAAGCCCGTGCCCTCGGCCGCGGCGGCGCTGGACCGCTCCCCGCAGGACCCTGTCGCCGATCCCCCGTCGTCCGCCCGTAGGGCGGGCCTCGCGGCGTCTGGTGCGTGCAGCTGCAAGGCGGAGGAGGGAGTCGACGCGATGGGTGTCCCCCCGCTCGAGCGAAGTCGAGAGTGGGGGAGTCGGCGACCGACGACAACGCCGCAGATGTGCGTGCCGGACGCCGCGAGGCAGGCGGGGGATCGGCGACAGGGTCCAGCCACCGTGCCGCATCCTTCCGGCCCCCTCCCCGTCACCGAGAGCCGCTGAACAGCGTTGGTCCTACCGGGAGTTCCCATGCCCCTCGGCACGACACGGCCCACTCCGGCCCGGCCGTCCACCTGGCGTCCGGCCGGACGGCCCAGCCGCTTCCGCAAGACAACAGAAAGTACAGAATGCCCCGCTTCAGCATCATCGTCCCGTCCCACGGGGTCGCTGGTCGGCTGTCCCAGGCGCTGGACTCGGTCCTAGGCCAGTCCTTCGGCGACCTGGAGCTGATCCCGGTCTGCGACGCTCCCGACGCCCCGGCCGCCGCGGTGGCCGCCGCATACGCCGAGCGGGACTCCCGGGTGACACCGGTCAACTCGCCGCCGGCCGCCGGTCTGAGCGGGGCCCGCAACGCCGGGGTGCGGGCGGCGACCGGCGCGTACGTGCTGTTCCTCGACGGTGACGACCTGCTGCTGCCGGGCGCGCTGGCGGCGCTGGACGCGCGGCTGACCGAGACCGGCGGTGTCGACGTGCTCCATGTCGAGCACGAGCGGACCCCTTGGTGGGAGGGCGAGCCGAGCAACCCGGCGGCCCCGCTGCTGGCCGGGGCGCCGAAGGGAGCCTTCGCTCCGGACGTGTTCCCCGAGCTGACGGGCGTGCAGCTGCCGGCGTGGAGCGCCGCCTACCGCCGCACCTTCCTCGCCGAGCACCGACTCGCCTTTCCCGAGAGCCACTTCACCGACCTCGGCTGGGGCGGGCTGACCACGATCGCCGCCGGGCGGATCGCGGTGCTGCGCCGGGTCGTCGTACGGCACCGGCTGCGCCGGCAGGGCAGCAGGCTCAACCTGCCCGGACCGCACCAGCACGCCCTGCTGGACCAGGTGGAGCTGGTGCTGACCCGGGCGGCCGACAGCGGGCTGTCCGCCGAGCGGACCCACGCACTGTTCGAGCAGCTCTTCGGGCACGTGCTGAAGACGGCGTCCCGGCCGCAGCGGCTGCCGTCCGGACACCGGGCGTTCTTCCGCCGGGCCGGCCGGCTCTACCGGCGGTACCGGCCCGCCGGATACCACGCCCCGGGCGGCAGCCTCGGCGTGCAGCACCGGCTGCTGGCGGCCGGCGCGTACACCGCGTTCCGCGCGCTGCGCGGCGCCAACCAGGCGACGGCCAGGGCGGCCGAGACCGTGCCGCGCCCGCCCATGCTGCGCACCCGGCTGCGCTACGCCCGCGACCTGCGCCGCCCCCTCGACCCCGACCTGGCCGTGTACTGCGCCTACTGGGGCCGCGGCTACGCCTGCAACCCGGCCGCGATCCACCTCAAGGCCCGTGAACTCGCCCCGCACATCCGCTCGGTGTTCCTGGTCGAGGCCGACCAGGCGCATACGATGCCGAAGGACGTCGAGTACGCGGTGATCGGATCCCGCCGCTACTGGGAGGTGCTGGCCCGCGCCAAGTACCTGGTGAACAACGCCAACTTCGCCGAGGGCGTCGTCAAACGGCCGGGCAGCGTCCATCTGCAGACCCAGCACGGCACCCCGCTGAAGACGATGGGCGTGGACCAGTCGACGTACCCGGTGGTGGCCGCGCAGTCCGGCAGCTTCACCAGGCTGCTGGGCCGGGTGGACCGCTGGGACTTCAACCTCTCGTCGAACCGCCACTCCACCCAGATGTGGGAGCGCGCCTTCCCCGGTTCGTACGAGCACCTGGAGTACGGCTATCCGCGCAACGACGTCTACTACACGGCGACCGCCGACGACGTCGCCCGGGTCCGGCGCGAGCTGGGCGTGCCCGAGGGCAGCACGGCCGTGCTGTACGCGCCGACCCACCGCGACCACCACACCGGTTTCGAGACCGGCCTGGACCTGGAGGCGTTCTGCGAGGCGGCCGGCGAGGACGTGGTCGTGCTGCTGCGCGCCCACTACTTCTACGACGGGGGCCGCACCCGCAGCTCCGGGCGGACCGGCCGGATCATCGATGTCTCCGCGCACCGCTCCTCGGAGGACGTGTGCCTGGCGGCCGACGCGCTGGTCACCGACTACTCCTCGATCATGTTCGACTACGCCAACCTGGACCGGCCGATCGTCGTGTACGCCGACGACTGGGAGGTCTACCAGGAGACGCGGGGCGTCTACCTCGACCTGCTGACCGAGCCGCCGGGCCCGGTCGCCCGCACCGTCGAGGAGCTGGCCCGTGTCTTCCGCGACGGCTCCTACGCGGGCCCGGAGGCGAAGGCGCAACGGGCCGCGTTCCGTGGGCGGTTCTGCCAGTTCGACGACGGGCTGGCCGCCGAACGCGTCGTACGGCGGGTGCTGCTCGGCGAGCCACCGGAGGCGATCCCGCCGGTGATCCCGCTCGCGGAGCGCATCCCCGCCCCCGCCGCCGCGACCCTCGTGAGGAGCTGACCCGCCGTGCCCCGCTTCAGTGTCATCGTCCCCTGTTTCAAGGTGCAGGGCTTCCTGCGCGAGTGCCTGGACTCGGTGCTGCTGCAGTCCTTCAGCGACCTCGAACTGATCGCCGTGGACGACTGCTCTCCCGACGGCTGCGGCGCGATCCTGGACGAGTACGCCGACCGCGACCCGCGCGTGAAGGTGCTGCACCTGCCGGAGAACGTCGGCCTCGGCCGGGCCCGCAACGCGGGTATGCCGCACGCCACCGGCGACTACCTGTTCTTCCTGGACAGCGACGACACCCTCACGCCGGGCGCGCTGCGCGCCCTCGCCGACCGGCTGGCGGACTCCGGCGACCCGGATGTGCTGGTCTTCGACTACGCGCGCACCTACTGGTGGGGCGGTACCCGGCGCAACGTGCTCGCGCAGGTGCTCGCCGACGCCGGCCCGGACACCTTCACGGTCACCGACCGGCCGGAGATCCTGGACCTGCTGATGGTGGTGTGGAACAAGGTCTACCGGCGCGACTTCGTCGAGGAGCACGGCTTCGCGTTCCCGCCCGGGTACTACGAGGACACCCCCTGGACCTTCCCGGTCATGCTCAGTGCCCGGCGGATCGCCGCCCTGGACCGGATCTGTCTGAACTACCGGCAGCGCCGGCAGGGCAACATCCTGTCCACCACCAGCCGCAAGCACTTCGACATCCACGACCAGTACGAGCGGGTCTTCGCCTTCGTGGACGCGCACGAGGAACTGGCGGGCTGGCGGCCGTACCTGCACCGCAAGATGGGCGAGCACTGTCTGGACATCCTCGCCAAGCCGGACCGGCTGCCGCCCGCGGACAAGGCCGAGTTCTTCCGGCGGACGGCCGAGATGTTCCGCCGCCACCGGCCCGAGGGCGCCCTGGTGGACGGTGAGGTCGCCCTGCTGGAGGGCGGCTATCCGGCGTACCGGCTGAGGCGGCAGGCCGCGCGGGCGGGGCGCGAGGCCGGGCGGTGGACGGAGCAGCTGCGCCGGGCGGGCGCGCGGCAGGCCCGCCGCGGCTGGGCCGGGCTGCACGCGCACCGCCCGCTTGACCCGCACCTGGTGGTGTACTCGGCGTCCTCGCACCGGGGTGTGCTGGGCGATCCGGCCGCCGTGTACCTGAAGGCGCGGGAGATCGCCCCGCAGCTGCGCGGGGTGTGGGTGGTCCGCGACGAGGAGGCCGCCGCGCAGCTGCCGCCCGACGTGGAGCACGTGCTCGTGGGCTCCCGGCGCTATCTGGAGGTCACCGCACGGGCGAAGTTCTTCGTCAACGACGTCAACTGGCCCGGCTCACTGGCCAAGCGGCCCGGCAGCGTGCACCTCCACACCCACCAGGGCACCCCGCTGAAGTACATGGGCGCGGACCTGCTGGACAAGCCCGGGGCCCGGCTCGGGTTCGACGTGCCGCAGATGCTGCGCCGGGCCGACCGCTGGGACTACAGCCTGGTCGCCAACCGCCACTCCGAGCTGGTGTGGGAGCGTGCCTACCCCTGCCACTTCACCTCGGTGCGCACCGGCAGCCCGCGCAACGACGTGCTGGTCGGCGCGGCGGACGGAGCCGGGGAGGCCGGCGCCGCGTTCCGGCTGCGGCACGGCATCCCCGAGGACCACCAGGTGGTGCTGTACGCGCCGACGCGCCGGGACTACCGGCGGGGCGGCCACGTGGACCGGATCGACCTGGCCCGGTTCGCGGCCGACCTGGGCAAGGACTGCACCCTCGTGGTCCGGCTGCACCCGACGCTGGCGACCGGTCCCGCGCGCGGGATGGGCCTGACCGAGCTGGCCCGGCGCGGGGTCCTGGTCGACGCGACGGACGAGCCGCACGTCGAGGAGGTGATGCTCGCCTCCGACGTGCTGGTCACCGACTACTCGGCCCTGATGTTCGACTACGCCAACCTGGACCGGCCGATCGTCGTCCACGCCGACGACTGGGCCGCGTACACCGCGAGCCGGGGCGCCTATCTCGACATCACCGCCGAGGCGCCGGGTCATGTGTCCCACTCCTACCGGGAGCTGGCCTGGCTGTTCGCCTCCGGGTCCTGGCGGGACGAGGAGGCGGCGCGGCTGCGGGCGGACTTCCGGGAGCGGTTCTGCGAGTTCGACGACGGCCGGGCCGCCGAACGGGTCGTACGGACGCTGCTGCTGGGCGAGCCGATGCCCGAGGGCGCTCCCGTGCGGATCCCGGGCCAGAACGTCGGAGGTGACCTGCTGGCCTCGACGTGAGGACAGGCAGGTCACCTCAGGTGGTGCCGGGTTGACCCCGGGTCCTACTCGATGACGAGGTCGACCTCGATGTTGCCGCGGGTGGCGTTGGAGTAGGGGCACACCTGGTGGGCGGTCTCGACCAGCTTGCGGCCGGTCGCCTCGTCCACGGTCGCGGGCAGCTCGATGCGCAGCGTCACCTTCAGGCCGAAGCCCTCGCCCTGCTTGCCGATGCCGACCTCGGCGGTGACGGCGGCGTCGCTGACGTCCACCTTCGCCTGGCGGCCGACGAGGCCGAGCGCGCTGCCGAAGCAGGCGGCGTAACCGGCGGCGAAGAGCTGCTCCGGGTTGGTGCCCTGGCCGTTGCCGCCCAGCTCCACCGGCATGGCCAGGGCGAGGTCGATCTTGCCGTCGGAGGAGACGGCACGGCCCTCGCGACCGTGGGTGGCGGTGGCGACAGCGGTGTAGAGCGCGTCCATGGAAGACCATCCCTCTCGAAGTCATGTGATCCGGCGGCTCCTGTCCGGCCGCCCTCACAACCACAAGTAGAGCACACAACTGAATTGCGCACAACCAAATGGCTCGCAAGAGCTACTCTGGAGGCATGACCGCCACCCAGACCCCCGCCCCCGAGGCGGACTGGCTCCGCCTGGACAGCCAGATCTGCTTCTCGCTGCACGCGGCGTCGCGCGCCTTCAACAGCGTCTACCGCGTGATCCTCAAGGACCTCGGGCTCACCTACCCGCAGTACCTGGTGATGCTGGTGCTGTGGGAGCAGGGCGACCTGCCGGTCAAGAAGCTCGGCGAGCATCTGCGACTGGACTCCGGCACGCTGTCCCCGCTGGTCAAGCGGCTGGAGGGGGCCGGCCTCGTCCGGCGCGAGCGCAGCGCGCAGGACGAGCGGTCGGTGCAGGTGCGGCTGACCGAGGAGGGCGTGGCGCTGCGCGAGCAAGCCCTTCAGGTGCCGCGCCGCATCATGGCGGCGACAGGCTTCGACCTGGCGGAGATCGGCGAGCTGCGCGAACGCCTCGACCAGCTCACCACCGCGCTGGACGCGGCGGCACTGGAAGAGGCCGAGAGCTCCCGCTGACGACCGACCGGCGGACGTAGAGCCGCACGGTCACATCGCCCTGCACCGATTCCCCGCCGGGCACGAACTGCTCCGCCAGCACGGCGAGTTTCGCCCGCTCGACGGGACTGCGCGGCTTCCAGCGCCCCGCGAGCAGATCCCGGTCGGCGACGACCCACACCCGATCGAGCCCGGCCACCCGCCGCAGCAGACTCTCCGCCCCGACCTCCCGCCCGTACAGACTCCCCGACCCGGCGCCCGACTCCGCCAACGCCACGTCCCGCACGCCTCGGAACGCCCCCGGATAGGCGAGAGCCGCGTTCCGCGTCTGCGCCGGCAGGAAGAGCACGGAATCCCCATCCCCCACTTCCCGCCCGGCAACACGCGCCACGACGGCCAGGTCGTCGGGGCGGCGGCCCGGGTCGCGGTCGTCCCTGAGGAGGGGGAGTTGGTGGGACAGGGCCAGGGCGATCAGGAGAACGCCGGTCAGGGGGAGGAGGCCGGAGCCGGGGAGGAGGCCGGTCTTCGAGAGGGGCGGCTGCTGAGGGAGCCTTTTCGACTCACCGTCGTCGTGTGGACACCCGTTCCGCAGGCGCCCGACAACCCCGGCCACCCGCTCAGCCCCCGCCGCCACCAGCAACGGCGCCCCCGACAGGGCGTACAGCACGTACCGGTCGACGTACAGCGGCGAAACCTGCGACACCAGCATCAACACGGCCGGCGGCAGCACAGCCAACGGCAGAGCGACCCCCGCACAGGTCACCTCCCCGCGCCGCCCCACCAACCCCACGAGCCCCACCAGGGCCAACCCCAGACACGCCCAGTACACCCCGTCCGTCGGCCCAAGAAACGTCCGCAGCAGCCCTCCCGCCGTCTCCCACGTCGGCTCCCGCAACCACGCCACCTGCGCCGACTGAGCCCGCGACACCAGCGCCATCGGCACCAGCGCGACCCCCACCGCACCCGCCGCACACCCCCAGCCCCGCCACTCCCGCGCCCCCACCCGGGCCAGCGCCAGCGACGCCGCGTGGGCGAGCAGCAGCAGGACGGCGAACTCGTGCAGCCAGCAGGTGAGGCCGAGCACGACGCCGTACGCCCGCCAGGAACCCCCCTGCACGGCCCGGACGAACAGCAGCGTCGCCCCGGTGGCACCGGCCGCGACCAGGGCGTACGAGCGGCCCTCCTGTGCGTAGTGACCGGCCATCGGCGTGATCGCGTACAGCAGCCCGGCCCACAGCCCGACACGCGGCCGCACCAGCCGCGCGCCGAGCCCGGCCACCAGACCCGCGGTCAGCGCCGCCGCGCACACGGACGGCAGCCTGAGGACGACCTCGCCGGGACGGACGCCGAGGACGGGATGCATGAGCAGGTAGTACAGGCCGTGCACCGCGTCCACCCCGTGCAGCAGCCGCCAGATCTGCGGCACCGTGCGGCGCGCGACCTGGAAGGTGACGGCCTCGTCCCGCCACATCCCCCCGCGGTCCAGCCCCCAGAGCCCGAGCCCGAGCATGACCAGCGCGGGCAGGGACACGGACACACACACGGCGAGCGCGTTACGCGCACTTCTCGCCGCGTGAGTCGTTGCACCAGGTGCATCCAGTGCACCCGGTACATCCGGAGCATCAGCCCGTACGACAGCTGCTGCAGCCGCCCTGCGCGACTGCGGTTTCACAAGAGGCCCGACGTTCACCATGGCCCGATCTTTTGCGATTAGCCAACCTTTGCCGGTCATTGACGGCGTATCGGCATGGATACACCATCCGCGCAGATTAGGCTCCCACGTGATGAACCGTCTCCGTGTCACCCCCGGCCCGGTCCTCGCCCTCACCGCCGTATGGCTCGCCACCCGTGCCCTGATGTCGTGGCTGCTCACGCACGACAGCTCGCCCCTGCTGGGCGGGGGTTCGGTGCCGCGCGAGGTGTGGCGGCTGTACTTCCACTGGTACGGCGTCCTGTCGCACGGCGCGTTCCCGGCGCACGACAGCACCTGGCAGTACCCGCCCGGCGCCGGCGCGGTGCTGCTGGCGCCGGGCCTGCTCCCGTGGTTGACGTACTTTCAGGCGTTCGTGGTGCTGACGCTGGCCGCCGACGCGCTGATCGCGGCGGCCCTGGTCCACGCGGGCACCCGTCCCGGGCGGAGCCTGTTCGGCGCGACCCTGTGGACCTGCGGTCTGCCGCTGCTGCTGCACCTGCCGCTCGCCCGGTACGACGTACAGGTGACCGCGCTCGCCGTCATCTCCCTGCTGACGCTCGGACGCTCCCCCCGCGCGGGCGGTGTTTTCGCCGCACTGGGCGCGCTGGTGAAGGTGTGGCCGGGCCTGGTGCTGCTGGGCACGCCCCGGGGGCCGATGACGCGGCGGACGTGGGGGTGGGCGGTGGCCGCCGGTGGCGCCTGCCTCGCGCTCCTCGCCCTTTCGTTCAACAATCCGCTGGCCTTCCTGCGGGAGCAGGGCGGCCGGGGTGTGCAGATCGAGTCGTTCGGCGGTACGGCGCTCAACCTGGCGCGGCACGCCGGCTGGTCCGGCCGGGCCCGCTACCAGTACGGCGCGATCGAGATGGTCGGCCCGCACGTGCCCGCCGTCGCCGCCGCCTCCCTCGTGCTCACCGCGGCCGCCTTCGGGCTGCTGGTGCTGTGGAGGGTGCGGGCGCGGCACTGGAGCCCGGCCACGCCGTACGACGCCGCGCTCGCCGCGGTGCTGCTGTTCACCGTCACCAGCCGGGTCATCAGCCCCCAGTACATGATCTGGCTGATCGGTCTCGCCGCCGTGTGTCTGACCTCGCGGCACACCAGCCAGCGCCCGGTGGCCGTGCTGATCCTCGCGGCGAGCGCGCTCAGCTCCGTGGTGTTCCCGATGTTCTACCGCGACGTGGTCGCGGGCAGCTGGACCGGTTGCCTGCTGATTCTGGCCCGCAACGGGCTGCTTGCCGTCGCCGCGGTGGTGTCCTTCGTCCGGCTGTGGCGCTCCGCGCGGCCGCCGTCCGGAAAACCCGCGCCCGCGACCCAACCCCGACCGGATTCCGACCGTCTTCCACACCGAGCCCTAAGCGTCTCTTAACGGGCTATTACCGAGTATTTCTACGCTCCCGGCCCGTGGACCCCATGCATCCAGATCCGCGAGACCCGCGCCCTACGCCTCAGGTCGGTGTCGTCGTCATCGGCTACAACGACGCCGACCATGTGGTCGACGCCGTCCGCTCGGCGCTCGACCAGGGCGCCGCCGTCGGTGAGGTCGTCGCCGTGGACGACTGCTCGACGGACGGCAGCGGCGAACTGCTGGCCCGCCTGGCCGCCGGTGAGCCCAGACTGCGGGTGGTACGCCGGGAGACCAACAGCGGCGGCTGCGGCAGCCCGCGGAACACTGGGATCGACGCGGTGACGATGCCGTACGTGATGTTCCTGGACAGCGACGACGTGCTGCCGCCCGGCGCGGTGGACGCGCTGCTGGCGGCCGCCGCAGAGGCGCGTGCCGAGGTCGCGAGCGGGCTGTGCGTGCGCCGGGAGCTGCCCTCGGGGCGGGAACAGCCCTGGCAGGCGCGCCTCTACACGGCGCACACCGTGCTCGCGCGCCCCTCCCAGCGCCCCCGCCTCGTCCACGACACGCTGTGCGTCAACAAGCTGTACCGGACCGCCTTCCTGCGCGAGCACGGCATCCGCTTCCCCGAGGGGCGCTTCCTCTACGAGGACTTCGTGTTCACCGCGCACGTGCTCGCCGCCGCGCCGCGCATCGTGCTCGTACCGGACCGCGTGTACGTGTGGCACGTGCGCCGGTCGGCCGAGCAGTTGTCGCTCTCCCTGGACCGGGGGCGGATCGACAACTGGAAGGCGCGTACGGAGGCGTGCGCGATGGCGTACGACATTCTGCTGAGCGCCGGGCAGAAGGAGCTGGCGCGGGCGGCACGGTCGAAGTTCCTCGACCACGAACTGCGTATGTACGCACGCGAACTGGGGTTGCGCGACGCGCACTACCAGCGCGCGTGGTGGGCACACACCCGGGAGTACCTCGCGCGCTACGACGCCGCCGACTGGGAGGTGAACCCGTCGGCGCCCGGCCGGCTGCTGGCGCGGGTCGTCCTGGAGTCCGCTGAGCCGTGCGACCTGCCCCGGCTCAAGGAGTTGGCCGCGCGCCCGGCCCGGTTGCTCCCGCCCTACGCCCGCACGCCCGACGGCACGCCCGTCTGGTCCGCCGACCTCCCCCAGGTCGCCCTCACCCCCCTCCTCACCCGCCCCACCCGCCTCCTGCCCCTCAGCGTGGACGCGGAACTGCGCCCGCGCGCTCGTGGCACCCGGCTGCGCCTGCGGCTGCACGAGCTGTACGGACGGACGGCCGAGGCCGGGCCGCAGGAGGTGGAGGTGGAGTGGCAGTCGAGGGAGGACGGGCACACGGCCCAGCGCACGAGGACCACATTCACACCCTCCGACCCCTCCGGCCTCTCCGACCCTTCCGGCCCCTCCGGCACGGACGGCTGGTCGGCCGAGGTGCCGGTCGACCTGGCCGGGCTCGGCGCGGGCACCTGGGACCTGCGCCTGACCGTGCGCTTCGCGGACGGGGCGTCCCGGAGCATGACGGCGCACGCCCTCGCGGGCGCCGGCCGACTGCGCCGGCACGCCGTCCCGAGCGCCCGGCACGCCGTGCTGCTGGTCCAGCCGTACGCCACCCACTCCGGCGCACTGGCACTGCGCGTGGCGACCGGCATACGGGGTGTCATGAAGGTGGCCCGCGGACGACTCCGCCGCCTGCTTCACTGAGACCCACAGGACTTCACCGAGAATCACGGGACCGGACCTCACTGGGACCCACGGGACCTCACTGGGGACCCACACGACCGACAGCCACCGGCCACGTCACCACAGGCCGGCTGACGAGGGGAGGCCGTACATGACCTGGCTGATCACCGGCGGCGCCGGATACATCGGGGCGCACGTCGTACGCGCGATGGCCGAGGCGGGCGAGCGGACCGTGGTCTACGACGACCTGTCGAGCGGCGTCGCCGGGCGCGTGCCGGACGAGGTCCCGCTGGTGCGGGGCTCGATCCTGGACGGCGAGAAGCTGGCGCGCACCCTCGCCGACTACGAGGTGACCGGGGTCGTCCATCTGGCGGCGAAGAAGCAGGTGGGCGAGTCCGTGGGCCTCCCGCTGCTCTACTACCGGGAGAACGTGGAGGGCCTGCGCGTCCTGCTGGAGGCCGTGACACAGGCGGACGTCCCGTCCTTCGTCTTCTCCTCCTCGGCCGCCGTCTACGGCATGCCGGACGTGGACCTGGTCACGGAGGAGACACCCTGCCTGCCCCTCTCCCCCTACGGCGAGACCAAGCTGGCCGGCGAGTGGCTGGTCCGCGCGACGGGCCGGGCGACCGGCCTGGCGACCGCGTCCCTGCGCTACTTCAACGTGGCCGGCGCTGCCACCCCTGCCCTGGCGGACACGGGCGTCTTCAACCTCGTCCCCATGGTCTTCGAGAAGCTCACCGAGGGCGCGGCGCCGCGCATCTTCGGCGACGACTACCCGACCCCCGACGGCACCTGCGTCCGCGACTACATCCACGTGGTCGACCTGGCCGAGGCCCATGTGACGGTCGCCCGCGCCCTGCGCTCCACCCCCGGCCGCGACCTGACCCTCAACATCGGCCGCGGGGAGGGTGTTTCGGTCCGCGAGATGATCGACCACATCAACGCGGCCACCGGCTACGACCGCCCCCCGATCGTCACCCCACGCCGCCCCGGCGACCCCGCCCGCGTGGTCGCCTCCGCCGACCGCATCGCCACCGAACTCGGC
Organism: Streptomyces sp. NPDC001816; assembly: GCF_042892235.1. Taxonomy (NCBI): domain Bacteria; kingdom Bacillati; phylum Actinomycetota; class Actinomycetes; order Kitasatosporales; family Streptomycetaceae; genus Streptomyces; species Streptomyces sp. NPDC001816. The sequence goes on from NZ_JBIATY010000003.1 coordinate 943,438, forward strand.
TGGCAGGCCAAGTACGACGTCCAGGACATGATCACCTCGGCCTGGGAGGGCTGGGTACGACTGCACCCGGAGGCGGCGCGGTCATAGGCTCCGGGGGTGACCGCCCCCTCGCGCACCGAACGCACCGAACGCGCCCTCGGCGCCCTGCTCGGCTCCGCCGTGGGCGACGCCCTCGGAGCGCCCTTCGAGTTCGGCCCCGAAGGCGCCTTCTCGGCCCGTTTCCCGCACCCCGGACACGGCGGCGAGCTGTGCGGGGGCGGCGGCTGGGACCCCGGCGAGGCGACCGACGACACGCAGATGGCCGTGCTGACCGCCGAATCGCTGCTGGAGCGCGGGGGCCTGGACCTCCCGGACGTGTTCCGGCGCTTCCAGCGCTGGGCGGCCGCCGACCCGAAGGACATCGGCCTCCAGACGGAGGCGGTGCTGACGAGCGGCGATCCCTGGGACACGGCCGCGGCCCTGCACTTCCAGGTCAGCCAACGGGCTGCCGGAAACGGATCGTTGATGCGGGCGGCCCCTTCGGCGATCCACTTCGCCCGCTACGGCCGCGAGGCCATCATGGAAGCCGCCCGCCGCCTCTCCGCCCTCACCCACGGCGATCGGGCCGCCTGGGAGGGCACGGCCGTCCTGCACGAGCTGATCCGCGTCGCCCTGACCGGAGAGGATCCGCTCACCGCCGTACCGGACACCCTGGCGGCGCTCCACCCCGACCACCGAGCCCGATACGCGACCGTCCTCTCCCCCGACTGGCACCCCGACCAGGCCACGGAGTTCAACGGCGCGGTCTGGCCCTGCCTCGGCTCAGCGGTCTGGGCCCTGCGCACCACGACCACCTACGAGGAGGCGGTCCGCACGGCCATCGATCTAGGCGGCGACACGGACACGGTGGCGGCGGTCACCGGGGCCCTGGCGGGAGCGGTGTACGGAATCGACGCGGTGCCGAAACGCTGGACGGAGCTGCTGCACGTACCGCTGCCGGGGTTCGGTGACCGGGTACTGCGGGCACGGGAACTGGCTGACCTGGCCCAGCGGTTGGCATAGCCGGCAGCCTGCGGTCGTTTGAGGTCACAGCGCCCTGAGCGCCCCCGCCGTAGCCCGCGCCAGGTTCTCCAGATAGCCCTTCGGCAGTCTCGGGGAGCGGATCACCACCGAGCGCCAGTACAGGGGGCCGGAGATCAGGTCCAGGGCGAGGTCGGGGTCGAGCCCGGTCCGGAGTTCTCCTCGGGCCTCCGCCGCCGCCACGATCTTGCTGGCGACCCCGTCCTGGCCGTCCCGCAGCGCCTTCTGCATGGCTTCCGCGATCTCGGGGTTGCGGGCCGCCTCCGCCTGGAGGTCGGGGATGATCTGCGAGGCGACGGGGTGGCGCAGGGCGCGGGACGTCACTTCGTACAGAAGTCGCAGGTCGCCCTCCAGGGAGCCCGTGTCGGGGACCGGCAGGCCCAGTACCGCCATCGCCGACACCACGTCCAGCACCAGGTGCAGCTTGGAGCGCCAGCGGCGGTACACCGCCGTCTTGCCGACGCCGGCCCGCCGCGCGATGCCCTCGATGGACATCCGGGCGTATCCGACCGCCGCGAGTTCCTCGAAGACCGCCGCGCGGATGGCCTCGGTCACGTCCTCCCGGAGCACGGCAGCCCCGGCGGGTGTCCGGCGGCGCACGCGCTTCGGGGCCTCGTCGGCGTTCGTCGTCATGCGAACCAGCATAGGGCGTTACGACGAAACGGTTGCGTTCCGACGGTCGATGGTTCTAGGCTCACGTTGCGACGATACGGTCCCGTCCCGACGTAAGAGAACGTGAAGAGAAGCGTAAGGAAACGGCGGATGGCGGACGAGGACCACTCAGGCCCGGCGGCAGCCGGACGCACCCCCCTCCCCCGAGCGAAAGCAGCGGATGTGAGCCAGGTCCTCCACACACCGCCCCCCACCCAGGTCCCGGCCGACGACGACCTCTCGGCGCTGGCAGCCCGGCACGGCCTCTCGGTCAGCGGTGCCCGCCCCACCCTGCCGGAGTACGTGCGCCAGCTGTGGGACCGGCGCCACTTCATCACCGCCTTCGCCACCGCCAAGCTCACCGCCCAGTACAGCCAGGCGAAGCTCGGCCAGGTCTGGCAGGTCATGACCCCGCTGCTGAACGCGGCGGTCTACTACTTCATCTTCGGCGTGCTGCTCGGCACCAAGCACAACGTGCCCGACTACGTGCCGTTCCTGGTCACGGGCGTGTTCATCTGGACGTTCACACAGAGCTCGATCATGGCGGGCACCCGCGCGATCGCCGGCAACCTCGGCCTGGTCCGCGCCCTGCACTTCCCGCGCGCCGCCCTGCCGATCTCCTTCGCGCTCCAGCAGCTCCAGCAACTGCTGTTCTCGATGGCCGCGCTGATCGTCATCCTGCTCTGCTTCGGCATCCCCGTCGCCGTCTCCTGGGTGCTCGCGATCCCCGTGCTGGTGCTGCAGTTCACGTTCAACGCGGGCATGTCGATGATCATGGCCCGGGCGGGCGCCAAGACCCCGGACATCGCCCAGCTGATGCCGTTCGTGCTGCGCACCTGGATGTACGTGTCCGGCGTGATGTGGAGCATCGACAAGCTCACCAAGAAGGACCACCTGCCGCACATCGTCACGGTCCTGCTGGAGACGAACCCGGCCGCCGTCTACATCGACCTGATGCGGTACGCGCTGATCGACAGCTTCCACGCGCACCAGCTGCCCCCGCACGTGTGGGCCATCGCCCTGTTCTGGGCCCTGCTCGCCGGCGGCGGAGGCTTCATCTACTTCTGGAAGGCTGAGGAGACGTACGGCCGTGGCTGAGCAGACCGCAGAGAACATCCCCACCGTCGTCGCCGACCGCGTCGACATCGTCTACCGGGTCAACGGCACCGGCGCGGGCCGCGGCACCGCCACCGCCGCCCTCAACCGCATCCTGCGCCGCAAGCAGGCCGAGAAGGCGGCCGGCGTACGCCGGGTGCACGCGGTGAAGAAGGTGTCGTTCGTCGCCTACAAGGGCGAGGCGATCGGACTGATCGGCACGAACGGCTCCGGCAAGTCCACGCTGCTCAAGGCCGTCGCCGGGCTTCTCCCGGTGGAGAACGGCCATATCTACACCAACGGCCAGCCCTCCCTGCTGGGCGTCAACGCGGCCCTGATGAACGACCTCACCGGCGAACGCAACGTCCACCTCGGCGGTCTCGCCATGGGCATGTCCCGTGAGCAGGTCAAGGAGCGCTACGAGGACATCGTCGAGTTCTCCGGGATCAACGAGAAGGGCGACTTCATCACGCTGCCCATGCGGACGTACTCCTCCGGCATGGCCGCCCGCCTGCGCTTCTCCATCGCCGCCGCCAAGGACCACGACGTCCTGCTGATCGACGAGGCCCTCGCGACCGGCGACCGCTCCTTCCAGAAGCGCTCCGAGCAGCGGATCCGCGAGCTGCGCCGGCATGCGGGAACGGTCTTCCTGGTCAGCCACAACAACAAGTCGATCCGCGACACCTGCGAGCGGGTCCTGTGGCTGGAGCGCGGCGAGCTGCGCATGGACGGCCCGACCGAGGACGTCATGAAGGAGTACGAGGCCTTCACCGGCGACAAGAGCGACAAGGCGAAGAAGCCGGCACCGAAGAAGGCGGCACCGAAACCCGAGGCCCCCAAGGTCCCTCTTCCTTCGTGAGCCTTGTTCTTACCTCAGGCGTGGTTATCCCTTTCATCCCTCTAGTGACAGTATGTTATGAAAGGTGCCCCTGAGACGACGAGCCGAAGGAGTCCCCTGCGATGCCCCAACTCAGCGTCATCGTCTACGGGCCGAACGCCCAGGGGCATCTGACCGAACTGCTCGACTCGCTGGAAGCCCGCCCGCTCCCGGACGCCGAGGTGATCGTCGCCGCGGTCGGCGACTGGGCGCGGGAGACGGCCGAGGGCCACGCTCCCGAGACGGTCGTGGTGCCCCTGCCTGAAGGCACCGGTGACGCGGCGGCCCGGACGGCGGGCGCGGCGCGGGCGTCCGGCCGCTGGCTGCACTTCGTGCACGCGAAGGACGGCCTGCCGGCCGGCGCGCCCCGGCTGATCGCCGAGCGGACCGCCGAGCTGGACGATGCGGTGGACGTCCTCCTCCTCGACCACGTCAGCACCACCTGGCAGACCGCCGCCGCCCCCTCCCGCGACGGCCGCCTCCTCGCCGGCGCCGGCCGCGCCGACCTCGCCCTGGACGACGCGGCCGACCTGCTGCGCCTCACCCCGCTGCTCGGCACCCGCGCCCTGCGCACCGCGTTCTGGCGAGCGCACGAGGAGCAGCTCACCACCGACGACGAGCCGTACGCCGCCCACGCGGCCCTGCTGCACGCCGGCCGCGTCGCCTGTCTGAACCAGGCGGCGTACGAGAACCGCGTGCTGCGCCCCGAGAGCCTGCCGCCCCTCACCCCCGAGGACCGCTTCGCGCTCATCGACCGCTACGAGTCCCTGCTCCCGCTCGCCCGGGACCGCCGCGCCGCCCGCACGGTCCTGTACGACCTGATGGTCCGCGACCTGGTGCGCACCTTCGCCGGCGAGAACCTGCCCGACGCGGTGGCCCGCGAGTTCTTCCGCCGGGCCTCCCTGGCGGCGGTCCGCTGGCGCCCCGAGGGCCACCAGCGCCCGGCCGGCATCGAGGGCGTCCGGCACGCCCTGCTGGAAGAGGGCGCCTACACCAAGTACCGCGCCTTCCAGGCCGCCAACCGCACCCGCCGCGCCGCCAGGAAGGCCGTACGAAGCCGTAAGCGCCAGGTGGGCGCGAAACTCCGCGACCAGCAGTACCGCAGGGCGCTCAGCCGCCCGATCGACCCCGACCTGGCCGTGTTCGCGGCCTACTGGGAGCGCGGGGTCTCCTGCAACCCGGCCGCCATCGCCGCCAAGCTCGCCGAACTCGCCCCGCACATCCACAGGGTGTGGGTGGTCAACAAGGAGAACGTGGCCCTGCTGCCGCCCGGCACGGACCACGTGATCCCCGGCACCCGCCGTTACTGGGAGACCCTGGCCACCGCCAAGTACCTGACCAACAACGTCAACTTCCCCAACGCGGTGGTCAAACGCCCCGGCGCGATCCACCTCCAGACCCACCACGGCACCCCGCTCAAGCGCATGGGCCTGGACCAGATGGAACACCCGGCCGCCGCCAAGGGCCTGGACTTCGCCGCACTGCTGGCCCGTATCGACAAGTGGGACTACAGCGTCAGCGCCAACAGCCACTCCACCCGCATGTGGGAGCGCGCCTACCCGGCCCGCTTCACCTCCCTGGACTACGGCTATCCGCGCAACGACGTCTTCTACACCGCCACGGCCGCCGACGTCCGCGCCGCCCGCGAACGCCTCGGCATCGCCCCCGGCAGGACAGCCGTCCTCTACGCCCCCACCCACCGCGACTACGAGGCCGGCTTCACCCCGCGCCTCGACCTCGCCGCGCTCGCCGACCGCCTCGGCGAGGACACGGTCCTCCTGGTCCGCGCCCACTACTTCTACGGCGGCACCGCCTCCCCGCTGACCGGCCTGCGCCGCTCCGGCCGGATCATCGACGTGTCCTCCTACGACCCCGTCGAGGAGCTGTGCCTGGCGGCCGACGCGCTGGTCACGGACTACTCGTCGATCATGTTCGACTACGCCAACCTGGACCGCCCGATCGTCGTCTACGCCGACGACTGGGAGACGTACCGGACCACCCGGGGCGTCTACTTCGACCTGATGGCCGAGGCGCCCGGCCGGGTCGCCCGCACCCAGGAGGAACTCGCGGAGATCTTCCTCTCGGGCGCCTGGCGCGACGAGGGCGCGGCGAAGGCGCGGGCCGCGTTCCGCCGCCGGTTCTGCGAGTACGACGACGGGCGCGCCGCCGAACGGGTCGTACGCCGGGTCTTCCTCGGCGAACCCGAGGATGCGCTGCCCCCGGTGATCCCGCTCGACGAACGCACCCCCGCCCCGACCCCCGAGGAGGCCACGGCATGACGACCCCCGACGTCACGGTGACGGTCATCGTCTACAACGACGCCGCCCGTCTCCCCCGGGCGGTCGCATCGCTTCGCGCCCAGACCCACGCCAACATCGAGATCGTCATCAGCGACGACCACTCCACCGACGAGACGCCTTCGGTGGCCCGGGAGCTGGCGGCCCAGGACCACCGCATCCGCTACCTGCGCCTGCCGGAGAACAGCGGCGGCTGCAGCGCCCCGCGCAACCGGGCCGTCGAGATCGCCCGGGCGCCGTACCTGATGTTCCTCGACAGCGACGACGAACTCCCGCCGCGCGCGGTCGAGTTGCTGCTCGCCGCGCACCGGGAGCGGGAGGTGGACTTCACGATGGGTGCGGTCCGCCGGGTCCGGGTGGACAACGGGCGCCGTACGACCTGGATGCCCCACCTGGTCGCCGAGCACCGCACCGTGGAGGGCATCGGGTCCGACCCCCGACTGCTGTTCGAGCACCTGTCCACCAGCAAGATGTACGCCCGCGCGTTCCTGGACCGCCACCGGCTCCGCTTCCCCGAGGGCATCCACTACGAGGACCAGCTGTTCTCGGCGCAGGCGTACTGCCTGGCGAAGGCGTTCACGATCATCCCGGACCCGGTGTACGTCTGGTACATCGAGCCGTTCGCGGCCGCCGCGTCGGCGTCCATCTCCAACCAGCGGCACAAGATCTCCAACGTCGCCGACCGAGTGCACGTACAGCGCCTGATCGACGACTTCCTGGTGGAGAGCGGACACGCGGTGCTTCGGGAGGACAAGGACTACAAGTTCCTCAAGCACGACTTCCGGATGTACGCGGGCGACCTACCCTACCGGGACGCCGAGTGGCTGGAGTCCTTCGCCGAGATCATGAACCCGTACCTGGACACGCTGGCCGAGGGCGCCTTCGCCCGGCTGCCCCGCCCGGAACGGGTGGTCCTCCAACTCCTGCGCGACGGCCGCCTGTCCGACGCCCAGCAGGCGGCGCGGGGCCTGGGCAACGGCGTGGCACCGAGGCACGTCACCGCCGACGACGCCGGCACCACGTACTGGGGCGACACCGTCCCCACCTCGGACCGGGCCCGCCGCGAACTGGACGTCTCCGACCTGGAGCTGGACACCCGCCCCTTCCCCAGCGCCCACTTCCGCCACGAGATCACCGAACTCACCCCGGGCCCCGGCGCGTCTCTCGTTCTCGCGATCCGCACCTACGACCCCGGCCTGCGACTCCCGGTGGGACCGCAACGCGCGAGTCTGGTGCTGGCCCCCGGCCGACGCCGCACGACGGTCCCGTTCCGCCTGGACCCGGTCCGCCCGGGCATCTTCGAGGGCCGCGTCCGCCTGGACCTGTCGACGGCACAGCTCCCTGTGCAGGGTTTCGCCGGAGTACGCCACCCGCTGCTCCGCCTCGAACAACAGGGCCTGGCCCACTCGGGCCTCCTCCTGGCCCCCCTGGACTTCCCCGCCGTCAGTGCCCGCATCGACTACCGCTCCGGCGCCACCCCGCACAACGTCACCATCGAACCGGAGGGCCGCAACCCCGGCCGCCTCCAGATCCGCTGGCACCCGGTGGGAGTCACGGCTCGCGTCATCCGCCCGATGGTGAAGAAGATGGCCCGCCCAAAGGTCAAGAACGCCATCCGCATCGCGGCGAGTGTGCTGAGGTAGCTGAGCAGCTGCGTAGCTGCTCAGCTGCGGGCAGTCGTGCCGCCGGGGCGGCGCCCACCCAGCAGCGGCCGCCGTACAACCTGCGTAGCTGCGGGCATTCGTGCCGCTAGGGGCGGCACGGGTGGGCGCAGCGGCACCCGGCCAGCGCCGGTGAGCGGACCCACCGCCGCCCAGCTACAGCACCGGTCAGCCCGCGACTTGGTACAGCACCTGCCCACCCGGCCCGGTAGCCACCTGCCGCAACCACGGCTCCGCAGCCCCCTTGCCGCCCACGACCCACCGCACCCCGTACTCCCGCACTATGTCCCGCCGCACATCACCAGACGTACCCGCCGCGAAATACCGCGCCACCGCCGCATCCCGCCTCCCCGCATCCGGCAGGAACACATCGGGATACCCAGGAGCCACGGTGTACGGCCCGTAAGCGGGAATCTGCCGGGCCGGAAACGTACGAGCCATGACCACGTCCCCGTACTTCACCCAGGGCGTGATCCACTGATACCCCACCCACGGCGTCCGGTACTTCGCCGCGACCGCACCGGGCAGCGCATCCCGCCCGACGACATACCCGAGAGTCCCCGCCTGCGCCCACGCCCCCACAACGAGCGCGACACCGAGCACACACGCCCACCCCAATCGCATGGCCCGCTTCCCCGCCGACACGACCTCCAGTGCGGCCGCCAGCTGAGCCGGGATCAGTACGGCCGGCAGGGCGCGGCCCCACGAGTAGTGCCCGGTCAGCCCGCCCGCGGCGAACACCAGCACACCGAGGACGAAGAAGAGGACGAGGGGATCCCAGGGGTCCCGCCGCGCGCGCAGGCCCAGCGCCACGACCCCCAGCAGCACCAGCCCGAACCGCCCGGCCAGGTGGTCGTACAGCGGCCGGTGGATCGCCTCGAGGTCCGCGCCGGCGGAGAAGAGCGAGAAGAAGTCGTAGTACGGCCAGAGCCACAGCAGCACGATGCCGAGGGCCAGAGCGGCACCGAGCCGCAGCAGCACCGAACGGCCCGGCCGTGCCGCGATCACCATCGCCAGCGCGCCCAGCGACGCCACCACCCCGGTGAACTGGTGGCACAGCAGGATCAGCCCCCACAGCAGACCCAGCCCGAGCCACACGGGCCAGCGGGTCTCGGCGCGCAGCGCCCGGGTGAGCCAGGCCCAGAAGTGGAAGGACAGGCCGAGTGCGAACACGCTGGGGTACGACACCGTCAGCGCGAGCGAGTTGAGGCCGAGGAAGCCGCTCCAGTTGAAGAGGAGGGGGCCCCAGAGGAAGACCAGGCTCAGGATCGCGAGGGCGGGCGCCGCACGGTGGGTGCTGAGCGTGCGGACGTACCGCCACACCCCGGTGACCAGCAGCCCGAACCCGACGACCGCGCCGATCCGCAGTACGTCGAACACCGACAGGCTGGTGATCCTGGCGAGGCAGCCCAGCAGCAGCATCCAGGGCGAGTAGTAGGGGCTCGGCGTGTCGGCGTCGACCAGCGGATTCCCGGGGTTCAGCAGGCTGTGCCGCAGCCGCTGCACGGTGGCCGCGTGCATACCGAGGTCGCCCGCCCAGGGCAGACGGACGATCACCAGGAGCATCAGCACCAGTACCAGCGCGGCGGCGGCCTGCGGCAGCGCCCGTACCGCGCTCGCGGTGCTAGACGGCGACGCCGCGCGCATCCTGCTGGAACACCCAGGTGCGGTAGACAAGGAAACGGAAGGCGGACGCGAGCACGATCGACAGCGCCTTCGCCGCATTCGATTCGAACGCGCTCTGCATTCCGAGCCCGTGATAACCGGCCCAGAACAGGCCGCTTTCCATCACCACACCGAGACCGCTGAAGACGAAGAACAGGACGATCTGGCGGTGGGTGCGCGAGGCCCGGTCGCGATAGGCGTAATAGCGGAAGCCCAGGTAATTGGTCGCCATCGCGATACAGCTGGCCAGGACCGTCGCGGTCATCGCCTGCCAACGCAGGCCGTGCAGCAGCAGGTTGAACACCAGGAAATTGACGAGGACACCGCTGCCGCCGACGATCCCGAATTTCACGACTTCCAGCACGACGCGCGTGACGGGCCGGGCCGGAGCCGGCGCGGTCGCCACCGGGCGGGTCTCGGTGAGGTTCACTGTCACAGCCCAGACCCTATCCGAAACGTACCGTTTAGCAGGAAACGGTAAATTCACCGCACGTTTTTGCCTAAGGGTCGGCAAGAAGAGAGCGCCCCGGGCCTCACCGGCCCGGGGCGCTCTCATCGCCGTACGGCTACGAATGCGTGCGCAGCAGCGTCCGCATCGTCCGCATCGCCACCGACAGGTTGGCGAGGTCGAAGGATTCCGAACCGCGGATCTCCTCCAGGGTGGACCGCGCCCGGCCCAGGATCGCCGAGTTCTTCTGCTCCCAGGCCTGGTAGCGCTGCTCCGGGCTCGCGGAGCCGTTGCCGGCCGCGAGGACGTCCGCCGTGAGCGCCGAGTGGGCCGCGTACAGGTCCTCGCGGATGGAGGCGCGGGCCATCGACTGCCAGCGGTCGGCGCGAGGCAGCTCGATGATGCGGTCCATCAGCTGCGTGATGCTGAGCCGGTCGGCGAGGTCGTAGTAGACCTCGGCGACGTCCAGCGGCTCCTTGCCCGTGCGGTCGGCCACCGAGACGATGTCCAGCGCCGGGAAGGCGGAGGAGAACCCGGCCACGCGGGTGGCCAGCTCGTCCGGGACACCGGCCGCGGACAGCTCGTCGTACACGTGCTCGTACCACTCCAGGTCCGCGCCGCGCAGCAGCTTGGGCAGCTCCTGCCAGACCTGCTCGACCCGCTCGCTGAAGAACTCGATGGTCTCCGCGAGCTGCAGCGGCTGCGGCCGGTTGTTCAGCAGCCAGCGCGTGCCGCGCTCGACCAGGCGGCGCGAGTGCAGCCGGATCCGGGTCTGGACGGTCGCGTCGACCTTGTTGTCCAGCTCCTCCACCGCGTCCCACACCGGCGCCGAGCGGAAGATCACGCGGGCCGCGGTCTGGGCACGGACGATCTCCTCCAGCGAGGCACCCGTCTCCTCGCGCAGGCGGTGCAGGTACGTCGTACCGCCCGTGTTGACCGTGTCGTTGACCAGCACGGTCGTGGTGATCTCGCGGCGCAGCGGGTGGCTGTCGACCGCGTCCGGGAACCGCTCGCGCAGCGCCGTCGGGAAGTAGGCGTGCAGCAGGGTGCGCAGGTACGGGTCGTCCGGCAGCGAGGTGTGCAGCAGCTCGTCGGCGACCGTGATCTTCGTGTACGCCAGCAGGACGGCCGTCTCCGGACCCGTCAGGCCCTGGGCCTGGCCGAGGCGCTCGCGGATCTGCCGGTCGGTGGGCAGGAACTCCAGCGCCCGGTCGAGGTCGCCCTCGCGGACCAGGTGGCGGATGAACCGCTGCTGCGCGTGCAGCATGTCCTTGGACTGGGCGAGGGCGTTGGCGAGCGCCGTGTTCTGCGCGTAGTTGTTGCGCAGCACCAGGGCGCCGACCTCGTCGGTCATCTCGGCGAGCAGCTTGTTGCGCTGCTTGACGGTCATGTCGCCGTCCGCGACCAGGCCGTTCAGCAGAATCTTGATGTTCACCTCGTGGTCGGAGGTGTCCACACCGGCGCTGTTGTCGATCGCGTCGGTGTTGATCCGGCCGCCGTGCAGCGCGAACTCGATGCGGCCGAGCTGGGTCAGGCCCAGGTTGCCGCCCTCGCCGACGACCTTGACGCGCAGGTCGCCGCCGTCGACGCGGATGGCGTCATTGGCCTTGTCGCCGACGTCGGCGTTGGACTCCGCGGACGACTTCACGTACGTGCCGATGCCGCCGTTCCACAGCAGGTCCACCGGCGCGCGCAGGATCGCCTTCATCAGGTCGGCCGGGGTCATCTTGGAGATCTTCTCCTCGATGCCCAGGGCCTCACGGATGTGCGCGTTGAGCGGGATCGCCTTGGCGGTACGCGGGAAGATCCCGCCGCCCGCCGACAGCAGCTCGGTGTTGTAGTCCTCCCAGCTGGAGCGGGGCAGCTCGAACAGACGGCGGCGCTCGGCGTACGAGGTGGCCGCGTCCGGGGTCGGGTCGATGAAGATGTGCCGGTGGTCGAAGGCGGCGACCAGGCGGATGTGCTCGCTCAGCAGCATGCCGTTGCCGAACACGTCACCGGACATGTCACCGATGCCGACGACCGTGAAGTCCTCGGTCTGCGTGTCCACGCCCAGCTCGCGGAAGTGCCGCTTCACGGACTCCCAGGCGCCGCGCGCGGTGATGCCCATGCCCTTGTGGTCGTAGCCGGCGGAGCCGCCGGAGGCGAAGGCGTCGCCGAGCCAGAAGTTGTACTTCTCGGCAACCCCGTTGGCGATGTCGGAGAACGTCGCCGTGCCCTTGTCGGCCGCGACCACCAGGTAGGTGTCGTCGCCGTCGTGCCGGACCACGTCCTGCGGCGGCACGACCTCGCCGGCCACCATGTTGTCGGTGATGTCGAGCAGCGCCGAGATGAACGTCTTGTAGCTGGCGATGCCCTCGGCCAGCCAGGCGTCCCGGTCGACGGACGGGTCCGGCAGCTGCTTGGCGACGAAGCCGCCCTTGGCGCCGACCGGCACGATGACGGTGTTCTTCACCATCTGCGCCTTGACCAGGCCGAGGATCTCGGTACGGAAGTCCTCACGGCGGTCCGACCAGCGCAGACCGCCTCGGGCGACCTTGCCGAAGCGCAGGTGCACGCCCTCGACGCGCGGCGAGTACACCCAGATCTCGTACGCCGGGCGCGGCGCGGGCAGGTCCGGGATGGCCTGCGGGTCGAACTTCATGGACACGTACTCGTGCGGCCTGCCGCCGAGCGCCTCCTGGAAGAAGTTCGTGCGCAGGGTCGCCTTGATGACGGTCAGGAACGAGCGCAGGATGCGGTCCTCGTCCAGGCTCGCCACCTGGTCCAGGGCCGCCTCCAGCTCCTCCAGCAGGGCGTCCACGATCTCCAGGCCGGCCTTCTGCCGGTCCGGGGACATCCGCGCCTCGAACAGGGAGACGAGGAGCCGGGTGGTGTGGACGTTGTTGCGGAGGGTGTCCTCCATGTAGTCCTGGCTGAAGGTGGAGCCGGCCTGCCGCAGGTACTTGGCGTACGCGCGCAGCACCGTCGCCTGCCGCCAGTTCAGCCCGGCGCTCAGCACGAGGGCGTTGAAGCCGTCGTTCTCCGCCTGACCGGTCCAGGTCGCGGCGAACGCCTCCTGGAACCGCTCACGGCCGTCGTCGCCGAGGTAGTCGGCGGACGTGCCGCCCAGCGCCTTGGGCAGGCGCAGGCCGAAGTCGTAGATCCAGGCGACGGTGCGGTCCGCGCAGCGCAGCTCGTAGGGCCGCTCGTCCACGACCTCGACGCCGAGCCGGTTGAGGACCGGCAGCACGGCGGACAGGGAGACCGCGTCGCCCTTGCGGTAGATCTTGAAGCGGCGCTCACCGGGGGCGGCACCCACCGGCTCGTACAGGCTGAGCGAGAAGTCGTTGCCCTTCTCCTCGGTGAGCCGCTCCAGGTGGACCAGGTCGGCGACCGCCGCACGCGGGGTGTGGTCGGCCTTGTAGCCCTCGGGGAAGGAGTTGCCGCCGTAGTAGCGGCGCAGCAGCTCGGCCGCGCGCTCCTCGCCGCACTCGGCGTTCAGCGCCTCGGCGAACCCGTCCGCCCAGGAGCGGGCGGCCTCGACCAGGCGGGCCTCGATGCGGTCCTTGTCGGCTTCCGACAGCTCGGGCAGCTCGGTGCCCGGCGGGACCCGGACGACGAAGTGCAGCCGGGAAAGGATCGACTCGGTGTTCCAGGCGGTGAAGTCGACGCTGATGCCGCCGAGCTCCTCCTTCAGGATGTCGATGATCCGCAGCCGGACGCCGGTGGTGTAGCGGTCGCGCGGGAGGTACACGAGGGCCGAGTAGTAGCGGCCGTACTCGTCCTGGCGCAGGTACAGCCGCAGCCGGCGGCGCTCCTGGAGGTACAGGACGCTCGTCGCGATGGCCTGCAGCTCGGCGGCGGGGGTCTGGAACAGCTCGTCGCGCGGGTAGGTCTCCAGGATCTGGAGCAGGTCGCGGCCGTCGTGGCTCTCGGGCAGGAAGCCGGCGCGCTGCAGGACCTCGTCGACCTTGCGCCGGATGACCGGGACCCGGCGGACGGACTCGGTGTAGGCGGCGGAGGAGAACAGGCCGAGGAAGCGGCGCTCGCCGATGACGTTGCCGTCCGTGTCGAACTTCTTCACGCCGACGTAGTCCAGGTACGACGGCCGGTGCACGGTGGCCCGGCTGTTCGCCTTGGTCAGCACCAGCTGCTTGTGCTCGCGGGCCTTGGCCCGGGCGTCGGCCGGCAGCCGCTCGAAGGAGGGGCTGACCGGGTGCTGGTCGTCCTCGGCATGGTGCGGGTCGGAGCGCAGGATGCCGAGGCCGGTGCCGGGCACGGCGGCGAGGGTGTCGTCGTCGCGCAGCTCGTACTCGCGGTAGCCGAGGAAGGTGAAGTGGTCGGCGGACAGCCAGCGCAGCAGCTCGCGGGCCTCCTCGACCTCGGGCGCGGGAAGGTCGCCCGGGTGGGGCTCGCTCTCCAGCTCGTCGGCGATCCGGACCGCCGCGTCCCGCATCTTCTCCCAGTCCTCGACGGCCTCGCGGACGTCGGACAGGATGCGCAGCAGGTCGGCGGTGATCTGCTTCAGATCGGCGCGGTCGGTCTCGCGGTCGGTCTCGACGTGGATCCAGGACTCGACGTGCGCGTCGTGCGGAAGGTCGCCGGCGGCGGTGGACGCGGTGGGCAGCACCTCGATGAGCTTGCCGGTGAGGTCGCGCCGGACGACGATCTGCGGGTGGATGACGACGTGGATGCCGCGTCCCTGCCGGGTCAGCTCATTGGTGACCGAGTCGACGAGGAAGGGCATGTCGTCGGTGACGACCTCCACGACGGTGTGGCTGCAGGTCCACCCGTTCTCCTCAACGGTCGGGGTGTGCACCCGGACGTTCGCGGTGCCCTGCGGGCGGTTCTCGGCCAGCCGGTAGTGGGAGACCGCGGCGCCGAAGACGTCGACCGGGTCGCGGTCCGAAAGGTCTTCCGGGGCGGTGTGCAGGTAGTAGCGCTGGAGGAACGCGAGCACGGACTCGGTGTCGGGAGTGCCGGCGGTTCCCTCGCCCGTCGTCCCGGTCGGTAGGTGCCCCCCGACCGGGCTGTTCTCAGCTACCCGGGCGGCCCGTTCGAGCAGCTCGGCCTTGGCTTCGTCCAGCTTGGTCTGCATTGTCCTCTGGCTCCTGTCGCGCGCCGTTGCGTGACGTAGAAGGAAAAACGGTTTCTTCCCCTCCGGCTCGACGCCACGGCCCGGGGTTTCCGGACCGATCCGACGCTATGCCGCGAGGTGAGATGAGCGGGGGGCATTCGGCCATTGTTGGCGCGCCCGTCAGATGTGACGCTGCTCTCGGCACCGCCGTTTCCGGGGCCGTCATCGGCGTCGTGGGGGCTTCGGCGCCCCCGTCCCGCCCGCGAGGACCAGCGACCGCCGCCCGGTCACGGAGGTGTTCCGTGCAACCCGGGCGCAGGGCAGGAGCAGGTTCGCCCCCGCGAGATATCGCGCTGATCACGCCACAAGGCTATCGCTCCTTACCCGGGCCCCGTCATGAGCCGTATGTGTACAAAACAGGGGGCCGAAGTTTGACGTTCTGCACAGGGGCGGGGCGGTGGCAGGTGGCGTATCCGGTCGCGCCCGAACGCCGCGGGACGCACCCTGAAAGCGACGGGCCCTCTTGGCAGGCACGCCCTGGGAAGGCACGTTGCCTGCAACAGTGCCCGTCCCCCGTGGAGGGGACAGTGCCGCCCGGGAGGAGCCGACATGCCCGCGAAGATCCTCATCATCACCGGCGACGCAGCGGAGTCCCTGGAAGTCCTCTACCCCTACCAGCGTCTGCGCGAGGAGGGCTACGACGTCGACATCGCGGCCCCCACCCGCAAGACGCTCCGCTTCGTCGTCCACGACTTCGAGCCCGGCTACGACACCTACACCGAGAAGCCCGGCTACACCTGGCCCGCCGACCTCGCCTTCTCCGAGGTGGACCCCGGTCAGTACGCGGCGATCGTCATCCCCGGCGGCCGCGCCCCCGAGTACCTGCGCAACGACCCCGAACTGCGCAAGATCCTCAAGGCCTTCTTCGACGCGGACAAGCCCGTCGCCCAGATCTGCCACGGCCCCCTGCTCACCGCCGCGATCGACACCCTCCGCGGCCGCCGCGTCACGGCCTACCCGGCCCTGGAAATGGACATGCAGACCGCCGGTGCCCACTTCGAGGACAGCGAGGCGGTGGTGGACGGCACCCTGATCTCGTCCCGCGCCTGGCCGGACCATCCGGCGTGGATGCGGGAGTTCCTGAAGGTACTCAGGGCCAAGGCGCCGGCTAACTGAGCGCTGGCGGCCGGGGGTCGGTAAGCGGCCCCCGGCCCGCACCGACACCGGGCACCGCTCGAACGCCGCTCACGCCGCCAACCGCTGCGCCTCCGCCACAGCCTCGGCCAACGTGTCCACGACCGGCACCCCGACCTCCTCCAGACTGGCCCGACTGTGCGAGCCCCCGGTGTACAGCACAGCCCCCGCCCCCACATGCCGCGCGGCAACCGCATCATCCGCGGCATCACCGATCACCACGGTCCGCGTAACCTCGACCGTCCCGGACAGCGCCTCCAGGTGCCGCACCATGTGCTCGGCCTTGCTGCCACCGGACGGCCCCGTACGCCCGTCGACCCGTATGAAGTGCGACTCGATCCCGAAACCTCGCACGAGCGGCACAAGCTCCTCGTGCCCGTACATGCTCAGCAGCGACTGACTGTGCCCCGCCGACCGCCACCCCGCGAGCAGCTCGGCCGCCCCCGTGGTCAGCCCGCAGCGGACCCGGTGCTCCGTGTAGTACCGATGGAAGACCCCGTCCATCTGCTCCCACTCGGCATCCGTGGGCAGCCGCCCGAGCAGCCGCTCGTAGAACTTCGGCACCGGCACGCAGTACAGCGCCCGGTACTCGTCCAGCGTGATCGGCGCCAGCCCCAGCTCGGCGAAGGCCGCGTTCGTCGCCCCGATGATCGCGTCATTGTCATGGAACAGGGTCCCGTTCCAGTCCCAGACGATGTGCGCGCTTCCGTGCATCCCCATGCCGAAAACCGTACCCGCCCGCACTGACAATCAAGGCGGGCGGACAGCCCGAGGTCCGCTCAGACCCCGCCCACCAGGTTGGGAATCTCCTGCGTGGCGAACCACAGCAGTTCGTGATCGTCGGCCCCGTCCACGACGAACTGCGCGTCGTCGTCCCCGCCGTCGGCCGCCTGAAGCGCCTGAGCGGCCGCGGCCACGTCCTCCTCCGCGTCGTCGGCGTCGACATGCACCGCCGCCGCCTTCGCGAGCGCCACGGTGCCGGCCACCGTCACCTCGCCGAGCGCGGCCGGGTCGAGTCCGCGGTCCGGGTCCGCCGTGGCGGCGCCGTCGGACACGTCGACGGCGACCACGACCCGGCGCCGCACGGCACCCGGGTCGGCTGCCAGCAGCCGCAGCGAGGCCAGCGCGGCGCGGCTGAGTGCGGCGTACTCCAGCTCCTCGATGTCGTCGGAGAGGTACCACTCACGCAGCGCGGGCGTGACGGCGTACGCGACGAACGGGCCGGTCCCCAGCTCACCCGTCTTGTGCGCCTCGGCGAGGCCGGGGAGGGTCAGGGGGACGTAGACGCGCATGGCTGGCCGCTCTTTCCTGGTCACCGACGGGCCTTCAGGATACGTGCGCCCGTCCCCTTTCGAGTCCCCGCCCACACCCCCGGCCGCGTCCACCCGGCGCCCCGTACCTCACCCGGTTCCGCCGCTCAACCACGGGATTTCCGCGCCCCCTCACCACCCGGATAGGTGAACATATCCGCCCCCTCGCCACCCGCCCCACCTTCCTTGCGGCGGCGCCCCCCGCCCCCGTACAAGATCCCCACCAGCGAGTTACCGCCCGGTATCAACCGGGCCGACCGAACGGGGACTCCGATGAACAAGGTCATGAGCCGCAAGCCCCAGCCCCGCCCGCGCCACCGCCCGCCGACCCGCCACGACTCCCGCCGTCCCGGCACCGCACCACCCCGCAACCCCGCCCGCGGCAGGGCCCGTACGGCGCCGGGGACGGCCGTGGCGCAGCCGCGGCCCACCGACCTCTTCGCCGACCGTCTGCTGGCCGTCCTGAGCGGTCAGCGGCCCGTCCACTGGATGCTCCGGCACACCGCGGGCCGGGCCTACGACGACCTCGCCCGCCTCGCCGAACGGGGCCCCCTGCGCACCCACGGCACCCGCCCGGTCGTGGACGACATCGGCTACTACGTGGCCCGCGCCGGCGCCCTCGAGGTCTTCGCCCGCATCGCCGCCGGCGACCAACGCCGCGCCATGGCCTTCCGCCTCGAACAGGGCCCGGACCACCGCTGGCGCTGCACAGCGGTAGAACTGGGCCCCAGGCCTCCACACACCCCCGAGGACTAGCACCTGCGGGGCTGCGGGCAAGCGAAACCCACCCCCCGCACAACAAGCCAAGGGCCGGGCCTCCAAAGGAGACCCGGCCCTGAGTCAATGGCTGAAACACCGCAGGTTACTTCTTGCGGCGCCGCCCGCCCTTCGCCTGCCGACGACGCTCCGCACGGGTCAGCCCGTCCGACTCGGACCGCACAGGCTCGTCGTCCTCCAGGTCGCGCTCCAGGATGCCGCCCTCACCGTCCACGGTGGGCGCGGAGAAGTGCAGATCCCGCCGCTGCGGAACGTCCAGCCCCTTGGCCCGGATCTCCGGACGCGCGCCCGCCTGCGCCGGCACCGTGTCCTGGACGCCCTCGGCCACCGGCTGGACCTCCTCGACCGGGACCTCCTCGACCTGCTGCTCGACCTGGACCTCCAGGTTGAACAGGTAGCCGACGGACTCCTCCTTGATGCCCTCCATCATCGCGGTGAACATGTCGAAGCCCTCGCGCTGGTACTCGACCAGCGGGTCCTTCTGCGCCATCGCGCGCAGGCCGATGCCCTCCTGGAGGTAGTCCATCTCGTAGAGGTGCTCACGCCACTTGCGGTCGAGGACCGACAGCACGACCCGCCGCTCCAGCTCACGCATGATCTCGGAGCCGAGCTGCCTCTCACGCGCCGCGTACTGCTCCTGGATGTCGTCCTTGATGGACTCGGCAATGAACTCGGCGGTCAGACCGGCCCGGTCACCGGCCGCCTCCTCCAGCTCTTCGACGGTGACCTTCACCGGGTAGAGCTGCTTGAAGGCACCCCACAGCCGGTCCAGGTCCCAGTCCTCGGGGAAGCCCTCGGCGGTCTCCGCGCCGACGTACGCGTCGATCGTGTCGTCCATGAAGTGCTGCACCTGCTCGTGCAGGTCCTCGCCCTCCAGGACGCGACGGCGCTCGCCGTAGATGACCTCGCGCTGCCGGTTGAGCACCTCGTCGTACTTCAGGACGTTCTTACGCGTCTCGAAGTTCTGCTGCTCGACCTGCGACTGCGCGGACGCGATCGCGCGCGTGACCATCTTGTTCTCGATCGGCACGTCGTCCGGCACGTTCGCCATCGCCATCACGCGCTCGACCATCTGGGCCTTGAACAGGCGCATCAGGTCGTCGCCCAGCGACAGGTAGAAGCGGGACTCGCCCGGGTCGCCCTGACGGCCGGAACGACCGCGCAGCTGGTTGTCGATACGCCGCGACTCGTGCCGCTCGGTACCGAGCACGTAGAGGCCGCCGAGCTCCTCGACCTCTTCCTTCTCGGCCTTGACCGCCTGCTCGGCCTTCTCCAGGGCGGCGGGCAGGGCGTGCGCCCACTCCTCGATGTGCTCCTCGGGGTCGAGGCCGCGCTGGCGCAGCTCCGCCTCGGCGAGGTCCTCGGGGTTGCCGCCGAGCTTGATGTCCGTGCCACGGCCGGCCATGTTGGTGGCCACCGTCACGGCGCCCCTGCGGCCGGCCTGGGCGACGATCGAGGCCTCGCGCTCGTGGTGCTTGGCGTTCAGCACCTCGTGCTGGATGCCGCGCTTGCTGAGCTGCTGGGAGAGGTACTCCGACTTCTCGACGGACGTCGTGCCGACGAGGATCGGCTGGCCCTTCTCGTGCTTCTCGGCGATGTCGTCGACGACCGCCTCGAACTTGGCCACCTCGGTGCGGTAGATCAGGTCCGACTGGTCCTTGCGGATCATCGGCTTGTTCGTCGGGATCGGGACCACGCCGAGCTTGTAGATCTGGTGGAACTCGGCGGCCTCGGTCATGGCCGTACCGGTCATGCCGGAGAGCTTGCTGTAGAGGCGGAAGAAGTTCTGCAGGGTGATCGTGGCGAGCGTCTGGTTCTCGTCCTTGATGTCCACCCCTTCCTTCGCCTCGATCGCCTGGTGCATGCCCTCGTTGTAGCGGCGGCCGGCGAGGATACGGCCGGTGTGCTCGTCGACGATCATGACCTCGCCGTCGATGACGACGTAGTCCTTGTCCTTCTTGAAGAGCTCCTTGGCCTTGATGGCGTTGTTCAGGTAGCCCACCAGAGGCGTGTTCACCGACTCGTAGAGGTTGTCGATGCCCAGCCAGTCCTCGACCTTGGAGACACCGGCCTCGTGGATGGCGACCGTGCGCTTCTTCTCGTCGACGTCGTAGTCGCCGGTCTCCTCCAGGCCCTTGAGCGGGTTGCCCGCCTCGCCCTTCTTCAGGCGCGTGACGAGCTTGGCGAAGTCGCCGTACCACTTGGTGGCCTGGTCGGCCGGGCCGGAGATGATCAGCGGCGTACGGGCCTCGTCGACCAGGATGGAGTCGACCTCGTCGACGATGGCGAAGTTGTGGCCGCGCTGGACCAGCTCGTCCTTGGACCACGCCATGTTGTCGCGGAGGTAGTCGAAGCCGAACTCGTTGTTCGTGCCGTACGTGATGTCGCACTCGTACTGCTCGCGGCGCTGGGCCGGCGTCATGTTGGCCAGGATGCAGCCGACGGTCAGGCCCAGGAACTTGTGGACGCGGCCCATCATCTCGGAGTCGCGCTCGGCCAGGTAGTCGTTGACCGTGATCAGGTGGACGCCGTCGCCGGAGAGGGCGTTCAGATACGCGGGCAGCGTGCCGACGAGGGTCTTGCCCTCACCGGTCTTCATCTCGGCCACGTAGCCGAGGTGGAGGGCGGCGCCACCCATCAGCTGCACGTCGTAGTGCCGCTGGCCGAGGACGCGCTTGGCGGCCTCGCGGACGGTGGCGAACGCCTCGGGGAGCAGGTCGTCCAGGCTCTCACCATCGGCGTAGCGCTGCTTGTACTCCTCGGTGAGGGCACGCAGCTCGGCGTCGGAGAGGTCGACGAAGTCCTCTTCGATGGAGTTGACCTGGTCCGCGATGCGGTGCAGCTTGCGCAGGATCTTGCCTTCGCCTGCACGCATGATCTTCGAGAGGACGGACACGGGGGCTGGTCTCCTTGCCGGTCGGGCCTGGGACGGTCGGTTTTCCTTCTGACGTACTGAGCAACGGCCATCGTATGCGAGGACCTGGCTGCGCCGGGAGGCCCGGCGGCACGACGGCTGCTTCACCCTGGACAACGGGCGGGCCCTGCGGATAGTGCCGCCCTGCGCCAAGGAATTGCGCGAAATGTGATCACCCGCTCACACACGGCGAAAAGCACTGGCGCAGCGCGTGCCGCCCGCGCAGAATCGGCCGATGGAACCCGTCACCCTCTCGACCGACCGGCTCGTGCTGCGCACCGTCGGGCCTGACGACACCGAGGCGGTGTACAAGGCCGCCCAGGACCCGGACATGCAGCGCTGGATCTCCACGTTCCCATCTCCCTATCTGCTCGAGCACGCCGAGAGCTTCGTCGAGCAGATGGTGCCCGACGGCTGGACCAACGACTCGATGTACACGTTCGGCGTCTTCCTCCCCGAAGGAGAACTGGCGGGGATGCTCAGCGTGATGATGCGCGCACTGGGCACCGGCGAGATCGGATTCTGGGCCGTGAAGGAGCACCGCGGCCGCGGCTACATCACCGAGGCCACGCTCGCCGCCGCCCGCTGGGCCTTCCTCGCACTGTCCGTCGACCGCCTGGAATGGCGCGCGGAGGTCGGAAACGGCCCCTCGCGCGCGGTGGCGGAGCGCGCCGGTTTCACCATCGAGGGCACGCTGCGCTCGGCCATCAACAACAAGGGGGTACGCCGGGACTGCTGGCTCGGCTCCCTGCTCCCGTCGGACCTGGGCCTGCCGTCGACGGCGCCGTACCTGCCCGCCCGGACCTGACCCCGCCCGGACGAAACCGCAGGTCGTCCCGCACTGTCAGTGCCACCCCCTATCGTCCGACGCATGACGACCCTGCCGCGCCCCACCACCGCCCTCACCGCGGACGACGCCCGCCGGATCGCCCTTCGGGCCCAGGGCTTCCTCGGCGCGCCCGACCGGCGGGCCGGTGTCCGTGGGGTGCTCCGCCATCTCGGCGCGGTGCAGCTCGACACGATCTCGGTCCTCGCCCGCTCGCACGAGCTGATCCCGTACGCCCGCCTCGGCGCGGTCGGCCGCAAGACCGTCGAGTCGGCGTACTGGAAGCCTGCGTCCATCGGCGCGCTTCCGGCACGACCGCATGCCTTCGAGTACTGGTCGCACGCGGCGTGCCTCCTGCCGGTCGAGGAGTGGCCGCACTTCGCCTTCCGCCGCCGCGCCTACCGCAACCGCCCGCACTGGAACCACCAGCTTCCCGACGGCGCCTACGACCAGGTCATCAAGCAGCTGCGCGCGGAAGGCCCACTGACGGCCACGGAGTTGGGCGGCGCGAAGAAGACCAACGACTGGTGGGACTGGTCGGGCACCAAGGTCGCCGTGGAGCGCGCGCTGATGTACGGCGAGGTGGTGTGCGTCGAGCGCCGCGGCTGGAAGCGGGTGTACGACCTCGCCGAGCGCGCGATCCCGGAGGCGCTGCTGCACGACGAGCTGGACGACGCCGAGTGCGTGCGCCGCCTGGTGCGGCTGGCCGGCGAGTCCCTGGGCGTCGGCACGCGCGCGGACATCGCGGACTACCACCGTCTCAAGGGCGAGCAGGTCGACGCGGTGATCGCCGACTCGGGTCTGGTGCCGGTCGAGGTGGAGGGCTGGGGCAGGCCTGCCTGGGCGGATCCGGCGGCCCTCGCCACACCGCCGCGCGGCCGTCACCGCACCACGCTGCTGTCCCCGTTCGACTCGCTGATCTGGGAGCGGTCGCGCACGGAGCGGATCTTCGGCTTCACCCACCGCCTGGAGGCCTACGTCCCCAAGCCGAAGCGGGTCTACGGCTACTTCGCGATGCCGGTGCTGGCGGGCGGTCTGCTGGTCGGGCGCGTCGACCCGGCCCGCGAGGGCAGCACTCTGGTGGCCAGGCAGGTCACTCTGGACGGCCCGAAGGCGGTCCCGGCGGTGGCGCAGGCCCTCATCGAGGCGGCGACCTGGGTGAACTGCACGGACGTCCGGGTGGAACGGGTGGACGCACCCGAGCTCCGCGAGCCCCTCGCCAGGGAACTTGCCGGCCTGCTCGGCTAGGAGCTAGCGGATCTCGAGGATCTTCTCCCGCATCGCGTAGACCACCGCTTCCATCCTGGAGTGCAGCTGCAGCTTCTCCAGGATGTTGCGGACGTGGTTCTTCACGGTGTTCTCGGAGATGAACAGCTCCTTGGCGATGTCCCGGTTGTTCATCCCGGTGGCGACGAGCTTGAGTACCTCCAGCTCGCGATCGGTCAGCCGCGGCGCGGGCACCAGCCGGCGTTCGTCGGTGCGCTGGATCATCGACTTGAACTCGGTGAGGAGCTTGGACGCCATGGAGGGGCTGATCTGCGACTGCCCGTCGGCCACGGCACGAATGGCGGTGGCCACCTCGTCCGTGGAGATCTCCTTGAGGAGGTATCCGGTCGCGCCCGCCTTGATCGCGTCGTAGAGGTCGGCCTCCTCGTCGCTGATCGTCAGCATGATGATCTTCGCGCTGGGGGCGACCTCCTTGATGGAGGTGCAGGCCTCGATCCCGCCGCGCTTGGGCATGCGTACGTCCATCAGCACGATGTCGGGCAACAGGTCCGCGGCCTTGTCGACGGCCTCGGCACCGTCGCCCGCCTCGCCGACGACCTGGATGTCCTCCTCGGCCGCGAGCACGATCTCCAGGCCACGGCGGAAGAGCGCATGGTCGTCCACGACCAGGACTCTGATCGGCTCCTGGCGTGAAGAGCCCGGGTCCGGGCCCATGCCGATGACATCGTCGCCCGCGTCATCGCCTCGCATCGGTCCGAAGGTGTCCGCCATCGTTCCTCCCCCTGAAGGCTGTGGCCTGTGGTCCTGTGCCATCGCCAACCCAAGGCAGCGGCCCACCGGTTGGGCCGGTGCGGTCATGATTTCATGCCCGGACGGCGCCGAGGTGACGAGCGGGGCGCGAAGTGGTCGCACACGGGTGCCCCTGGGGGCGCACGCGCGCTTCCAGGGGCACCGCTCAGCTTCGGCCGGGTGGGTCAGCCACCCAGTGTGCCCCCTGCCGCCGGGGGCGCCTCAGCGACCATCGCTTCGGTGCTGAGGTGGATGACGCCGTAGTCGTAGGCGTGCCGCCGGTAGACGACACTCGGTTCCTTGGTCTCGGAGTCGACGAACAAGTAGAAGTCGTGGCCGACCAGTTCCATCTCGTAGAGGGCCTGGTCGAGGCTCATCGGGGAGGCGACGTGCGTCTTCTCGCGGACGATCAGGGGACCTTCGCCCTTGACCTCCAGCGAGCCGATCTTCTTGGTCGGCACTCCGTCCGACTCGTCCTCGTGGACGGGGAGGCCGTTGCCGTTGAGTGTCGCCACGCCCGGGACGTGGTCGGGAACCTCCGCCGCCGAGATCCGGCGGGCGCCGCGGCGCGAGAATCGCTTGTCGTGCTGCTTGCGCAGCCGGGCGTCCAGCTTCTCCGCCGCCATGTCGAGTGCCGCATACGGATCGCTGGCCGCTGCCTCCGCCCGGATCACCGGACCGCGGGACCTGAGTGTGATCTCCACTCGGTCACACCGGTCGGCCTGACGCGGGTTGGGCTCCTTGGACACCTCGACGTCGAGGCTGATCACCTTGCCATCGAGCTTCTGGATCTTCTCCAGGTTCAGCTTCTCGGCCACGTGCTTGCGGAACCGCTCGGGCACCTCGGTCTTGCGGCCCTTGACGACGATGTCCACGCAGAACTCCGTTCCCGGATCGCTCCGCTCCATCGGCGGAGCATCTCCCTTTTGCACCAGGTCCCGGTGAGCCCCGGAACCTCGGACTCGGTGACTTCACCTCCTCCTCCCCCATGGGCAAGATCTCCACCCAGCGCTGCGGGTGATTGCGGAAAACCCGCAGCACAGCATTCGGATATGAGAGGTGCGGCCTGCGCCTTTCCTCACAACCGAACATATCTCGCCCGGACGGATGTCGTCACCCTCTACCGATGCGTACCTCCGTTCAGGTGAATTGACCCTCTCACTACCTGCAACGATGTAGGTAGGTGCTCAGTTCCTGTTTATTTCAAAGGAATCCCTCGGAGCGGCGACCACGGCTGCGTGGAGCGCCTCTCCGATGACGTTCGGCGCCACTATTTCCGGTGCACCATGCACCCAGTTCTTCCTGTCCGACCGTGCTCCGATCCGTCGTTCCCCCCTTCCTTCCCGAGTTCCGGCCGCGTACACAGCCGTTCCCCCATTGCGGCGTGATACGAGCGCCTCCCGCAACGCCCGCGCCGCCTCCGCAAGGCTCGCTCCCGTCGTCATCAGATCGTCGACGACCACGAGGCGGCCCCCGGCGAGCAGCCGCTCCCCGCCCGCCGTCACCTCCAGCGCGCCGGCGAGGTTCTCCAGGCGCTGCCTGGCGTCGAGCTCCGCCTGGTCCGCCACCGCCCGCCGCTGCCGCAGCACGGCGGCCACCCGGGCCGGTGTCCCGGTGCGCCGCAGCTCACCGGCCGCCGCGAGCGCCATCCGCCGCACCGGATCGTGCCCACGAGCCCGCACGGCCCACCGGGCGGAGGGCACGGGGACGAGCAGCACGCTCCCGGGCTCCCGCCGTCCCATGGGCCCTGCACCGGGCCCACCCGGCCCGGGACACGCCCGCACAGCCCCTGCCAGGGCCGCTCCCAAGGCCCCTGCGAGCGCCAGCACGCCGCGCTCCTTGTGGGCGAGGAGGAGAGCCCGCACCTCCCCCGCGTAGGGAGCCGCCGCGTGCACCACCGGCAGCCCCGGCGGCTCCGGGACCGGCCGCACCCGGCGCGGCGCGGCTCCGCCCAGTGCGGTGCGGCACCGCGGGCACAGCTCCGTACGAGGTGCCCCGCAGCCCGCGCAGTCGGCCGGCAGCACCAGGTCGGTGAGGTCCCGCCACCACCCCCGCATGTCCACCACTGTGCCAACGCCCGGGACGACCGGCCACCCCTGTGGAAAACGCCCTGTGGACAGCCTGGAACAACGCCCACGGACCATCACCCACACGAGTGAGGGCCGTATGGACATGCCCGCGGAACGGGCGTCTGCGCAGGAGGGACGTCCACGCGAGGCGGACGGTCCCTGTGGGACGGGGTTCTCAGCCCGGATAGACCGGCGCTGTCCCGTCCTTGTCCACCTTCTGCCACTGAGCCCCGGACGGCAGTCGTACGATCCCGTCCTCCGAGTAGGCCACCATCGGCACCCGTTCGTCCTCGGACGCGGCGATCGCCTTCACACCCGACAGGGCCGCGGGCGCCGGACCGTCCAGGGTGGAGCCGTCGACCTGGACGTACCGCATCTGATGCACGCCCCCCTGCTCCAGGCCGACCACGACGAGCCGGCTGTCCCCGGCCCAGGACATGGTCGTGACCTGCTCCAGATCGGGGGCGGCGGAGCGCAGTTCGCGGACCGCGGGACGGGCCCCCGACATGTCGTCGCGCTCGATCCGGCCGATGAGCAGGGACTGCTGCTTGTCACCCTTCTCCACGACCAGCGCGACCCGCACGCCGTCGGCGGCCACCCGCACGTCGCGGATGCGTCCGCGCAGGTCCGGGATGGTGACCTCCACCGGCTTGCCGACGCCCTGCTCGAGGACGTACAGCTTCGGACGGCGCGGGTCGCGGTCGGCCACCCACAGGTCGCCGCGGGCGTCCCAACTCGGCGTGGTCAGCCGGTCGGTCGCGGTCGCCCCCTGGCTGCCGACCACCGCTTCCCCGAGCGAACCGCCCGACGCCAGCGAGGTCACGTACAGCGCCTTCCCGTCGGCGCCGATCCCGGCCACGGTGTGCTCGTCCCGCGAGACGGCCACCGACTGCAGCTCCTTCTCGCCCTCCCCCAGCGGGCCCGGCACCGGAACGGCGCTGGTCCCCGCGCTCCCGGTGGGCAGCCGCACCAGGCGGTGCTTGCCGTCGAGGAAGTACAGGTACTCGGGGCGCTGGGCCGAGGCATGCCAGGCGGCGGACTCGGCGCGCTCCTCGGTGAGGTCGCACAGCCGGTGCCGGCCGGGCCCCTGCAGCTCGACCGACTCCAGCGTCGGCGTCAGGTTCCGCAGCGTGAACAGCAACTGGGTCGCCATCTCCGTGCACTTGGCGGCACCGGCGTGGGAGACCTTGGAGTTCAGCGGCACCGTCAGCCTGTTCTGGTCGTCCGGCGCCAGCCCCGACACGCCCTCCTGCAGGGCCGTACCGGTCGGGAAGCTGGATCTGACCACCGGCTCAAGCCACCTGGTCGGCCCGCTCAGCAGCGACCGCACCATCTGGGTCATCGGGTCCACCTTGCTGCGGACGAACACCGGGTCGGCGACCGCCACCGGCTGCCCGGTCGCCCCGACCGTCGTGGCGGAGGCGAAGTAGTACTTGTTGACGGACGTGTAGTTGCGCTGGAAGTCCGACTTGCCCATCACGACGCCCTGGGGCAGCGCGTCGATGCGCCACTGCCCGCTCTTGGCGTCCTTGGTGAGGTGCACCTTCTCGCTGTAGGACCCGGCGGCGGGCTTGTACGCCTGCTGCGCGCCGACCGTGGCGACCATGCTGCCGGTCAGGACGTAGGTGAGGCTGCCGCTGTCGGTCGCATCCCGGCCGCCGGGATGCTGCTGGCCGGGCACGGCACTCGGTCCGTTCGCGAGGACGGTGGCCGACCGCTCCGGCCGCCAGGTGCGCGCGGCATCGGCGGTCAGGTACTTGCGGGCGGTGTCGTACTGCGGATCGTCGCTGGTCAGGGCCTCCAGGAAGCCCTGCATGATCTCGCCGGGCTCGGCGTCCTCGGCGGGCGGCATGGCGAAGACGCGCACCCCGGTGTCCTGCCGCGGCGTGGACTCGACGTCCCGCAGGTCCCCGCTGTCGGGCATCGAGGCACACCCGGCCAGCAGAACGGCCCCACAGACCGAGTAGGCCACCGCGCGTCCCGGCCTGTGCCGGACGCCCCCCTCGCGGTCAGCGCCCACGAAATGCCTCCCCTGGCTCGGTCGAGTCCTTGGGCCCGGCCGGATCCGGACGGGCCGCTTGTGTGTCGGATGCCGGACCGGCCGCGGGCCTGTCGTCGGGGCGCCGGGCGCCGCCGGCGGGCCGGGGAACGACACGCGCGCCGTTGCCGCTGCCGGGCAGCGCGGTCGGGTCGGCGGCCGGGGTGACGGAGGCCAGACGCGGGGCGATCGGGGCGCGCGCGGGCAGTGGCGGCACCTGGCCGCCGCCCGGCTGCACCGGAACGGTCGCCCGCTTCTCCTGGCCCCCGCGGGGCAGGCCGGCGTCGTCGAGCCCTCGGTTGCGCCGCGAGTCCTTGGGCTCCAGCGGTATCGGAGAGCCGCGCAGCGGCTCGTCCGCGGTCCGCGGCAGCGTCAGCCGGAACTGCGAGCCGCCGCCCGGCTCACCCCAGGCCTGCAGCCAGCCGCCGTGCAGCCGGGCGTCCTCCAGGGCGATCGACAGCCCGAGGCCCGTACCGCCGGTGGTACGCGCGCGTGCCGGGTCGGCCCGCCAGAAGCGGCTGAAGACGCGGGTCGCCTCGCCGGGCTTGAGTCCGACGCCGTAGTCGCGCACCGCGATGGCGACCGCGCCGCCCGCGGAGGCCAGCTTGACGACGACGTCCTTGCCCTCACCGTGCTCGACGGCGTTGACGACGAGGTTGCGCAGTACGCGCTCCAACCGCCGGGCGTCGGCCTCGGCCACGACGGGCTGCTGGTCACCGACGACGCGTATGTGCGTGCCCTTGCGCTCGGCGAGCGGCTCGGCGCCGCCGACGACCCGCCGCACGACCTCCCTGAGGTCTATCGGCTCGGCCTCCAGCGCCGCGGCACCGGCGTCGAAGCGGCTGATCTCCAGCAGGTCCGCGAGCAGCGACTCGAACCGGTCCAGCTGGTCGGCGAGCAGCTCGGCCGACCGCGCGGTGACCGGATCGAAGTCCTCGCGGGCCTCGTGGATGACGTCGGCGGCCATCCGTACGGTCGTCAGCGGCGTACGCAGCTCGTGCGACACGTCGGAGACGAACCGCCGCTGCATCCGTGACAGGTCCTCCAGCTGCTGAATCTTCAGCTGGAGGTTCTGCGCCATCTTGTTGAAGGCCTCGCCCAGACGGGCGATGTCGTCCTCGCCGGTGACCTTCATCCGCTCCTGCAGCCGCCCGGCGGACAGCCGCTCCGCGATCCCGGCCGCCATCCGCACCGGAGTGACGACCTGCCGCACCACCAGCCAGGCGATGGCGCCCAGGAGTACGACGACGAAGAGCCCGGCGGTCGCCAGCGTGCCCTTGACCAGGCTGAGCGACTTCTCCTCCTGCGTGAGCGGGAAGAGGTAGTACAGCTCGTAGGGGTGGCCGTTGGGGTCGTTGACCTGCTTGCCGATGACCAGCGCCGGCTGGGACTCCTTGCCGTTGGAGTAGACGATCCGGGTGTAGCTCTGGGCGGCCGTCGTACTGCTGTTGATCCGGTCGCGCAGGTCGGCGGGCACGCTGAAGGAGGGGTCGACCTTCCCGGAGCCGCGCGGGCTGCGGCCGCCGCCGCTGTCGTCGCCCACCGGGAGCGTCACGACGTCGAAGGCACCGGCACCGCCGCTGGAGAGCGAATCCACGAGGTCACTCATCCACGGGATGACGTTCTGCGACTGCCGTCCGTCGGCCGTGGCGGTGCCATCACCGCTGGTACCCGGGCCCGTGCCGCTGGCCGCCTCGTCGGCCTTCTGCTTGGCCACCGCGAACCCGCCGGTGGCCTGGCTCTGCGACGCCTTCACCTTCGCGTCCAGCAGGCCGTTGCGCACCTGCCCGATCACGACGAAGCCCAGCAGCAGGACGACACCCAGCGACATCAGCAGCGTCGTGGCGACGACCCGCAGCTGGATGTTGCGCCGCCACAGCCTCATGACGGGCAGCAGCGGACGGCGCACCCAGCGCATGAACAGGCGGACGACCGGGCTGCCCTGGACCCCTCCCTGCAGCAGCCCGCCCTCGAAGAAGCGTCCCCAGCCCGAACCCGCCGCCTTCCGGCCGACAGGCCGCCCCGGACGGGCCCCGGACCGGCCGGGAGCCGAAGCGGTCCTGTCCCCGGACATGTCAGCTCGGTCCGGCCTTGTAACCGACACCACGGACGGTCACCACGATCTCCGGCCGCTCCGGGTCCTTCTCGACCTTGGAGCGCAGCCGCTGGACGTGCACGTTGACGAGCCGCGTGTCGGCGGCGTGGCGATAGCCCCACACCTGCTCGAGCAGCACCTCACGCGTGAACACCTGCCACGGCTTGCGGGCCAGCGCGACCAGCAGGTCGAACTCCAGCGGGGTCAGCGCGATCGACTGCCCGTCCCGCTTCACCGAGTGCCCTGCCACGTCGATGACCAGGTCACCGATGGTGAGCTGCTCCGGCGCCGGCTCCTCCGACCTCCTGAGCCGCGCCCGGATCCGGGCCACCAGCTCCTTCGGCTTGAACGGCTTCACGATGTAGTCGTCGGCGCCCGACTCCAAGCCCACGACGACGTCGACGGTGTCGCTCTTGGCCGTGAGCATCACGATCGGCACGCCGGACTCCGCCCTGATCAGGCGGCACACCTCGATGCCGTCCCGGCCGGGCAGCATCAGGTCGAGCAGCACCAGGTCGGGCTTGGACTCACGGAAAGCGGCCAGCGCCTTGTCGCCGTCGGCTACGAAAGACGGCTCAAAACCTTCACCACGCAGCACGATGCCGAGCATCTCGGCCAGTGCGGTGTCGTCGTCGACGACAAGGACTCGTCCCTTCATAAACGACATCATCCCATTCTCATAACAGCGACAGGCGCCCTGGTGAGGCAGGTCACGGCCTCGTGACGATAGTCGTAGGAGCCGGTCACTGTCTGCCCTCGTCCACCGACATGCACCGCACCATGATCACCGGCGGGCGGTGCCGGGGCTATCCAGATCGATTGTGGGGGTTGGGGTGTCGACGCGCTGGACGGGCGATTCAACGTTGGCGCGACCTGGCACACAGCTCCGCAAGTGCCTCGGCCGTCACAGGAGAAACGGCCCCCTCCTCGGTGACTATCGCCGTCACCAACTCGGGCGGCGTCACGTCGAACGCCGGGTTGTACGCCTGGGTCCCCAGGGGTGCCACCGGAATCCCGCCTCCCGCTCCCGTCACGGGCACCTGGGGCAATGTGACCTCGGTCACCTCGAAACCAGGGCGCTGCTCGACCTCTATGGACGCCCCGTCCGGCGTCTGCGGGTCGACCGTCGTCACCGGCGCCACCGCTATGAACGGCACATGGTGGTACCGCGCGAGCACCGCGAGCGGATAGCTCCCCACCTTGTTCGCCACCGAACCGTCGGCCGCGATCCGGTCCGCCCCGATCAGCACGGCATCCACCTCACCCGCCGCGAACAGCGAACCGGCCGCGTTGTCGGTGAGCAAGGAGTACGCCATGCCGTGGCGAGCCGCCTCGTACGCCGTCAGACGAGCGCCTTGCAGCAGCGGACGCGTCTCGTCCACCCACAGCCGCCGCAGCCGCCCCGCACGGTGCGCTGCGAGAGCCACCGCGAACGCCGTGCCTTCTCCGCCCGACACCAGCGACCCGCTGTTGCAGTGGGTCAGGATCCGCTGCCCGCCGCCCGGCAATAGTTCGTCCAGCAGCGCCAGGCCGTGGGCGGCCATCCGGGCGCTGGCCTCGGCGTCCTCCCGGTGCAGCGTCCGCGCGGCGGTCAGCGCCGCCATCGCCGCCGCGGTGGTGTCGCCGGTACTCACGAGCGCCGCGCGGTAGGCGGACTCGGCTCGGTGCACCCCGACGGAGAGGTTCACCGCGGTCGGCCGGGCACCCTCGAGCGCCCGCGCGGCCTCCTCCACGTCGAAGCCCCGCGCGGCGGCGAGCGCGACGCCGTACGCCCCCGCGATCCCGAGCAGCGGCGCCCCACGCACGGCGAGCGAACGGATCGCCTCCACCAGCGCGGGCGCGTCCGTGCACACCAGCTCGACCTCTTCGCCGGGCAGCCTCGTCTGGTCGAGAAGGACCAGTACAGGACCTTCGGGTGGTTCCTCCCATCGGAGCACGGGTATGTCGGTCGGCCGCTTGTCCTCGCCGGTTTGCGCGTACTGATCAGCCATGCGGTCAGTCTGCCCCGTATCCGGCGGACAATTGAAGGCGTCCAGCCCCTACCGCGGCCGGTCACGCGATGACCACCCCATGGCACGATGTCTGCCAACCTGCCGTCGCGACCGCGGACGGGCACCGTAGAGGAGCATCGATGACAGACACTCCGGGCTGGGCCTCGCCCGGATCCGCCTCGTCGCCCGACGGGCGGGAACCCGGCGCGTCCGGCCTCGCCGAGCCCACCGACCGTCCCGGCCCCGCCGAGCCGGCCGCGCAGCCTGGCACAGACCGGCAGGGCCCAGGCCCGAAGTGGTCCAAGGAACAGCCGCCGCCCGGCCAGTGGTCTGCGCCCACGGGTCCCCCGAGTCCCGGCCAGGCCCCGCCACCTCCACCGCCCGGCCCGGGCTGGGGCGGCGGGTACGGCGGCGGACAGCCCGGCGGGCACGGAGGCGGCTCGTACAGCGGTCCTCCCGGCGGCTACGGCCCTCCTGGCGGTTACGGCACCCCCGGCGGCTACGGAGGCTGGGGCGGCGGTTGGGGCGGTCCCCCGCCCGCTGCCAAGCCCGGCGTGATCCCGCTGCGCCCGCTCGGCGTCGGCGAGATCCTCGACGGTGCCGTCTCCACCATGCGCACCTATTGGCGCACGGTCCTCGGCATCTCGCTCACCGTCTCGGTCCTCACCCGGCTGAGCGTGATCCTCCTGCAGGGCTTCCTGCTGAACGACGGCGAGACCACCAGCGCCCTCAACGACCGCAGCGCCACGCCGAGCGAGATACTCCAGGCCATGGGCGCGCTGATGGCCGGCACCAGTCTCGTGGCCGTGATCACCGTCGTCGGCACCATCGTCGCGACCGCCCTGCTCACGACGGTCACCAGCCGCGCCGTCCTCGGCAAGCCTGTCAGCGCCGGCGAGGCCTGGCGGGACGCCCGCCCGCAGGTGCCGAAGCTGGCCGGACTGCTCCTCCTGCTGGGCCTCATCACCGTCGGTGTGCTGCTCTGCGGCGCACTGCCCGGCATCCTCGTCGCCGTCGCCGGCGGAAACGAGGGAGCCGGCATCGCGGTCGTCATCCTGGGCCTCCTCGCCGCCGCCGTCGTCGCGGTGTGGCTGACGGTCCGCTTCTCCCTGGCCTCGCCCGCGCTGATGCTGGAGCGCCAGAGCATCGTGAAGTCGATGAGCCGCTCCGCGAAGCTGGTCCGCGGCTCCTGGTGGCGCGTCCTCGGCATCCAGCTGCTCGCCGGGCTCATCGCCAACATCGTCTCGTCGCTCGTCGTGATCCCCTTCACCCTCCTGGCGGCCGCCGTCAGCGGCGACGGGATGACGGGCCTCTTCGCCACCCAGGCCCAGAGCCCCGGCTGGAGCTTCCTGATCATCAGCGGCATCGGTGCGGTGATCGGCACCATGATCACGCTCCCGATCAACGCGGGCGTCACCGTGCTCCTGTACATCGACCAGCGCATCCGCCGCGAAGCCCTCGACCTCGAACTGGCCCGCGCCGCCGGCGTCCAGGACCACGGCACCGGCACCCCCGGCCCCGTCCCGGGGAGCTGATGCGGTGAGCCTGACGGGGGGAGTTCTCACGGCGGCCCCGGCCCTGCCGGGCGCCGCCGGATCGGCCGTACGAGGCCTGCTGGGCACGGCACACACCACACTCCTGGCGGCCGGCGGCTCGGGCGACGAGCCGCCCGTGACCATCCCGCGCGATCCCGCCCGGGAGGCGGCACGCCGTGAGCTGTCCAAGCGGATGTACCACGAGAACGACCCCAGCCTGCTCCAGCGCGCCCTGAACGCCTTCTGGGACTGGCTGGACAAGCTGTTCAGCACAGCCGCCGGCGCCACACCTGGCGGCACGCTCGGGCTGCTCGTCGTCGTCCTGTTCGTCGTCGCCGTGCTGGCCGCCCTGTGGTGGCGCCTGGGCACCCCGCGCCGCCAACCAGTCTCCACCGCGGCCCTGTTCGACGAGCGCCCCCGCAGTGCCGCCGAACACCGCGCGGCCAGCGAGGCACACGCCGCCCAGGGCCACTGGAACCAGGCCGTCCAGGAACGCATGAGGGCCATCGTCCGCTCCCTGGAGGAGCGAACCCTGCTCGACGTCCGGCCCGGCCGCACCGCCGACGAAGCCGCCGCCGAGGCCGGCCGCACTCTCCCCGCGCACACGGACCGACTGCGCTCCGCCGCCCGGGAGTTCGACGACGTCACATACGGCGGGCGCAGAGCAAGCGAGCAGTCGTACCAGCGGATCGCCGAACTCGACCGCGACCTGGAACGCACCCGGCCGGTCCTCGCCAACAGCGCCACCAGCACGGCCCACAACACCAGCCAGGGGGCCGCCGGATGACCGCCGAGGCCACGCTGCCGACCACGTCGGCGTCGCCCACCGCCCGCCAGATCTGGACTCGTGGGCGAGGCGTCGCCCTCGCCGTCGTGCTGATCCTGATCGCCGGCGTCGCGATGGCCGCGGTCCGCTCCCAGACCCGGCACGGCGAACTCGACCCGCGCTCCGCAGACACCTACGGCAGCCGCGCCGTCGCCGAACTCCTCGCCGACCGGGGCGTCTCCACGCGTGTGGTCACCTCGCTCGGCGCGGCACGCGCCGCCGCCGGCCCGGACACCACGCTTCTCGTGGCCGTACCCGACCTTCTGACGCCCGGTCAACAGACCAGGCTGCACTCGGCCGTGGCGAACTCCGGTGGCCGCACCGTCCTCGTCGCCGCCGGCAGCTCGTCCGTCGAGCGACTCGCCCCCGGGGTCACCGCGGACCCCGCCACCAGCTTCGACTCGACGCTCACCCCCCACTGCACCCTGCCCGAAGCCCGGCGCGCGGGCAGCGCCGACACCGGCGGCATCCGCTACACCACCACGCACCTCGACGCCGACTCCTGCTACCCCAGCCAACGCCTCGCCACCCTGCTCCGCCTTCCGGCGGCCTCCGGGGACGGCGACACCGTCGTGCTCGGCGCGCCCGACATCTTCTTCAACAAGCGCCTCGACGAACAGGGCAACGCCTCGCTCGCCCTCCAACTCCTCGGCTCCCGCCCCCATCTGGTCTGGTACCTCCCCTCGCTCTCCGACGCCTCCGCCGCCGACACCGGCGAACGGAAGAGCTTCCTCGACCTGCTCCCCTCGGGCTGGCTCTGGGGCACCCTGCAGCTGTTCATCGCCGCGGCCCTCGCCGCCTTCTGGCGGGCACGCCGGTTCGGCCCCCTCGTGCCCGAGAAACTCCCCGTCGCGATCCGCGCCTCCGAAACCGCCGAAGGCCGCGCCCGCCTCTACCGCAAGGCCAACGCCCGCGACCGCGCGGCCGCCGCTCTTCGCTCCACCACCCGCACGCGCCTCGCCCCCCTCGTCGGCGTCCCCGTCGCCCAGGCGCACGCGCCCGAAGCTCTGCTCCCCGCTCTGTCCGCCCACCTCAACGGCGACGGACAGGCCCTGCACTCATTGCTCTTCGGACCGCCGCCCGGCGACGATGCGGCGCTCATCGCACTCACCGACCAACTCGACGCCCTCGAAAGAGAGGTACGCCGTCCATGATGGACCCGACCACTGACAACGCCGGGAACACCGGGGACTCGGCTGCCGCCCGGGCCTCCCTGGAAGCCCTGCGCGCCGAGATCGCCAAAGCCGTGGTCGGCCAGGACCCCGCCGTGACCGGCCTCGTCGTCGCCCTTCTCTGCCGCGGACACGTTCTCCTTGAAGGAGTCCCCGGAGTCGCCAAAACGTTGCTCGTCCGCGCACTCGCATCCGCGCTCGAACTCGACACCAAGCGCGTCCAGTTCACCCCCGACCTGATGCCGAGCGACGTCACCGGCTCCCTCGTCTACGACACCCACACCGCCGAGTTCTCCTTCCAGCCCGGCCCGGTCTTCACCAACCTCCTTCTGGCGGACGAGATCAACCGCACCCCGCCGAAGACCCAGTCCTCCCTGCTGGAAGCCATGGAGGAACGCCAGGTCACGGTCGACGGCACCCCGCGCCTGCTGCCCGAGCCGTTCCTGGTGGCCGCGACCCAGAACCCGGTCGAGTACGAGGGCACCTACCCCCTCCCCGAGGCCCAACTGGACCGCTTCCTCCTCAAGCTGACGGTCCCTCTGCCCTCCCGCCAGGACGAGATCGACGTCCTCACCCGCCACGCCTCGGGCTTCAACCCGCGCGACCTGCACGCCGCCGGCATCCGCCCGGTCGCCGGTCGGGCCGACCTCGACGCGGCCCGCGCCGCCGTCGCCAAGACGACCGTCTCCCCCGAGATCACGGCCTACGTGGTGGACATCTGCCGCGCCACCCGCGAGTCGCCGTCTCTCACCCTCGGCGTCTCCCCGCGGGGCGCCACCGCGCTGCTCGCCACCTCGCGGGCCTGGGCCTGGCTGACCGGCCGCGACTACGTCATCCCCGACGATGTGAAGGCCCTCGCCCTGCCCACCCTGCGCCACCGTGTCCAGCTGCGCCCCGAAGCCGAGATGGAAGGCGTGACCGCCGACTCCGTCATCAACGCCATTCTCGCCCACGTCCCGGTCCCCCGCTGATGGCGCTCACCGGACGCGCCGCCCTCCTCGCGGCCCTCGGCTCGATCCCCGTCGGCATCCTGGAACCCGGCTGGACGGGCATCCTCGCGGTCAACGGTCCCCTGGCCCTGGCCTGCGCCTGCGACTTCGCACTCGCGGCACCCGTACGACGGCTCGTCCTGTCCCGCTCCGGCGACACCTCCGCACGCCTCGGCGAAACCGCTGACATCACACTCACGATCACGAATCCCACCGGCCGCCCTCTGCGGGCGCGCCTGCGGGACGCATGGCCGCCCAGCAGCTGGCAGCCCGGCACCGAGGTCGAGGGCTCGCGCCACCGCGTCACCATTCCGGCCGGCGAACGCCGGCGGGTGACGACCCGGCTGCGCCCCACCCGCCGCGGCGACCGCCAGGCCGACCGCGTGACGATCCGCTCCTACGGCCCCCTCGGTCTCTTCTCCCGCCAGGGCACCCACAAGGTTCCCTGGACGGTACGAGTCCTGCCTCCTTTCACCAGCCGCAAGCACCTGCCGTCGAGACTCGCCCGATTGCGTGAACTCGACGGCCGCACCAGCGTGCTGACCCGCGGTGAGGGCACCGAGTTCGACAGCCTGCGCGAGTACGTCCCCGGCGACGACACCCGCTCGATCGACTGGCGTGCCACCGCCCGCCAGTCCACCGTGGCCGTCCGCACCTGGCGACCCGAACGCGACCGCCACATCCTCCTGGTCCTCGACACCGGCCGCACCTCGGCCGGCCGCATGGGCGACATCCCACGCCTGGACGCCTCCCTGGACGCGGCCCTGCTTCTCGCAGCGCTCGCCTCCCGCGCCGGCGACCGCGTGGACCTGCTGGCCTACGACCGTCGGATCCGCGCCCTGGTCCAGGGCCGCTCCGCCGGCGATGTTCTGCCGTCCCTGGTCAACGCGATGGCAACGCTGGAGCCGGAACTCGTCGAAACCGACGCCCGCGGCCTCACGGCGACTGCTCTTCGTACGGCTCCTCGACGCTCCCTGATCGTGCTGCTCACGACGCTCGACGCGGCACCGGTGGAGCAGGGTCTACTGCCCGTGCTCCCCCAGCTCACCCAGCGCCACACGGTCCTCGTCGCCTCAGTGGCCGATCCGCACATCGCCCAGATGGCCCAGGCCCGAGGGAACGCCGAGGCGGTGTACGAAGCTGCCGCGGCCGCGCAGGCGCAGAGCGAACGTCAGCGCACGGCGGAACAACTCCGTCGTCATGGGGTGACAGTCGTGGACGCGACACCGGACGATCTGGCGCCGGCATTGGCTGATGCATATCTCGCTCTGAAGGCGGCAGGCCGGCTCTGACCTGCCGCTGCCCGCCCCTTTGGGGGTAACAGACCGGAGGTAATAGACCGGGGGCAATAGACCGGGGGCAATAGACCCTGAACGCAGAAAACCCCCGCATCCGGAGATGCGGGGGTTTTCTCAAATTTTGTTCGGCGGCGTCCTACTCTCCCACAGGGTCCCCCCTGCAGTACCATCGGCGCTGTGAGGCTTAGCTTCCGGGTTCGGAATGTAAC